>NZ_CP120679.1:3267500-3867500 GCF_029537375.1 Bacillus sp. HSf4 | reverse complement strand
GGAAACACCGGACAAAACCTGGTTTTGTCCAAATGCCTTATAAATGTCTTTCATTTCAATATGCATAGGCTACCCCTTCTTTCCAGATGTGAGGATATGAACATCTAAAAGATCACTCCCGCGTGCAGGATGCAGTTAGCATAAGGTGTCGCTTCACCTGTGCGAATCACGGCTTTCGCCTTTTCCGCTGCTTTTTTCAATGCTTCGTGGGGAACATGTTCGATCGGCTGTTCAGAGAAAAACGTTTTTAAAAATTCGGCTTGTTCCGGATTGGCGGTTTCAATTTCTTTGGCAGCGGTGACTTTTTCCACAACCATTTCGCTGGCAATGAGCCGCGTCACCTCCTGAAAGCCGGGAGTCCCCAGCTCGAGAGCAAGGTCTATCTTTGGGACGCCGGAAGGGACGGGCAAACCGGCGTCCGCGATGACGATGGTATCGGTATGCCCGATGTCGGCCAGCACTTTGGCGATATGGCTGTTTAAGATGCCGTGTTTTTTCATGACAGTTCACGCTCCACTTCTTCTCTGAACGGCATCCCGCCTTGAGCGCCGAATTTTAATACGGATAAAGAAGCGGCCCGGTTTGCAAAGCGTAAGGCGGTTTCAATATCTTTCCCTTCGGACAGGGCGACAGCAAATCCCGCATTAAAGGTATCTCCCGCTCCAGTGGTGTCAATCGCTTCCACCGGAAATGAAGGGACGAGCTTTTCTTCATTTCCATTATGGTAGCGGACTCCGTTTTTGCCCTCTGTAATGAACAGTTTTCCGGGGTGGCGCTTCAGCGCATCCTCTTGGGAAAGTCCCTGAAACAACATGGCCGCTTCATGTTCATTCGGTGTCAGATAGGACGCGTTTTCAATGGTTTCCTGACGGAGTGGTCTGGCGGGAGCGGGATTGAGCAGCAGGGGAGTGCCGAGCGTTTTGCAGAGCCCGCTTACATAATCAACCGTTTCCTCGGGAATTTCCTGTTGAATGAGGATGATGTCCGCCTTTTTAATGGCGGGGAGCGCCTTTTGAACGTATTCCGGTGTAACCTGATCATTTGCGCCTTTGACGACGATGATGCTGTTATCTCCCTCTGCCAGAACGATATGTGCGGTGCCGCTTTCCATATCTGTAACCGGTTCCACATAGTCTGTCAAAACCCCGTTCGCTTCAAAGTTTGCGAGGATGGCTTGACCGTAATGATCATTCCCGACACGGCCGATCATATAGACTTCCGCTCCCAGTCTCGCGGCTGCGGCAGCCTGGTTGGCGCCTTTTCCGCCGGGAACGGTTTGAAAGGAATCGCCAAGCACCGTCTCGCCGGCTTTCGGCCGTTTTTGCGATGTGACGACTAAATCCATTGAAGAGCTGCCAATTACACATATTTTACTCATTGTCATCCGCCTTTCTAGTCGTTTGTCTTTCGATAAAAGCGACCGGCATTTTAACAGCCGGCTGTTCAATATATTCATGCTTCAAGATTCTAAGCAGCAGTTTTGCCGCTTCTTTTCCCATTTGATATGCAGGCTGCCTGATTGTTGATAAGGAAGGAAAAAGCAATTCGCTTTGCGGAATATCGTCAAATCCGATGATCTGCAACTCGTCGGGCACTTTGATCTTCCGCTTCAACGCCTCATGCAAAACCGCGGTTGCCGCAATATCATTGCTGGCAATGATGCCGTCTGTCTCCGGATAGGCGGAAAATAACTCAGCCGCCCGTTTTTGCGCTTCCTGAAAAGAAAATGTTTCGGTTTTCATGACATGAAAATCAACATCGGCTCCGCTTAAGATGTCAAGCGCGCCGTTGAACCGGTCTGTTGCGGTCTGCAAGTGGCCGGGCCCTTTGATTAAGGTAATGCGTGATGAATGTCGTTTGATGATCTCCGAAGCTGCGATCCGTCCGCCTTCCTTGCTGTCCGCAAACACGGCGGGCGCATGTTCCCCGGTTCGGTCGAGAAAGACAATCGGCATCGGCAAATCTTTGTAATTTGATGCTTCAGGGTAATTTGTTGCAGAGATGACGCCGACGACATGATTTTGCTGAAATGTCTGGAGATAATCGAGTTCTTTTTCAAGATTTTCATCACTGTTTCCGAATATCAGCCTGAAGCCGTGTCTGTGAATTTCGTCTTCAACTCCCCGGGCCAGCTGAGGGAAGAATGGGTTTGTGATGTCGGGCAAAAGCAGCCCGATTAATCTTGATTCCCTTTTATAGAGAGATCTGGCCACTTCATTCGGGCGGTAATTCAGCTCTTCCATCACCTTCATCACGCGTGACCTGGTCTCCTCATGGACGTATCCCGTCTCATTCAACACGCGGGAAACCGTAGCGACAGATACTTTTGCCGCAAGTGCAACGTCTTTAATCGTAGCCAACGGGACGTTCTCCTTCCTTGTGTAACCGTTTACATAAAGATTATCATGAACTTCATGAAATCACAATCAAAAAAATCATCCCATGGATTAGAAACGAATCGGGATGTTCAGGCAAGCCTGCCCCCCTGAGGCGCTTCTAATAGAAAAAAGTCCCGCACATCTGTTGATTTATTATAAATTTGTCGGATTCAGTAACAATAAGAATAGTAAGAAAAATTAAAAATGTTAAAGTTTGATGAATTCTCGTTGAAAAAAATTAATGGCTGTTTAAATCCTAGGATTATAACCTATAAACGAAAAAAAGAAGCTGAATCGAACGGCTTAAAAATTGTTTGGATTTACTAATGAATCCCGCTTGATGGTGAAGCGGATTTTCAAGTTTTGCAATGTAGTCTGGAGGTCATGGGACTCCATGATTTTTCACAGCGGCAATTGATGACTTTTTGACCCGTTGCAAAACGGTGAATAAAGCGTGAATCCGGCGGTTTTTCCGTAATTACGGCGAAGTCCGGAACATAAAGGGCTGACCCGAAACCCATCTTTTAGCCTTTCATAAATAATAGGGAGAAAAGTATAGAATCGAATTTTTCGATTTTTGAAAGCGTATTCTTAAAAATGATGCAGAAAATTTGTAGGAGATAAGGACTCCGGATTTCCATAATTATCAATCGATGGATAGGAAATAGTATCGGAAGTGAGGTGAGCTTTGTCACGGAAAATTTCGTCGTCTTCTGTTACATAATGCCGATTGTGATTTCATAGTGAACCTATATACTGATGAATGAATTTACATATCAGATTCCAAGAAGGAGATGTAGACAAACAATGTGGGTAATGCTATTAGCCTGTGTGATCGTTGTTGGGATCGGCATTTATGAAAAAAGGCGCCACCAGCAAAACATCGACGCCCTGCCAGTCCGAGTGAACATCAACGGGATACGCGGAAAGTCCACGGTGACCAGATTAACAACAGGAATATTAATCGAGGCTGGCTACAAAACAGTAGGAAAAACAACCGGGACTGATGCAAGGATGATTTATTGGGACACACCGGAAGAAAAGCCGATTAAGAGAAAGCCGCAAGGACCGAACATCGGCGAGCAGAAGGAAGTCATGAAAGAGACGGTCGAAAGAGGGGCCAATGCGATCGTCAGTGAATGTATGGCCGTTAATCCTGATTATCAAATCATCTTTCAGGAAGAATTGCTTCAGGCTAATATCGGCGTGATCGTGAACGTGCTGGAGGATCACATGGATGTGATGGGACCGACTTTGGATGAAATTGCAGAAGCTTTCACAGCAACCATTCCTTACAACGGACATTTGGTTATTACTGATAGTGAGTATACCGATTTCTTTAAGCAAATTGCAAAAGAAAGGAACACAAAAGTCATCGTCGCAGACAATTCTAAAATAACAGATGACTATCTCAGGCAGTTTGAATACATGGTATTCCCTGATAATGCGTCCCTTGCACTCGGGGTTGCTCAAGCGTTGGGAATTGACGAAGAAACCGCCTTTAAAGGCATGCTGAATGCGCTGCCTGATCCGGGAGCGATGAGGATTCTGCCGCTGATGAACGCCAAAAACCCGGGACATTTCGTCAACGGTTTTGCAGCGAATGACGCATCTTCCACTTTAAACATATGGAAGCGCGTAAAAGAAATAGGCTACCCTACAGATCAGCCGATCGTCATTATGAACTGCCGCGCTGACAGGGTGGACAGAACACAGCAATTTGCCGAAGATGTCCTTCCCTTTATTGAAGCAAGTGAACTTGTGCTGATTGGAGAAACGACAGAGCCGATCGTCAAAGCATATGAAGCAGGCAAAATTCCTGCGGACAAGCTGTTTGATTTTGAGCACAAAACGACGGAAGAAATCATGTTCATGCTGAAAAACAAGCTGGAGGGCCGCGTCATTTACGGCGTCGGAAATATTCACGGAGCAGCGGAACCTCTTATCGAAAAAATACAAGAATACAAGATTAAGCAGCTCGTTAGCTAGGAGGAAGAAAACACAATGTTTGGATCAGATTTATATATCGCCCTCATTTTAGGAGTTTTACTCAGTTTGATTTTTGCAGAAAAAACAGGAATTGTACCGGCCGGACTTGTCGTACCTGGTTATTTGGGACTCGTGTTCAATCAGCCGATCTTCATGCTGCTGGTTCTTTTCGTCAGCCTGCTGACATACGTCATTGTGAAATTCGGACTTTCAAAAATCATGATTCTATACGGACGCAGAAAATTCGCAGCGATGCTGATAACGGGAATTCTCCTGAAAATCGGATTCGACTTCATATACCCGATGATGCCGTTTGAAATTGCCGAATTCAGAGGAATCGGGATCATCGTTCCGGGGCTGATCGCAAATACCATCCAAAGACAAGGATTAACGATTACGCTGGGAAGCACGCTTTTATTAAGCGGAGCAACATTCGCCATTATGTATGCTTACTATCTAATCTAAAGTTAGGTGTGTCAAAAAGATGAAAAAACAACTGAACTTTCAGGAAAAGCTGCTAAAGCTGACAAAGCAGGAGAAGAAGAAAACCAATAAACACGTGCTTATTGTATTGCCCGCGATCATCTGTCTCATGTTTGTCTTTACTTGGGTCGGAAGCGCCAAAACTCCTTCAAAAATGGCCAAAAAAGAAGATGCCAAGCTGACAGCTACTTTTGTCGGCGATATCATGATGGGCAGAAACGTAGAGAAAGTCACAAATTTGTATGGACCGGAAAGTGTTTTTAAAAATGTAAAGCCTTACTTTAATGTGTCAGATTTTCTAACAGGAAACTTCGAAAACCCTGTCACAAATAAAAAAGACTACCAGCAGGCAGAGAAAAATATTCATCTGCAAACAAAGCAAGAATCTGTTGAAACATTGAAGAAGATGAATTTCAGCGTGCTGAATTTCGCCAACAACCATGCGATGGACTACGGACAAGACGGTTTGAATGACACGCTGAATAAGTTTTCACAAGAAAATCTCGATATAGTGGGAGCCGGCAGCAACTTGAGCGATGCCAAAAAGCACGTTTCATACAAGGATGTGAACGGTGTAAAAATCGCAACGCTCGGTTTTACAGACGTCTACACGAAGAACTTTACAGCCAAAAAGGACAGGGGAGGAGTGCTGCCGCTGAGCCCGAAAATCTTTATTCCGATGATAGCGGAAGCATCCAAAAAAGCGGATCTTGTCGTGGTTCACGTTCACTGGGGACAGGAATATGACAATGAACCGAACGACAGGCAGAAGGATTTGGCGAAAGCCATCGCTGACGCCGGAGCCGATATTATTTTAGGTGCTCATCCTCACGTTCTTGAGCCGATCGAAGTATATAAGGACACCGTTATTTTCTACAGTCTTGGAAACTTCGTCTTTGATCAGGGCTGGTCAAGAACACGCGACAGCGCGCTTGTTCAGTATCACTTAATGAACGACGGCAGAGGCCGATTTGAAGTAACGCCTCTCAACATTCGCGAAGCAACGCCGACACCTTTGGGCAAAAACGACTTCTTACAGCGAGAAGCGATTTTCCGCCAGTTGACAAAAGGCTCAAACCTGAATTGGAAAGAAGAAGACGGAAAACTGACTTTTGAAGTCGATCATAAAAACAAACTAAAAAACAATGAAAACGGAGTGACGAAAAAATGAGATTTATCAGAGCGGTCTGGCCGTTTGTAGGATTGGTTCTCATCATATCGTTCATGTCGGCTTTTAAATACTCCGATGAACTGTCAACCGATGAAAAAGCCAAAATATCAACTGAGATTCAGAAAGTGAAGCAGCAGGAAAACACGGCCGACGGCCGGCAATAAACCGAGAAAAGAGAGCGCGGAGGGCGCTCTCTTTTTTGTTTACTGATCAATTCCTATGAACATTTTGCCAGATTGGTCTATTGAAATCGCGATGTGCGACAAATTCCTTAACCATTCAAGGCAGAAAGGTTTAGAGAAATTCAGGAGGATTTATGTACGGTTTTGGGGTTGGTTAAAGATAGCGTTTATTGTATTCTTTTTAAGGGATTGAAGAAATTGCGGCAAATGCCGGGATTGCAAGAGATGAAAGCAGATCGGGATGGAATGAAACCTCATGATTACCGCCTTCTATGAATTTATCCCTTCGTAAACTTTCCGTTATGTTGGATTGCCCTGCGTTTCTTCTCGTCATTCGCTCGATATTGTTGTAAAATCCGCCCTTTAGATATCTCAGGTCACTGCCGATGAAAGAGGAAAGAAGAGGAGGAACAGATCAATTGAAGAAAAAACTGGCAATGTTTTTGCTACTTGGAGCCACATTGTTTTGGAGCGTGTCGTTTTTGACCGGTGACAAGATCGCGCAGGCCGATACGATCGGCGAATCTATCGCTGAGACGGCTAAAAAGTTTGCAGGCACGAAATACAGCTATGGCGGAGAAAGCCCGCAAGACGGCTTTGACTCGTCCGGTTTTATCCAGTATGTCTTTGAAGCGCTTGATATTTCACTGCCCAGAACAGTTGAAGAACAATCGAACATAGGGACAAGCGTCAGCAGGAACAGCCTTGAAAAAGGAGATCTCGTCTTTTTTAAAAACGCTGCTCTTGAATCGGACGGGCCGACACATGTCGCGATTTACTTAGGGGATGATCAAATCATTCACAGCACGAAATCGAGCGGGGTTGCCATTACAAAGCTGGAAGGCAGCAAATACTGGAGTTCAGGCTATTACAAGGCGAAAAGAATCACGAAAGAACCGGCCGTCTCCAAAGACCCGGTCGTTCAAAAAGCGCTTGACTACATCGGGGTTCCGTATGTGTTTGGCAGCGCCTCACCTGATGTTGGCTTTGATTGTTCAGGATTGACGCAATATGTTTTTCGCGAGACGCTCGGGGTCTATTTGCCGAGATCGGCAGAACAGCAATGGGCGGTCGGCCGAAAGGTGAAGCTTGAGGATATACAGCCCGGAGATGTTGTTTTCTTCAGCAACACCTATAAGCCGGGAATTTCCCATAACGGCATTTATGCCGGAGGCGGCAGGTTTATTCATGCGAGCCGTTCAAATAAAGTGACGATTTCCTATTTATCAGCTTCATATTGGCAAAAGAAATTTACGGGCATCCGCCGCTTTGACAGTTTGTCTCTTGCAGATAACCAGATTGTGACTGAAGCCATCAAATATATCGGTGAAGTCGGCTACCAAAAAGGCGGAACGACGCCTAAGGACGGATTTGATACGTCAGGCTTCATTCAATATATATATAAAACGGCCGCCGGAGTCGAGCTTCCGCGTTACGCCGATAAACAGTACGAAGCAGGCGAGAAAATCGCAAAGGATGAATTGGAGCCTGGGGATTTAGTCTTCTTTCAAGGGACGAGCGTCCTTATTCCTTCCATTTACATCGGAAATGGACAAGTCGTCCTTGTCACATTGTCTTCAGGTGTGACGACAACGGATCTGGAGACGAGCGAATATTGGAAAGATAAGTATGTCGGAAGCGTCAGAATCCGATAAGGGAAAAAACCGCTTCAGGCGGTTTTTTCTTTTTATTCGTATTCATTCTCGAGGAGCTTGTTGATAAAATAGGCTACACCGTTTTCATCATTGCTCTTTGTGATAAATGTGCTGATATGTTTTAATTCATCGATCGCATTCTCCATCGCAATTCGGTGTCCGGCTTCTGCAAACATCGACAAATCGTTCGGACTGTCGCCGATGGCGTAGATGTCTTCTTTCTTAATTCCATAATGGGCGGCAAGCTTTCTTAAAGCGCGCCCTTTTCCCGATTCAGCGGGCAGAATTTCAATGATGTGCCTTCCGGAAGACGTGAGCCCCAGTTTGGCGAAGGCGGAAAGATCTTCTTTCGCTTTTTTTAGTTTCTCCATATCAAATGAAAAGCACAGCAGCTTATAGATATTTTCGCTTCCGTCAAACACTCTGCGAATATCGGGAACCGGTTTAATGCCGAATTGCTTGAACTGAGTCAGCGCACCCTGCCAAAGTGTCTCCCGGTCTTCATCCGGATTGGCGCTCGTTACGATATCAAGCTCGGCTTTCAGCTTCTCTTCGCCGTCAAAAGGAGATAACAGCGCATCATCCGTATACACTTCAAAATAAATATGGTGGTCTGTTAAGTATTCAGCCGCTTTTTTCCCGGCCTCCCGATCCATTAAGGTCCGGCTTAACGGCTTATAATTAAAATCGTGGACCGTTCCCCCGTTGGCGGCGATAATCGGAATGTCCAAATCATTCAGAAGCTCCTTTACGTCAAAGGTTGCTCTTCCTGTACAAATTGTCACAATGCAGTCGGAGATGAGCGCTTTTTTGATAGCGGCCCGATTTTCTGCAGAAATTTTGCTTTCCGTATTTAAAAGGGTTCCATCTAAATCGATCGCAATTAATCTCATTATGTAAATATAACCTCCTATAAGAGCAGTTTACCGTTTTTTGAAGACGAAAAACAACTCTCTCTGCAGTATGGTCTCATTTATGTAAAAGGCTAAACCTAAATTTAAATTTTTTCAATAGTAAATATAGAACAGAAAAAAGGATGATCCGCGATCATCCTTTATCAAATCAATAGTCCAGCTGCTGTTTTAATTCTTGTTTGATTTCCGCAAGATTTTCTTGATCAAGCTGGAAATAGTAAACGTTCCCCGGTTTATAATCGCTGCCTTTCAGCTGCAGGGTATCGACAGATTCGAGTGATGTGACGAACGGAATCAGTCCGATCAGGTCGTTCAGCGACAGGTTCATCGACACGTTTTTCCCGATCGTATCCAGAATGTCGTCGTATGCAGGAATTGATGTCAGCGATTTGGATTTATTGATGACCGCTTTGATCACTTCCATCTGCCGCTGTCCGCGCATTAAATCAGTGTCGGCTTTTCTCGTTCTGACGTATGCCAGGGCTTCTTCGCCGTTTAGCGTCTGTTCGCCCGTTGTTAAATGAACCTTCCCTTTTGTATCTTTTGTAATTTGTTTCACGATATATTCCTTTTTAATGTTAACCGGAACACCGCCCAGCTCATCGACGACTTCTTCAAAAGCGGAAAAGTTTCCATCAATAACATAATCGACAGGGATGTCGAGCAAACCTTCGACGGTCTCTACGCTGAGATCCCTTCCGCCAAGCGAATGGGCATGGGTGATTTTATCAAAGCCATGGCCGGGGATATTCACATATGAATCCCTTGGAATGCTCAAAAGCTTGACCGATTTGTCTTCTCGATTGAACGTAGCCAGGATCATTGCGTCGCTTCGTTCCTTATCCATGCTTTGTCCCGGACGGGCATCAATTCCCATCATCAGGATCGAAAAGTTGTCTTTTTCAGGATTGAACTCTTTGATCCGTTTGACGGATTGTTTTCCTCGGGAAAGGCTGACCTGCGCATCATTTGAAGCACTGGCAATTTTATAGTAGGCGTAGCCGCCTGCGGCCGCTGTCGCCGTTAAAAGTAAAACAATGAAAAACAATGAGTATTTGACCCATTTTCTTAACCTTTTTTTCTTCGTTCGTTGCGATCGTAGCATCTGACAAACTCCTCTTTCGATTTATTAAAAAACGCACCATTATTACTAAAGTTAGTGAAATTTCTGATATAAAAGTTAATTGATTCCTAGTCTTGCATTGTACTAGATTATTTGCATTTTGACCAGGGGAAGTCATTGGAAACTGCTTGGCTGTTGGTTTTTGGCCGTCCTTAATATGACGATGCCCGGGCCCTAAATGTTTCATTTATTTTAGTTTCCTTTTAATGGTACAGGGAGTCTGATGTTTAAGGAATCCGAGATAAGGTAAAAGATTCATAAAAAGCTTGAGCTGTTAAAGGAGGATCATTGATGAAAAAACAGAAGGCGAATGCCTGGCTTTATTTTTTTGGAGCCTTGGGCGGACTGATTTACGGATATGATACGGGCGTGATATCCGGGGCGATCCTCTATATCAAAGATGAGTTTGACCTGAATGCCTTTACAGAAGGACTCGTGGTCAGCTCCATTTTAATCGGTGCGATTTTCGGCTCGGGGTTATCGAGAAAGCTGGCCGACCGCTTTGGCAGACGTAAGGTGATGATGTCCGCCGCGGTGCTGTTTTGCATTGGCGGGTTTGGTACAGCACTTGCGCCCGACACGGAATATATGGTGGCTTTCAGAATCGTTCTGGGCCTTGCAGTGGGCTGTTCGACGACGATTATTCCTTTATATCTGTCAGAACTGGCGCCTAAGGAATCCCGCGGGGCCCTTTCATCATTGAATCAGCTGATGATCACGACGGGTATTCTGCTTTCCTACCTTATTAATTATGCTTTCAGCGGGTCAGGGGCCTGGCGCTGGATGCTTGGGCTGGCGCTTGTACCGTCTATCAGTCTTTTGATCGGCATTTTTTTCATGCCGGAAAGTCCGCGCTGGCTTTTGTCAAAAGACAAAGAGAAAAAAGCGAAAGCGGTTTTGAGCAGAATGAAGAGGGGAAACGTGCTTGAAGAGATCAAAGGAATGAAAGAAGCGGAAAGACAGGAGCAGGGAGGTTTGAAAGAACTGCTGGAGCCGTGGGTGCGTCCGTCGTTGATCGCCGGCCTGGGACTCGCTTTTCTTCAGCAGTTTATCGGGACAAACACGATGATATACTACGCTCCGAAAACGTTTGCGAATGTCGGATTTGAAAAGTCGGCGGCTATTTTAGGGACCGTCGGGATCGGGACGGTGAATGTGCTCATGACATTAGCAGCGATGCGCTTGATCGACCGGGTAGGCCGCAAACCGCTTTTATTATTCGGAAATGCGGGAATGGTCATCAGTCTGATCGTGCTGTCTGTGACCCATATCTTTTTGGGAAATACCGTTGCTGCGGCATGGACGACGGTCGTTTGTTTAGGTGTGTTCATAGCGGTGTTTGCAGTCAGCTGGGGGCCGGTTGTCTGGGTGATGCTGCCCGAGCTGTTTCCCCTTCATGTCAGAGGAGCCGGAACCGGAGTATCGACGCTTTTGCTCCATACAGGAAATTTAATTGTGACCTTGAGCTTTCCGGTGCTTCTCGATCTGATTGGCATCAGCTATTTATTCCTTTGCTATGCGGCAATAGGGATTATGGCGTTTTTGTTCGTCTTCTTTAAAGTAACTGAAACAAAAGGGAAAAGCCTTGAAGAAATTGAGCTGGATTTAAAAAGAAAACACAAAAACAACCGGAATACAGAAGCGCGGACAGCCGGGCCATAAGGGGAGGGGAATCCCCTTTATGCCCTTACATCACATGCTACTTCGACTCGTCATTTCTTCCCTCATCCTCGGGCGGAATCTCATCATGTCGGGGCAGATGGCCTGATCTAATCCCTCTGAATACAATAAAGAAAACGGCAAAAACAAATAAGCCCCCGACCAATATTTGCAGCAGCATTAAAACACCTCCGTTTCTTTTATTTATGTCTGTCAGTCTCCGATGATTCAGTTTTTTATATGAACTAATGAAACGTTTGTTTAAAAAAGATGAATCAAGTTTTCAGCCTTGTCCACACTATCAATAACCTGTAAAAAATGGGAGTGTGGACGATTGAAGGCTGTAACGTTTCAAGGGCCTAAGCATATTGAAGTCAGTCAAGTGGAGGACGCTAAAATTGAAAAGAAAGACGATGTCGTCGTCCGAATTACCTCTACCGCGATTTGCGGCTCTGATTTGCATCTCTACCAAGGGAATTTTCCGCTTCCGAAAGGCTTTCAGCTTGGACATGAACCGATGGGAATCGTAGAGGAAACAGGGCCTGAGGTGACAAAGGTGAAAAAAGGCGACAGGGTTGTCATTCCGTTTACCGTCGCCTGCGGACATTGCTATTATTGTGAAAACAAGCTGGAAAGCCAGTGCGACAATTCCAATCCGCATTATGATTCAGGCGGATATTTCGGCTATTCGGAGAAATTCGGCAATCATCCGGGCGGCCAGGCGGAATATTTGAAAGTGCCGTTTGGCAATTTTACGCCGTTTGTCATCCCGGAATCATGCGAGCTTGAGGACGAATCATTGTTATTTTTGTCAGATGTCCTGCCTACTGCCTACTGGAGTGTCCTTCATGCGGGCGTCAAAAAAGGGGACACCGTCATTGTGCTCGGCTGCGGTCCGGTCGGATTAATGGCGCAGAAGTTTGCCTGGATGGAGGGCGCCAAACGGGTCATTGCCGTTGACTATTTGGATTACCGTTTAAAACAGGCAAAAGCTTTAAACCGTGTCGAGGTGTTTGATTTCACAGAATATCCCGACATGGGAGAGCATTTGAAGGAAATCACAAAAGGCGGCGCCGATGTCGTCATTGACTGCGTCGGAATGGACGGGAAAAAATCGCCGCTTGAATACCTTGAACAAAAACTAAAGCTGCAGGGCGGGACGCTGGGGCCGATTCAGATATCGACAAAGGCGGTTCGGAAATGCGGAACGGTGCAGATCACCGGTGTATATGGAAGCAACTACAACATGTTTCCCCTGGGGGCGTTTTTCACCAGGAATATCACGCTGAAAATGGGGCAGGCACCGGTTATTCATTTAATGCCGGAGATTTTCAAAAAAATTGAAGGCGAAGAATTCGATCCGAAAGAAATCATTACACATCAGCTTCCGCTTGGAGAAGCCGGACGGGCGTATCATCTGTTCAACGACCATGAGGATGACTGCATCAAAGTCATTTTGAAGCCGTAGAGAAAGGCGAGAGAGCAAGAAAGGCCGCCGGACAACATGCTGGCAGCCTCGGAACATTCATCTTGCGAGCCATCCGCCATCAACAGCTAAAACATGGCCGTTCATATAATCTGAAGCCGGGGACGAAAGGAACAATGCCGCACCGGCAATATCAGCCGGCTCCCCCCAGCGCTCCGCCGGGATCCGTTTTAAAATTTCGGCGTTCCGCTTTTCATCGTCGCGGATTTGCTTTGTATTGTTGGTTTTAATATAGCCTGGCGCAATCGCATTGACTTGTACATTGAAAGCGGCCCATTCATTGGCGAACGATTTGGTGAGTCCGGCCACTGCGTGCTTGCTCGCCGTATAAGCCGGTACGAGAATGCCTCCTTGAAACGAAAGGAGCGAAGCGATGTTGATGATTTTTCCTTGCCTGTGTTCGATCATCTGCCGGCCGACGGCCTGTGAGAGCAGAAACAGGCTGTTCAAATTGACATTGATGACCGTTTCCCAGTTGTCCCGGGAAAACTCAGCCGCTTTCTCCCTGCGGATCGTTCCGGCGTTGTTTACGAGAATATCGATTTGATGACGGGCAAGGACTTCTTTTGTAAAAGATTCAACTTCATCAAGGCTGCTCATGTCGAGCTGATATGATGTAAACGTCCTGCCGGCTTCTTCAATGAGCTGTTTTGTTTCTTCAAGCCCGCTCGCATGGGCTGTGCCGATCACATCGGCTCCCGCTTTTGCGAGCGCTGCGGCGATGCTTTGGCCGATGCCTGTAGCGGGTCCTGTGACAAGCGCCGTTTTGCCTTCAAGGGAAAAATACGATTCAAGATATCCCATCTTCTATCACGTCCTTACCGTATGACATTCATCGGGACAGCGTCCATGTCCTTAAATGTGTAGTTTTCACCGGCCATCGCCCAAATAAAGCAGTAGTTGGATGTGCCTGAACCCGAGTGGACAGACCATGCCGGAGAAATGACGGCCTGTTCATTTCCGACGACAAGGTGCCGGGTTTCCGTCGGTTCGCCCATGAAGTGGAACACTTTTTCCGATTCATCAAGATCAAGGTAAAGGTAAACTTCCATCCGCCGGTCATGCACATGGGCCGGCATCGTATTCCATGTATTATGAGGCTCAAGAAACGTAATCCCCATCATCAGCTGACAGCTCTGGATGCCGTCAGCATGAATCACTTTATACAGATTGCGGACATTCGATGAGGCCTCCTCCCCCAAGTGGTCGTACGGGAGCTCAGCAAGCGAAGCTTTTTGTACAGGATAATTTTTGTGCGCGGTCGCGGAAACGAAATAAAACTTTGCCGTTCCTTCATCCAAGCTTGAAAAGGAAACGTCTTGATTTCCCAAGCCGATATACAGAAAATCCTTATGCCCCATCACATGTTCCTCGCCGCCGATCTTAACCGCGCCGGGCATTCCGACGTTCACAATGCCGATTTCACGGCGCTCAAGGAAATAGTCCGTTTTTAAGAAATCGCCCGCATCAAGCTGTATCGATTCATTGACCGGAACAGCACCGCCAATCACGACCCTGTCTTCATGTGAATAAACCATTTTCAGCTGATTTTCGGCAAACAATGATTCTATTAAAAAATGCTCGCGAAGCTCTGCGGTTGTGAATCGTTTCGCTTGTTCAGGATGAACAGAATAACGATTTTCCATACATTCTCCTCCTTGGATTGGACGTTTTGACTTGAATGAAGCATCAAAGTTTTTGGTAACGGTTTCAAACATGAATTTTAAAGTAAATAATGGAAACCGTCAACCGGATTTTTCGTTTTTTCTTAGGATTGTCAATCTGATTCTTAAAAACTTAAAAATCCCTCTTCCAAAATTTTTATGATGTGATATGCTGATGATATAAAGTTTTTGAAATCGGTTTCAAATTTAAGGCGTATAGGAGTACTTGAATGAAGGATAAACAAACAGGAAAAGTAACCATCAACGAAGTAGCCGCATATGCAGGCGTTTCAAAATCAACGGTTTCCCGGTATATCAATGGGAAGCTCGATGCCATTTCACCGCAAAAGGTGAAGAGCATCAAAAAAGCGATCGCGGAGCTGAACTACCGTCCCAGCCAAATGGCCCAGGGCTTAAAGGTGAAAAAAAGCAAGCTCATCGGCTTTTTAGTGGCCGATATCACCAACCCGTTTTCAGTCGCCACCTTAAGGGGAGTAGAAGAGGTTTGTGATCAGTACGGATACAGCATTATGGTCTGCAACACCGACAACAGTCCTGAAAAAGAAAGAGAAATGCTGCACAAGCTGAATGCGCATTACATTGAAGGGCTGATCATCAATACAACCGGCCGGAACAACGACGTACTGTTGGATCTGATCGATCAGGACGTATCGATTGTGCTCGTTGACCGGAAAGTGCCAGGTCTGAAGATTGATGCAGTCACAACAAATAACCGCGAAATCACCGGTCAAATCGTCAACATGATGTATGATAAAGGCTACGCTCATGTCGGTTTGTTTACAGAACCGATGAAAGGCATCAGTCCGAGGGAAGAGCGGGTATCAGCCTACACTGAAATTGCGCTTGCACGCGATGCCGGGCGCACTCCTTTTGTCCATGAAGTGGAGGCCAAAGACAAAAAAGCTCTGATGGAATCGGTGAAAAGCTTTTTGGCGGTCAGCGAGGGGGAGAAAAAAGCGATCCTCGGAAACAACGGCCTTCTGATGCTGAAAATCATCAGCTGTCTGTATGAGCTCGGTGTATCGATTCCAGAAGACGTCGGAATTGCAGGGTTTGATGATACGGAATGGTATAAATTAATCGGTCCGGGCATCACGACCATCGCCCAGCCGTCTCATGAGATGGGCAAGGTCGCAATGGAGCGCATCATTAAACGGCTTGAAGGAGACGAAAGCGCCCCGCAAACAATTCAGCTTGAAGCGGAATTGGTTCTAAGACATTCATTATAGCGTTTGACAGAAAACACTCCCTCACGGAGAGAGTGTTTTTTGAACACCATGTTTGAAACCGGTACCATTTTGAAAGGGGGAAGATGAGAATGGCGTTAGACGTCATGACCTTCGGCGAATCGATGGCGATGTTTTATGCAAATGAAACAGGTGAGCTCCACGAGGTTTCTTCTTTTTCCAAAGCGCTCGCCGGAGCCGAAACAAACGTTGCCGTCGGGCTGGCCCGCTTAGGCTTTCGGGTAGGCTGGGTTAGCAAGGTTGGCGCTGATTCGCTCGGGACCTTCATTTTAAATGAATTGAAAAAGGAACATGTCGATATTTCAGCAGTCAAACGCACAGCAGGAAAACAGACGGGAATATTGCTTAAGTCAAAGGTTGAAAGCGGTGATCCTGATGTGACTTACTACCGGAAAGGGTCGGCCGCAAGCACAATGGGCATCGAAGATTACCCATCCGGTTACTTCAAACAGGCGAACCATCTGCACATGACAGGGATACCGCCTGCCTTATCAAATAAGATGAAAGCATTTTCTCATCACGCTGTTCAGCAAATGAAAAAGGAGGGAAAAACGATTTCGTTCGATCCGAACCTTCGTTTTCAGCTTTGGCCCGATCAGGAGACAATGGTGCATACGATCAACGAATTCGCATCACAGGCGGACTGGTTTTTTCCCGGAATCAATGAAGGCAAGCTGCTGACAGGCTTTCATACCCCTGAGAAAATCGCGGCGTTTTATTTGGAGCAGGGAGTCAAGCTGATCGTCGTCAAGCTAGGAAAGGAAGGCGCCTATTACCGGACGGCGGAAGAAGAGGGCTATGTGTCCGGATATCCCGTTGAAGTGGTCGACACCGTTGGAGCGGGGGATGGTTTTGCCGTCGGAATGATCAGCGGACTGCTGGACCGGCTGCCATTGGAAGAGGCAGTGCAGAGGGCAAATGCCATCGGAGCGCTCGCGGTTATGGCGCCGGGTGATATGGATGGCCTTCCGTCAAGAGAACGGCTTAAAAGTTTTATGGCGGCTATGAGAAACAATCAAAAAATAGGGGGGTAACCATAATGGGAATGTCCATGATGGAAAAAGTGCAGGAACATCTGGCAGAAGCCGGGCTGATCGCCGTCGTCCGGGCAAAAGACATGAAAGCGGCTGAAGACAAGATTCATCGCCTGATCGAGAAGGGAATTACCGCGATTGAAATCACATATACCACACCGGGAGCGTCCGAACTGATCGAAACATTTGCAAAAAAAGACGGCCTCTTAATCGGGGCGGGAACGGTCACAGAGAGCGGACAGGCGCGGGAAGCCGCCGCCCGGGGGGCTCAGTTTATCGTCAGTCCCGGTTTTTCCAGTGAACTGGCTGATGAAATGGCTTCCATGCATCCATTTTTTATTCCGGGGGTTTTGACGCCGAGCGAAATAATGGAAGCGATATCAAAGGGGTTCCGCACATTGAAATTGTTCCCCGGCGGGACATCAGGGATTCCCTATATGAAAAATCTAGCCGGGCCTTTTCCAAACATCCGCTTTATTCCAACCGGGGGTATCCATCCGGGCGATGTAGAAAAGTGGCTTGATGCCGGAGCATTGGCTGTAGGGGTGGGAAGCCAGCTCGAAAAAGCCTCTGCAGAGGATCTCGAGCGCATTTTTCACAGAGGCATCAAACATCAATAAGGCATTTCTAAAGATCAATAGCTTTGTGTTTTCATTAACCTGAGAATAGGAGATTAAATGATGAAAATTAAAGCAACGATTGAACGTGTGCCGGGTGGTATGATGATCATTCCGCTGTTTCTGGGCGCAACGCTGAATACGTTTGCCCCTGGAACGGCAGAGTTTTTCGGCGGATTTACGGGCGCCCTGATTACCGGAACACTGCCGATTTTAGGCGTGTTTATCTTTTGTGTGGGAGCGACCATCGACTTTCGCTCTTCAGGCTATATCGCCAGAAAAGGATTGACGCTTTTGATCGGCAAAGTTGGTTTTGCCGCTGTATTGGGGTTGATCGCTTCGCAATTTATCCCTGATGAAGGGATAAAATCGGGCTTTTTTGCGGGGCTCTCCGTTTTAGCCATTGTAGCGGTCATGAATGAAACAAACGGCGGACTGTATTTGGCTTTAATGAATCATTTGGGACGAAAGGAAGACGCCGGTGCTTTTGCTTTTATCAGCACGGAGTCAGGCCCGTTTATGACGATGGTTACGTTTGGTGTGACAGGACTCGCGGCATTCCCATGGGAGACGCTCGCTGCGACGGTCATCCCGTTTTTACTCGGCTGTATACTGGGAAACCTTGACACAGAGCTGCGCGATTTATTCGGCAAAGTCGTCCCGGCGATTATTCCGTTTTTTGCATTTTCCTTAGGAAACACGCTCGATTTTAAAATGCTGATCAAATCGGGCCTGTTGGGGATTTTTGTAGGAGTGGCGGTCGTCATATTATCCGGAAGCTCACTTTATCTCTTGGACAGATTCATTGCAAGGGGAGACGGTGTGGCAGGAGTCGCGGCATCATCGACCGCCGGGGCGGCCGTAGCCGTTCCATACGCCCTTGCTGATGCAAACCCGATGTTTGCACCCGTAGCGGAATCCGCCACGGCGATCATTGCCACAAGCGTGATTGTCACCTCGCTCTTGACGCCGCTCGCGACAGTTTGGATCGAAAAAAGGACAAAGCAGAGGAAGCCTCCAAAACAAATAACGATTGACTATAAATGATTCAGGCAAAAAGCGCCGCGGATAGAAAAGGTCCGCGGCGCTTTTTGTTAACGTGTTGAATGAACGTCACCAAATTGTTGAAATTCACCAATGAAATCCATGCTAATATCAATATATAGTGTTTGTTTGAAAAATGAACACAATATATGGTTTTAATAGGAGAGATCAGGATGACAACAGGCAGTAAAGAACAAGGATTATCACAATTGACAGAAACGTTTCATGACATCGTAGGGTATGGAAACCATGATATTATGCAGGAAAATGCCAATGTGGACGGCCGATCCCCGATGGGGCAAATGAGCCGGTTTGCATCCGAGAGCTCCAGACATTATGCGCTCCATTACTTAATGTCGCCGGAAGTGAAGAAGGCGGTCGATGACAATTTTTTATATCCGCATGATTTGGATTTTATGGCAAGCGGAACGACGACCTGCTGCCAAATTCCTTTAGGAAAGCTGCTGAAAGACGGATTTAACACAGGCCACGGATCCTTAAGAGAACCGAAAGACATTATGAGCGCGCTATCGCTTGCATCCATCATCTTTCAATCGAATCAAAACATGCAGCATGGAGGCCAATCGTTTCCGATGTTTGATTATGACTTGGCGCCCTATGTCCGCAAAACGTTTGAAAAGCATATGAAGAGAATCAAAGAATATCCGACTTCATGGTCTGAAGAGGAAATCGCCGAAAGGGCGTGGATAGAGACGGATCGGACAACCTATCAAGCCTGCGAAGCATTTATACATAACGCCAACAGCATGCACTCCAGAGGCGGAGGGCAGGTTCCGTTCGTCTCCATTAATTATGGAACGGACACCTCAAAGGAAGGACGCATCCTCATCAAGAACATTCTCAAGGCGACAAAAGCCGGTTTGGGCAAAGGGGAGACGCCGATTTTTCCGATTCAAATTTTCAAAATGAAAGAAGGAACCAACGTCCGCCCGACAGATACGAACTATGATTTATATCAGCTGGCTTTAGAAACGAGCGCTGAAAGGCTGTTTCCCAACTTCAGCTTCATTGATTCTCCCGTAAACAAGCCTTTTTATGACGGGACACCGGAAAGCGAAATCGCTTATATGGGCTGCAGAACCCGCGTCATGTCGAATATCAATGGGAAAGAAAACAGCATCAGCAGAGGAAATTTGTCATTTACATCGGTCAACATCGTCAAAATTGCCCTGCTTAGTGAAAGTATTGACCAATTTTTCACTTCTTTAAATCATTACATCGATCTAACCATTCAGCAATTGCTGGAACGTTACGCCTTTCAATGCAAAAAAAGGGCAAAAGACTTCAAATTTCTTTATTCGCAAGGCATTTGGCATGAAAGTGAGAAGCTTGGCCCAGATGACACACTTGAAGACGTCCTGAAGCACGGAACGTTGAGCATCGGTTTTATCGGACTTGCCGAAGCCTTGACGGCATTGATTGGCAAACACCACGGAGAGAGCGATGAAGCATTTGAACTGGGAAAAAGAATCGTTCAATTTATGAGGGATAAAGCAGACGAAGCCACTGAGCAGCACAAGCTGAACTTTTCCCTGATCGCGACACCTGCGGAAGGACTTTCAGGGAAATTCGTGAAAAAAGACAGCGCTCAATTCGGCTCTATCCGCAATGTAACAGACCGGATTTATTATACGAACTCATTTCACATCCCTGTTCACTATAAGCTGACAGCAATCGAAAAGATCCGGAAGGAAGCGCCTTTCCATCTGCTGTGCAACGGCGGGCACATCAGTTATATCGAATTGGACGGAGATCCGAAGAAGAATATTAAAGCGATGGATACGATTGTCAATGCGATGCGCAAAGAAGGCATGGGATACGCATCGATCAATCATCCCGTCGATCATTGCAAAGCCTGCGGCTTTACCGGGATTATCGATAATGAATGCCCGCAGTGCAAAAACCGTGATGAAGCATTCATCGAACGGATCAGAAGAATTACCGGATATTTGGTCGGGGATATGTCAAAATGGAATTCCGCGAAAAGACAAGAAGAAAAGGACAGAGTGAAGCACCTATGAAAGTGATGAATATTATCCATGACAGCATCGTAGACGGAGAAGGACTGAGGACAGTCGTCTTTTTGGCCGGCTGTCCGCATATGTGTGAAGGCTGCCATAATAAACAGAGCTGGAATATCAATAACGGATTTGATATGAGCGTTGACGAAGTGTTTGCAGAAATTATGAAAAACCCTCTCACAAACGTGACATATTCAGGAGGGGAACCGCTTTTGCATGCAAGCGAGCTGATCGAGCTCTCGAAGAAAATCAAAGAGCATTCTGATAAAGATATATGGCTGTACAGCGGATACACGTATGAGCAGATTTTAAGCAATGAAAAGCACAGCGCGCTGTTAGCCTGCTGTGATGTATTGGTCGATGGTCCGTTTGAGATTAATAAAAGAGATTTGACACTGCTTTACAGGGGAAGCTCCAATCAAAAGATTATCGAATTAACATGAACAGAGGCCTGACAGGCTTCTGTTTTTCATTGACTTCTATTGAGATAACGTCATAATTGAATATGAAAAGGTTATCCTTAAAAAGGACTGCCAACGATAAAAGAAAGCGTTTTATTTACATAGCCCTGCATGGAAAAGGATATGGATAACAAAGGGGGTAACGGCTTCATGACGCAATCACCGATTTTTTTGCAGCCTGAATTCAAGGAAAGAATATGGGGAGGAACAGCCTTGAGAGAACGATTTGGCTATGACATCCCTTCTGATTTGACAGGTGAATGCTGGGCGATTTCCGCTCATCCAAATGGGCCGAATCTCGTGGCTTCAGGACAGTATAAAGGAAAAACGCTCGCAGAGCTTTGGAATGAGCATCGCGAACTGTTTGGCGGCATAGAAGGCGACCGCTTTCCGCTTCTAACAAAAATTCTCGACGCGAACAAGGATCTTTCCGTTCAGGTTCACCCTGACGACTACTATGCGGGAGAACATGAAAACGGTGAACTTGGAAAGACGGAATGCTGGTATATCATCGACTGCAAAGAGGGGGCGGAAATCGTCTACGGCCACACGGCAAGAACGCGGACAGAGCTTGTCACGATGATCAACAGCGGGGATTGGGATAATCTTTTAAGGCGAATTAAAATCAAACCGGGCGATTTTTATTACGTTCCAAGCGGTACGATACACGCTCTTTGTGAAGGCACGCTTGTCCTTGAAACCCAGCAAAGCTCTGATACGACATACCGGGTGTACGATTATGACCGGACTGACCAAAATGGAGAAAAGCGCGAGCTTCACCTTGGACAGGCGATCAATGTCACAACCGTGCCACATGTTGACGGATACGCTGACGAATCAACAGAAACAAGAAAAGGCATCACCATTAAAACATTTGTTGAAGCGGAGTATTTTTCAGTATACAAATGGGATGTCGATGGACTTGCTGAGCTGACTCAGGATCACCCTTTCCTTCTGTGCAGTGTCATAGAAGGGGAAGCCAAGCTCATTCAGGGCGGTGAAACGTATTTGATCGGCAAAGGAACAAACTTTATCCTGCCTGCGGGAATCCATGACTTTACAATAGAAGGAACATGCGAACTCATTGTATCGCACATATAAAAAAGCTTACCGGTCTTCAAAAAAAGGCCGGTAAGCTTTTTTATTGTGAAAAAACATCTCCACAGTGCCGATAAAAAGAGAAAGCAAGATCAAGAACCTAGGAAGCTCGAAAGGGCGAGGGGAGAAGAGAATGTGAACAAGACTATCAAAAAAGCCGTCTGTTTCACTGCGATGATGTTATGCATACATGCGGCAGTTCCGGCAATTCCCGCTTTTGCAGCATACACGGACACTTCCGTCTACAAAATTGAAACAACAAAAGAGTTTAATAGTGAAAACGAAGCTGTAAAAGCAGTTGAACAACTGAAAAAAGACACGGGATGGAAAGCCGAGTATCAACCATCAGGAAAAAACGGTACAACATACGTCTTGATGACAGGCGGGATTGAAGGGGAGAGCAGAGCCAAAAATCTGCTTGAGCAGCTTCAAAAAGAAACGGCCTTGAAAGCATCCTATGGTACGATCGGTCAGAAAGAACCTTTAGCAAAAGCGGTGTCAAAGGAATTTGCCGGTGAAGCAAAAGCCAAGGAATGGGCTCTCCAATTTGAAAAAGAAACCGGCCTGAAGGCAGCTTACACAATCGCTGGAAAACGAGAGGCTTACGTTAAGGTGACCACAGAGGGAATTGAGGGGGAGAAGCAAACAAAAGCCATCCTCAGCCGCTTTGAAAAAGAGACCGGCCTAAAGGCGTCATACGCTCCATACGGAACCGGAAAAAATACAGTAAAGCTTTATTCGGGTGAAATCGCAGACGGAAACAAAGCGAAAAGCCTGCTTTTGCAATTTGAAAAAGAAACCGCCCTTAAAGGCTCTATAGAATCGATAAGAAAACAGCAGCCCCGGTATAAAATTGTCACCGGTGTGATACAAGGTGAATCAAACGCGAAAAATCTGCTGAGGCAGTTTGAAAACAAGCTTAAGATGAAAGGCAAATATGAAGCCGCTGGGAAGCCCGGACAGCTATATCATATCAAATCGGGATATTGACGAAAAGAGCGCGAAAAATGCCGCCAGCCAAATGAAAAAGAATACAGGCGTGGCCTCTGCCGCAGAAAAGGTGAAAGGGACGCGCTTCTGGATGATCAGCACGAAAAATGTGGACAGTCAAAATCTCAAAAAAATAGATGTCTTTTTCAAAAAGAAAACATGGCGCTATACCGCCTCTAAGGCGGGAAAAAAGCAAACATCTTTCCGGATCGTTTCCAGCGCGGTTTCAGAACAAAGGAAAGCGAACGATGGCATTCTGTTCTTTAAGAACAAAAACATTCAAGCAACGGCTCAACATGCAGGAAACACGACCGAGGTCCGCTACAGGATCGCATCAAAAGAAACCGCCGAACAAGGACAAATCAATAAAGGATTGAATGTCTTTAAGAAAAACGGTGCAGCCGGTAAAGCAGCAGCAACAGGGAAAAAAATTCACAGTCATTATCAGCTGACAACGGCATCTATTTATGAACAGGACAAGGTGAAAAAAACGCTCCGTTTCTTTGAAGAGCTCGGCCTTCATGCAGCAACCGAAAAGACAGGTCAATATGACAGCCGGTATACGCTAAGTTCAGAGGCTGTGCTGAGCACGGACAAATTAAAGCAAGCGCTCGAATTTTTCAGCAAGCGAAATATACCAGGTAAAATCGTAAAAACCGGTGAATACGGCTACAGACAGTACCGGATTACAGCAAGCCGGATCACAAGCAAGACAGATCTTGACCGGGGGCTGAATGTCTTTAAGAAAAACGGTGTCAGTGCGACATATCAAACGAAGACGACCAGCCTTTTTCACATCTTGATCAATGAACAATTTACAGGAAAAATCCGCGCAGAGGCTGCAGCCAATCGGATCAAAACAAGTTACGGATGGCCGGTGACGATCATCAAAATCAAAAATGGCCCGCAAATCACCACGACCGATTACGGGATCACGCTAAGCCAAATGGTAGACAAGCAGATGAAAGTCAGTCCGCAAACGGATGCGCCTGCATATGTATCATTAAGCTATATCAATACTGCCAACCAAACCGTAACCGCGGATCTGTTGAATGTCAGGTCAAGTCCGCGCGTCGTTAGCGGAAATATCATCGGACAGCTGCAGAAAGGGAATAAAGTCAGCATCATCTCCCAAGAAAACGGCTGGGCTAAAATCAGAATGAACTGGCGCAATGCCAGCAGAGAAGAAGTCGAGAAATATGTCAATCCGGAAAATTTCACAAAGGACAGCTCGGCGTACTTTCAATTTTTAAAACTTTCGCAAACAGCCGGATTGAATGCTGCCGAAGTCAATAGAAAAATTCTTTATCATAAAGAAATTTTGACAGGCAAAGGACAGGCGTTCATCGATGCCGCGAGAAGATACAGCATCAATGAACTGTACCTCATTTCGCACTCCCTCCTTGAGACGGGCAACGGAACTTCCGAGTTGGCCAAAGGAACGATGTTCAACGGCAAAAAGGTTTACAATATGTACGGAGTCGGTGCCTATGACAGCAATCCGCTCTACTATGGCGCCAAATACGCCTATGAACAGGGCTGGTTCACACCGGAGGCCGCGATCATGGGCGGAGCTAAATTCATCGGTGAAAAATACATTCACCACCCGACTTACAAACAGGACACGCTCTATAAGATGAGATGGTCGCCGAATGCCCTTCATCAGTACGCGACAGATGTCGGCTGGGCTTACAAGCAGGTGGGGAGAATGTACGGCCTATATGTATTGCTTGAAGACTATACACTGTATTACGATGTGCCGGTTTATCGGTAGATATAAAAAGAGACTCGAAATATGTTTTCGAGTCTCTTTTTTTATAAAAGAAACTATATTCTATTTTTATGACAGGTCAACTTAAATCAAATCAAGCTATATTAATCATTGATCACGCCGATTTCACTAAGTACTTTTTTTGTACTTCTCCCCCGATTTCCTTCTATATAATAATGGCAGAAATTAGCCAGTTTTTCTAAGTCAAAATTATGATTTTGAATGATTTCTATAATTTCTTTAGTATTTTCAGCAATTGGACCGGGCACATGAGTTCGATAATCAAAATAGAAGCCTCTTTCTGATAAATAATCATCCAAATCATATGCATAAAATATTATGGGCTTTTGTAAAATGGCATATTCAAAAATAACCGACGAATAATCAGTTATCATGAGATCAGACACGATCATCAGATCATTGATATCCTCGACCTCGGACATATTAAAAACAAACTTTGAATTGATGAAAGATTTATCCTGAACAGAAACTTGTTTGACGCTTGGATGAAGTTTTAAAATTAAAACGTATTCGTGGCCTAATTCTTTTTCTAAATAATCAAGGTCCATTTTAAAAGTAAATGCTTGTCTTTGTTTTAAATCACCTCTAAAAGTAGGTGCGTATAAAAGTATTTTTTTGTCTGATAAATGGCTGTATTTTTTATGAAATCTCTTTTTCACACTATATTTATAGTCTTCATCAAAAAAAACATCAGTTCTAGGAAGTCCAAATGGCAAAATTTTGTTTTTTGGTGCATTAAATGCTTCGGCATACTCGTTTACTATATTAGAGGAGCTGGCCAAGATTTTGGTATAAATCGAATGTGCATTGGTTTCAAACTTAAACGTATTTGCTTCCCTGTATTCAAGTGCACTGAACCCAAATTTTTTAAAGGCCCCTGCAGCATGCCATGTTTGAATAACTTCTGTTTTTTTGTTTATTTTTAGTCCATATAATTGATAATAATAATCATCAAGGAAAATCCACTTTGACCTTCCAAGTATATAATATTGTTTGATAGACTCGGCAAAGCTTCTATTTTTCTTCAAAAATATATTTACTTTTAAGTGTGGGTGATTATTTAACTCTTTATAAATAGCTAATAGATTTCCTTTTAAAATAGAACTATTATTTGTTCCAAGAGATAAATAACGTCCGTTCGGAAATGCATTTGCAAATTTAAAAACGATTCTTCTTAGAATGAAGTTTTTAAACTTTTTTCGATTGAGCCGTTTTCTAACTTGTTTTAATAAGGAATAGATATAAATGCTGGCCAAAGATTTGGTTTTCAAACTGATGTTTACAGCTTTATAACAATTGGTTTCTATAATTTTTTCTTGTTTTAACGTTTTTTTATCCAGTCGTTGCAATGCAGTGTTCATTAATTGTACATACTTTATCCTAGCAGCCGGTTTAATTAGAATAGCTTTTTCTGTGAGTTTTAAAATTAACGAACGACTAATTGCCGGTGTAGCATCAATTAAGTCAGTTTTGAGATTGGCCAACCATGAATTAAGTGTAGTGAATACATGTGCTTGAGTACGGTGGTTCTTGGATAATAAGGCTGCATTAATAATGCTCCAAATCTCATTTTGTACTACTCGTTCTAAATAGCTGCTTTGTACAAAACTGGGACCCCTGTAATTTGAAAAATATGTTTCAGCTATCTTTAACATTTTTAATAAATCATTTAATATCTCAATAGGTTTCTGATAGATTTCTTGTGTAAGAGAGGCAACATTACCTTCTCTTAATCTGTATAAATATACGGTTTCATTTATCGTGTAAATATTTTTTGCGTGTAAATAAGCATAAAGAACCAGGGGCTGATCTTCACCAAACCGGAGTTCTTCAGGAAAGAAAATTCCTTTTAATAATGTTCTTTTATACAATTTTGCACAAGGTCCTATAGAGTAAAAGAGTTCTGGATTAGTTTCAATAGTTTTTTTACCGGATTTCATAATATTATGTTGTAAATGTGATTTAATGTACCATTCCTTTTCTGAATTAAACCGTTTTGAAGCTCCGGTTACAAGATCAGAATCATATTTTACTGCAGTATTGTACAATTTCCTCAGTGCGTCCGTAGGCAAAATATCATCAGAATCAACAAAACAGATGTAATCTCCCTGCGCCTCTTGAAGCCCGCGGTTTCTTGCTGCGGCTGGCCCCTTATTGGCTTGGGTGATAACCTTCATATGTTTATTGTCTTCTGCAAATGTTCGAATAATGGAGAGGCTGTTATCTGTGGAGCCATCGTCGATGATGATATATTCTACGTCCTGAAGTGTTTGATTGTTCAAGCTATTTAAAGTGTGGGAGACGATGTCTTCCACATTGTATACAGGTACAATAACACTTACTTTAAGCTTTTGGTTCATGTTTAAACCCCATAAAATGAAATTGAAATAGTCGACATAATTGTATATCATTATTACAGCTAGGTAAACACACATTGGTTAATTTGATCTGGGAAAATTGCACCCTTTTTGGATGGGTGGGGTGAATTTCCTATACTTTATACTTGATTTGGCGTTATTCTTTTTGAAGAATAGCAACAGGCATAATTATATCAGGGTGTAAAGAAGTTTGAATGAAAATATCCAAAAGGAGAGTTTATATTAATACGGTTAATACCAAGTAAACTTAGATATTAAGTTAGGATTATAGCAAAAAATTAAGGAGAGAGTTTTATAATGGAATTTTACTATGATATGTCGGTGATTGTTCCAGTTTACAATGCTGATAAGTACCTTAGGAAAACAATTGAATCAATTTTGCAGCAAACATACCCACTTGATAAAATCGAAGTCATCCTAATCGACGATGGTTCATCAGATGACAGTTTAGAAATTTGCTATGAATTCGAAAGGCAGTTTGAAAATATTAAAGTTATCCAACAACAAAACAGCGGGGTGTCCGCTGCGAGAAATAATGGAATGAAGGCTGCTAAGGGACAATATATTATGTTTCTTGATTCCGATGATTTGATTGGAAGAAACACAATTGAAGAGCTTATTTTATTTTTTAGAAATGAAGATAAAAATACGGATATTGTAGCATATCCGTTATACTCTCTTATAGGTGAAAAGGTCAAGGAACATGCAAGAACGAAAAATTATAGAAAAACAGGCGTATATGATGTTTCAATTCATAATAATATCAATCAAACAACAATTAATGTATGCGTAAAGAATCTGCCGGAATCCGAAAAAATTTATTTTGATACGTCTCTTCATTATGCTGAAGATGCTACATTTAATACAAGTTATATTATGCGAACTGGAAAAATTGGGATTTGCTCTAAAGGGCGGTATATTTATAGGACGCATAAAGAATCTGCTGTTTGGAAATATCGAAGTCCGGTACAATCATACTCTACTTTATTAAGTTACTTTGAGAAAGTAATTTGGAATAATCGATTTGGTGATAAAGCTCATCCTTATGTACAAAGTAGTGTTTTATATGAATTAAACTGGCGTTATAAATCTAGATCTCTCTTTCCTTTTCATTTAGACGAAAAAAAGTACCGCGAATGGTATGAGCGTTTTTTAAATATTATAGATGAGATTGAAGATAAGGTGATCTTAAGTCAGCCGCATATGGATTTATACCATAAAGCAGCCTTTTTAAAAATGAAAAGATCTCCGATCAAAATTAATCAAGATTCATTAGGTGTTTACGTCTCAAGAGAAGACAGACTGCTCTTCAAAGAAAACAAGTTTGAGATTGTACTGACACAATTTAATATAAAAAATAGCGTATTACAAATTAACGGCTTCATTAAAAGTGTTTTATGTGAGTTTATTGATCTTAACTTATATATTATTGTCGACGGCGTGCCTCATAAATTAGACTTAGTGGAATCCAATCATGGTTATTATAAAGTTAGATTGAAGACAAACGAATTTAAAGCATTCAGCTGGAAGAAAGACATTGAAAATATTTCTAAGTTAGATATTAAATTTGAGTTGAATTACAATCATTATCAATATCCTGTTTCATTCTTTTTTATGAATGATGTTTTATTTAATCGATTTATCAATAGTCCAAAAGTGATTAAAGACAATGTAATGGTTACTAAAATCCCTCAAAAAGCACAGTTCATCTTGAAAAAAATATCCGGTTTGGAAAAAAGAGGATTTTTGAAGAATTATAATAAAGTTGTTTTTAAGAAGGATAAAAAAATCTTTTTGGCTAGACATTTGATCAAAAAAAATAAGACTCCTTTATGGCTTTACAATGACCGGGCCAATATTATTGATAATGGGTATTACCAGTTTAAACATGATTTTGGAAAAGATGATTCTGTCAAAAGATATTATATTTACGATGGAGACGTTCTCAATCTTGACTCATTATTCACTCCGGAAGAAAAAAAGTATGTCGTTAAATTTGGTTCAAGAATGCACAAATACTTATTTTTGAATTCAACTAAAATTTTAACTTCTTTTAGAGCAATTAACGAATATAGTCCCTTTGCTGAAAAACGGTTGGAATACTTTAAAGATTTATTATCTTATGAGTTAGTGTATCTTCAGCACGGCATTCTTCATGCGCATACTCCGTGGATATATTCTAAGGAAAAAAACCGAATAGATAAATTTGTAGTATCAAGCGAGTTTGAACGGAAAAACTTAATCAATAATTACAACTATGAACCGGAGAATATCATAGAAACAGGAATGCCGAGATTTGATACGATAAGCAAAAAAGAGCCTTCAGATAATCGTGTTATCTTTGCTCCTTCATGGCGTATAACTCTTGTCGAAGAAAAGAAAAATAGTTGGGTGATTAATAAAAATT
The DNA here is from genome assembly GCF_029537375.1 of Bacillus sp. HSf4. Lineage (NCBI taxonomy): Bacteria > Bacillati > Bacillota > Bacilli > Caryophanales > Bacillaceae > Bacillus > Bacillus sp. HSf4. Next base: position 3,837,665 of record NZ_CP120679.1, on the reverse strand, counting down.
TGTTCATTAAATCAGATTATTATAGAAAGATAAATGAATTATTAACCTCTGAAAAGTTTTTGGATATGCTGGAACAAAAAGATATTATTTTCGAATTAAAAATGCACCCAATATTTAAAGATGTTGTGAACCTTTTTGATGTAAAAAGTGAGCGAATTATTATTAAAGAGGACAATGTTCAACTCGAAGATTATAAATTGTTTATTACTGATTTTTCATCTTATGTATTTGATTTTGTGTACTTAAACCGTCCTGTTGTTTTCTTTGTTCCTGATTATGATGAGTTTCGAAGCGGAAATCATATTTATAACAAATTAGATTTAGACATTGAAGATAGCTTTGGAAGATTGGTTTACGAAATTGATGACTTTATAAGCGAAGTTAAGAGTATAGCTGAAAGAAATTATGAGCCAGCTGATCATTACAAGCTAAAGATGGATGAATTTTTCAGTGGTAAAGGTGAACACCGTGAAAAATTATATAATGCCTTAATGAGCATATAGAACTTTTAAGTCCTTTTTGTAAAAAGTATTTGCTGCTTGCCTACAGAGTTTTTTTGACTCGTTTTCGTAGGCAAGCTTTTTTGGTAGGCTCCTTATGTGGTTCTATTTGAAAAAACCTGATACATGGGGGGTAACCCGGTGTTTCTGCGGATTAGTGAAAAAATATTTAACATCTGTTACAATAAAGAGCGGTGCTTTTAAATTTCAGTTCTTTAAGGCCCAAAACTTTAACCCTAAGGAAGATTAGAATGAATGCATTAGTGAGAATAGTAAAAGAGCAAGTAACATCGTTTCCTTTAATATTACGTTTGGCTGCTTATGAAACGAAGTCTAAATACCAGATGAATTATCTAGGCGTTTTGTGGCAGTTTCTGAATCCGCTCATTCAAATGCTGGCTTACTGGTTTGTGTTTGGGATGGGAATTAGAAAAAGCGGGGACGTTGCCACGGGTGTTGGTGAAGTTCCTTTCATCATCTGGATGCTGGCTGGTTTGATTCCGTGGTTTTTTATCAGTCCGACCATTCTTGACGGTTCGAATAGTGTATTTAAGCGAATCAATATGGTTGCCAAAATGAATTTTCCGATCAGCGCCCTTCCTTCGGTTGCGATTGCGGCCAACATGTTCAGCTATTTTGTCATGATGGCAATCTATGTCCTGGCGTTATTGGCTTTTGGGATTTATCCATCCGTTCATTGGATAGAATATATATACTATTTATTTTGTATGATTGTATTTATGTTTTCGTTTAGCTTGTTTAATTCGACAATCAGCGTTCTGGTCAGAGACTATCAGTTTCTGCTTCAATCTGTGACGAGGTTGCTGTTTTTCCTGCTCCCTATTTTTTGGGATATCAGCCATCAGCTTGGACAGGATCATCCCCGTCTGCTCGCACTCATAAAACTGAACCCGCTTTTTTATATTATCGATGGGTTTAGAAACAGTTTTCTTAGCGGATCCTGGTTTTTCCAAGACATGAAATACACCTTGTATTTCTGGCTGTTCACATTGCTGCTGTTGACGGTAGGCTCGCTGTTGCATATGAAATTTAGAGACAAGTTTGTTGACTTTCTTTAATACGTAAGGAGATTGAACGATGAAACTAAAGGTTTCGTTTCGAAATGTTTCAAAACAGTATCATTTGTATGAAAAGCAATCTGATAAAATTAAAGGATTGTTTTTCCCGAATAAGGATAAAGGTTTTTTTGCTGTGCGGAATGTCTCCTTTGACGTGTATGAAGGAGAGACGATCGGCTTTGTGGGGATCAATGGTTCAGGAAAGTCGACTATGTCAAACTTGCTGGCAAAAATTATTCCGCCGACCGCCGGTGAAATTGAAATGAATGGACAGCCTTCGCTTATTGCGATCGCTGCCGGTTTAAATAATGCGCTCACAGGCAGAGATAATATACGGCTCAAGTGTTTGATGATGGGGCTGACGAATAAAGAAATCGACGAGATGTATGACAGCATCGTTGAATTTGCTGAGATCGGTGATTTTATCAACCAGCCTGTCAAGAACTATTCAAGCGGTATGAAATCGCGGCTCGGCTTTGCGATATCCGTTCATATCGACCCTGATATTTTAATCATTGATGAGGCGTTGTCGGTGGGGGATCAGACCTTCTATCAAAAATGCGTCGACCGGATCACCGAGTTTAAAAAGCAGGGAAAAACGATTTTCTTTGTCAGCCATTCGATCGGCCAGATTGAAAAAATGTGTGACCGTGTTGCATGGATGCATTATGGCGAACTGCGCATGTTTGATGAGACAAAAAAAGTAGTAAAAGAATACAAAGCGTTTATTGATTGGTTTAATAAACTTTCGAAAAAAGAAAAAGAAGAATATAAAAAAGAACAAGTGGCGATAAGAAAGAAATCATTTCCTGAAGATGAGGTGTTTGCCCGTTTCCGGAAAGAGAAAAAAAAGCCGAAATCCCTGGCGAACATTATTCAAATTTCGATTTTATCGGTTCTGCTTGTATTGACGGCTGCGTCGATGTTTGTCAAAACACCGCTTAGAACGCTTGCCTCGTTTGGAGCCATTTCCTCTACTGACACCAAACAGGAGCAGGGAAAGAATAACCACGATGCCAAGGCGCAGTCATTTCAAAGGATTGACAAACCCGGATTTATTACGAAAGACCAAACTGTTTTATACAGTGATCAAAACATGAAAGATAAAAAATCAGCCGCGCTTCCTTTCGGTACAAAGGTTACAGTTGATTCAAAAAGCGATACCGCTGCTAAAATAGAGCTTGATGGACGTTCTTATTTTATCGATCAGCGCTCTGTTTCGACAAAATTGAAAACGAGGGATGTAAAGACCGCTGCGTTCATGCCGTTTGTTTATGAAAAATCGGCTGCTTCGTATGAATATCTTCTCTCATTTCTCGGCGATGATGGCGATCAACTGAAGCTGAAGATGAACGGTGTTCAAAAAGAGACAACGGCAGACGGAAGAGAGAGATTGGATTTAAGCTATGAACACGTCAGCTATGTCATTGAAAACGGCAAAGCATCGCAAATAATCTTTCATGACGTATCTGCCATTACGCCTTCTTCGATTTCTTTAACTAATGAAGAAGTGCAGAGGGATGGCAGCAGCCGTTTTATTGTGCAAACAAATGAAAGAACGTTTGTTGTCGATAATGAAAAGCAGACGCTGAGCATTATGTTGCAGAACTAAAAAATAGTCAGAAGAAAGGCTGCCGGGTAAATCGGCAGCTTTTTTCCTGGGAAGAGGGATCTTGTATACGGGTATTAAGTGAGTGCGATAGTTAAGAAATGATTAAAAAGCTCAGCCGTTGACGGCGCACTTGTCGTCAACGGCTGAGCTTTAATATACTAAAGGATATTACAACTTCTAAGGATGTTCTGAGTAATTCACCAGCCTTTAAATCAATACAGACCGTTCCTTTCCCTGTTTTTCATATCATCTGAAAACAGATTCCACAACTTTTTCAGACGATTTTCCCGTCTCCAGATAGCAGAACTTCTCATAGAAAGGATCGAAAATATCCGGCAGCCTGTAATCCGGCGCTTCTGTTTCCCTGATTTTCTCGATCACTTCATCGGTCGTTTTCACCAAAGGACCGGGCGCTTCCTTTTCAAAATCAAAGTAGAAGCCGCGCAGCTTGTCGCGGTATGTTTCAATATCGGGAACGAAGAAAATCATCGGCCGCTTCAGATTTGCGAAATCAAAGAAAACGGAAGAATAGTCTGTAATGAGTAAATCGGACACCATATAGAGCTCGCGGATGTCTTCATATGACGAAAAATCGTACGCAAACCCTTTGTAAGGCTCAAGGTCAAAGTTTTCCGCCACCAAATAGTGCATTCTTAAGACGATCACATAGTCGTCGCCGATTTCCTCTCTCAGCCTGTCAAGATCCAGGTCAAGGTCAAACTTGTATTTCCCTTTTTTATAAAACTGATCATCCCGCCATGTCGGTGCATAAATGATCACCTTTTTATCGGACGGCAGCTGCATTTTCTCTTTTAATGCCCTGACCGTTTCCGGATTGTTGTCCGTATGGAGAAAGTCGTTTCTCGGATATCCGGATTCGATCATCGTTTTGTTAAATTGGAATGCACGGGCAAAGATCTCGGTTGAATATGCGTTCGGCGAAATCAGGTAATCCCATTTTGATGCTTCCGCCGTAAAATTCTTTTTGTATTTTTCCGTGTTTGTGCCCGGCATATGCACCTCTTCCATGTCGACGGCAAGCCGCTTCAAAGGCGTACCGTGCCATGTTTGAAGATATGTCGTGTGCCCGGGCTTTGGAATCCATAAAGGCAGGCGGCTGTTGACGACCCAGTACTCGGCTCTGGCCATGGCAAAGAGCCATTTGAAAGTAAACCTTTTAATATAAGGGATGCCTTTTTCTTCAAAGATATCCGTATAATCCGGGTTTACGCTCCAATACAATTTATATTCTGGATTGTTTTTCTTCATATATTCATATATTGCCCGCGGATTACAGCTGTACTGCTTTCCGGCGAAGCTTTCAAAGATGACGGTCTTCTTTTTGACAGGCAGTTTTCCCGCCAATCCAAAAGCGAGATAATAGAGTCTTTTCAATTGGCCTGAGACCTTTTTCTTCACTTTATTTTTTCCCTTGCGAAGGGACGAAGACAATCGTTTTCTTTTGCCCGCAATAAAATAAACGACCCTTGTTTTTAATGTGTAATCATTCATGCGCAGGCGCATGTTTCTCTTTTTCTTTTGCGGGTAAATATGAAAACGGGCCGGTCCTTTTGCTGTGTTTAGAATGGAGAACTGGTTTGTTTTCTTTTTCAGCTTGATCGGTTTGCTTCGCGTGATTACATTCTCGCCTGTTTCGGAATCTTCACCGGTAAATTCGATATAAAACTGGAATAATGCAGGCATGGCGTTTTCTTCATAAAATTTCTTAAGGTCGATTTTGGCCAAAAAGCCGACATTTTCATCATCTGTTCCTTCACATTGAATATTTTGCAAAGGATATTTGAAGATTCTTTCCTCAGCTTCTTTTCCTTCTTTCAAGACAAGCTGTCTATCATGAACAGAAGTGGCTTCTTCCCAGTTAAGTAAAAACGCGTATCCTTTCAGGAGCAATTCTCCATCTCCATTTAGTTGGATATCATTCACTTCAGCTACAGCTTTTTGGTGCAGAACTTTTAAAGAGAAGTTCCCTTTTTTTGTTGTATAGGGCAGGAAGAATACACGTTTTTGATCATCCCTTTTCCAAGAAAGCTCAATCGGCTGATGTTCAGTCTTTATTCGTTTCTTGAAAAGATCGCCTTCTGGATTTTGGCATGCCGCATAGAAATCAACAGATCCTTCATCCCATACATGTTTTGAGAGGTCATCCAAATGGATTGCAGCTTGATATAGTGATTGATCAGTTCTTTCGCATGGTACAGACAGCTCTTTTTTTGTTTTACGGTTAACTGCAAAAAGATTGATCTCCTGCTCCGGAAAATGTTCAAAGCGGAAACCGAGGCGAAGCTGCCAATCCTCAATTTTCAAATTCATTAAAAGACATGTTGGAACCATAAGTCTACTCCTCTTATTTATCTTCTAATTATGATGACAAGTTCAAGATCACTTTACAATGAAAAAGAAATGTCGATCATGTATTTAACGTCCATGAATAGTTCCCTTTTACAGTTGTGTAAGGAACAATGTCATACTCTTCTGCTGAAAAAGGAGATGCCATTTCAGCCTGATCAACGGCGAGCCGTTTTCGTATTTTAATCCGGTCTGCGCTGGAGATTTCCAAATAAAAATCCAGCGTTTTCGTTTGATTTGCTCTTATTTTTTCTAGGTTGATGCTTTTATAATCAATGACAAACCGTTTTATATTTGGCGCTGATGCTGTTTTTTCCGGCGTTTCACAAATGATTTGCGCTTTATATTTTCTGTCCAGCCCTACTAGGTTCAATTTCAAATGTTCCTCGAACGGCATTGGCGCGTGGATTTCCAACACCAGCTCTTCGCAGTCTTTTTGAAGTTCTCTTAACGTAAATGGGAGCTTGCTGTTGAATACCTTCGACAGCTTCTGTCTTTCATCTCTGATGTGAAGCATTTGTTGAAGGGCGAGAGACCAGTTCATAATGTAATTTTGTACTGAGTACTTCTCTGCGGTGTCAAATGCCCGTATGGCGAATTGTTCGCGGAGTTTATCATTTTTCATCAGTAAAACTATTTTTTCGGCAAGTTTTTTGATATCGTTCCGCTCGACTACAAAGCCATTTTCATGATCTTTGACAAGGCTTTCAACGCCGTAGTCATAGTCATAGGTCACAACGGGACAGCCGTTGCTGAGAGCCTCCAAGTTTGAAAGACCGAAACCTTCAAAAGAAGAAGTTGAGATCGTCAGCCATGCTTTTTGAAATTCATCAGACGGATTGTGAGTATAGCCTTTCAGGGCCACATGATTTTGCAAATTACACTTTTCGATTTCAGCTTTGATGTTCTTTTCATCTTTGCCTGATCCGTAAATCTCCAATTTCGCTTCAGGAATTTGCTCGACAACCAGTTGAAAGGTTCTGACTGCATCCTTCAAATTTTTCATCGCTGACAGCCTAGAAATAATCACCGCTTTATATTTCTGACTCGGTATGTTTAAAACATCCCGATTAAGCGGTTTGTCCAAAGTATGCGGAGTATAAAAGAAAGTTTCTTGCTCTCCGGCTATCAGGCTGACATCCTCCATCTGTTTTTCTGTGATAAAAAAAAGCGCATCTACATTGGGCAATTCACTGAACAATTCCTTGTAACGAGCCTTGATTTGATATTTATTGTCTCCGTAATGTTTGCTATGAATGATTGCCGCGTAGTAAGAAGTTGGCGCTTTTTTCACTTTGAAAACATGTTTGTCCTGTGGTCGGCTGTCAACAAGGAACAGTTTCGGCTGATCTGATCCAAATTGAAGAACTTCAATCCAATGGCGCCTTAAATCGGATTCATTGGAAAATTGCAATGTTTTTTCTTCTGAATACCAGTTGATTTGAGCAAGCTCAACAGTATCATTTTCTGAATTCATTTTATAGTGTTTCTCAAGGTAAACCCTATTTTCCTCATTAATAAATTCTTCACGGTCCTTTTGATTTGTCTGCACATCAAAATAGGTAACAAGCATTAATGTTCCGCATGTCGTATATTCTTCTCTTTTATAGCGTTTTCTTTCATGGTTGAAGTAATCTGCGAAACGGATCGAATACCCGTCATCATAGAAGGTGATATCAAGGTCGATTTTGGGGCCGAAGAATTCACCGAATTTCTTAACTAATTGGCTTCTGCCGGCTTTCTTCTTCATTTTGGCTAAGCTCATGCGTTCAGCATATAAACGTCCTGATGTTTTCTTACCCAGAAAATCCTCATACATGTTCAAAATGCGCGTGAGTGCTGGATCAACCTTCTGTTGATCGTAAAGCTTTTTCTTTTTGACTCTAAACGCTATGTCGAAGCGAAATGTCAAAAAAGCCGTAGGGATACCACATTCTCCAAATAGCTTAGAACGCAGCAATAATGACTTGGTCAGCCCTCCGTAGTCATCCGGAATGCTACCTGAAATAAAATAATATGTTAAATCGGGAAAATCTAACTCTTCATTTTGATTAGCTGGATAATCGGACAATTTATTTCTCCCTTTCGCGGTCAGGGCGGGTTCGCCCCTGATATCACAAACTTTAACAAAAATTGAAATTATGCATCAAAAAATACTTCTTATCAGATGTAAGAAGCATTTTTGAAAATGAGTATAGCCTGTAGAATATCAGCAATCACAGTCCGGCTATTTCCTCTTTGATCTTCGTTGTTGAAATGCCTTCAGTTCTCGGAAGGTAAACAACCTCGCAATGTTCTTTCAAGAAGTCGAATTTCCCTTCCCAATCGTCTCCCATGACAAATACATCAATATCATGGTCGATCACATCTTGTACTTTTTGATCCCAGCTTTTTTCCGGAATGACTTCATCCACATATCGGATCGTTTCAAGAATGAGCTTGCGGTGTTCATAACTATGGTAAGCTTTTTTTTGTTTTTGCAGGTTGAATTCGTCCGTAGAAATCGCCACTACAAGATAATTGCCCAGCTGCTTTGCGCGTTCGAGCAATTTGATATGTCCCCAATGCAATAAATCAAACGTTCCATATGTGATGACCTTTTTCATTGTGGATATAACTCCTTTCTAACCGAGCTGTTAGTCTCTATCATAACGAACAAAAATCGCACCTAGTTTACAAAAATTCAACATTGTCTTTACATTTCACTACTGATCATAGATTATAACACATTCCCCTTCCATACGTTAAGTTATATAACAGTAAAGTCTTTTCCAAATTTTATATGATGATAGAGATATTTGTGTTTTTTATAATGAAGAGCTGGGACTAAAGTAAATTTCCTTAATCCGTTGTAAAGATATTGTTAAGCTTTTATGAATAATCTATGCTAAAATATACGTTAGACCTCCCGATTTTTTGGGTTGGGCTCTTAAATTTGAACATTAAAACATTCGCATATACTTAAACTTTTTTAATCGGAAGGAGGAACATGCGATGCTGCAAACAGAAAGAGTTCACAATCTTGCTTATGTCAACGGCGATTTGTCCGGTTTTCTGAACCACCTTGAAGAATCCTTTGTCAACCGCAATGAGGGGGCGTTTATCGCAACGGTAAATCCTGAGATCGGCTATGCGGCTGCCAAGGATGAAGAGTATTTTAAAACCGTTTCTTCAGCAGACTTTATTCTTCCGGACGGCATCGGCATCGTCCTGACATCCAAGCTGATCAACAGCCGATTAAAATCGCGGATCGCTGGGTACGATGTATTTGTAAATCTTCTTGGCATGGCTGATCGCAAAAAGAAAAGGATCTTTTTATATGGCGCTAAGCCTGAAGTGATCGAAGCGGTCGTTGAGCGTATTTCAAATGAATACCCCGGGATTGAGCTTGCCGGATATTCAGACGGCTACGTGAAAGACAGGAAGGCGGTTGCCAAGCAGATCGCTGACGCTCAGCCTGATATGGTGTTTGTCGCGTTAGGATACCCGCATCAGGAGAATTTTATTTTTGAGCATAAACATCTATTTCCGCAGGCCATTGCGATCGGAATCGGCGGGAGCTTTGACGTATTCAGCGGAAATGTGAAAAGAGCTCCGGAAATGTTTATCAAGCTGAATCTTGAGTGGATGTACCGTCTGCTGACAAACCCGTCCAGATGGCGACGGATGCTGAACATTCCAAAGTATGTGTTTTCTGTCTTAAAAGAGGAGAAACTTCAAAAACAGCAGCACTACTATCCGGAGCAGATGAAAGAACAGTCAAAAATTGATGTGTAGAAAAGAGATTGAATAACGGTATGAATATACGTTCGTTACTGATCATGTTTTATTCGGCCTGGCTTTTTATAATCGGCTTTATTTTCAGTCGGGTCAAACCGCAAAACAGAGCCGTTCTTCTCGTTTCCTTTCCAGACAATGCGAGAGCGATTCTGAATGAATACAAAAGCGGACGCCATCCGTATGAAATGGAAGTGCTTTTTACGCGGCATACGGTGCCCCTTGCGGCAGAGTTTTCATCGATCCAGTCAACAGTGGTTGATGAAAAGAACCCATTTCATTTGATAAAGGCTGTTTACAGCATGTTCAGAAGCAAAGTTGTCATTACTGACAATTATTTTTTACTGACGAGCGTGCTGAACAGGCGGCCGCAGACGAAGTGCATCCAGATTTGGCATGCGAACGGCGCTCTGAAAAAATTCGGGCTTGAGGACATCGGAAACCAACACAGAACCGTCCGCGATATCAAACGGTTTAAACAAGTTTACGCTTCATTTGATTATATTGCTGTCGGCTCAGAGAAGATGGCTGATATTTTCAAACGGTCATTCGGGGCAAAAGACGATCAGTTTTTGCGGACAGGCGTTCCATTGACTGATCAGTATTTTGAAACCGTCGGTAACCATGCGCGTTCTTCAAGCCAAAAGGTTATTCTTTATGTCCCCACTTACAGAGACTATGACATGGCCAATATCCGTCTCCCTTTTTCAAAAGAACAGCTTTCCGAAGACTTAAAGGGAGAATATTTGCTGTTGGTCAAATTGCATCCTGCAGTGCGTGGCAATATCAGGCTTGACGATCATGAAGGCCTGATAAAAGACGTTTCAGAGCTTCCCTTAAAAGACCTGTTATATGAAAGCGACATATTGATTTCAGATTATTCCTCGGTTCCTTTCGAATACGCCCTGCTTCATAAACCGATGCTGTTTTATACGTATGACATGGCGGAATATGATCAAAAGCGGGGGCTGATCGATGACTTTGAGGCCACCATTCCAGGGAAGGTCTGTGTTAACCGGGACATGCTGCTGGAAGAGCTGAAAAACATTCATCAAAACGGCGAAAAGATTGAACGTTTTTCACAGGAATGGAATCGATATTCACAAGGAGATGCGAGCCGGAGGCTGCTGGAATTTGTCGGTTCTCGAATGAATACTGATAGCCCGAATGACTTCAAAAAATATATTAATGCTGATACAGTGTAACACCCGCCTTCAGTGGACAAATATCGCAATGATCCGAACACTGATCTGACAGGTTCGGATCATTGACGTGTTCTGGCCTTTAGCTATATACGGATTTTGTCCGAAACCAAATAAAAAAGACGGCGTCTTATATATTGTAGGTAATTTAGTCGATTTTTATATATAATAATGGTTGGATTTTACCGAAATGAGAACATGGAAACCAGGAAGGAGTTCATTATGATCTATGCAGAAATTTTAGCGGGCGGCAAAGGCTCCCGCATGGGAAATGTGAACATGCCGAAACAGTTCCTTTCCTTAAACAAAAGACCGATTATCATCCATACTGTTGAAAAATTTCTATTAAACGACCGTTTTGATAAAATATTGATTGTGTCACCGAAAGAATGGATTAACCATACAAAAGATATTTTGAAGAAATTTATCGGTAAAGACAGTCGCCTGGTTGTTGTCGAAGGTGGAAGCGACCGCAACGAATCCATCATGAACGGAATTCGTTACATTGAGAAAGAATTCGGTATTCAGGATGACGATATTATCGTCACCCATGATTCAGTGCGGCCTTTTTTAACCCACCGGATTATCGAAGAAAACATTGATGCAGCTCTTAAGTATGATGCGGTTGACACAGTCATTTCGGCAATCGACACGATCATTGCTTCCGAGGATAAAGAATTCATCTCCGACATCCCTGTCAGGAATACGATGTATCAAGGTCAGACTCCTCAAAGTTTCCGCATCAAAAAGCTGGTGGATCTGTATGAACAGCTGTCAGATGAACAAAAAGCAGTCTTGACAGACGCCTGCAAAATTTGTTCACTCGCTGGAGAAAAAGTAAAGCTGGTGCGCGGGGAAGTTTTTAATATTAAAGTCACAACACCTTATGATTTAAAAGTTGCGAATGCTATCTTACAGGAGAGAATTTCCCAATGATTAACCAAACATATCGGCTAGTTTCACCCCGTCAGTTTGAAGTTACCTATAAAGATAAAGTCATCAATTCTGATAAAGTTGTCATCCGCCCGACACATTTGTCGATCTGTGCAGCTGACCAGCGCTATTATACGGGTTCCCGAGGAAAAGAAGTCATGGACAAAAAGCTGCCCATGGCATTGATTCATGAAGGTATCGGAAAGGTTATGCATGACCCGACCGGTACATTCAAAGTCGGCACCCGTGTCGTCATGGTTCCGAATGCTCCAACTGAACAGCATGAAATCATTGCTGAAAATTACTTGCGTACAAGCCGTTTTCGTTCAAGCGGCTATGACGGTTTCATGCAGGATTATATGTTTATGGATCCGGATCGGCTTGTAGAGCTGCCTGATAATTTAAATCCACGGGTAGCGGCTTTTACTGAACTTATTACAATCACGATGCATGCGCTCAGTCGTTTTGAACGAATCGCTCATCATAAACGTGATATTTTTGGCGTTTGGGGAGACGGTAATTTAGGATTTATCACATCGCTCATCCTGAAAAAGCGTTATCCAAACAGCAAAGTTTATATTTTTGGAAAGACGCCATATAAGCTTGACCACTTTTCTTTTGTCGATGCGGTATATCAAATTAACGACATACCGGATGATGTCAAATTGGACCACGCGTTTGAATGTGTCGGGGGCCGCGGCAGCGAAAGTGCGATTCAGCAAATGATCGACCATGTGGAGCCTGAAGCATCCCTTGCTCTTCTCGGTGTATCCGAATATCCGGTAGAGATTGAAACAAGAATGGTTCTGGAAAAAGGCATTACATTGATCGGAAGCAGCCGGAGCGGACGGGAAGATTTCGTCCGGACGGTTGACTTTTTAGCAGAATACCCTGAAGTCGCAGAATATTTGGAGACGCTTATCGGAGGATGCCACCCTGTTCGCAGCATCGAAGATATCACCAATGTGTTTGAAGCGGATTTAACATCCTCTTGGGGTAAAACTGTGATTGAATGGGAAATTTAAAAAGTGAAAAGAAGTTTAACATACGCAGTAAAAACTTTGTTTCAGTGGACCTACAGCATTTTGGTCGTGCTTTTTCCAGTAAATAAGCAAAAGATTGTGATTGCTTCCTACCGGGAAGATAAAATGAGCGATAATTTTAAGTGGGTCTATGACCAGCTAAGACAAGATCCTTCTTTGCAGTTTAAGCTGCTGTTCAAAAAGATGGATAACGGTTTGCCGGGCAAATTAAAGTACTTTTGTCATTTGTTAAAAGCACTATACCATATCGCAACCTGCCGCGTGTTGCTGCTTGACGACTATTACTTTCCGTTATACGTCATTAAAAAAAGAAAAGAAACGGTCGCCATTCAGCTTTGGCATGCCTGCGGGGCGTTTAAAAAATTCGGGTACAGTCTGAAGGATAAGCCTTCAGGACCTTCTTCCGAATACTTAAAAATCGTTCCGGTTCATTCCAACTATGATTATGCGATTGTCAGTTCGCCGGCTGCCGTTTCTCATTTTGCTGAGGCTTTTCAAATGTCTGAGGACAAGGTCTTGGCGCTGGGAGTCCCAAGGACCGACTACTTTTACAACAATGCCCGCCTTCATCAGCTGAAAGCGGAATTTGAAAAAGCCTATCCTTCTCTTAAAGGGAAGAAAAAGCTGTTGTATGCGCCGACATTTCGCGGAAGCGGCCATCACCAGGAAAACAAATCGCTTACTTTAGATTTGTCCGCGTTTAAACATGCTTTAAACGAAAAAGATTTTGTGGTGATGGTTCATCTTCATCCATATATGCGCCAACATGTGCAAATTGAAAATGACGATTTCGTCATCGATTTTGAGGATCAATACTCGCTTTACGATCTTATGGCTCTATCTGACGCATTAATTACGGATTATTCATCGGTTATTTTTGAATATAGTATTCTCCAGCGGCCGATTTATTTTTATTGTCCTGATTTAGAGGAATATTTAAAGGAGCGGGACTTTTATTATCCTTTTGAATCATTCGTTCCAGGGCCTATTTCAAAGAATGTGACATCGTTGGCTGAAGATATCATCCGCTTTGAACATCCTGACACAACAGAAATTAAAGATTTTTCAAAGACATTCATCGTTCACCAGGATGGCCAATCTTCAAGACGTGTGGCTGAATTTGTTCGAACCTTTATAGCCAAGGCCGAATGAGGAGAAAGAGAGGAACAAACGTGAAAAAGTTAGCAAGGAAAATAAAAAACAGAGTTTTTCGAAAGAGGCAACAACGACAACATGATGATTACGATTATGATCCTAAAGATTACAAGGTCTATTCCTTGTTTGATCGAACAAAAGTTGTTAAAGAAAACGAACAAGTGCCGGTTCGGAAAATTTCTAATTTTTCCTGGAATGGATCAATATTAAACCTTTCCGGATATATGTATATAAAGGGACTTTCTTTATTAAAGGAGGATCAGGTTCGCAAAAGACTTCTGTTGGTCAATAACGGTTACCTCTTTAAAGCGGTGTCGTTGCGAGACTGTCCCGTTAACAAAACAGCAGCCGCTGGTGATTTAAACAGTACCGCGCTGAATCAGTACAAGTGGGCCGGTTTTGAACAACAGATCAATTTTTCAAAGCTGGTCAAGGATAAGCCTTTGCCGGCAGGTGAATATAAGCTGTTTTTGGAAATCGAAGTTGTCGATGATCAAAACGTCAAGCATCAGGAAGTGCATACGGTCGGAAACGTCAGCAATTTTTTGAAAAATGATGTGTACTCTGCCAAAATGGAGTTTCATTCAGCGAAAAAACAAATGAAATTTAATTTGATTGTCACCTATGATGAGACTGAGAAGACGATCAACTTGTCGAGCAATAAACTTCAAGAAATTGATCCTGCCCTGCTCGAAATGGACACCGGCAAAGAGGCGAGCCGTCTAAAACGTAAGCTCAACACCAGCTTGTTTAAAGCTGCTTATGTATTTTGTAATATTTTTCCGATTAAATCTAATAAAATTGTTTTTGCCTCAGACAGCCGCGTCGACATGTCTGGAAACTTTGAATTTGTTTATGAAGAGCTGTTAAAACGGGAAGATGACTTTGATTTTAAATTTTTCTTAAAGGGCAGTATCCGTGATCGCAAGACCTTATCGGAACTGCTGTCGATGGCTTATCACTTTGCGACAAGCAAAATCATTTTTATTGATGATTTTTATCCTTTGATTTATCCGCTGAAAATCCGCAAAAATGCAGAGCTTGTTCAGCTTTGGCATGCTGTGGGAGCGTTTAAAACATTCGGATACAGCCGGATCGGCCTCCCTGGCGGACCGTCTCCGCATTCCAAGAACCATAAAAACTATACGAAAGTCATCGTAAGCTCTGAAAGCATCCGGAAGCATTACGCAGAAGGCTTCGGCGTCAGCATTGACAATGTCATCGCGACCGGGATACCAAGGACAGATTTCTTTTTTGACGAAACAAAAAAAGCGCTCGTTAAAGAGCGGCTCTACACGGAATTTCCTTTTTTGAAGGACAAAAAGGTGATCTTGTTTGCCCCTACTTTCCGCGGAAATGGCCAGCAATCTGCCCATTATCCGTTTGAAGTACTGAATTTTGAGCGTTTGTACCATGAATTAAAAGATGAATATATCTTTTTATTTAAGATTCATCCGTTTGTCAAAAATGATATCAACATTCCTTACCAGTATAGCGACTTTTTCTACGATTTCTCCTCATTTAGGGAGATCAATGAATTGCTTTTGGTGACGGATATACTTGTAACCGATTATTCATCCGTCTGCTTTGAATATGCTCTTTTGAATAAACCGATGATTTTCTTCAGCTATGATGTTGATGATTATATTCGCAAACGCGACTTTTACTATGACTATTTTTCATTTATTCCAGGGCCGCTCGCGAAAACGTCTGAGCAAATGATTTCAATCATTAAAAATGAGGACTACAACTTTGAAAAGATCGATTCTTTTGTCCGCTATTTCTTTGATGACTTGGACGGAAAAGCGAGCGAACGTGTTGTGGATCAAATCGTTTATTTGCCGGAAGAAGATCAGGAGGACAATTCCTCTATGATGAAGAGTTGAAAACTTAGGATTGACTCTCAGTAGTTATAATTAACAATAAAAGCCAGTGGGGTTTCTCTGAACCACTGGCTTTATTGATGTGCTATATATTAAAAGTCTGCATTGAACCTTAAAGTTTTTTTGTTAAACTTCCTCTTTCGCCAAAAGGTCTTGCATAAATGGAATAAGGGAATCTTTTAATTCACTG
This sequence comes from Bacillus sp. HSf4, assembly GCF_029537375.1. Lineage (NCBI taxonomy): Bacteria > Bacillati > Bacillota > Bacilli > Caryophanales > Bacillaceae > Bacillus > Bacillus sp. HSf4. Next base: position 3,821,924 of record NZ_CP120679.1, on the reverse strand, counting down.
TCCTGCATGGCGAATTCGAGCGTCGTTTGAATAAATCCAAGTTTTTCACCGACATCATAGCGTTTGCCTTCAAAATCATAGGCGAAGACGCGCTGAATTTCGTTTAACTGCTGAATCGCGTCTGTCAGCTGAATTTCGCCGCCGGCTCCGACTTGTTGTTTATCAAGATACAAAAAGATTTCAGGAGTGAAGACATAGCGTCCTAAAATCGCAAGGTTTGAAGGTGCTGTGCCCGGTTTTGGCTTCTCAACAAAGTTTTTCACTTGATAAAGACGGCCTTCACTTGTCAGCGGATCGATGATTCCGTACCGATGTGTTTCGTCTTCAGGCACATGCTGAACGCCAATCACAGAAGAACGTGTTTTTTCATATTCATCCATCAGCTGGCGAAGACCTGGCTTTTCCGCCTGAACAATATCGTCTCCCAGCAGTACGGCGAACGGCTCGTCTCCGATGAAGTTGCGCGCACACCAGACGGCATGTCCGAGCCCTTTTGGCTCTTTCTGGCGAATATAATGGATGTCGGCAAGGTTGGATGCTTTTTTAACTTTTTCAAGCAGCTCTGTTTTTCCTTTTTCTTCAAGGTTTCGTTCGAGCTCCGGCGAGAAGTCGAAGTGGTCTTCGATCGCTCTTTTGCTTTTTCCTGTTACGATGATAATGTCTTCAATGCCTGCATCGACGGCTTCTTCAATAATATACTGAATCGTCGGCTTATCGACGATCGGCAGCATTTCTTTTGGCATTGCTTTTGTCGCAGGCAAGAAGCGCGTCCCAAGGCCTGCTGCAGGGATGATAGCTTTGCGTACTTTTTTCATGTTCAGTGCACCTTCCTTACTCATTTCTAGGATCAGATACGAGTTCTTTAATCTGAATTACAGGTATTGAAAGTCTCTATTGATATACCCATTTCTCATATTAATAACACTTTTTATCATATAAGAAAAACCAGTTTTAAACAAGTAATATAGGGAAGTGCTAAACCTTGAAATCCACAGGGAAGATTGTTAAGGTGATGGGTGGACGGATGATAAACTGCACAACATGTTTTAAACGTTAAAAGGGATAGTATAAATAAAGATATTCGATATAATAGATAGATGTTATGTAATTCATTCATTGGAGGAAAAAAATGAGCTCGAAAATAAAGGTTAAGCTCCCTAAGGCGCAATATATTTTTGCTACTTCTTCGGTCAGAGAAACGTTTGGTGGATTAACTGAAGCTATGCTGCAGCGCGGTCGGCTTTTTTCAGAATACGCCGGACAGCCAACAAAGATCGTCACATTTAATTATGATCCGACGTATCGAAGGATCATTCACAGCTTGTTGGACAGGCAAAAGATCAATGAAGATATCAAGATCATCAATATTTACGAGTATTTTAAAGGAGAGGAACAAAGCCTTCCTCCTGTGGAACACGCAATTAAGGAACCAGGGCTGAAATATCACAAAGATCCTGTGAAAAATGCATACCGATATTATGATAATGGATTGTATGTACATTATAAACGTTTTACGGATGACGGCAAATTGGTTGTCGCCGATTATTTTAACGAAAACCGCAAGAGAGTGAAGCGTGAGGAATACACTGAGGACGGCCATATCCACCGCGTTACATATATGGATTTGGACTACAACAAGCCGAGGCAGGAGCTGTTTTTGAGAAATGACGGTTCTTGTTATATGAGCAAATGGCTGACGATGACAAACGATAAGAAGTCTGTGAAGGTAGAACGTGTTCATTTGTTTGACAGAAACGGCGATTTGCTGGCGGTGTTTAACTCCAACATGGAGCTGCAGCATTATTTTCTTGATTGTGTGATCGGGAATGAGACAACCTTTCTGATCGGTGAAGAAAGGGGGACGGACCCGATGACAATGGCTTATCAAAATGAGCATATATACAAAGTGTATCTCACTCATAATATCCATGTCAGAAAGCCTTATCATTATCATTCAGTACTCAGGCTGGGAAACCGGCCGGTGATGGAAAATATGAGCCATCCAGACGCGGTTGTTTTTCTGACGGAAAAGCAAAAAGAAGACATTGTCAAAAGATTTGGCAACCGAACGAATTATTTTGTCATCCCGCATGCGCATAAAAAACCTGGATCGCTTTCCGATTTTTCTGACCGGGACTTGAAGCGTGTGATTATGCTTGCCAGATATCATCCGCAAAAAAATTTGAGCCACGCCATTAAGGCGTTTGCCCATACGGCCAAACAAGTTCCTGACGCAAGGCTTGAGATTTTCGGTTTCGGAGAACAGGAGACAGAGCTGCAAAACTTGATTCACGAGCTGAATCTGCAAGACCATGTGTTTTTAAAGGGCTTTACGAAGGACCCAAAGGCGGAATTCAAAACAGCGGCTTTTTCAGCTTTATCAAGCGATTATGAAGGCTTTGGACTCGTCGTGCTCGAAAGCCTTGCAAACGGCTGTCCTGTCGTTTCTTACGATTTAAAATACGGCCCGAGCGATATGATCAATGATGGTGAAAACGGATTTTTAGTAGATGATAAAAACATTAAGCAGCTCGGGGAAAAAATGGCAGAATTGCTAAAAAACCCGGAATTGATCAGAAAGATGAGTGAAAATGCTTACCAAAGTGTCGATAAATTCAGTGAGACTGCATTTATGGAGCGGTGGAGCAGCATGTTTTTCAAGATCATCGAAAATAGACCGCTGCGTAATACACTCTCAGATATGGAGCTTCATCTGTCCGAATACGATTGGAGCAGCAAAACAGAATTTACAATTGCAGGTTCGGCGTCATTTACCGGGGAGGTTCCCGAAGCTGCTTTGGACCATTACCACGCCTACTGGAAAATCTACAACCGCGATACGAAATCGTTGACTGTCATTGAGGCTGACCAAAAGAGAGAAGGAAAAAAACGCTTAGTATTCAAGGGTGTTTTTCAACTGGATTTATTGGCAGTCGAAACGGCGACATTGGATGTGTCATTTGCTGTAGAATGGGACAACAGTTATTTTGAAAAGCGGATCGGACATTCAAAAGACGAACTAAAGAAAATACCTGCACGAAAAATCCAAGGCTTTCAGGTAAAGCCTTATTTCACGGAAAACTACGGCAATTTAAGCTTCCGTATTAAACCATCTGAAGGTTTCAAGCTATTTAAAAAATAGATGCTTCCCGCTTCCGGCAGGATGTCTTTCAATCAAAAGCTCCAATCGAAAAACATCCTCTCTGTTTTGCCGGAGCTTTTGACATGTCCTTTGATCGTGCTTTTAGTGAAAAAAGAAAGAGAGGCATGAACATGAGGCGGATATTCTCATTGCTTTATGAAATCGATGTGGATAAGGGCGGGATTACGAGTTCCATGTTATCCCGTTCTTATGCTTTAACCGAAAGAGGCCACCATGTTGATTTAGTGACATTAGATAAAAAGAAGAACTACAAGGAAATCGAAACGAAGCTCAAAAAACAGGGAAGAATGCATCCGAATGTCCGTATTCTCAATATCTACCAGTCATATCGGGATCAGCATGACGGATACTCGCCTGATGAGCGGCAGATGTCGCACTTTCAAACGTCTTCCCTCTTGAATGAACCGGGATTTGCGGTGGATACAGCAAGGCTGGAAAACAATAGAGAAGCCGATTATTTTGTCAATGGTCTGTATGTCAAGCGCAAAAAATGGAGCAGGGCAAATCTGCTTTTATATACAGACTACTACAACGAAAACAGATACAGGGTGAAACGAGAAGAATTTTCTCAGGACGGATATATAGAAAGAGAAATCTTTTATGATTTGAAAACAAACAAGCCGAATCAGGTCAAATATTTAGCTCCGGATGGATTTTGCTACTTGACCGAATGGTTTAACAAAGAAACAGGAAAGCTTGAAGGCGTCTCATTGTTTGACCGCACCCGTTCCGATGTGAAAAAGTTTAAAGATAACCAGGCTTTTCATGCGTATTGGCTCGAAACGCTGTGCGAGGAGGAAGAAGATCCGATTTTGATATGCGACGGCGTGGGAAGTGCATCTAAAGTAAACTCGATGAAAGCAGGTTTGGCGAAAAGGCTGTACTGTGTTCATTCCAATCATTTGGATTACCCGCATACATTGGGGAGTCCTGTTCGCAAAAACCATCAATATGTCATGGAACACATCAAAGACTATGACGGTCTGGTTGTGTTAACGCATGAACAGAAAGAAGACATACTAAAAGACTTTGAAGCGGATGATAATATTTATGTCATTCCTCATGCACCAAGGAAGCTGAACATCCCTGAGAACGCGGAAAAGAAATTGAACGAATTTGTCATGATTGCGAGATATCACGAGGAAAAAGGTATTGACAAAGCGATTCAGGCGATGGAAATCGTCGGGAAAACGCATCCCGGTATCGTGTTGAAAATTTACGGAAGCGGTCCGCATCAGCCGCAGTATGAAGAGCTTATTCAAAAACTGGGGCTCGACAACGTTGTTCTACAAGGCTATACACCGGATCCTGCCAAGCATTATCGACAGGCGCTCGCAACATTGTTGACTTCCAAGTTTGAAGGCTTCAGTCTGGCGATTTGCGAGTCTTTTTCCTGCGGTACGCCGGTCATCAGTTTTGACGTGAAATACAGTCCGAGAGAGCTGATTGAAAAAGACAAGACGGGTATTCTCGTTGAATATGGCGATATTGAGGAGCTGGCGAAAAGCATCATCTATTTATATGAACATCCGGAAAAAGCGATAGAATATGGAGAAAATGCAAAGGCTAAAATCGAAACCCATTACAATGAAGAACGTCTGATTGAAAGATGGGAGCAGGTTTTCGATCTCATTGGATGATCGGAAGTCTTGTTCTTTATACGAGTTTTTGTGACTCATACGAAAAGACAAAAAAGCGATTGACCCAAGGGGTTGATAGGATCTATGTTTAAAATCACGGTAGCTGTACCATGTTATAATTCCGAACGATTCATTTCACGATGCATAGACAGTCTGGTTAACCAGTCCATGCCGGCGGATGAGTATGAAATCATATGTGTTGATGATCAATCTACTGACAGAACGGTTGACATTCTTCACGAATACGAAAGCCGATACACCCAAATGAAAGTTATTGAACGGAAAACGAATTCTGGAGGACCCGGAAAGCCGCGGAATCAGGCCATTGAAGCCGCAAAGGGAAAATATATCTTTTTTGTTGACTCTGATGACTTTCTGGGACCGGAAGCCTTGGAAAGAATATATCGTTTTGCTGAGGAACACGATTCAGATGTTGTCCTTGGCAAAATGAAAGGTGTGAACGGACGGGCCGTCCCGCAGGCCATTTTTAAACAGACGAATCCAGATGTGGATTTGATCGATTCAGCACTTATTTATGCGCTCGGTCCTACCAAAATGTTTCGCGTATCAATGCTCAGGGAAAACGATATTGATTTTCCGTCTAACATTCAGGCAACCGAAGATCAAGTGTTTGTGATGAGCGCTTATCTTCATGCCGATAAAATTTCCGTATTGGCTGATTACGATTGCTATTACGCCGTTTTACGAGAAGGCGAACATATGACGTTTGCCTATGTATCGCCTGAAGATTATTACGGAGCGATGAAGGTCATCATTGATATGATCAAATCCAGCACGCTTCCTGATAGCCAAAAAGAGAAACTGACAGCGAAATTTTTAAACAGGCATTTTGAGTTCTCAAGAACGACCGATTTTACCGAGGTGCTTGAAACTGAAGCTGAGCAGATCGAATGGATGAACGAGTTGCATTTATTCGTTGAAAAGAATATATCTCCCTCGGTAGACCTGCTTGTAAAAAACCATTTCAGGCTTAAACTGTATTTCATTCGAAACAATGACCTTAGCGGTTTTAAACAGTTTGAACGCGAAGAAGCAGATATTCACGATTTTACATCTGTCGATCAGGGGAATATCTATGGAGACTTCCCGAGCTTATCCGGGTATGATGTGCCGAGGGAAGCCCTTAAAATGAACCATAAAAATAAGCTGATTCATTTTATCGATATGATTGAGTTTAAAGACCGCCGTCTCATGGTGAAAGGTTCGGTTCATCACTCTGCGCTTCAGCACCAATCGGATCGGCAAAAGGTGACCGGGGTGTGGGTCAACCGGCAGAACAAAGCAGAAAAGACATTTATACCCGATGTGAGCGAGGGCGGCCGTTTTGAGTTTTCCTTCTATTTCGATGATATTGCGGAAACGGAATTTGATTTCGGCGTGTGGGATTTCTTTATCGATTCTGAAATTGACGGCTATACAAAGCGGGGCCGCATCGGGAGAAACAGAGAGCCGTACCCTTATACAAGTTATGCGAGGTATATAGGCAACAACGGCTTCTGTGCCTATTATGCGCGTCCTTATTTTACAAAGGACTATGACAATCTCTCATTGGACATCCAAAAGCAGACATCCTTGAAAATTGAATTTCCCAAAGAAGATGCAAACGGTTTGCTTTCCATCACTGTTCCTGGTCAGCAGTTGTTTTTTCCGGAACAATCCATTTTGCTGTTGAGAGTGAATGAACGTGAAATGTTCATTCCCATAAAGCGAGTGATTGCCAAATCGGATAATACAGAAATCAAAATAGCCCGGCATTTGATTGGAAATAAGTTCGGCCCCGTTGGAGTCGTGCAAGGGCAAGTTGAGATGTTCATCAACTCGTATCATACGCTGCTGGAACCAAAAAAGGACGATCTTTCCACTTTTCTTTGCAGCGCTCGGATCGAAAAGAAACGACTGTTCTTTCATATGAAGAAAAAAGTTGATTACCGTATCAAAGCCAATCATTCAACATTCTATTTAACAAGCCGGTAATACAGAAAACAGGTGACGATAATATGAAAAAATTAAAAGTCATGACCGTCTTCGGCACGCGTCCTGAAGCGATTAAAATGGCCCCGCTTGTGCTAGAATTGAAAAAGTATCCAGAAATCGAGTCATATGTAACCGTAACAGCGCAGCACAGGCAAATGCTTGATCAAGTGTTAGATGCTTTTTACATTACACCCGATTTTGATTTGAATATCATGAAAGACAGGCAAACACTGGCCGAGATTACGTCAAATGCGCTTGTGAAGCTTGACCAGCTGTTTCAGACGAACAAGCCGGATATTGTGCTTGTCCATGGCGATACGACAACGACCTTTGCCGGCAGCCTTGCCGCCTATTATCACCATATTACAGTCGGGCATGTCGAGGCCGGACTGCGGACGGGAAACAAATACTCTCCGTTTCCGGAAGAGTTGAACCGCCAGCTGACGGGGGCGATCGCCGACCTCCATTTTGCGCCCACAGAGCAGGCTAAGCAAAATCTGCTTCGTGAAAACAAAGATCAAAAAACGATTTTCATCACCGGGAATACAGCGATTGATGCCCTAAATACAACGGTCAGGGACGCGTATACACACCCGGTTCTTGAAAAGCTTGGCAAGGACAGAATGATCTTGCTTACCGCACATCGAAGGGAAAACCTCGGGCAGCCGATGGAAAACATGTTCAAAGCCATCCGCCGCATTGTCGAGGAATTTGACGATGTACAAGTTGTTTACCCTGTTCATCTTAATCCTGCGGTCAGGGATACGGCTTTAACACAGCTTGGCGATTTGGAGAAAGTCCATTTAATTGAGCCGCTGGAGGTCATTGATTTTCACAATTTTGCGGCGCAGTCCCATTTCATTCTCACTGATTCGGGAGGCGTGCAGGAAGAAGCGCCGTCCCTTGGCAAGCCTGTCCTTGTGCTCAGGGATACGACTGAGCGCCCCGAAGGGGTTAAAGCAGGAACGCTGAAGCTGGCCGGGACGGATGAAGAAAACATTTATCAGCTGACAAAAAAACTGTTGATTGATGAAGCCGAATATGCCAAAATGTCCCGGGCTTCAAACCCATACGGCGATGGCCAGGCTTCCCGGCGGATCGCGGAAACCCTGCTTTACCATTATGGATATAGGAGCCAGCAGCCGGATGTATTTTCAGATATATAAAAAGAAGCCTCCTTTAGGAAGCTTCTTTTTTCTTGTGTCTAGCTTTTTAAATCAAGGCTTTGTTTCAGTTCGGCTGTGATGTCTGACAGTGAGCTTTCGTCGGTCTTGTAATAATAGATCCCGTTCATTTTTGTTCCGCTGCCTTTAAGTTCATGCTGAACGACATTTGTCCGGGCGTCTTTATAGCCTGATTGGATATCCCACATATCATCAAAAGTGAGATTGGTTTTCACATTTTTTTCAACTACGTTGAACATGTCGCTAAATTTTGTAATGGAAGAAATATTGGCGCCTTTGTTGATGATTCCTTCAATCACTTGCCGCTGTCTGTTCTGACGGCCAAAATCGCCCTTCGGATCCTGTTTTCTCATTCGTGTATAGGCAAGAGCCTCGTTCCCGTTCAAGGAGATTTTGCCTTTGCTGAATGAATATCCGTCATAGCTGAACGCGAATGTACTGTTAACCGTAATTCCGCCAAGCGTATCGACGACGTCTCTAAAGCTTTCCATATTGACTTTGATGAAGTAATCGACGGGAACATCGAGGAAGTTCTCGACCGTGTCGACCGTCATCTGTACGCCGCCGAATGCGTATGAATGGTTGATTTTATCGTGTGTTCCTTTGCCGACAATCTCCGTATACGTATCGCGCGGGATGCTGACCATCTCCGTTGTTTTTGTTTTCGCATTGACGGTCATATAGATGAGGGAATCAGCCCGGCCTTTATCATTTTTGCGTTCATCGACGCCCATGATTAAAACCGAAAACGGGTCGTTGTTGTCGATACTCACATTCTGCTCCCGCTTTTTCGATTTATCGATACTTTCATGAATACTTGCAACAGTAGATGCCGCTTTGTTCCATAAATAATAGGCATAACCTCCTGTAGAAAGAACAAAAACAGCAATCAAAGCAATGATTGTATATAAAATCTTTCTCTTTTTCTTCCTTTTTTCAGCTCTCATATAGTCCTCACCTTTTTTATAGTCTACTTTGATTATAAGTTTCTTAAAATTTGAAAACAACAAAAAAATTTATACGTAACCCTTTGAATAGACGTAAGTCTTTTAAAAAAGTTGCAAAAAAACCGATGAATCTATGAAATTTTTCGTTATAATTAAAGAATCTGTTGGAATTTGTCGATAGAAAAGGAGAGGTGAAGAAGATGAAAAAACTCATAGTTCTAACACTTACAATGCTGCTTTTATTGGCAGCTTGCGGTACCGCTGAACAATCAACAGAGGACAAGTCAAACTCGACCAATAAGAATGCGGCATCTGAAGAAACCATTACAAAAGAAGGTTCATTTGCGGGGCTCGCTGACAGCCATACGATTGCAGTGACCATTGATGGAAAAGAGACATCGTTTCAGGTAGGAGAAGATCTCCAGGAGAAAGTCAACTCCATTGGAGAAGGCAAATCAGTCGAAGTTCAGTATACAAAAGATGAAAATGGCGTTTTGGAGCTGAAAAGCATCGAAACCAAATAAGCAATAATGCATCAGGGGGGTTCTTAACGTTTTGAAAAAAATGAAGCTTTTGCTTCTGTCGTCAGTCGCAGCCTCGGCTTTGCTGTTTACTCAAACCGCTCAGGCTGCCGACAAAAAGATTTCGGTGAAACTAAGCAATTATTTAGGCAACAAATCAAGCATTGACGTCGATATTTCCGGTGCATACGAGATACCGGGCTCAAGACTTTCCGCCACGGAGCGGTATGGAGGAACGACCCGGTTTGATGTCGCAAATAACGTGGCATCAGCGGGGTGGACGAATCCGAGCACGGTCGTCATCGTCAATCGGGACGCATTTGCCGATGCTCTCTCTGCAACACCGCTTGCAAAAAAATACGATGCACCGATTTTGCTGACGGACGCAGATTCATTGACACCCAAGACAGAAAGCGAGATTGCTAAACTCAAACCCGACAATATTTTAATTATCGGGGGAACGATCAGCGTATCTAAAAATGTCGAAAACACGCTGAAAAAATATGGATCGATCAACCGCATCGGCGGAGCGACCCGCTATGAGGTATCAAGAAACATAGCGAACCGGATGGGCAATTACAGCCAGGCGGTCGTCGCAACGGGAATGGTTTTCACAGATGCTTTATCCATTGCGCCATATGCGGCAATGAACGGATATCCGATATTGCTTGCCGGGGATGATAACATCCGCAGCGATTATAAGATCCCGAGCAAAGTAACGATTGTCGGCGGTCCGTTGAGTGTCAGTACGGGCGTCGAAAACACGCTGAAGAAACAAGCGTCTGTCACACGGATCGGCGGAGTTTCCAGATACCAGGTATCCGCCAATATCGTGAAACAGCTGAATATGAAAGCTTCAAAAGTATTTATTTCAAACGGATCGACGTTCGCAGATGCCTTGGCGGGATCGGTTCTGGCAGCCAAGCAGGGAAGTCCGCTGCTACTTGTCGAATCGAACAGCCTGCCATCGCCGGTTAGTGATGTGCTGGCTGAAAAAGGCACCAATTCTTTTGCGCTGCTGGGCGGGACGATCTCTATTACGGATACGTTGAAAAATAAATTGGCGGATACGTTTGCCGGGGCCGGTTATTCGGTCAATGTATCAAGCGGAAAGCTTGTGCTTTACCAAAACAATAAAGCTGTAAAAACACTGGGGACATCTTTTACGGCGGAACCGAAGAAATATTCGACCTCAAATTCCATCAGCATCAACGGAAGGCCTTACCTGGGCAATATGAAGTTCACCATTGAATCAAGCAAATACGTTCGCCCGGTCAATGTTGATATTCCGTTTGAAGATTATTTAAAAGGTGTTGTCCCTCATGAAATGCCGGCCAGCTGGAATACGGAAGCGCTCAAAGCTCAGGCGGTAGCAGCAAGAACCTACTCAGTCAGATCAACTGGCACAACAGTGGCCGATACACAGGCTTTTCAGGTATACGGAGGATATGACTGGAATTCAAAGACATCCAGCATTGTCAATGCGACAAAAGGCCAAGTTCTAAAATACAACGGCAGCTTAATTTCAGCCGTTTATTCATCGAGCAACGGGGGATATACAGAAGCGAGCGGTGAAGTATGGAGCAGTCAAGTTCCTTATTTACCTGCGAAAAAGGATACATATGATCCCCAGAACAGCTGGTCGATGTCACTGAATAAGACGCAGCTTAACAAGAGCAGCTTAAATTTGAAAAGTCCGGACACATGGTGGAACAGCACAAATGAAACAAACTCCGCCTATTTATCCGGTTTGAAAAGCTGGTTTATTAAAAATAAATACACCAGCGCTGAATCGATAAAAGTCACGAAAATTTCAAGCGTGACGCTAAGCAGTGAAAAAACTGCCGGCCAAAGACCGAAGACAGCAACGGTGAAGTTTTCTTACTTTGTTAAAGAAAAATCAAACGGCTATGTTCTTTCCAGCGGAAGTCTGGCGGAAAAATCGGCGACGATTACCGTGACAACGACACAGTTGAGATCGATGCTTGGAGGAAGCAATATGAAGAGTACATATGCTTCTGTGTCGAGCAATTCAAGCGCATTTATTCTCAGCGGAAAAGGGTATGGGCACGGTATCGGCATGAGCCAGTACGGAGCTAACGCCAGAGCTGCCGCCGGACAAAGCTACAAAACGATTTTGAATTTTTATTACCCGGGAACAACTCTATCTTCTTATTAATAGAATGGTAGGGAGAAGGAGGCCGCCGTGCCTCCTCTGTTCGTTTTTGGGGAGATGACAATAATTGTTAACTTGGAGGAGATATCTTTGCGGGTTTTACTAAGAAGCTTGCCAATCATTGTGTTGGGGCTTATCATGTTTGTACCAAATGCGTTCGCGGCCAATTCAGTCACAAGATTGGACGGCGCGAGCCGCTATGAAGTAGCTGTCAATGTCTCAAAGCAAGGATGGAGCAGCGCGAGTACAGTGGTTGTGGCAAATGGAAAAGCTTATGCAGACGTTCTCTCGGCCACTCCTTTAGCTTACAAAAATAATGCTCCTATTCTATTAACGGAATCGTCCAATTTGACAACTCCCACAAAAAATAGAATCAGCCAGCTGAAGCCGAGCAAGGTGATTGTCATCGGAGGAACGATCAGCGTCAGCAATACCGTTGTCAATCAAATCAAGAGTCTCGGTGTGTCAACTGTAGAACGGATCGGCGGTGCAAGTCGTTATGAAGTAGCGGAAAATATCGCTAAAAAGCTGTCGGGCACTTCTAAAGCGGTCATCGCAAACGGAAAAGCTTATGCTGACAGTATGGCGATCGGCGCCTATGCGGCGAGAAATGGAATTCCGATCCTTTTAACGACATCAAGCTCTATTCCGACACCGACAAAGGATGCGATGAAAAGCAAAGGAACAACATCCACGATTGTCGTCGGAGGAGAAATCAGCGTCTCAAAATCGGTTTACAGTCAGCTTCCTTCTCCTACGAGAATAGGAGGAAGCAGCCGTTTTGAAGTCGCGCAAAATATTGCAAAGAAATACTATTCCTCTGCTAAAGCTGCGGTTATCAGCAACGGTTACACTTATGCCGACGCGTTGGCAGGCTCAGTTCTGGCCGCAAAGCAAAACCGTCCAATGCTGTTCACTGATGCCGGATCTTTGCCGACACCAACAAGAAAAGCGATCGGCAATAGCGATATGACGACATTTACCGTGCTTGGCGGAACGATTTCCGTTAAATCAAATGTCGTCTCACAGCTGAAAAATCCGATTGTCGGCAAAAAAATCTTTATCGATGCAGGGCATGGAGGATATGACAGCGGTGCTGTCGCAAACGGTTTATATGAGAAAAACGTGAATCTTGACGTGGCAAAACTGGTCAATACGAAACTGTCAAATGGCGGGGCACTGCCGATCATGTCCAGAACGACCGACGTGTATCTGACCCTTTCAGATCGGGTATCAAAGGCGCAGTCAAACAACGCCGATCTGTTTGTCAGCATCCATGCTAACTCGGCCACACCTTCAGCAACAGGAACCGAAACCTATTACTATACAACGTATGAATCGGCAAACAGCAAAAGGCTGGCGACCGAAATTCAAAACCGCCTTTATGTCGCGCTCAATACGAAAAACCGCGGAGTAAAAATCGGTAATTTCCACGTCATTAGGGAATCAAAGATGCCGAGCAGTCTTGTTGAGCTTGCATTTCTTACGAATATAAGTGATGCAACCAAGCTAAAAAGCTCCACTTATAAGGAAAAGGGCGCAAAAGCGATTTATGACGGAATTGTTGCCTACTATTAATCCAGATGATCCAGGATAAGCCGATGTTGGCTTATCCTTTTTTGTGTCTTCTTTCATTTTCGTTCTTCCTGAAAATATAGTATGATTATTCCATTAATTCAACAAAAAGGAGCGGAGGCGGTCGATGGTTAAAGAAAATTAAACAAATTTATCAAAAAATCACACAATTAATATTCTTTAACAAGCCCTTTACAATGGGTTTACGTTCATATGCTACACTGACGCAGAGATCACAAAGAACCAAACCAATCGTGAGGTGTATGTCAGTGAGTATGGACAAAAGCTTAAGAATGTATAATGAATACTCAAGCCAGCAGATCTATTCTTGTGCTCTATCTGAAAAAGCAGTACGGTATTTGAATATAAAACGGGCAATGGATATCGTCCTATCACTCATCGGTCTCGCCATTACACTGCCGGTGATCCTGCTATTCTGTATTTTGATTTCTATAGAAACTCCCGGCTCGCCTTTTTACCGCCAGGAACGCGTCGGAAAAGACGGCAAGCATTTTAAGCTGATCAAATTGCGCTCGATGAGAATCGATGCCGAAAAATCCGGGGCCAAATGGGCCCAGAAGGATGATCCGCGGGTCACAGCGGTCGGGGCGTTTATCAGAAGAACAAGGATTGACGAACTGCCGCAGCTGATCAATGTGCTGGCCGGAGACATGAGCCTTGTCGGACCAAGGCCGGAACGGCCGATGTTTACCGCTCAGTTCCACCATGAGATTCCGGGATTTAAAAACCGCTTAATTGTAAAGCCTGGGTTAACGGGGCTGGCACAAGTCAATGGCGGATATGACATCAGTCCGAGGGAAAAGCTTGTGCATGATCTGTATTATATTCGAAATTTGACATTTCTTCTCGATTTGAAGGTCATGGTCAAAACGATTAAAGTAGTATTGACTGGTGAGGGAGCCAGATAATACAAGGAAGTTAGGAATATGCTATGTCAACCATTACAAAACAAATCTTAAGCGGTGCAAAATGGACAAGCCTGTCCACTTTGATTGTCACGGCTGTCCAGATTGTACAGTTTGCACTGCTTGGCAATATAATGACGATCACCGAATTCGGGCTCGTCGGGATGCTGACAACGGTCACGGTTTTTACGCAAATTGTGCTTGATATGGGATTCGGGGCCGCTTTAATTCAAAAGGAAGACATCAGTGAACGCCAATTGTCGACTTTGTATTGGCTCAATATCATAACGGGCTTCCTTTTGTTTATCGGCCTTTTTTTCTTAAGTCCGGTGATTGCTGATTTTTATCAGCGGGACGAACTTGTGCTGCTCATCCGGATTTTGGCGGTGATGTTCTTAATCGCGCCGGTCGGACAACAGCATCAATATTTGCTGCAGAAGGATTTGAAATTCAATGTGCTGAGCAAAATTGAAGCCGGTGCCGCGATAGCGTCGTTTGTGCTCCTGCTCGTCCTTATGGTTCTGACGGACCCGATTATCGCCTATGCTTTGTCACAAGTTTTTCTCAATTCCTTTAAAGGGATCCTATTTTTTGCTGTATATTTAAAAAAATGGCGTCCTTCATTTGTTTTTGCGGTACGGGAAGTCAGCGGTTTTTTCTCGTTTGGCGCTTTCCAGCTTGCTTCACGCCTTGTCAACAGGCTCGGCGCCAACATTGATATGATTTTGATCGGCCGTTTTCTCGGCGCTGAAGCTTTGGGAATCTATAACCTGGCCTACCAGATTATCACGATTCCCGTGTTGAAAATCAATCCGATTATTACAAAGGTTGCATTTCCTGTCTTCTCAAAAAATCAGCGGGACAACGGAACTCTGCGCGAAGGCTTTTTAAATATGACAAAGCTTCTCGCACTTGTTTCCTTCCCGCTGCTGATCGGGCTGACCACCGTTTCCGATCTGTTTATCGAGGTCGTCTTCGGAGAAAAATGGCTGCAGGCCGTCCCTGTGCTTAACATTCTGGCGATTGTCGGCTTGCTCAGGGTGCTGATGAATCCGAACGGATCGGTTTTATTGGCGAAGGGGAGAGCGGATCTTGCCTTTTATTGGGACAGCGGGATTATGCTCCTTTACGGACTGTCTCTATATGCTGCGGTGCTGACGAATGACTTGGTGCTGACCGCCTGGACGTATGCTGCGATTAGTCTGATCAATTTCTTGATCGGCAGATGGCTGCTCAAATATGTGATCCAGCTTAAGTTTGGCGAATACTTTAAGACGATTGGCAAACCGTTGGCGCTGACGGCCTTAATGGCAGCCCTGGCTCTGGGCTTGAGCGCGGGAACAAGACACCTTTTGCCCGGAGCCATGCTTCAGCTGTCGGTTTCCGTCGTCATCAGCGGAATTGTATACAGCCTGCTGGTCGGCAAGTTTTATCAAGGGGCGGTAAGAGCCCAGTTTCAAAGCAGAAAGGGCGTTTAATGTTGAAGGTACTTTGGATTACCAGTGTTTATCCCAGCGGTCAAAAACCGGGGGAAGGCGTTTTTCATGAGACACAGGTACAGGCGCTGCGGATGCTCGGAATCGATGTCACCGTCATTTGTCCTTTGCCTGTGAATCCCGGGCCTCTCAGGCTTCTGAAAAAAAAATACCGGCGCATCCGTTCATCTCCGGAATATGAAGAAAGAAAGGGAATTCCGGTCTACAGGCCGCCATACACTGCGCTGCCCGGCCAGCTGAAATGGGCCCAGCCGCACCGCCGGATAGCCGAAGCCGTTTTGCGGACAATCGGCAAGCACCGGCTGGCCCCCGACATGATCCATGCCCATTTCGCGATGCCGTCGGGAGGCGCCGCCGCCGTCGTCTCAGAAAGGCTCAACATCCCTTATGCGCTGACACTGCACGGGAGCGACGTCAATGTTTACCCGCATTACAGCAAAGGGGCCTTCAAAGCATTTGAAAGAGCCGTTCGCTCGGCTTCCGATGTATTGGCGGTCAGCGATATGCTGAAAGACAAAACAAAAGAGATGACAGGTGTCGAAAGCGCTGTGCTTCCGATCGGGGTCAGTCTTGACCGGTTTCAAAAGCCCTCCGCTTCAAAAGCCGAACTGAGGGAGAAATACGGCTTGCCGAAAGATAAAAAGCTGCTGACCTTCGTCGGCCGTTTGGTCAAGGGAAAGGGAGTGGCTGAGCTGGCAGAGGCCGTCCGGCAGCTTGATGACAGCTATGCGGCGGTGTTTGTCGGCGACGGGCCGGAAAAAGAGCGGATCCGGCAAAAAGCCGGCGGCCAGGCGATATTGACGGGGCAGGTGGCCAATCAGCAAATATCCGAATACCTTGCCGCATCAGACCTGTTTGTCCTTCCTTCCTATTCGGAAGGGATGCCGACCGTTGTCATTGAAGCGCTGGCTCTGAAAGTGCCGGTTGTCTGCACAGCGGTCGGCGGTGTCCCGGCTTTGTTCGGAAAGCATCGCCATCTCCTTGTGAAGCCGGGTTCCGTCTCCGAATTGAAAGCCGCGGTCACCGATTATGTCGAAGGCGGCAAATGGCGGGCGGATATCGCTGACGAGCTCTATCAGAAGGTGTATGAACATTATGATGCAAACCAAAACGCAAAAGCGCTGAAAGAGAGATATGAAAGGATCGTGCGCGATCTAAAAAAAGGCGCGGAAGTACCCGGCGGACCGGGGTGAAATGTCAAAAGGACCTGTTTAAAGCCGCAGGTTTAGGTCCAAGATGAAATCTAGAGAGACTTGATTTTTATAAACAGAGATAAAAATCATCGCCTAAAAAAAGCTATTGGATTGAAGGGTTAGCTTAAAGAAGGGAATGATGATATTGAAAAGGATCGCTGTCATTGGAACAGGATATGTTGGGCTGGTATCTGGAACTTGTTTTGCCGAGGTGGGAAATTCGGTTGTCTGCTGTGATATAGATGCTGAAAAAATCAGAGGGCTATCAGCCGGTATCATGCCAATCTACGAAAACGGACTGCAAGAACTAGTTGAGCAAAACGTAAATGAAAACCGTTTGTTCTTTTCAACGGACATTCCCAAGGCGATAAAACAATCAGACATTATCTATATAGCTGTCGGGACGCCGATGTCAGAAAGCGGAGAAGCTGACCTGACGTATGTAAAATCCGTCGCCGAAACGATCGGAAGCCATTTGAACGGCTATAAAATCATTGTGAACAAGAGCACTGTTCCGGTTGGAACAGGAAAGCTCGTTCAATCGATTATCGAGAAGGCCTCAGGAGGCAAATACCCGTTTGATGTCGTCTCGAATCCCGAGTTTCTTCGCGAAGGAACGGCCATTTTTGACACGATGAATATGGAAAGAGCGGTGATCGGCGCCACGAGCGAAAAAGCTGCGGCGATCATTGAAGAGCTTCATGAACCGTTTCAAACGACGGTTGTGAAAACAAACCTTGAAAGTGCAGAAATGATTAAATACGCGGCCAACGCGTTTTTAGCCACGAAGATTTCGTTCATTAATGATATTGCGAACATTTGCGAAAGAGTCGGCGCCGATGTCGCAAAGGTTTCCGAAGGTGTCGGACTCGACAGCAGAATCGGCGGGAAATTTTTAAAAGCCGGGATCGGCTTTGGGGGCTCTTGCTTTCCGAAGGATACGATGGCGCTTTTGCATATCGCCAAGTCTGTCGGCTACCCGTTTAAAATGATCGAAGCCGTGATTGAGACGAATCAAAAACAGCGGGCCCACATTGTCGGAAAGCTGCTTGACGTGTTTGGCGATCTGAACGGCATGACAGTTTCGGTTCTCGGATTGGCGTTCAAACCGAATACAAATGATATGCGGTCAGCGCCTGCACTGGATGTCATTCCGATGCTGCGAAGTCTCGGCGCTGAGGTCAAAGCATACGACCCGATCGCGGTTCCGGAAGCGGAGCGCCTGCTCGGCGATCAAGCCGTTTACAGCAATGATTTGTTCGAGACGGTAAAAGATACGGATGCGTGCCTAATTTTAACAGATTGGCCGCAGGTGAAGCATATGGATATAAAGAAGCTAAAATCATATTTAAACCGGCCGGTCCTGATTGACGGACGCAATTTGTTCCAGCTCGAGGATATGAAAAGGGAAGGCTTTATCTATCATTCAATCGGCCGCCCTCATGTACAGGGAGAGAAGATTTTAACAAAAGTATAAACGCGGGGTGTTATCAACATGGAAAAAGTACTAGTGACAGGCGGATGCGGATTTATCGGCTCGCATATAGCGGAACAGCTTCTGAAAGAAAACTATCAAGTATCGATTCTCGATAATTTATCAACGGGTCACCGCTCGAATATCGAAGGACTTCCGATCGACTTTCACCACGAGGATATTACAAACCCGGAAGTCATAGAAGTGATCAAAAGCATTAATCCTGATTATATTATTCATTTAGCGGCACAGGTGAGCGTGGGGGAGTCTGTCAAAGATTTTTTGAACGATGAAAATATCAATATTAGAGGCTCGCTCCACGTCATCAAGGCAGCGAGCGAATGCGGTGCAAGAAAAATCATCTTCGCGTCTTCCGCCGCCGTTTACGGAAATCCGGATTATTTGCCTGTCGACACCCGTCACAACACAAACCCGGGATCGCCTTACGGTTTGACAAAGCTTACGGTAGAAAACTATTTGAAGCTGGCCTATGACCTTTACGGAATCGAGTTCTGTGTGCTGCGGTACAGCAACGTGTACGGACCGCGCCAAGATGCGAAAGGAGAGGGCGGAGTCGTCTCGATTTTCTCCGACCTGTTAACAAGCGGAACAGCTCCGGTGATCTTTGGAGATGGTGAACAGTCCCGCGACTTCATCTATGTCGGCGATGTGGCCAGCGCCAATGTCAAAGCGCTCAAAGCTCAATCAAACGTTTGTTTAAATGTGTCAAACGGCTTTTCCATTACGGTCAATGAGCTGTTTGCCGAGATGAAAAAGGCGACGAAATCAACGCTTTCTCCGATCTATCAGGATGAAAGACCTGGAGATATCCGCCACAGCACACTGAGCAATGAAGAAACAAAACAAATCTTGAACTGGGAACCGAAAATGCCGCTCAGTGAAGGACTGGAAAAGACCATTTCCTTTTATAAAAAAGAGATGAATACTTAAAAACAACTGGCTGCTGGCTCATGCCGGCAGCCCTTTTCCAGAAAACACGCGGAAGGAGGGGGAATTGATGAGTCTGAAACGTTCCGCGGCCAATGTTCTGGTTTGGCTCGCCGCTTTGGCCGCAGGCTTAGCATTAACGAATTTATTGGCTCAAACAAGCACAAAGAAAATATTGTTTGTCTTTCTGTTTTTGATCGCGCTGGCTGTATTTGCAGTGCTCAGACCATATTTGTCAACCGAACAGATCATGATGCCCATCTTGTATCTATTGATCTCGGCAACGTTTGCCAACAATGCGTTTTTTACGATCAAGCTCGGATTTTTCAGTCTGTTCCCATACCGGATTCTCTTGATCCTGGCAGGCTTCTGGTTTGTCATGGACATCTTGAAAGGCAGGGGCCATCTGGAAAAATGGAAACAGGTTCATGTGAAAGGGATTCTCTCGTTTTTTGCTTTTTGGTTCTGCTATGGAATGATTTCGCTGCTTTGGGTCAAGTCTGTTACAGATGGCGTGAAATATTTATCACTGCTGGCGATGGGGATGTTTTTTGTCTTTTTGATCGTCCTGTACTTTCAAAAACTGGACCGGCTGCTCGCTTTTTATTACATATGGATGACGCTGACGATTTTCTTGATGGTCATCGGATTCTACAACCATTTTACATTGCACCATCTGCCGAGCTCTACGCTGTTCAACGGACCGCATTATAAGCAGCACTACCCGACATCGGTTTTTTTCAATCAGAATGACTTTGCGACGTTCCTGTCGATCAGCTTTTTCTTTTATCTGGCTTTTTTTAAAAACATCAAAAACAGCTACTTGAAGACGGCGGGACTGATCCTCGCGTTTTGTTCGGTGTATTTGATTTTCCTGACCGGTTCAAGAGCCAGTATTTTAGGCGTCATCGCCGGTCTTGCGCTGTACGTGTTTATTTTGCTGCCCCGGATCTTAAAAAAGTGGGCGCTTATCATCGCTGCCGCAGGATTCATCGCTTTTGCCGCGCTCTTTGCCGGCAAAATTACGGATAAGTTCTATGAATATTTCTTGGCCCCGCAGGCCTCGCACGATTTCAGCGAGCCGCTGCCGTCCAATGTCGCCAGGGCGAACCTTTTGAAAAACGCCGGACATTATGTGCTTGATACATACGGATTTGGCGTGGGCGCGGGCAATGTGCCGTATTATTTAGAGCATCACGCCCTCTTTGATACCGACCAGGTTGTGGAAGTGCATAACTGGCTCGTTGAGATTATGGCTAATTTCGGGGTGCTGATGATGCTCGGCTATTTCACGATGTATCTGTATGTCATGTTGGTGCTTTACCGTTTTTATAAAAAAGGACTTTCAAGCCGCTATAAGCTTCTGATAGAAGGGCTGCTCGCCGCTCTTGTCAGCTTTCTTGTCTCAAGCATCAGCCCGAGCTCCGTCTCGAATCTGTATTTCCACTGGGTGTTTCTCGCGTTGGTTCTCGCGGCGGTCAATACCTTTAGAATACATGGAACGAGTGAAACCGAACGTTTTAGATGATGTCCGAAATAGAATTTAAAAGCAGGGAGAAATTGATGTGAATGATTTAATCAAACGTATTGCAGGCAGAATCAAAAAGTTTTTTGTGCTGATCATCGCGCTTCCTCTAGTTCTTGGGCTGTTCGGCTATTTCATGCCGAAAGGAGAGGCGGCTCCGTCCGATTACACGGCCACTGTAACGATCTCGACAGGGAACTACGGAGAAGCGAAGTACAACAATGCAAAAGATGTTCCGCTCCTTTTGAAAAACGAACCGTTTTTAAAAGAGATTTTCCCCGAGATGGAAGAGGAAGATCTGGCGGAGCTGAAAGATGAACTGGCGATTGAAATCAGAACGGATTCGCTTTTCAACTTAAGCTATACAGGGCCTGATAAAGAAGAAACATTAAGCATATTGGAAAAGATCAAAAATGCTTATATGGAAGCCGACAAAGCCCTCTTTTCAAAAAGAGAGGAAGTCATCGAAAAGAACATCAAAGCGCTTGAAGGTGAAACGGTCAGCGCTGACTCCAAGGTCGATAAGCAACGATTTTTGTATGAGCTGGAAACGAGCAAGCTTGATTTGAAGCATGCCGAGGAAATCGAGCCTTTAACCGTTTTGGACAACGAGTCCGCCGGCTTGTCGCCGAAAAAAAGAGCGGTGCTCGGCGTGTTGATCGGTTTGGCGCTGTCGTTTTTGATTATTGTTGTGCCGGAAGTGTTTAGAGAACGCTAAAATTTTGATTGGGGATGTGGATCAGGATCATGTCGAGTCAAAAACCTTTAATCTCTGTGATTACGCCTTCCTATAATGCGGAGGCATTTATCGAGAAGACCATTCAGTCAGTCCTCCATCAGAGCTTTTCCGATTGGGAAATGATCATCGCCGATGATTGCTCAACAGACGGAACGAGGGATATTTTAAAGCGTTATGAAGAAAAAGACGGGCGGATCCACGCCATTTATTTAGAGGAAAACAAGGGAGCGGCGGCGGCGCGGAACGCCGCCCTCAACAAAGCGGAAGGGCGCTATGTCGCTTTTTTGGACAGCGATGATGTTTGGAAAAAAGAGAAGCTGGAAAAACAGTTTGCTTTTATGCAGAAGCATCAACACGCCTTTACATTTACGGCGTACGAGCTGATCAGCCAAAACGGCGAGCCGCTTCATAAAACGATCGCCGCGCCCGGAAGTCTCGCCTATGACGACGTTTTAAAAAATACGATTATCGGCTGCCTGACGGTCATGCTTGACAGGGAGCAGACGGGCGACATTCAGATGCCGAACATTCGCACACGGCAAGATTTAGCGACTTGGCTGTCTATTTTAAAACGGGGATTTAAAGCGTACGGATTAAACGAGCCATTGGCTGAATACCGGATTGTCGACACGTCGATTTCCAGAAACAAGTGGAAGGCGGCGCAAAAAACGTGGTATGTGTACAGGGAAATTGAGCGCCTCCATTTGATGAAGGCGACATGGTGCTTTGTCCACTATGCGAAAAATGCGGTCATGAAAAGATTATAACGGCATCGCCGGAAAAAGGTGATAGAAAGTGAAAACAGATCAAGTCAGACATGTTGTAGTGGCGACCGGCCAGTGGGGGCAGGATCAGCTGAGATACCGAAGGCACCGCCTTGCGGAATTTTTGGCTGAACAAAAGGAGACAAAGGAAGTCATCTGGGTATGTCCCGCAGAAGAAGTTTCTTCAGAGACATTTACAGAGCTTAACAACGGCATCAAGCAATTTGCGGTCAAGGATTTTTTAAAGAAAAAAGTGTTCAGATTTGCGCGCTATAAAGATGTTTTCTATCAAAAAAAGCTCGCACCTCTTTTACAGTATTTGACGACAGAAGGCCGCGGAGAAAAAGTGTATTTATGGTACACATTCCCCGGCTTTCCGCTGCTCGCGTCGTTATATCAGTGGGATCAGGTCATTTATGATTGCAGCGACCATTGGGCGG
Organism: Bacillus sp. HSf4; assembly: GCF_029537375.1. Taxonomy (NCBI): domain Bacteria; kingdom Bacillati; phylum Bacillota; class Bacilli; order Caryophanales; family Bacillaceae; genus Bacillus; species Bacillus sp. HSf4. Next base: position 3,799,218 of record NZ_CP120679.1, on the reverse strand, counting down.
CGCCGATCAGCGGAAAACAAAACATTGCCGCTGCGTTCAGGCGAAAGGTGATTGTTGAAGCTGAAAGCAGAATTCTCAATGCCGCTGACACGATTTTTTGTACGTCCGAATATTTGCGCCAAAATGTCCAGAACCGGCTGAAGGGAGAGAAAAAGCCGGTTTTTAAGATCGAAAACGGCGTCGAATACGATCTGTTTGCGCGAAATGAGCAAAAGGCGGATGTATTGAACGGCAGAGAAGGCACCGTGCTCGGTTTTATCGGCGGAATTAAGCCGAAGCTCGACTTCAGGCTCGTCAAAGAAACCGCCAGAGCGAAACGGGAATGGACGTTTTTATTTGTCGGTCCTGACGGAACAAACGGCGACCCGGAGTTTCAAGAGCTCCTGCAGGAGGAGAATGTCATCTGGACGGGGCCGGCGGCGCCCGCGGAAGTCCCTGCTTATATGAATGTGATTGATATCGGGATCATGCCTTACAAGCCGTCTCCCTATAATAATGCGGTGTTTCCTTTAAAACTGTTTGAATTTTTGGCGGCCGGGAAGCCTGTCGTCGGCTTAAACCTGCCTTCAACAGAAAAGGTGCAGAAAGAACACATTTACCGTCATATCGCAGGGAGCGATATGCGTGCGTTTACGAAAGCCTGTGAAGAACTGGAGATGTCGCACGATGACCCTTCCCTGACCGAGCTTCGCAAAAAGACGGCCAAGGAGAAAGATTGGCATCAGTTATTTTTCGAAATGACCGGAAAACTAAACCTGAACCAGCATGCATAGGCCGCGGCAGAATTTAATTTATCATGTTTCTTTTAGATTGAGCTTGTTATAATAAATAATGAAATTGTATAATGAAAAGGTATGACCTATTCTTAACTCGAACCAGACTTCATTAAAAAGGAGACTTCTTTATGTCTTATGAACGCACAATACTTGCGTTTTTTGTCTCTCTGATAACCGTTTTAATCATCACTCCGCTAGTGAAACGAATAGCACTCAAATCCGGTGTCATCGATCAGCCGGATCATCGAAAAATACATGATAAAATTATGCCGCGTATGGGCGGTTTAGCCATTTTTATAGGAGTATTGACCGGATCGATGGCCGGCGGTGTTTATGAAAACAGAATAACGGCGATCACGCTCGGCGCTTTTATGATCGTCACGTTAGGGATTATAGATGACAAATACAATTTAAACGCGAAAGTCAAATTCACCGTCCAACTACTGGTGGCTTGCCTGATCGTCAGCACCGGTTTGAAAATGGAGTTTTTGTCGATCCCGTTTTGGGATATCCGCTTTGATCTAGGGTGGCTCGCCTATCCTTTAACGATTTTATGGATCGTAGGCATTACAAACGCCATCAATCTCATCGACGGATTGGACGGACTCGCAGCCGGCATATCGGTGATCGGCCTTTCGACAATTGCCATCATGGCTTTTTCCGCCGACAAAATCTTAATTTTCTCTTTATCATTGGTTGTCATCGGCAGCACGCTCGGCTTTCTCTTCTATAATTTCCACCCCGCGAAAATATTTATGGGAGACACGGGCTCGCTGTTTCTCGGCTATGTGATCTCCGTCTTGTCGCTTTTGGGTCTGTACAAAAGCGTGACGCTTTTCAGCGTCGTCATCCCGATCATCATCCTCGGGGTGCCGATCTTTGACACGACCTTTGCGATTATTCGGCGCATTTTAAACAAGCAGCCGATTTCCGCACCTGACAAATCACATATCCATCACAGGCTGATGGCCTTCGGACTGTCACACAGAAAAGCGGTGATCGTCATCTACTTAATCGGCATCGTCTTCAGCCTCAGCGCTATTCTCTTAAAGACAGCGACGCTCTGGATGTCGATCTTCATCATCTTCGGCCTGATCCTTTTCATGCAGATCATCGCCGAAGTGACCGGACTCGTCAATGAGCAGTACAAGCCGTTCACGAAGTTTTACAGGCGCATGGTGAAAAGGAATTGACAAAAAACCTTGATTTCAAAAGAAGAAATCAAGGTTTTTTAATGGTTATTTAGACGAATATTCGTTTACTTCAAAGGTCAAGATATTGTTGAAAATCACATAATCCTTCCGGCTGGAAAACGGCCCTTTGTTATTGTCATGCTTATCAATCGCATATTTCGACGACCCGCTCCCGGCGTCTTTTTGATCATACCAGCTGATAAAGTCATTTACCTCATCCATCGACAGGTCAAATTCCTTCTCAAGACCATTCGTCATGGTGATGACGAGCAACGCGCGGTCACCTGATGACTGATCCGGAGTTGGTTCCGGGGTGGTGGGGGTTTCCGGTGTTGATTCATCTAGGGTGTACATTTCAACGGATTTTAACGGACTTGCTCTGTTCCTATCTTTCGCTCCGCCGATAACATATAGGTTATTACCAATAGTTACGGTACTAGCATTAGTTCTAGCATTTTTTAATGGTTTAAAGTCTTTGATTGAATTATCAGATGGATTATAAACTTGTGTACTTGTTGTTCCTTGCCCATCCGGGACATTTCCGCCTATAATATAGATTTTTCCATTTAGGACTGTCGCTGATGTTCCCTCAAGTTTTAAATTTTGCATGTCTTTTTTAAGGTCCATGTATCAGTTCTAGGATCATACATATAAATTGTCCCGTTAATTAAATGTGATCGAGTAGGAGGACTACCAGCATCGTTTCTCCCACCAATTGCGTAAATCTTTCCATCTACAACAGCTGTCGCAAATTTCAAGGAAGAAACAGGGATATTTTGTTTCTTTGTCCATGTCTCTGTTTCGGTGTCATAACAGTAATTATTTTTCGCATTTATATATATATCACCTGTATAATCTAGACCACCTATGACGTATATTTTTTTTCCGATAACTGCTGCAGAAGTCCCGCTTCCAATCGGCTTTGGCATAGATGGCGCAGTTTTCCATGTATCAGTTTTGGGATCATATACATATGTAGGGAAAGAAGTTCTGGTTCGAGCATCAAAACCTCCAAATATATAAATTTTTCCATCAACAACTGCTGTAGATGAACTTGATCTTATATTAGGCATATCCGCCTTTTTAGTCCATGTATCACTTTTTGGATCATAAACATAAGTTTGCTTGTCTGCTAATAAAATACCGTTTGCATCTTTTTTTCAGAAAATCCCCCAAAAACATAAATTTTCCCATTAACAACAGCAGTAGCTGCAGCGAAGCGAGCTTCAGGCAAATCCGCCTTCGCCACCCAACCATTCGTCTCCTCACCAGCATCCTCCGCCGATGCGGGAATATACCCCGTCACATAGCTGAGCAGCACAATGACGCATACTAAAAAAAGTTTCTTTTCAAACATATCTCTCCTTATCCATAATTTCAGCATTCTTTTATATCGGCTGACCGGCGCTTTTTTTAAGAATCGGATTGTGATGAGCGGTATAGCAGCGCACATAAAAAAACACCTCTTGATAAATCTCTCATCAAGAGGTGTGTCTTTTATCAGTTTGAATATTAATACGACACAGACGCATCTGCAGAACTATCCGTCCCGTCGGGAGTTGTGTCTGAGCTGTCAGTCGATGATTCGCTTGCATCAGCGGTTGCATTCGGATAGAGGTGTTGGGTCAGTTCACTTTGAACGTTCGCCAGGTTTTGGTCATCCGGTTCAAAATAGTACACGCCGGCAAGCGTCAGGTCTTGTCCGGTAATGCTTAACGTTTCAATATCATTGCCTTCAAATCCGCTGTAGATTTGCTGGAGGGCGAGCGCTTGCGTGATTCTGAAGTTTGTTTGAATATTTTTGCTTGCTTTTTGGGCGATCGTATCGATTTTCGCCAGGTTTTGCGGCTTGGAAATCTGATCGAGCGCCGCTTTGAGGATTTGCTTCTGCCTGTCGTTTCTGCCGAAGTCTCCCCGTTTATCCTGCTTTCTCATCCTGGCGTAGGCCAGCGCTTCTTCACCGTTTAAATGCATGTTGCCTTTTTTGAAGTAGATTCTTTTCGATTTGGACACATCGCTTTTTTCGTCAAAGTCAAACGGCACGTCAACATCGATGCCGCCGATTTCGTCGATGACCTCTTTGAAGCCGTCAAAATCGACCGTCGCATAATAGTCGATCGGAATGCCGAGAAAATCCTCGACCGTCTCGATCGTTTCTTCTTTGCCGCCTTTCGCATAGGCCGCGTTAATTTTCGTTTTTGTACCGGAAGTGTCACTGGCCAGCTGGACTCTCGTATCCCTAGGAATACTGAGCATTTTCATCGTTTTTTGCTTAGGATCAAGCGTGACGACAATCAGGGAGTCCGACCGTCCGTGGTCTCCGTCTGTCGCATAGTCTTCAATCCCCATGAAAAGAATGGAAAAAGGCTTTTTCTTAATATCGACGACTTCATCGCGAAGCTTTGACTTTTCTCCCCGTTCCAGTTGTTCGTAAGTGTCGTCTGCGGCAGAGATCGTGTTGAAAATCTTGTAAATGCCCACTCCGCCGATTACAAGAAGTGCGAGCAGAATCAGGACCATCATCCGTTTAAACAGCTTTCTTTTTTTACTCTTTTTTTTCCGCACTCTCACTTTTATACGCTCAGCCATATATTAATCTCCTTTAATTATTAAAAGCTTCTTCCAGATAGACCTGAATGCCTTCTCTATTCTCACTCTTGCCATTTGTTAATTCCGTTATCCATTCAGTAAAGGCCTGTTTTTCGTTTTCCTTTACATATGTTTCAAACTCAACGTCATCGGCATAGTGAACGTCTTTTATTTTATACGGCGACTCGCGAAGCTCGTTTTCCAGCTTCCCGATCCACGTGTAGCCGACAGTGGTGTGCATCACCCGCATCAATGTGCGTTCGACAACCCCGACATGGTTCAGCCCTTCTGATACGGATTTTCCGTAAGCCCGTATCAAACCCCCGGCGCCCAGTTTAATGCCGCCGAAATAGCGCGTAACGACCGCGCATGTATCTTTTAAATTGCGTTTTTTTAATACTTCAAGCATCGGAACTCCTGCTGTTCCGCTCGGTTCCCCATCATCGTTTGCTTTTTGAATCTGATCGTTTTCACCGATGACATATGCGGAACAATTATGAGTCGCATTCCAATGCTGTTTTTTTATATCATGAATAAAATTTTGCGCTTCTTCCTCAGTACTGACACGGGTTAGATGACAAATGAACCGGGATTTTTCGATCACGATTTCATGCGTCCCTTCTCCGGAAACAGTAAGATAGCTTTGCAGCATCCCCGTTTACCTCCTGACAATCCGTGCTGATGTTCTTAAATAACGAACAGACTTAGAATTTTGACGCGTATTTTGTTATGATTAAATAGATATGGATGAGAGACCATAAATAAACCAAAAAAAACAGAATACGCATTCTTTCATTATAATTCGACACGAATTTCAGTTCAATGAAAATTATGATAAAACTACATGACAATGCTGTTACGGAGGGAAAATGGGTGAGTGTTTCCAAAATGGACTCCAAAGTCTTAGATTCAATCATTATGAAGATGTTAAAAACGGTTGACGGGAGCAAGGACGAAGTCTTTCAAATCGGCGAGCAGTCCCGTCAGCAATACGAAGGCTTAGTGGAAGAGCTGAAGCAGATTAAACAGCAAGTCAACGAAGTCATCGATCTCGGAGACAGGCTTGAGGTGCATGCGCGCCATGCCCGAAACCGCTTGTCAGAGGTCAGCCGCAACTTTCATAAATTCAGCGAAGAAGAAATTCGCGAGGCTTATGAAAAAGCGCACAAGCTGCAAGTCGAGCTGACAATGATCCAGCAACGGGAAAAGCAGCTGAGAGAAAAGCGCGATGATTTGGAACGGAGGCTGTTGGGCCTTCAGGAAATCATCGAGCGCTCTGAAGGGCTTGTCAGCCAAATTACTGTCGTCTTGAACTATTTAAATCAAGATCTGCGCCAGGTGGGCGTCCTTCTGGAGGATGCGCAGGCCAAACAGGATTTCGGACTGCGGATCATTGAAGCGCAGGAGGAAGAAAGAAAAAGAGTCTCCCGGGAAATACACGACGGACCGGCGCAAATGCTCGCCAACGTCTTAATGAGATCGGAATTGATCGAGCGCATTTTCAGGGATAAAGGAACGGATGAAGGCTTCCAGGAAATCAAAAACCTCCGTCAAAACGTCCGCAATGCCCTTTATGAAGTGAGACGGATTATTTATGATTTAAGGCCGATGGCTTTAGATGATTTAGGATTGATTCCGACGCTCAGAAAATACTTGAATACAATCGAAGATTATCATGGAAAAGCGAAAATTCATTTCCAATGCATCGGAGAATCTGAAGACAGGCGAATTGCGCCGCGATTTGAGGTGGCACTGTTCCGCCTTGCCCAGGAAGCGGTCACAAATGCCTTAAAACACTCCGAATCAACAGAGATCCATGTTAAAGTAGAAATAACAAAAGATTTTGTGACACTGATCATTAAAGACAATGGAACAGGCTTTGATATAAAAGAAGTGAAAGGCAACAAAAACAAATCTTTTGGTCTTCTTGGCATGAAAGAGAGAGTCGATTTGCTCGAAGGTTCGATGACAATAGATTCGAAAATAGGTCTCGGGACATTTATTTTGATCAAAGTTCCGCTTTCTTTGTAAAGGTAACTGTAAAATAGAGACAAAAGACATATTGACCATAAAAGCGGTGTATAGAACAATGAGAATGGGGAGGCGTAGCTTGTGACTAAAGTAAATATTGTAATTATTGACGATCATCAGTTATTCCGTGAAGGTGTAAAACGGATTTTGGACTTCGAACCTACCTTTGAGGTAGTAGCCGAAGGAGACGACGGTGATGAAGCAGCTCGCATTGTCGAGCACTATCATCCTGATGTTGTGATCATGGATATCAACATGCCGAATGTAAACGGAGTGGAAGCGACAAAACAGCTGGTCGATCTTTACCCGGAATCAAAGGTTATTATTTTATCCATTCACGACGATGAAAACTATGTAACACACGCATTAAAAACAGGAGCACGCGGCTATCTTCTGAAAGAAATGGATGCCGACACACTGATTGAAGCCGTAAAAGTAGTGGCTGAAGGCGGATCTTACCTTCACCCTAAGGTTACGCACAATCTTGTCAACGAATTCCGGCGTTTGGCAACAAGCGGGGTATCAGCGCATGCCCAGCATGAAGTGTATCCGGAAATTCGCAGACCGCTTCACATTTTGACGAGAAGGGAATGCGAGGTTTTACAGATGCTCGCAGACGGAAAAAGCAACCGCGGCATCGGTGAATCATTATTTATCAGCGAAAAGACGGTTAAAAACCATGTCAGCAACATCCTGCAGAAAATGAATGTAAACGACAGAACTCAAGCTGTCGTCGTGGCCATTAAAAACGGCTGGGTAGAAATGAGATAATAGTGGACTTGCCATCAGGCAGGTCTTTTCTTTTTCTTGAAAATCAAATTTTATAATGAAAAACGACTGCTTTTCTTTTAAAATAGATAAGAGTATCTTTCATAAGGAAGGTTTATTTCATGAAAACAGCAGTAGTAACAGACAGTACAGCTTATATCCCCAAAGAACTGCGGGATCGCTATGATATTCATATGATACCGCTCAATGTTATTTTTGGCGAGGCTTCATACAGGGAAGAGATTGATATGAGCTGGAAGGATTATTATAAAGAAGTAAAAGCCCATCAAAATCTCCCGACGACTTCACAGCCGGCATACGGAGAAATGATCTCTCTCTATGAGAAGCTTGCTGCGTCGTATGATGCGGTCATCAGCATCCATCTCTCCAGCGGAATCAGCGGAACGTTTAACAGCGCTGTATCCGCGGGCGGAATGCTTGATGATATTAAAGTGTATCCGTTCGATTCGGAAATCAGCTGCATGGCGCAGGGCTTTTATGCGATCGAAGCGGCTGAGATGGCGGAAAAAGGGGCGGCTCCCGAAGACATCCTCAGCCATTTGGAGCGCATGAAAATCTCGATGAGGGCTTATTTCATGGTCGACGATCTTTCCCATCTGCAAAGGGGAGGGCGGCTCAGCGGCGCTCAGGCGTTTGTCGGAAGCCTTTTAAAAGTAAAGCCGATTCTCCATTTTGAAAATAAGTTGATCGTGCCTTTTGAAAAGATCCGGACGAGAAAAAAAGCGTTAAACCGTTTGTATGAGCTTTTCGGCGAGGATGCCGGAAAAGGCAAACCGCTCAGAGCGGTCGTGATTCACGCCAACCGCGAAGAGGAAGCCGATCAGATCATTGCAAAGCTGTCACAGCAATATCCTCATGTCGAATTTTATAAAAGCTACTTCGGCCCTGTAATCGGCACACACCTTGGTGAAGGGGCAATGGGCATTGCCTGGTATATAGTATAATGCTAATCTCCGTTTTAGAAAAACGGGGATTTTTGCATTTTGAGCCGTTTTCAGACCGCTGTTTTTCGATTTTCCCGATTTTACAAGAAAACGGGAATGATAGATACTGAATGCGTGATTGGAGGTGGTCTGAATCGAACATGAGGCATCCGCATATACCGGCAACCTGCAGGCTCTTCTGGAGGCGCGCCAGCTTCTGAAAAGCGAGCTTCCCTTTCCGGACAGCGCCGTAGAATGGCATATACAAAACGGACTCATCAAGGCTGAAACACCGATTCAAAAAACGGCAAAGGGCTTGATCTGCATGAGGTGCGGCCAGCGCGATCCGTCACGTTTTGCGCAATATCCTTGTTTAATATGCCAAAAAGACTGTGTATACTGCCGTTCCTGCGTAATGATGGGAAGGGTGAGCGAATGCACGCCGCTTTTGACATGGACAGGCGGCGGTTCTTCGGCATGGCCGCCGGTCAGCATGACCTGGAAAGGTGTTCTTTCGGCCGGACAGGAAAAAGCGGCGCGAATGATTGTCGATGCCATCCGCCAAAAAGAGCAGCTTTTAGTCTGGGCGGTTTGCGGTTCAGGCAAAACAGAAATACTTTTTCAAGGAATTGAGTTTGCGCTAAACAAAGGTTTAAGGGTATGCATCGCCACGCCGAGAACGGATGTAGTGCTGGAGCTCGCCCCGCGGCTGCAGACCGCATTTAAAGGATTGGACATCGCCGTATTATATGGCGGAAGTCCGGACAGAGGGAAGCTTGCACCGCTTGTCATCTCAACAACCCATCAGCTTCTCCGCTATAAAAAAGCATTTGATGTGATCATCATCGATGAAGTCGACGCTTTTCCATTTTCTCTTGACCAAAAACTGCAATATGCTGTTCAAAAAGCGCGAAAACCGCAAAGCGCCCGCATCTATTTAACCGCCACCCCATCGGAAGAAATGAAACGAAGCGCTGAAAATGGCAAGCTCCGCACTGTGCAGATACTCTCCAGATATCACCGCAAGCCATTGTCTGAGCCTGTTATGAGGTGGTGCGGGAACTGGAAGAGAGGACTCGACAAGGGAAAACTGCCGCCCGTAATAATGCAATGGCTTTTCAAGCATAAAGAGCTGCAGCAGCCGGTTTTTTTATTTGTTCCCTCGATTCCAATTCTCAAATCAGTGTCATTCCTATTAAAAAAAGCGCAATTCCAAGCCGAGAGCGTTTATGCAGACGACCCCGGCAGAAATGAGAAAGTCGGGCTGTTCAGAGAAGAAAAGCTTGATGTACTGGTGACGACAACCATTTTGGAAAGGGGAGTGACGGTCAGAAAAGTCCAGGTCGGGGTGCTCGGTGCGGAGTCGGCCGTCTTTAGCGAAAGCGCGCTTGTCCAAATCGCCGGCAGAGCCGGCAGACACCCGCAGTTTCCTTGGGGAGACGTCTGTTTTTTTCACTTTGGCAAAACAAAGAGCTTGAATGCGGCCTGCCGCCATATTCGCGATATGAATAAATTGGCTAAAAAGGAAATATTGGTTGACTAGTCCGATATTCATGGTACAGTATACTCATGATATGAAAATTGAGGAGCGGTGCCGGAATGTTAGTCAATGCAAAAGAAGCTGTTTTGGAAGAATTGTTTGATCAGTATATCGACCAGCTGCATATGGATTGCATGTGCGAAAGGTGCAAAGAAGATGTTCTCGCCCTTGCTTTAAACGCGGTCAAGCCAAAATATGTCACAGATGCGTCAAAGCTAACTTACATCAAAGCAGAGCTAGTTGATAAACAAAAAAATACGTCCATGCTTGTCACCTTGGCTGAAGCCGCAAGAAAGGTGAATGAAAATCCGTATTGCGAAAATCAACAGAAAGGAAGAGGATGAGCTGAATTGTTTAATCTGTGAAGCGCCTCTTTCACATTCTCTTTCATGGCGTGTCTTGTTCTTTTTGCGAACGGAAGAAAAGATATGTCGGGAATGTAAAGAGAGCTTTAACAAGATCGAAGGAACCGTATGCCGCAAATGCGGCAGGCCGCAGGACAGTGAAAGGCTCTGCCGGGATTGTTTAAAATGGGAAGCCGATCCGAAAACACGCTCACTTCTCAAGCAAAACCGCTCCGTTTATCTGTACAACTCTTTTATGAAAGACGCGCTCGCCCGCTTTAAGTTCAGAGGCGATGCCGAACTTGTCTACGCTTTTGCCCCATCATTTATCCGCGCCTTTCAAACATACTGCCGCCATTCTCATCCCATACTCGTGCCGATTCCTTTAAGCGAGGAACGCAAAATCGAGAGAGGCTTTAATCAGGCGGAGCTGCTTGCTTCCTTATTAAAAAGACCCGTCATCCATCCATTGATCAGAACGGAAAATGAAAAACAATCCAAGAAAAGCAGAGCGGAGCGCCTTAAAGAAAAAAACGTCTTTCAAACGGACAAAGGATCTGTAAAGGGTCTCCATGTCATGCTGATTGACGATTTGTATACGACCGGCGCAACTCTCCACCATGCAGCCCGGTGCCTGAAGGTTGACGGCGGAGCCGATTTGGTATCATCTTACACATTAATTCGAAGCTAAATCATTTCTTTTCCCTGCCGATATATAAATTAGAATTTAAGGATAGGGGTCAAAGTTTATGAATCAATTGGCGAATTGTCCAAGATGTAATGCATTGTTTATGAAAAGCAGCTTTCAAACCGTTTGCCATTCATGTCTCAAAGAAGAAGAACGTTCATTTGAAAAGGTATATAAATTTCTGAAGAAGCAGGAAAACCGCCAGTCTACGATGATTCAAATCGTGGAAAAAACCGGGGTTGAGGAAGAGCTGATTCTGAAATTTATCAGGCAGAAACGCATCCATATTTCCAATTTCCCGAACCTTGGCTATCCATGTGAAAGATGCGGCACCTTGATTCGTGAAGGCCGTTATTGCAAGCCTTGTGATGAAGACCTGGCTTCGCAAATAAGTCAATTGGATCAGCTGGAACAGCTTGAAAAACAGAAATCGAATAGTTCTAAAGGCACATACTATACCATTCAGCCCAAAAATGATTGATTCCCTAAACTACCTTGCAGCTCAGACGATAAAATGAGTATGATCATAGACAAACTATGACGGAAAGTGAGAGGAATCCCATGAAAATCAATCAATACGGAACACAATCTGTTCATTCTTATCATAAATCTTTTGAAAAACAAACGCCATCTGCACAGGCGGCAGCCAAGCAGGAAGATAAAGTCGAAATTTCTGCAAAAGCAAAGGAGCTCCAGCAAGGTCCTGCTTTAATGAAGGAACGGCAGGAGAAAATTGCCCAGCTGAAGGCAGCCGTGGAAAATGGGACATACAAGGTAGACGGGAAAGGCATCGCTGAAAAAATGGTTCATTTTTATAAGGAAAAATAAGAAGGGAGGAAGACGTTTAGTGAAACGGGTGATTGAAGAGCTGGAGCGCTTGTGCGTTTTGCATGAGCATCTTTTGACGCTGTCCGAACAAAAAACGGAGGCGCTGAAGACAAATGAGATTAAAGAGCTTTCAGAAATCGTGACGAAACAACAAAAGTATGTGCAGGCAATTGAACAAACGGAGCAATCCCGCATTGAAGCGACGAAAGGCTGCCTCGGAAGCACGGATGCCACCATCAGCGCATGTATCAGCGCAGCTGAAGGAGATGAAAAAAGGACGCTTGAACAGTTATTCGCCAAGCTCTCCAAGCTTCTCATCCGTTTAAAGGATGTGAACGACTTGAATAAGCAGCTGACGTTTCAGTCGCTTCAATTCATCTCGCTCACCTTTGACTTGCTTATGCCGAAAGAAGGCGGTTCGAACTATGGAAAAGATCAGCAGCCAAATCAATTAGGCAGCGGGACAAAACGGCTTTCTTTATTCGATTCAAAAGCGTAAAACGGAGGGGAAAAGATGACAAATCCAACTTTTTTAGGGCTGGAAATCGCCAAAAGAGGGTTGTCTGCACAGCAGTCCGCTTTAAGCGTCACATCAAACAACATCTCAAACGCCAATACCGAGGGCTATACAAGACAGCGCGCCACATTTAAATCGACAACACCTTACCCGACGGTATCAATGAATTCCATCGGTCTTGCCGGACAGATGGGGACAGGCGTCGAGGTCGGCACGGTAGAACGGGTCAGAGACAGCTTTCTCGACTATCAATACCGGACGCAGAACACGAATGTCGGATACTACAATGCGAAGGCCGATGCCTATGAACAAATGGAAGGCATTATGAATGAGATGAATGGGACAGGCTTGAACAGTGTTCTTAATTCCTTTTGGAATTCGATTCAGGAATTGACGAACAATGCACACGAACCAAGCGCACGCTCGGTTGTCGCCCAAAAAGGAAAGGCGGTAGCCGAGACGTTTAACCATTTGTATGAATCGTTGACAACCGTTCAAACCAATTTGGGGGATCAGATTGAACAAGATGTTTTGTCAATTAATTCCGTCCTTTCACAGCTGAACAGTGTGAACGACCAAATTGCACAGGTCGAGCCGAACGGCTATTTGCCGAATGATTTGTACGATAAGCGGGATATGCTGCTTGATCAGCTGTCTTCAATGGTCAATATCAAAGTCAGCTACAGTAAATCGGGAGGCAATCCACAAGCTGGGGCCCAAGGAATTGCTTCCGTTGAAATTCTTGACAGCAATGGTCAGTCTCTCGGGAAAATTCTTGACGGGCCAAATTTCACAACTGCGAATGTGAAAGTCAACTATGACAATGACACGAACCTTGTGACAAGCGTTTCAATCGGCGGCACGGACATCGGCATCGATTCATTTACCAGCAAAGGTTCGCTTCTGGGCTTAATCGAATCTTACGGCTACATGTCCAGTGGCGAAGAGAAGGGTGTATATCCTGAAATGCTTGCCGACCTTGATGAGATGGCCCTCGCATTCGCAAAGGAATTCAATACAGTCCATCAAAACGGATATACTTATTCCGGTGATCCTGGCGGCGCGTTCTTTGAATTCACCGGCGGAGAGGCCGAACCTGCCAAAGGAGCCGCTGCTAAAATCAAAGTGGCCGATGATATCATGGATTCCAAGGGAGAAAATATCGCCGCATCTCTGAACGGTGAGACGAGCGATAACTCAAATGCGACAAATCTGGCGGAGGTCTTTACGAAAAAGTTTCAGATCGGTGAGAAAACAACGACGGTTTTAGACTATTACGCCGGTATGATCGGAGAAATGGGTGTGCAAGGACAAGAAGTCAACAGGCTTCTTGCGAATTCGGAGACGCAGCTCAATTCAGCCGAATTAAACCGGCAGTCGGTGAGTGCTGTTTCACTCGACGAAGAAATGACGAACATGGTCCAATTTCAGCATGCTTATAATGCAGCGGCGCGAATGATCACGCTGCAGGATGAAATCCTCGATAAGATTATTAACGGCATGGGTGTCGTAGGAAGGTAGGTAAAGAGCGATGCGGGTAACCCAAGGCATGATCGCAAAAAATTCTTTGCGCTACATCAGCTCCAGCTACGGAAAGCTGGATAAGCTGCAAACACAGATTTCAACAGGGAAAAAAATCACGAAGGCGTCGGACGATCCGATCGTCGCGATGAAAAGCCTGAAATACAATACACAGCTGTCTCAGGTTGAGCAATACAAAAGCAATGTTTCCCAAGCATTCACATGGCTTGAAAACACGGAAACGAACATAACTGAAGGTATTGACATCATGGGGCAAATCAGGGACAAGATTGTCAATGCGAAAAATGATACAAATGGTGACACAGAGTTAAAGGCCATCGGAGTCGAAATCGGCCAATTAAAGGAACAGCTGATTCAAGTCGCCAATACACAGGTCAATGGCCGCTACCTATTCAATGGAACGAACTCGGATGTCGCTCCAATCGTAAAAAATGCGGACGGCACTTATACGTATAATTTTGAAAGCTATACAAGTTCTTCAGATGTGAACATTAATGTCTCTCCAAATGCAACATTAAATGTGAACTCAAACCCGAACTCGGCTTTCGGCGGAAAATCAGACAGCGGGCAAAATGTCTTTGAAATGCTGTCGTCTCTTGAAGATGCGTTGAATTCGAATTCCTTGGATGATATGGACGCTGTCATAGCAGATATTGACAAATTTACCGGTCAAATGAGCGCGGAACGGTCTGATGTAGGAGCGCGCTATAATCGGCTTGAATTGATCGAAACAAGGCTGGGCGTACAAGAAGAGACTTCAACAAAAGTGTTGTCAGACAATGAAGATGTTGAACTTGAAGAAGTCATCACAGACTTTATTACACAGCAAAGCGTGCACAGAGCGGCGCTGTCCGTAAACGCGAAAATTGTTCAGCCGACATTAGTTGACTTCTTAAAATAAAAGCGACTCTTTTGGAGTTGCTTTTTTTCGGCAAAAGGAGGTAGCTAGCATGCAAATACAAAGGTTGATCATGCAAAATACACCGGGACGAATCGGGTTGACGACGACACCGCCGGACATAAAAATCGAACAGCCGCAAGCCGATGTGAAAATCGAGCAGCCGCCGGCGGAATTAAAGATATCAACCACGCCTTCAAAGCTTACGATTGACCAGACGAAAGCCTGGGAAGACTTAGACAGGAAGCATATTTTCAAAAGAATTGAAGAGGCCGCCCAGCAAGGCCATCAAGATTGGCTTGACGGACTCGCGAGAACCGCTGAAGAAGGGGACGAACTGATGAGGATCGAAAATGAAGGCGATCCGATCGCCGATCAGGCGAGAAGAAACACCGAGCCTGAACCGATTCAGATCGGTGTCCATTTCACACCGGAGTTCTCAAGAGTGAAAATCGATTATACACCATCAAAAGTTGATATTCATGCGGTGCCGCACAAACCGGTCATTGAAGCGAAGCCTAATCAACCGGTGATTGAATATACACCCGGCAATGTAAAGGTTGACATGCTTCAATATCCGGAGTTAAAAATAGATGTGGAGTATCCGCAGCAAAAGTAATCAGCAAAGGATCGTGAACGATGATCATTAAAACGAAATACCACGGTGAAATGCCTATTAATGAAGAGCAAATTTTGGTGATGGAAAACGGGATTCCCGGCTTTGTCGATGAGAAAACATTTGTCATCCTGCCGCTTTCCGAAGATTCCCCGTTTCTTGTCCTCCAATCGACGGCAACTGAAGAACTCGCGTTTATCGTCGCCAGCCCGTTCATCTTTTTTAAAGAATACGGGTTTGACATTGACGATGCCACGGCTGAGCTTCTTGAAATTGAGAAGGTCGATGATGTCGAAGTGATGATCATTTTGACGATTGAAGATCCATTTGAAAAAACGACAGCCAATCTGCGTGCGCCGATTATTGTCAATCGCACCAATAAGCGCGCGAAGCAAGTCATTTTGCACGACACCTCTTATACGACAAAGCACTTGATAGGAGGATCCCCATGTTAGTCTTAACGCGCAAACTGAATGAAGCGATCCAGATCGGCGCCGATATTGAAGTGAAGATCGTTGCCGTTGAGGGAGACCAGGTCAAAATCGGCATCAGCGCTCCCAAGCATATCGATATTCACCGCAAGGAAGTCTATTTGTCGATTCAGGAAGAAAACAGCCGGGCCGCTTCCATCTCCAACGACTTTCTCGCTCTCTTGTCCTCACAAAAAAAGTGAGGATTTTTTTCATTTTTAAGCTAAACAAACTATCCTCCACTCCGATATAAAGGATGTAGCAGGACAAGGGTGAACGCGATACCCGGAAACTGCCGCAACGATGCACATGGACGTGCTCGACACCCATTTCAAGGAGGAAAACAAAATGAGAATCAACCACAACATCGCGGCGCTGAACACGCACCGCCAACTGACTGCTGGTTCAAACGCTGCCAGCAAAAACATGGAGAAACTATCTTCTGGTCTTCGCATCAACCGCGCTGGTGACGACGCTGCCGGACTTGCGATTTCCGAAAAAATGCGCGCGCAAATCCGCGGCTTGGACATGGCTTCAAGAAACGCCCAAGACGGCATTTCTCTTATCCAAACAGCTGAAGGTGCATTGAACGAAACACACAGCATCCTTCAACGCATGAACGAGCTTGCAACACAAGCGGTCAACGACACAAACACGGACACTGACCGTGCCGAGCTGCAAAAGGAAATGGATCAGCTTGCATCTGAAGTCAAAAGAATTTCAACTGACACCGAGTTCAACACGAAAAACCTGATTGACGGATCAGCAAAAGACCTGACATTCCAAATCGGTGCCAACCAAGGACAAACAATCAGCCTGTCTATCAACAAAATGGATGCTGAAACTTTGAAAGTTGGAACGGATTTCAAAGTTTCACAAACAACGAATCCAGGAGATACTATTACAAGCACTGATGGCACTGTCACTGGAACTTGGAGTAACACTGTAGTTGGTACTGTCACAACTGCTGCTGATGGAACAAGCTCAATGGCTTATACTGATGTAGATGGTACTACTGCGGTTACTGCTACATTTGATGCGAACGGAGCAGATGGTGCGGGTTACTATGACGGTACTAATCTTGTATATGCAGCAGATAAAGCACTTTCTAATAACGCCAAAGTAGATGTTAAAAAATCAG
Organism: Bacillus sp. HSf4; assembly: GCF_029537375.1. Classification (NCBI taxonomy): domain Bacteria; kingdom Bacillati; phylum Bacillota; class Bacilli; order Caryophanales; family Bacillaceae; genus Bacillus; species Bacillus sp. HSf4. The sequence goes on along the minus strand of NZ_CP120679.1, from coordinate 3,782,333 downwards.
GCTACTATGATGCTTCTGGGGAATTAGTTTACCAGGCAGATAAAGCATTTAAGAATGGAGAGGTAGTAACAAAAGGTATCGACATCTCTTCTAAAGATGCTGCATCAACAGCTTTAACTACAATTAAAACTGCAGTTGACACTGTATCTGCTGAGCGTGCGAAACTTGGTGCGGTGCAAAACCGTCTTGAGCACACAATCAACAACCTTGATACATCTTCTGAAAACTTGACAGCTGCTGAGTCTCGTATCCGTGACGTAGACATGGCGAAAGAAATGATGTCTTACACGAAAAACAACATCCTGACTCAAGCTTCTCAAGCAATGCTTGCGCAAGCGAACCAACAGCCTCAAGGCGTACTTCAATTATTACGTTAATCGGACTAAAAAAGACTCTGGCGACAGCCGGGGTCTTTTGCTTGTCAGCCCTGGTTTTTCGATAAAACCTTGGCTGACAAGCTTTTTTTGTATGAATGTATTTTCGTAAATTATCCATATTTATTGGAAGGTAAATGGAAGAAACGTGTTTAATTGATATATTGAAGACATAAAAAGGGGGAGTTAAATGATGAATGTTAAAAAAGCTTGTGTTTCCATGCTTTCGGTTTCCGCGCTCGCTTTATCAATGAGCGGACCCGCTTTTGCCGCTGAGCAGCCGCAGCCTCAAGCAGCGGCCGTAAAATCAGCCGTTTTGAAACCGGCAAGCATTGAAACCGTCGGGGCATGGAACAAGTCCATTTCAACGACAGGCGGAGAAGTGACGTTGGACACGGTGTACTGCAAATACGATACGATCCTGACGATCAGCGGCTTTCAGGAAGCGCAAGGCACTTCCGCCAGAGTCAGATACCAGCTCAGGGAGAAAATCAGCAGCTATGAAGTCGGCCCCGTCATCAGCTATGTCGATGTCACAAATGTGAACGGCTATTATTCAAGAGCATTCGCCACGAGCGTTTTATCGACTGATAAGACATACGTGATTCAAGCTGTCAACAATACATCTGCTCCAGTTACATTGAGAGGAAACGCTATCCTCTACTATGAATAAGAGACATCCGGACAGATCTTGTTTCTGTCCGGATTTTTCATGATAAGCCTCGAAAACAGAACCTCCGCAAAACGGCGGCCTCCAAAATCCGCAGCCATTCCTTTAGCAAATCCATGATACAATGAAAAATCAGCTTCATTTTAAAATCGATTTTTCAAGTGAAACCAAACAAGTTTTTTTCCAATAAATATTGAACTTGACTAAACCTAACCGATATAAACGATAGATCAAAGCATGGGGGATGAAATAGATGTCAATTGAGAGCGTCCATTCGATTTCCGACCGGATTATGAATGCTTATCAGTTAAAGGCGGCGAATCCTGTTGAGGAACAGGAGCGAGGGAATTCAGCTGAGTACGAAGTTTCTTTTCCGGAACTGCAGAAGACGGTTGAGGGAGCAAATCGCCTGCTGGAACCAACACAAATTCACCTTCAGTTTGAACTTCATGAAAAATTAAATGAATATTTTGTTAAAGTAGTAGATAATAAAACGAACGAAGTCATCCGGGAAATTCCGCCTAAAAAATGGCTCGATTTCTACGCGGCGATGGCTGAGTTTATGGGCTTGATTGTTGATAAATCTTTATAATAAAGGAGAGAATGCGTGATGGTAACAAGAATTACCGGGCTTGCCAGCGGAATGGATATAGATTCTATGGTTGAAAATTTGATGAGGGCGGAGCGAACGCCTCTGGACAAGCTCAATCAGAAGAAACAGCGCTTAGAATGGCAGCGCGACAGCTACCGCGACATCAACAAGAAACTTGAAGAGTTCTCTAAATATGTCTTTGATAATATGATTCTATCTACAAACTACAATAAAAAAACGGTTTCAAGTTCAGATACATCAAAAGTGACGGCCAAGGCGGTCAATGCAGAAAACAATGTCACAACACAAATTAAGGTGGGAAACCTTGCGACCGCGTCTACATATAAGTCGACAGGTACGATTAATTACACCGCAGGTTCAGCCCGAACGCTGACTTTTAACGTTACGAAACCGGGAGAGACGAAATCCAGCCCGGTCAGCATCAAAATATCCAGCTCGGATACCCTCGACCAGGTCGTATCTAAAATTAACAGCTCTGGGCTTGGCGTAACTGCGATGAAAGAAAATATTAAAAATGCAGCCGGTGATTATGTCGAAACGATCGCTTTAACGTCCAATGCGACAGGCGCCGGCGGGGTGATTCAGGCGGCTGATTCTGCGACGGCAAGCTTTATGTCGGATCAGCTCGGTTTCACGCTCGATGCCTCCAACAACCTGACAGCCAGCACAGAAGGCGTTGACGCCGTCATCACCTTCAACGGCCTTGAGATGAAAAAGTCATCAAATACCTTTAATGTCAATGGTGTAGAGTACACGCTCACCGGTGTGACGGGAATCGCCGACACAGACACACCAGTGACCATTTCAACCGCCACCGATGTAGACGGGATTTATGACAGCATCAAAGAATTTGTCGACAAATACAATGAACTGGTCGACGAAATCAATTCAAAGCTGAACGAAAACAAGTACAGAGACTATCAGCCTTTGACTGACGAGCAAAAGAAGGCAATGTCAGAGGATGAAATCAAACTATGGGAAGAAAAGGCGAAAAGCGGATTGCTTCGCAACGACTCCATTTTGTCAGGCAGCACCAACGCGATGCGGGCTAAGATGTACGAAAGCGTGTCTGTCAATGGACAGACCCTGCAGCTGGCCGAATTCGGCATTACGACAACAAGCATCTATTCTTTGCGCGGGCATTTGGAAATCGATGAAGATAAACTGAAGGAAAAAATCGCTGAAGACCCTCAGGCTGTCGTCAATTTATTTAAAGCGGACGGCGTGACATCAGGGGAAAAAGGGATTGCCAGACGACTCCGGGAAACCTTGGAGGACACGGTTAACCAAATCGAGAAAAAAGCCGGAAATTCCGGTTTGGCATCTTCTCAATATATTTTGGGCAAAAGTCTGTCATCTGTCGAAAACAGCATCTCCGATATGGAAAACCGTTTAAAAGATATCGAAAACCGTTACTATAACAAGTTCACCGCGTTGGAGACGGCGATTCAAAAAATGAATTCTCAATCTGAATACATCAGCCAGATGTTTAGCGCATCATAATATGGAGGATCAAAACAATGGCGATTAACAACCCTTACGCAGCTTACCAGCAAAATTCAGTAAACACCGCTTCCCCCGGGGAGTTAACGCTCATGCTGTATAACGGCTGCCTGAAATTTATTAAAAAAGCTCAGCAGGGAATTGAGCAGGGCGACATGGAAATGAAAAATGAAAACCTGGTAAAGGCGCAAAATATCATCCGAGAATTGAACATCACCCTTGACAGAAGCATCGAAATAGGCGAATCGATGGCGGCCATGTACGAATACATTTACCGACGCCTGGTGGATGCCAATATTCATAATGATCTCGACATCCTGCGCGAAGCCGAGGGGTATGTCATTGAGTTTCGCGATACGTGGAAAGAGGTCATGCAAATCGAACGGCAGGGCCGGCACGGATCAGGCGGGCAGGCATGATGAGCAGAACAGAGCTCATATACAGCGAAACGAAAAACATGCTGGCAGAGATCAAGGATGCCCCAGAAACTGATGAGCTGCTTCAGACCATTGAAGACTTTCTGGCGAAGCGGGAGGACTTGCTCAAAGAGATCAAGCTTCCCCTTTCTACTGAAGAAAAACACCAGATGGCTCAAGTGATGGAATGGGATCCATTGATTGTTGATGAGCTGAAAAGGCTGCAGCAGGCCGTCAAACAAGAGCTGATCCAAGTGAAGAAGAAGCGCACCCTGCACAATACGTATATGAACCCATACAACAATATCACGATCGACGGCCGCTATTATGACAAGCGCAAATAGGTGAGACATTTGACAAGCACCGAGGATTATATGCTTTTAACAACGTATTATCAGCTTTTGTTTACGATTGAAGAAGGGTTTTGCTATTTGATCGAGGCGAATCAAAACTTGGAGAAGACGGAAGGGGAGCGGATTTTTAACGATTTGATCTATGCTTTTTTTCAATTGGATTCATCGCACACGGTTCTGCTTTCAATAGTGGAGACAAGCTGTGTCAAATCGTCCATTCGTTTCTTTGACAGGGTCTTCCGCGAGTTTGACCGTCTGATTTATCACAATTATCCTTCCGCTGAGTTTCACCACGATTTGATCAACCGTTTTTTACCGCTTTACCGAAAATGGATGAATGCGATTCATCAATGCATGAGACCGTATGTGATCCATTGATGGCCATACGCCCGGCAGCATGTCGGGTGTATGGCCGTTATGTTTAGAAAGGGAGGGGCTTTGTCCGAGTTTCGAAAGTAACGTTCTGATTTCTTCCGTTCCTGCATATATCTAGGATTCCAAAAGGGAATTTACATCGGTGACATCTTAAAGGACAAAATTCGTCAAAATTCACGGATTTTTCACATAATTTTTACGTTTATGCAGGATTTCAGAAGGGAAAAGGAGAAATGTATTTACATATCCTTAATATAAAGGAGGCGTTCTTTTGATGGAGTACAACGTCAGAGGAGAAAACATTGAGGTAACGGCAGCGTTAAGAGAACACGTCGAGAAGAAAATTGGAAAGCTGGAGCGTTATTTTGAAAATAACGTCGATGCGATTGTCCAGGTCAACTTGAAATTTTACAATGATCAGGAATCAAAGGTTGAAGTGACAATTCCAATGACAGACCTCTCTCTCCGTGCGGAAGTTCATCACGAAGATATGTACACAGCAGTAGATCTAGCAGTAAACAAACTGGAACGTCAAATTCGCAAGCATAAAACAAAAGTGAATCGCAAATTTCGCGAAAAGGGTTCTCCGAAATATGTATTTGCGGAAGGGAACGGCATCGGCACCGCCCTCCATGAGGAAGAAACAGATGATGAACAGCCGCAGGTTGTCCGTCAAAAGCGTTTTAACTTAAAACCGATGGATAATGAAGAAGCGATTTTACAAATGAATATGCTTGGACACAGCTTCTATGTCTTCACGAACGCCGAAACCAATCTGACCAATGTGGTTTATCGAAGAAACGACGGAAAGTACGGTTTGATCGAACCGAATGAATAAAGAATGAGCAGCACCCCTCTCGGTTGCCCCGCAGAGGGGATTTTTCCGTTGATCTGCGGTAAATTGTTTGGAAATGACAAAAGGTGTGATATGATAATTGATATATATAAATCACTGTTTAAACAAGGAAAATTACAGAGGAGCGTTATTCTATGCTTGGAATTTTAAATAAAGTGTTTGATCCGACAAAACGCACGCTCAGCCGTTATGAAAAGAAGGCGAATGAGATTGATGCGCTCAAAGCGGAGATGGAAAAGCTTTCTGATGAAGCGCTGAAACATAAAACGATCGAGTTTAAAGAACGGCTTGAGAAAGGCGAATCGGTTGATAACCTTTTAACAGAAGCGTTTGCCGTCGTCAGGGAAGCCTCCCGGCGCGTCACCGGCATGTTTCCGTTTAAAGTTCAGCTGATGGGGGGGATTGCCCTTCATGAAGGAAATATCGCCGAAATGAAAACGGGGGAAGGTAAAACATTGACTTCCACGATGCCCGTTTATTTAAACGCGCTTTCCGGAAAAGGCGTCCACGTCGTGACGGTCAACGAATACCTGGCAAGCCGCGACGCCGAAGAGATGGGGCAAATCTTTCAATTTCTCGGACTGACGGTCGGTTTGAACTTGAACAGTCTGTCAAAAGACGAGAAACGCGAGGCTTATGGCGCCGATATTACGTATTCGACCAACAATGAGCTCGGCTTTGACTACTTGCGGGACAACATGGTTCTTTATAAAGAGCAGATGGTTCAGCGTCCGCTTCATTTCGCGGTCATCGATGAAGTCGATTCGATCTTGATTGATGAGGCGAGAACACCGCTGATTATTTCCGGACAAGCGGCCAAATCGACGAAGCTTTATGTGCAGGCCAACGCGTTTGTGCGGACATTAAAAGCTGAACAGGACTACACATACGATATTAAAACAAAAGCTGTTCAGCTGACGGAAGAAGGCATGACAAAGGCGGAAAAAGCGTTTGGCATCGAAAACCTGTTCGATGTCCGCCATGTGGCATTAAACCACCATATCGCCCAGGCGTTAAAAGCGCATGCGGCGATGCATAAAGATGTTGACTATGTCGTGGAAGAAGGACAGGTTATCATCGTCGATTCCTTTACAGGTCGTCTGATGAAGGGCCGCCGCTACAGCGACGGACTCCACCAGGCGATTGAAGCGAAGGAAGGGCTGGAAATTCAAAATGAAAGCATGACGCTTGCGACGATCACCTTCCAAAACTACTTCCGGATGTATGAAAAGCTGGCCGGTATGACGGGTACGGCGAAGACGGAAGAAGAGGAATTCCGCAACATCTACAACATGCAGGTTGTGACGATTCCGACGAACAAGCCGATTGCCCGGGATGACCGTCCTGATTTGATTTACCGAACCATGGAAGGCAAATTTAAAGCGGTCGCCGAGGATGTCGCCCAGCGCTATATGGTCGGACAGCCGGTTCTTGTCGGCACCGTTGCGGTCGAAACGTCTGAATTGATTTCCAAGCTTCTGAAAAACAAGGGAATCCCGCATCAGGTGTTGAACGCGAAAAACCATGAACGCGAAGCGCAGATCATTGAAGACGCCGGCCAAAAAGGCGCGGTGACGATCGCGACGAACATGGCGGGACGCGGAACGGACATCAAGCTTGGCGAAGGTGTCAAAGAGCTTGGAGGGCTTGCGGTTATCGGGACCGAGCGCCATGAATCGCGCCGGATTGACAACCAGCTCCGCGGACGCTCAGGACGTCAGGGAGACCCCGGGATCACGCAATTTTATCTGTCAATGGAAGATGAATTGATGAAGCGGTTCGGAGCCGAGCGGACGATGGCGATGCTCGATCGTTTCGGGATGGATGATTCGACACCAATCCAAAGCAAGATGGTGTCAAGAGCGGTCGAATCTTCACAAAAACGTGTCGAAGGAAACAACTTTGACGCCCGTAAGCAGCTTCTGCAATATGACGATGTCCTCCGCCAGCAGCGCGAGGTCATCTACAAGCAGCGCTTTGAGGTGATTGATTCCGACAACCTCCGCTCCATCGTCGAAGACATGATCAAATCTTCACTGGAACGGACCGTCGCTTCGTTCACTCCGAGAGAGGAGCTGCCTGAAGAGTGGAATCTCGACGGGCTCGTCGAACTGATCAATGCGAACTTCCTTGATGATGGGCTGCTTGAAAAGAGCGACATTTTCGGAAAAGAGCCTGAGGAAATCACAGAGCTTGTGTTTGACAGGATCAAAACGAAATACAATGAAAAAGAAGAGAGATACGGCGCAGAACAAATGCGCGAATTTGAAAAAGTGATCGTTCTTCGCGAAGTGGATACGAAATGGATGGATCATATTGACGCGATGGATCAGCTCCGTCAAGGCATTCATCTGCGGGCATACGCCCAGACAAATCCGCTCCGTGAATATCAGATGGAAGGCTTCGCCATGTTTGAAAACATGGTCGCCGCCATCGAGGATGACGTTTCAAAATTCGTCATGAAGGCTGAAATTGAAAACAACCTTGAGCGCGAAGAGGTTGTTCAAGGACAGACGACAGCCCATCAGCCGCAAGAAGGCGATGAGGCCAAACAGGCGAAGAAAAAACCGGTCCGCAAAGCGGTCGATATCGGCCGAAACGACCCGTGTTACTGCGGAAGCGGAAAAAAATATAAAAACTGCTGCGGAAGAACAGAATAAAAAGAGGTGTGCGCCTCTTTTTATTTTGCTCCGGCTTGAATACATGATGAGGTGAAGAACATGGAATTAGTTGAAATCAGACAGGAACTTGAAAATATGGCTACTCGATTAGCGGACTTTAGGGGGTCTCTTTGACCTCGAAGCAAAGGAAGCGAGAATTAAAGAATTAGAAGAGCAGATGGCTGATCCTGACTTTTGGGGTGATCAGCAAAAAGCGCAGACGATCATCAATGAAGCGAATGGCCTAAAAGACTATGTCAACACATACAAAGATTTAAGCGAGTCGCATGAAGATCTGCAAATGACGCACGATCTTTTAAAAGAAGACCCGGACCCTGATCTTCAGGCTGAACTCGTAGACGAGCTGAAAAGCTTGACAAAGCGGTTCAATGAATTTGAGCTGCAGCTATTGTTAAGTGAGCCGTATGATAAAAACAATGCGATCCTTGAGCTTCATCCGGGCGCCGGCGGAACCGAATCCCAGGATTGGGGTTCCATGCTTCTCAGAATGTATACGAGATGGGCTGAGCGCCGCGGATTTAAAGTGGAGACACTTGATTACCTCCCCGGCGATGAAGCGGGAATCAAGTCCGTCACACTTTTGATCAAAGGACATAATGCATACGGTTATTTAAAAGCGGAAAAAGGCGTGCACAGGCTCGTCAGGATTTCTCCGTTTGACTCCTCAGGCCGCAGGCATACGTCGTTCGTTTCCTGTGATGTCATGCCTGAATTCAATGAAGAAATTGATATCGAGATCCGCACGGAAGATATTAAAGTCGATACGTACCGGGCGAGCGGAGCGGGCGGACAGCACGTCAATACGACGGACTCGGCCGTCCGTATCACCCACTTGCCGACAGGGGTCATCGTCACATGCCAAACAGAACGTTCGCAAATTAAAAACCGCGAGCGCGCGATGAAAATGCTCAAATCAAAGCTGTATCAGCGCAGAATTGAGGAGCAGCAGGCACAGCTCGATGAAATTCGCGGCGAACAAAAGGAAATCGGCTGGGGAAGCCAGATCCGTTCATATGTTTTCCATCCGTATTCTCTTGTCAAAGATCATCGCACCAATACGGAAATGGGGAACGTGCAGGCTGTCATGGACGGTGACATCGATTCGTTCATTGATGCATACTTGCGTTCAAAGCTGTCCTAAATGAATGAGACACATCCATATCGGATGTGTCTTTTTTTGATGCGGCTAAACCCGTCAGCGTTTGTCCATGATAAGTCGTAAGAGCGGGACAACCTTTGCTCCTCTGCCGCTTTATCCGATTAACACGTTATCCGGCTGTTATTTACTTACAATAGGCGAAATGCTATACTCTCGATTGGTAAAGAAATGTGCGGGGGATGACATACATGACATTTGACAAGAAAAGATATCACGTTTGGCAGGCGATGCGCGATTACGGCTACATTCTTTTAGGGTCGGCGATTGTCGCTGTCACATTTAACATGTTTTTGCTGCCGAACCGGATTGCAGCCGGCGGGGTCAGCGGAATCAGTACGATACTGCAATCATTCGGTTTTGAAGCGGCCTATGTCCAATGGGCTTTTAATATTCCTTTATTTGTCGCCGGCGTCTTGATCCTTGGCGGGAAGTTCGGAGTAAAGACGCTTGTTGGATCTGTGTTTCTCCCGCTTGTTGTCTATCTGACGAGGAATATCGCGCCTGCGACGGAAAATGCGCTGTTGGCAGCCATTTTTGGCGGCGTCGGGATCGGAGCGGGAATCGGAATGGTTTTCCTTGGGAGAGGCTCGACAGGCGGGACTGCGCTTGCGGCTCAAATCATTCATAAGTACACAGGGCTGTCCCAGGGGAAGTGCCTGGCACTGATAGATGGAACGATCGTGCTGTCGGCGATGTTCGTTTTTAATATTGAGCAAGGGCTTTATGCTATGCTTGGCGTTTACATATCGAGCAAAACGATCGATGTCATTCAGCTCGGCTTGAATCGCTCAAAAATGGCGATGATTATTACAAACCGGGAAGAAGAAGTACGACAAGCGGTTTTGAAGAAGATCGACAGAGGCATTACAAAAATCTCGGCTGTCGGGGGCTATACGGATGATGAACGTCCCATCCTGATGTGTGTTGTCGGCCAAACGGAGTTCACAAAGCTGAAACAACTGGTGAAGCACATTGATGAGTCTGCATTTGTCATTGCTATGGACGCTTCTGAGGTGCTCGGAGAGGGTTTCAAACGCGCGTGATCGAAGGTATAATAGGATTGATTTGTAAAAGGAGCTGACCTCAAAATGAAAATGAAGCTGTTTACTCTGTTTATGGCTGTTTCCTTTGTGCTCGCCGCCTGCGGAGGCAACAATGAAAGCAAAGAAAAAAATACAGGCGGGCAAGCGACTGCATCTGACGGGGAAGAAATTTACCAGCAAAACTGCACAGGCTGCCACGGCAAGGATCTGGCCGGCGGCTCTGCGCCGAGCTTGAAAGAAGTCGGCGGCAAATATGATGAAAAAGAAATTAAAGACATCGTTGTCAATGGCCGCGGCAATATGCCGGGAAACCTTGTCAAAGAAGATGAAGCAGAAGAGATTGCAAAATGGCTTTCCGAGAAAAAATAGGAAGCGTCCCAGGGGGAACCTTTTTCACACGGGAGTGAAAAAGGTTCTTTTTGTGTTGAATGATTCTTTTTACCTAATGAAAAAGTGGGTAAAACAGGTTATTTCGTCTTGGAAAAGGCCTAAAGTACACATTTTCTGGGGGATTTTACGTTTTTCCTATAACTAATGTCGTTATTGAAACAAAACTGTAATATCATTTTGTCTAATCTTGACGTATAATGGGTGTTGTTGAAAAAGAGAGCAACACAGCTTGCGGACTGCAAGCGGATTGATAAAGGACATAAAACGACATACGGTTTCGAAGAGTATGACCGTATAAACATAAAAGATTAGGTGATTACATGATCGAAATGACAGATGTGTATAAGACTTATTCCAACGGGGTTTCAGCGCTGAACGGAATAAGCATTTCAATATATCCCGGGGAGTTTGTTTATGTTGTCGGGCCCAGCGGAGCCGGAAAGTCAACCTTTATTAAAATGATCTACCGCGAGGAAAAGCCTTCCAAAGGGAAGATTGTCATCAACAAGAAAAATTTGGCCCAAGTAAAAGAAAAAGATATTCCATATGTCAGAAGAAAAATCGGCGTCGTCTTCCAGGACTTTAAACTGCTGCCGAAGCTGACGGTGTTTGAAAATGTCGCATTTGCTTTGGAAGTCATCGGGGAGCGACCTGAGGTCATCAGGAAAAAAGTGCTTGAAGTCCTTGATCTCGTACAGCTGAAGCATAAGGCAAGGCAATTTCCCGACCAGCTTTCAGGCGGTGAGCAGCAAAGGGTATCGATCGCAAGGTCAATCGTCAACAGCCCTGATGTGGTCATAGCGGACGAGCCGACGGGAAACCTTGACCCGGAGACATCTTGGGAAATCATGCGAACGCTTGAAGAAATCAACAACCGCGGAACAACAGTCGTTATGGCGACTCATAATAAAGAAATCGTCAACACCATGAAGAAACGTGTCATCGCAATCGAAGACGGAGTCATTGTGCGTGATGAATCTAGAGGGGAGTATGGTTCTTATGATTAGAACTCTCGGACGGCATTTGCGCGAGAGTCTGAAATCTCTCGGGAGAAACACGTGGATGACCTTCGCATCCATCAGTGCTGTAACCGTAACACTCATCTTGGTCGGGGTATTTTTGGTGATCATGTTCAACCTATTGCATATGACATCAAACGTCGAAAAACAAGTAGAAGTCAAAGTTTTAATCGACTTAACAGCCAATGAAGATAAAAGAGCTCAGCTTGAAAAAGATATTAAAGACATTCCAGAAGTCAGCAGTGTTAAATACTCTTCAAAAGATGAGGAGCTTAAAAACTTAAGAGACAGTTTTGGGGAAGACGGGGACGTCTTTGCAATGTTTGAGCAGGAAAATCCGTTGAACGATGCGTTCATCGTCAAAACGTCCAATCCTCAGGATACGCCAAAAGCGGCCAAAAAAATTGAGAAGCTCGGCAGCGTTTATAAGGTGAACTACGGGAAAGAGCAAGTTGACCGTCTGTTTAAAATCAGCAATGTTACCAAAGCCATCGGAATTGGATTAGTTGTCGGTCTCTTGTTTACAGCAATGTTCCTAATCTCTAACACCATTAAAATTACGATTTTTGCAAGACGGAAAGAAATCGAGATTATGAAGCTTGTAGGCGCGACAAACTGGTTTATCCGCTGGCCTTTCTTTATCGAAGGTCTGCTGCTCGGTGTATGCGGCTCCATCATTCCAATCGCGATCCTGGTCGGAATGTATGATCAAGCTATTCAATGGATTGCTCCAAAAGTGCAAGGAACTTTTATTGAGTTATTGCCATACAATCCGTTCGTGTTCCAGGTTTCCGCCATTTTGATGCTGATCGGCGGCATTATTGGCGTATGGGGAAGCTTGATGTCGATTCGAAAATTCTTGAAAGTTTAAACCGGCGCTTACCGCCGGTTCTGTCATGTTTAAAGCAGGGATTGCCTGTCAAGTGCAGGGCTCCCTTGATTCTTAAGGGCAAGGAGGTACCAAGGTTGAAAAGAAAGCTTATGACATTGGGATTGACTGCCGCAGTCGGAATGTCGGCGATTTTAATCCCGATCAAAAGCAACCATGCTTTAGCTTACGAAGACTTGGAGAAAAAGAAGAGCGACGTTCAGAGCAAGCAGTCGGAAAACCAGTCAAAACTTGAAAAAAAGAAGCGGGAACTTTCCGAGCTAGAGTCAAAGGAAGCAAGCTTGAAGAGCGATATCGAGAAGATTGACGGCAAAATGACCGACACGAATGAAAAGCTTGAAAAGAAAAAAGAAGAAATCGAGCAAACGAAGAAGCAGATCGACGAACTGAAACAGCAGATTCAAAAGCTGAAAAAGAAGATAGAGAAGCGTGACCGCATATTGAAAGAGCGGGTCCGATCCATGCAGGAAAACGGCGGTAACGTTCAATACATAGATGTTCTTCTCGGCTCGGATTCGTTTGCGGATTTCATCAGCCGTGCCAGCGCAGTATCGACCATTGTGACGGCGGACAAGGATTTAATGGAAGAGCAGAAAAAGGACCTTCAGCTCGTGGAGAAAAAAGAAGCAAAGCTGAATAAAAACCTGGAAAGCCTTGAAAAAGCGCTTAAAGATTTGGAAAAATTAAAAAAGACACTGGATGAGCAGCAAAAAGAAAAAACAAAAGTGATGGCGAAAGTGAAACAGGATCAAGACCATGTACACGATGAGCTTGGCTCACTTGAAAATGAAGCCGACGTTTTAAAGCGCCAGAATGAGGCGATAAAAGCGGAAGAAGAACTGCGCAAAAAGCAGGAAGCTGAAGAGCGCCGAAAGGCACAAAGCGGAAATTCAAAAGCTTCCGATGCAAAACCGTCCGCTCCAAGCAGCTCAGGCTTTATCCGCCCTGCTTCAGGGAGGCTGTCTTCAGGCTTTGGGCATCGTTCGGGCGGAAACCATTTTGGTATAGATATTGCCAAGCGAGGCTCAGGTGTACCGATTCATGCAGCGGCTGCGGGGACCGTGTATAATGCGCACTACTCGTCAAGCTATGGAAATGTTGTGTTCATCACCCATAACATCAATGGGCAAACGTATCAAACGGTTTATGCCCACATGTCTTCACTCAAAGTACGGACAGGCCAGCGCGTCAGTCAGGGACAAGTGATTGGCACGATGGGGAACACAGGGCACTCTTTTGGTCAGCACCTCCATTTCGAGATTCATAAAGGCCTGTGGAACAACGCAAAATCAAACGCCGTTGACCCGGCGAATTATATACCGCTATAATATCAAACCGGTTCGGTCCATGTAGACCGAACCGGTTTTTTGTCATTTTAGCGATCTCCGTGGCACCACCTTTTTTCAGGAGATTTTGCTATGGACTCATCAAACCAAAAAAGTAGAATAAACTCCAAAGCACTTCATGGTATACTAAATTAATCTGAAAAAAGAAGATCTGTTTGAACAGGAGTTTACATGATGACACATTTTACAATAAATGAAGAGATGATAAACAGCGAGTCGCTCCCGCCATTTACGCTTACGATCGAGGATACTTATGCCGCGGCAGTATATAGTGATACGGAGATACAGGCCGAACTCGTAAAGGTCCTCGAGAACAATGGCAAATTGACCGTTTTTGATCAACAGGAAGGTTTGTATCAGCGTCTGACGGTGGAGGGGAATATCGCTTTTTTCCATAAATGGTTCGGTTGTGAAACGCCACTGCCGGAAATTCTTGTACTGTTTGAACTGCAAAACTGTGCCAAAAAATCGCTGCATAAATGTTCGGAATCTGACATTCGCCGTGTCTATTTTGCGAAGTATTTCATGAGCGGTGTTCACCCGATGATCTTCCGCGAGCCGATCCATGGCACTGATGTCAGAACAATAAATACTTTTATGAACATGCTGCAAAAGTTGAGGGATCGCCACATACCTGTCATGATCTTATTATCCAATATGGAACACGCACTGCTGCTTGGGGATATAGCATACAAACTTCAGAAAAATGGTTTACAAAAAATCGAAATCATCGAAGGAGAAGAAAGGGCGACGGAAGCTAAAAACAGTGGAACAGCGACGACTACAAATTTTTTCAAGGTCCCGGCGAAAGTCGATGACAAGATGATATTATTTGATCCCTTGGAGATTGACTACATCGAAAGTCAGGATGGCAAAGCGATGATCGTTGTTCATGATGAATCATATGCGATGGATTCCACACTGGCAGAAATCGAGAAAAAATTAGCGGTTTATGGATTTTATCGATGTCATCGTTCGTATATCGTCAATTTACAAAAAGTCCGTGAAATCATTACATGGTCTAAAAATACATATTCACTGCGAATCGATAACAAATCCCAGTCGACGATTCCGTTGTCGCGAACGAAAATACAAGACATTCAGGAAAAATTCAGTCTGAAATAGGTACCGTTCACCCCATACAAACAGCATTTGCACGTATTTTAGTACAGTTTACCTTCGGGATGGTACATTCCATTCTCATATCACTGCATCAACTGGTTATATCCGTTACGATGAGAGCCGATCATCGAAGGGGGTTTTCAGTTGGAAAATGCAATAAAATTAACAGGAATGCAGAAATCGTTTGGACGACACACAGCTATTAAAGATGTCAGTTTTCATGTGAAAAAGGGTGAAATTTTTGGATTGCTTGGACCAAGCGGATCAGGCAAAACAACAACGATTAAAATCTTAACCGGAGAACTTGGACAATCGGCGGGTAAAGTAACGGTGCTCGGGATGGATTCATCCCGAATTGGAACAGCTGATTTTAAATCCAAGGTCGGGATCCTATCTGATAACAGTTCACTATATGAGCGACTGACGATCTATGATAATCTGAAATTATTTTGTAAATTGTACCATGCTCCGCTAAGTCAAATCGATGTGATGTTGCGTGAGGTTAACCTGCACGATCAGCGAACGAAAACGGTCTCGAAGTTGTCAAAAGGGATGAAACAGCGTGTACTTTTGGCTAAAGCACTCATTCATACACCTGAACTGGTATTTCTGGATGAACCAACATCTGCATTGGACCCGGGAAATATGGCGCACATTCACCGTGGACTAAAGAAGCTGAATGAAGCGGGAACAACCATTTTTCTGACAACGCACAATATGGAGGAAGCGAATGAATTGTGTGACCGTGTTGCATTTTTGCATAAAGGTGAAATAGTGGAAATGGATCGTCCAGATGTACTCCGTTACAAGTACTCGACGCACGCATTTCATGTTGAAACATTTGATGGAGAACGGATCGTCATCAAAAATAAACCGGAAAATGCGGATCAGATTAAGGAATTGGTGATACACAATCGAGTGAAATCAATGCATACCGACAATCCGACGCTCGGCCAAATCTTTTTGAAAGTGACTGGGGAGGAGCTGATATAATGAATATTCAACGTATAAGTGCCATCTTTGAAAAAGATATAAAAGACTTTATGAAAAATATGATGCTATTGATGATGCCGTTGATCCCGATTATATTATCGCTTTTATATGAGCGGATGAGCGCTGGCAAAGAGCTCCCTATTTATGTCATATATATCATTGTTGGGGCAACGTATTCAGCGGTTACTTCAAGCGGTATGATGACCATGATGGCAGAGGAAAATGAAAAGAAGACATTACGCGGTCTGATTCAGTCACCAGCGTCGTTTCTCGATATTATTGTCGGCAAAAGTCTTGTGATCGGATTGATGACTTTTATTTCCCTTGTTGTATCACTACTAATCGTTGGTTTTGACCCGTTTCTTCATTTCAGAGCGCTTCTTGGGTTGATCTTATTGTTCTTATACTTTTTATTGCTTGGCATTGGCCTATTTTCCAAGTCAATCGCTGCAACGTCTGCATACATCATGCCAGTGATGTTTCTGTTCGGATTTACATCGATGATTGAATTTCTTGGTTTGGATAAAGACAGTATCATTATCAAAGTTGCCGATACTTTTCCAATCATGCAAGCAATTGAGATACACGATACCAACTCCTGGCTGCCACTCGGTATTATAGCTGTTTGGGTTTTAGGCGCAGCCCTGTTTATGTATGTTTGTTTTAAGAAGACGATGACAGACGATTAATAGGGCTTTTTAAAAAGGCTGGGGAACTCCCGTCAACGAAGTGAGACTTGAAAAAGCGTACCTTTTCCAGCTTCATGCAGCTGCATTTCGATAAGAGTGCAGCTGTTTTTTATATTGCTTTCGCCTGGTATTACTTCACCATCCAAGGCTGAGAGATAATGTACATCCAGTGAAAGCCAACAAGGCTATTGTTACAATGAAAATAAAACAACCCTCATCTTTACGTTCATAAAATCAGCTTGTCAGAAAATATCTCCAGGTATAGAATGAAAGTGATATCAGTCGACTGTCGACAATTTAAAAAAAGCGAGGAGATTGGCCGATGAAAGTATTCAACATTGCCAGCATACCTGGAGACGGTGTGGGAAAAGAAGTCGTACCTGCAGCACAGCGTGTTTTGAAAGCGGTTTCTGATGTTCACGGAGGAATCTCATTTCAGTTTACAGAATTTCCATACAGCTGTGAGTATTATTTGGAGCACGGGGAAATGATGCCTGAAGACGGGTTGGAGCGGCTGAAGGACTTTGACAGCATATTTTTGGGAGCTGTCGGCAACAGCAAGCTTGTGCCGGACCATGTTTCATTATGGGGGCTGCTCATTAAAATACGCCGTGAATTCGAACAAGTCATCAATATTAGACCGGCGAAGTTTTTACAAGGGATCAAATCACCTTTAGCCAACCCGAAAGATTTTGATCTGCTTGTCGTCCGCGAAAACAGCGAAGGCGAATACAGCACGGTCGGCGGAAGAATCTACAGAGATGAAGAAGAAATCGCCATCCAAAACGCCGTTTTTTCAAGAAGAGGAGCGGAAAGGGCGATGCGCTTTGCGTTTGAGATGGCAGCCAAACGTAAACAACATGTCACGAGTGCGACAAAGTCAAACGGAATCATTCATTCGATGCCTTTCTGGGATGAAGTCTTTAAACAGACCGCCAAGGATTATCCGGATATCGCAACCGACTCACAGCACATTGACGCGCTGGCGGCGTTTTTTGTCACGAAGCCTGAGAAGTTTGACGTTATCGTTGCCAGCAACCTGTTCGGCGACATTTTAACCGATATCGGGGCGGCGATCATGGGTAGTGTAGGTATCGCGCCTGCGGCCAATATCAATGTAAACGGCAAATATCCGTCCATGTTTGAACCGGTGCACGGCTCAGCGCCCGATATTATCGGAAAAGGGATCGCCAATCCAATCGGACAAATCTGGACGGCGAAAATGATGCTCGACCATTTTGGGGAAGAGGAGCTTGGAAGCAAACTGCTGGATGTCATTGAAGATGTGCTGAAAAGCGGCTTTTTAACCCCTGATATTGGCGGAGCGTGTACGACGGAAGAAGTGACAGATGAAGTGATCAAACGTCTCAAATATGCATAGGTAACAATGAAAAACTGCCGGTGTCATCCGGCGGTTTTTTTGAACCCTTCATTACATGAAAACAGCAATGTTGGCACATACTACATCAAGCAAACATAGTGCAGCGAGAAGAGGAGGTATAGGATGAACCAGAAAATTGCACGTCTCATCATGGCCGTCTGCCTGCTGTATGGTCTTTTATCAGGTGCTGCCCCAGCCCTTGCGGAGGGCAAAGATGAAGCCATGCAGAAGATTGAAAAAGCGTACGATCTGATCTCAAACGAATATGTAGAGCAGGTAGATAAAGAAAAGCTGTTGGAAGGCGCCATTCAAGGCATGCTTTCAACATTAAACGATCCATATTCCGTTTATATGGATAAACAGACTGCAAAACGATTTTCCGATTCTCTTGATTCCTCCTTTGAAGGAATCGGTGCGGAAATTGGCATGGAAGACCGAAAGATCATCATCGTTTCCCCATTTAAAAGGTCTCCGGCAGAAAAGGCCGGATTAAAACCGAATGATGAAATTTTGAGCATTGACGGAGAATCGATGGCGGGAATGGATTTGAATGATGCCGTACTTAAGATCAGGGGAAAAAAGGGTTCTACGGTTACGCTGAAGGTTCACCGCCCCGGTATGAGAGATCAGCTGACATTTAAGATCAAACGCGACGAAATCCCGCTTGAGACCGTTTTTGCATCCATTAAGAAAGTACAGAACAAGCCGGTCGGTTACATCGCGATTTCTTCTTTTTCCGAACATACAGCCAAGGATTTTGCGGCAGAACTGAAAAGGCTTGAGAAAAAGGGAATAAAAGGTCTTGTGTTGGATGTGAGGGGGAATCCCGGAGGATATTTGCAAAGTGTTGAAGAAATTTTAAAACATTTTGTGACAAAAGATCATCCGTATATTCAAATTGCCGAAAGAAACGGAAATAAAAAGCAATACTTCTCCAAACTTAAAGAGAAAAAGCCATATCCTGTAAGTGTGATCACGGATAAAGGGAGCGCTTCCGCTTCGGAAATTCTTGCCGGTGCATTAAAAGAAGCGGAGGGTTATCAGGTCGTCGGCGACCCTTCTTTTGGGAAAGGCACTGTGCAGCAGGCTGTTCCGATGGGGGATGGAAGCAATATCAAGCTGACCTTGTATAAATGGCTGACACCAAAAGGAAACTGGATCCATAAGAAAGGAATCCAGCCGACCGTTCCCGTAGCACAGCCTGCTTATTTCTCAGTGGGACCTGTACAGCTGAAAGAGCCGCTCAAGCTCGATATGAACAGCCGTGAAATCAAGCGCGCCCAGCTGCTTTTAAAAGGTCTTGGCTTTGATCCCGGCCGGTATGACGGATACTTCCATGAAGGCACTAAAAAAGCGGTGCTGGCCTTTCAGGCACAAAATAAGATGAAAAAGAATGGGGTCATTGACCAAAAAACGGCAAATACAATGAATCTTCGGATCGAGGAAAAAAAGATGGATGATCAAAACGATCTGCAGCTTCAGGCAGCGTTGAAAGTGCTATTTGACAAAAAGTGAGGATAACGGAATATCCTCACTTTTCTTATATTCGGAAAGTAAATTCTCAACCTTTTTACCTAAAATTTTTGTTTTTTCATAAAAAAAACATTCATAATGAATAGAAATGACCCGATAACATAAGTATATGGGAGACTTTATAAGGATGTAAAGATGCAGTAAAAATGTAACTTTTGCAAGTTGTATAGCAAAGGAAAAGTTTTTAAAATAGAAACAGACCTTTCATAAATTATAATGCGTGCATTTTTTTTGCGAAGAATGTTAGCGCTGTTTGCGTTCTTCGTCTCTGGTTGGTGGAGTCGTCTGACGCTTGCGCTTTTCTTATATATAAATCATAAATGGGGGTACACGATTGAAAAGGGCAAGTATTGTGAGAGAGAAAAAATACTATGAATTAGTGGAGCAGTTAAAAGTTCGATCACAAGACGTTACATTTTCCGCTACAAAGGCAGTGGGGCTGCTGATGCTGTTCAGCAGATACCTCGTGAACTACACTTCCGTTGAGAGTGTGGAAGACATTAATGAGGAATGTGCGGAGCTTTATTTCAACTATTTGATGGACAACCATAAGCGCCTTGGCATCAATTTAACAGATATCAAACGGTCCATGCAGCTGATTGGAGATATTTTGGATGTTGAGGTCAATCATTATTTAAAGGATTTTTCGCTCTCCAATGTGACGCTTTGGATGAGCCAAGAAAAATAAACCTCGCGTTTACCATACCCAAGGATTTTATTATTTGTTAGAATAATAATAAAATGCACCAGCTTGCCTGAAGGTGCTGGCATTTCTCGTCACGAATGCGCGTTTAAAAGCGCCCGGCGTCTTGCAAGTGACGAATCGAGGCACTGCTCAGGCGTCTCCGTCTGAGCGTCCGTCCTCTGTTGTTCCTTTGCTAAAGGATGCCAAGACAAGCTGGATTTCTCCATAAAATATCCAACGTGAAAAGGCCGTCGCATGTGCGGCGGCACCTGCATGCTTGGTTTGAGGCGGTGAACGTTTCCTTGTCAGTTGAAGAAAGCTTGATTGAACTTTTAAAAGGAGCCGGATGGTTTTTTGTGCACCCGCTCTTCTATTTTATGATGGTCATGAGCTTGGCTTACGGCTATGCCCGGATCAAACGTGAAAGAAAAACATTTCATACGCGCATTGAAGATATTTATGATGAACTTCAGTTTACATATTCAAAAGGGATTTTGGCGGGCATCCTTCTGTCCATTGTTACCTTTGGACTGGGGCTGTCCCTCCCGTTCGGAATGCTGATCATCATTGCGGCAGTGACCGCAATTTGTGCTTTAACGTTCAGGCAGAGCATGCTGTCTTCGGCTTACACGCTCGGCTTGAGCATATTAGCCGGCATTGCGCTCGAGTACGTCAATCCGGACGCGATTGATCAGGTGATCCCGCAGCTATCCTTCGCAAATTGGCCGGCAGCCGCCGTCCTGCTCGGTCTTCTTCTGTTTACTGAAGGGATGCTGGCTTACAAAACGGCCCATGTCAGGACGTCCCCGTCAATTGTGATGAGCAGGAGGGGGCTGCCGATCGGACAGCAGATCGCGGGCCGCGTTTGGCTCCTGCCTTTGTTCATTTTGATTCCCGGGCAGGCGATCGAATCGTCCGTCCCATGGTGGCCTGTTCTGTCCGTTCACGACGGCGCCTTTCAATTATTGTGGATCCCGTATTTTGTCGGTTTCGGGCAGCGGGTTCAAGGGTCGCTTCCGATTGTCAGCATCAAAATTACAGCAAGGCGCATCAGTGTTCTCGGTATCATCACATTGCTGATTGCAGCAGGAAGTATATGGTGGACGCCGCTTGCCGCCGCAGCAGCCGTTACCGCTGTGGCCGGCAGAGCCTTTCTGACTTGGAAGCAGCGGATGAACGATAATTCCGCACCTTTCTACTTTTCTAAAAGAGATCGCGGGCTGATGGTGCTCGGGATCATTCCCAACACCCCGGCTGCCGGCCTCGGCCTTCAGATCGGCGAAATTATTACGAAAGTGAACGGCATCGAAGTCAAAAATGAAGCGGATTTTTATGAAGCACTCCAAAAAAACCGCGCCTTCTTCAAGCTTGAAGTGGTCGGCTTGAACAACGAGGTCCGCTTTGAGCAGAGGGCTTCATATGAAGGAGAGCATCATGAGCTCGGGATTTTGTTTGTGAAAGATGAAGCTCCGGCCCTTGCCGAAACGGCTGCGGCTAAGGAAACGCACTAATTCCGGTTTCCCAAAAAAGCGTCTGGTTCAGGCGCTTTTTCTCTTATTGTAAAAGAAACGCGAACCGTTTTTATTGTGTTTTTTCTAACGTTCCGATATTGTGATGAATAGATCTGGTTGAAGGAGTAGGTTGAATGAAAAAGGCTTTTCTCTCGGGTATAATCGTATGTTTTGCTGCTGCACTGATTTCGGCGGTTGCCGGCGATTGGACCTTTATCTACAAAATTTCCGGAACAGCCGGTCTTGGCTCAATGATTCTGTCAGCCTTGCTTTCGTTCGTGAGCGGAGATCGTTTTGGTGGAAGAGACGGGAACGGAAAGATGACGAATGGACTCGCCGTTTTTGCGCTGCCGAATCTATTGGCGGCCGGAATCTCATTATTTTTCGCCTTTTAGAAGAGCCGCTTTCGAATAATGCGGCTTTCATTTGGGTAACATAAAAAAGTGAGTGCCCGCGTTTGTCCGTTTCTTTGTTCTTTAATATAATCGAATAAGATCAACAAACGTGAGGAGGGTTTTTGTGTTTACAAAAGCCGTTTTTGCACTAATTTTTCCTTTTTTCCTTGTCTTGTTTTTTACAAGGGTGACCTATAATCATTATGTCGGAATCGCGCTTACGGCTGCGCTGTTATTCGCTTCCTATTTAAAGGGTTATACGGAAACCTTTTTTATCGTAGGACTTGATATCGTCTCGCTTGTGGCCGGTGCTCTTTATGCGGCCAAAAAGGCCGGCGAAAAGAAGGAAGACTCATAGAAACCGCCGTGAATTTGCTGTGAAGCCCTGCTTTTGATGAGAAAAAGGAGGGATTTTTTGATGGATCGAAAAAACGGTTTGTGGAAAAACACAAAAACCGAACTTTAGTTCGTATTTTTTGTTTGGATGTGTTAAAATAATAAAACAGGAAGATTTCGTAAAGAAACGGAGGCTTTTTTGTGAAAGACCGCTTTGAATTAGTCTCGAATTATCAGCCCCAGGGCGATCAGCCGAAAGCGATTGAACAGCTTGTTGCAGGCATTCGGGAAGGCAAAAAGCATCAAACGCTCCTGGGGGCGACCGGTACAGGCAAGACGTTTACGATGTCAAACGTGATTAAAGAGGTCAATAAACCGACGCTTGTCATCGCCCACAACAAAACGCTTGCCGGTCAGCTGTACAGCGAGTTTAAGGAGTTTTTCCCGAACAACGCAGTCGAATATTTTGTGAGCTATTACGACTACTATCAGCCGGAGGCCTATGTGCCTCAGACCGATACGTTTATTGAAAAAGACGCCAGCATTAATGATGAGATAGATAAATTGAGGCACTCAGCCACATCCGCTCTTTTTGAACGCAAAGATGTCATCATCGTGGCGAGTGTCTCTTGTATTTACGGTTTGGGTTCGCCGGAGGAATATAGAGAGCTCGTGCTTTCGCTCAGAACGGAGATGGAAATTGAGCGCAATGAGCTTCTCAGAAAGCTCGTTGACATTCAGTATGCCCGGAATGACATCGATTTTCAGCGCGGGACATTCAGGGTGCGCGGCGATGTCGTCGAAATCTTTCCGGCTTCAAGGGATGAGCACTGCATCCGCATCGAGTTTTTCGGAGACGAAATCGAACGGATCAGGGAAGTCGATGCCTTGACAGGCGAAATTTTAGGGGAGCGGGACCATGTTGCCATCTTTCCGGCTTCCCACTTCGTCACCCGTGAAGAAAAGATGAAGAAAGCGATCGTGAACATTGAATCGGAGCTGGAAGAACGCCTTAAAGTTCTGCATGATGAAGGCAAGCTGCTTGAAGCGCAGCGCCTTGAGCAGCGGACGAGATACGATCTGGAAATGATGCGTGAAATGGGCTTTTGCTCAGGGATCGAAAACTATTCCAGACATTTGACGCTGCGTCCGGCAGGGTCCACTCCGTATACACTGCTCGATTATTTTCCCGATGACTTTTTGATGGTCATCGATGAGTCTCATGTCACGATTCCGCAGGTGAGAGGAATGTACAACGGAGACCAGGCCAGAAAGCAGGTCCTCGTCGACCACGGCTTCCGGCTTCCTTCGGCTTTAGACAACAGGCCGCTGAGGTTTGAAGAGTTTGAAAAGCACATTCACAACATAGTGTATGTTTCTGCGACGCCTGGTCCGTATGAACTGGAACATTCTCCTGAAATGGTTGAACAGATCATCCGTCCGACCGGACTGCTCGATCCGATTATCGAAGTAAGGCCGATCGAAGGGCAGA
This sequence comes from Bacillus sp. HSf4, assembly GCF_029537375.1. Classification (NCBI taxonomy): domain Bacteria; kingdom Bacillati; phylum Bacillota; class Bacilli; order Caryophanales; family Bacillaceae; genus Bacillus; species Bacillus sp. HSf4. Next base: position 3,758,509 of record NZ_CP120679.1, on the reverse strand, counting down.
TCGATGACCTGATCGGCGAAATCAGGCAGCGCATCGACCGGAATGAACGCGTCCTCGTCACGACGCTGACGAAGAAAATGTCAGAGGATTTGACCGACTACCTGAAGGAAATCGGCATAAAGGTGACCTATCTGCATTCCGAGATTAAAACGCTGGAACGGATCGAAATCATCCGCGACCTGCGCCTCGGCAAGCATGACGTTCTCGTCGGCATCAACCTGCTGAGGGAGGGGCTTGACATCCCTGAAGTTTCGCTTGTGGCGATATTGGATGCGGATAAAGAAGGCTTCCTCCGCTCTGAGCGTTCCTTGATTCAAACGATTGGCCGGGCGGCGAGAAATGCCGAGGGCCGGGTCATCATGTACGCGGATAACATCACGGGCTCCATGGAAATCGCGATCAATGAAACGAAGCGGCGCAGGCAGCAGCAGGAAGCATACAACAAGGAACACGGCATTACACCGAAAACGATCAACAAGAAGATCCGCGACGTCATCCGCGCGACACATGTGGCTGAAGAACAGGAAGAATACAAAGCAAAAGAGGAACCGAAGCTTTCAAAACTGACGAAGAAAGAGCGCGAAAAAGTGATCGCCCAGATGGAGCACGATATGAAGGAAGCGGCAAAAGCGCTTGATTTCGAACGGGCCGCCGAGCTTCGGGACCTACTTCTAGAGTTAAAATCGGAAGGATGAATAGAGTATGGCAATGGAACGAATTGAGGTGAAAGGAGCAAGGGCTCATAACCTGAAAAACATCGATGTCTCGATTCCTCGGGATAAGCTTGTCGTGCTGACAGGCCTTTCGGGTTCAGGGAAATCGTCCCTTGCGTTTGACACGATTTATGCGGAGGGGCAAAGGCGTTATGTCGAGTCTCTATCCGCGTATGCCCGCCAGTTTTTAGGGCAGATGGACAAACCTGATGTGGATGCGATCGAAGGTCTTTCACCAGCGATCAGCATCGATCAGAAAACGACGAGCCGCAACCCCCGTTCGACGGTCGGAACGGTCACGGAAATTTATGACTACCTCCGCTTGCTGTTTGCGAGAGTCGGGAAGCCGGTTTGCCCTGTTCACGGCATTGAAATTACGTCGCAGACGATCGAACAGATGACGGACCGGATTCTGGAATATCCTGAACGCACGAAGATTCAAGTGCTTGCTCCGGTCGTGTCAGGGCGGAAAGGCACTCATGTGAAAATCCTCGAACAAATTAGAAAACAGGGTTATGTGAGAGTCCGAATCGACGGCGAAATGAACGACCTTTCCGAGGATATTGAACTTGAGAAAAATAAAAAGCATTCGATCGAAGTCGTTGTTGACCGCATCGTCATTAAAGAAGGCGTGACAGCCCGCCTCACAGATTCGCTTGAAACCGCGCTCCGCCTTGGCGAAGGACGGGTGATCATCGATGTAATCGGCGAAGAGGAGCTGCTTTTCAGCGAGCATCATGCCTGTCCGCACTGTGGCTTCTCGATCGGAGAGCTCGAGCCGCGAATGTTTTCTTTCAACAGTCCGTTCGGCGCCTGTCCAAGTTGCGACGGTCTCGGTTCTAAATTGGAAGTCGATGTCGACCTTGTGATTCCAAATGATGAGCTGTCGCTTAAACAGCATGCGATCGCACCATGGGAACCGCAGAGCTCCCAATATTATCCAAAGCTTTTGGAGGCGGTTTGCAGCCATTATGGAATCGATATGGATGTGCCGGTGAAGGAACTGCCGAAACACCAGCTTGAGAAAATCCTCTATGGAAGCGGCGGGGAGCAGATCTATTTTAGATATGAAAATGACTTTGGTCAGGTTCGTGAAAGTTATATCGAATTTGAAGGCGTTATTCGAAATATCGAAAGACGTTATAAAGAAACGAGCTCAGACTACATCCGCGAACAGATGGAAAAATACATGGCCAACCAGCCGTGCCCTTCCTGTAAAGGATACCGGCTGAAAAAGGAAGCATTGGCCGTTTTGGTAAACGGCCTTCATATCGGAAAAATAACCGAGATGTCGGTGACAAACGCCCTTCAATTTTTCCGTGAGCTAAAGCTTTCGGAGAAAGATATGAAGATTGCCAATCTGATTTTGCGGGAGATTGAAGAACGGCTCGGGTTTTTAAACAATGTCGGCCTTGATTATTTGACGCTGAGCCGCGCCGCCGGTACCCTGTCAGGCGGGGAAGCTCAGAGGATCCGTCTCGCGACGCAAATCGGTTCAAGGCTGACCGGCGTCCTCTACATCCTTGATGAGCCGTCGATCGGCCTTCACCAGCGCGACAATGACCGGCTGATTGATACGCTGAAAAACATGCGTGATATCGGCAATACCTTGATCGTCGTTGAGCATGACGAGGATACGATGCTTGCCGCCGATTATTTAATTGATATCGGACCGGGAGCGGGCATTCACGGAGGAGAAGTGATTTCCTCAGGGAAGCCGGAAGAAGTGATGAATGATGAAAAATCACTGACAGGGCAATATCTTTCAGGGAAAAAGTTTATCCCGCTTCCCGCTGAGAGAAGAAAACCAGACGGACGCTTTATCGAAATCAAAGGTGCTAAAGAAAACAACCTGAAAAATGTTTCCGTCAAATTTCCGCTCGGCGTGTTTGCCGCGGTCACAGGCGTTTCCGGATCAGGGAAAAGTACGCTTGTCAATGAAATTCTGCACAAGACACTTGCGCAGAAGCTCCATCGGGCTAAGACAAAGCCGGGAGAACATAAAGAAATGAAAGGGATTGAGCATCTCGAAAAGGTCATCGATATCGATCAGTCTCCGATCGGCCGGACACCGAGGTCGAATCCGGCCACATACACCGGGGTGTTCGATGATATCCGTGATGTGTTTGCTCAGACGAACGAGGCCAAAGTCAGGGGTTATAAGAAAGGCCGCTTCAGTTTCAATGTGAAAGGCGGCCGCTGTGAGGCGTGCAAGGGCGACGGGATCATCAAAATCGAAATGCATTTTCTCCCGGATGTATATGTGCCTTGCGAAGTCTGTCATGGCAAGAGGTATAACCGGGAGACGCTTCAGGTCACGTACAAAGGGAAAAATATTTCCGATGTGCTTGAAATGACTGTCGAAAAAGCGGTGCAGTTTTTTGAAAACATACCGAAGATCAAACGCAAGCTGCAGACCCTGTATGATGTAGGGCTCGGCTATATTACACTGGGACAGCCTGCAACAACGCTTTCCGGCGGTGAAGCGCAGCGTGTCAAACTGGCGTCTGAGTTGCACCGGCGTTCAACAGGACGATCCCTTTACATTTTGGACGAGCCGACGACAGGCCTCCATGTCGATGACATCGCAAGGCTTTTGACCGTTCTTCAGCGCCTCGTTGATAATGGGGACACCGTGCTTGTTATTGAGCATAACCTTGATATTATTAAAGCGGCTGATTATTTGATTGATTTGGGACCGGAAGGCGGAGACGGCGGAGGGAAAATTATCGCTGCCGGAACGCCTGAAGAAGTGATGAAGGCGGAAGGTTCATATACGGGACGCTATTTGAAGCCGATCATCGAACGCGACAAAAAAAGAATGAAGGAACGGCTTCAGGAGAAGGAAGCTGTCAAACCTTGATAAATGGGCTGCCGGCATCGAGCCGGCAGCTTTTTCGATTGCTCTTTTTTGTATAGCTGTTATAAGGTAAAACAAGGACGTGCACATACAAGACGTTCGGTTAATGGGATCATATAGAAGTGATAAACGCCGCAGACATTATTCCTGATCATGCCTGTCGACCTGTTTAGTCAATTCAATCAGGCTGTTGATGATGTGTGTACTGCTGCTGCTCAGCAAAACCTTTAAATAACGGATTTCACTGGAAAGCGGAGGAGCGGAGTTGATTGCTTCCAGTCGGTTGATGATTTCCTGGTTCATTCTTTTTTGTTCCTGAATCAGTTCCAGAAGCTTTGGGGTGAGTGATGCGGACTCTTCCGATTTCTGTTTCATTGCGCCTCCTCCTTTTCACACTAGCTTTTCCACATATTTTAAAGGGTTATAAAAAAAGAATCTATTCATAAAATCTAAAAAAATCAATTCGCGAAGATTGACGCATGCCTATCGAATGAAAATGAAACCAAAAGGCCATGATACTCGTAAACTTGAGTATAAGGTCATTGTACATTGGACTCAAGGGAGCGCGGACTTACATTGACAAGCTGGTATAGGAGAGTGGTATGAATGACTAGAAGTAATGCGTTGATTTCGGCAATTTGTTATTTTAGCGTTTTTTTTGCCCCGCTTATTTTGCCTATTGCTGCGTATTTTATAACAGATGACCGAGAAACGAAAAAACATGCGCTGCGGTCGCTGGTATCACATATTATTCCGTTTATAAGCGTCGTCATATTGGCAGCAGGCGCAATCAGCGGTACGATTATTTTTAATGATAACGGTTTTCTGGCGCTTTTTTCTGTTTTTGGGGCCTTCATTTTTTTCGGGGTCATCAGTTTGATTATTGTCATCTGGAACGTCGTCCAAGGGATTAAAATGCTGACACAAGCATAATTGACGGAGAACGGGGGAGCTTTTGATGAAAAATGAAAAAGAACGGATTTTAAAGCTTGTTGAAACGGGAAAACTGTCGGCGAAAGAGGCGCTGATTTTGATTGAAAAACTAGAAGATGACTACAGGCAGACTGAAAGCAAGGTGACGGCCTTATCTGAGGATGTCCTTGATTCAGACCACTTTTACAGCGAAAAAAAGCGGGAGCCGAAGCCATCGATCGGATCAAAACTGTTTGAGTGGATCGATACCGCTGTGAAAAAGGTAAAAGAGGTTGACTTGGACTTGAACTTTGGGCAATCATATGATGTCCAACATATTTTTCAATTCAAAGATACCGATTTTTCCACTCTTGATATTCAGTTGGCAAACGGCAGCGTCAACCTCATGCCATGGGACGATGGCGACATTCGCGTCGAGTGCCAGGCGAAGGTGTACCGCGTCGATAACCAAGAGGAAGCAAGGCAGGCTTTTCTTCAGCATATAGATTGCGGTACGGAAGGCGATAAATTTATGATCCGTACCGAGAAAAAAACGATGAAGACCAATCTCACCGTTTATATTCCAAACAAGGAATACGGCAAAATCCGCTTTAAGCTGTTTAATGGCCCTGTCAGGGGGGAACATTTAAGCGTAAAAGAGCTCTCAGCCAAAACGACAAACGGTGTGCTGTCTTTTTCCGCTCTGACCGCCGAAAAGGCAGCGCTTGAAACGGCGAATGGACAGATCAAACTTGCTGATCATGACTGCGGAGAGATTGAAGCGGAAACGATCAATGGCTTGATTGATATAAAAGGGTCATGCGAGTCTCTGGATTTGCAGAGCTTTAACGGCAATATTGCTGCAACTGTCAAAAATCCGCATTGCCGTTCGGCATATGTGAAAACGACGACGGGCTCTATCGAGTTGAACGTCCCGCGCGATTGTGCGGTAACCGCTGAGCTGAAAAGCAATTTGGGCTCCCTGTCAAACGATCTTAGAGATGCGGAAATTCTCAAAGAAAAAAATGAGACCATCCAAAAAGAAATGCATGTCAAAGCGAATCAGAACCATGATCACAGCATGACAGTGTTTTTGGAAACAAAGACAGGATCGATCCATTTAAACCATACACAGGAGTGATACGATGAAAAGGCTATTTCGATCCGAAACAGACAGAAAAATTGCAGGGGTCGTGGGAGGGCTGGCAGAATATTTAAATATAGATGCGTCTTTATTGCGCATTATCACCGTTTTATTATTTATATTTTCGACGGGAATTCCCGTGGTGCTGATTTATATCGTCTGGGTGTTTCTCGTTCCGAATGAAGGAGACGTCAAATCGTGATGAGATGGATCATAAACGTTCTTGTCAACGCCTTGTTATTAATCGTTATTGCTGGTTATTTTGATTCGGTTCATGTCAGAAGCATCGGTGCAGCCATTACGGCAAGTCTGATTTTGTCGATTTTGAATATGTTTGTGAAGCCGGTGCTGATCATCCTGACATTGCCTGTCACCGTTGTGACGCTTGGCTTGTTCTTATTTGTAATCAATGCACTCACGCTCTATATGACGGCAGCCATTATGGGTGACAGTTTTGATCTTGACGGCTTTGGGACAGCTATTTTTGCATCGATTGTCCTGTCGGTTTTCCATCTGCTCATCCAAAAAGCGATCATCGAGCCGATGACGAGAAAATAAAAAGGAGTCTGATTCCATCAGGCTTCTTTTTTTGTCTTTCAACATATTTCATAAAATGGGCCAAACAAGGCAAAATACGAAAGGGAGGTAGACGATGAAAATGAACAGAACCCGCCAAACCCTTTTGTTGCTTGCCGCAGCATGTTTTTTATTGCTGCCGTTTCCAATCGGTCATGCTGCCGGAAAACTGGATGAAGAAAAAAGCTCCCCTGTCATCAAACATGTGCCAACAGAACAAGTCCGCAAAGGGGACGACTTGTATTTTCGCGCCAAAACGTCTGCCGATACGGTGATTCTTCATTACAAACAGCATGACGAATTGCCGTTTCGGGTAATTCCGATGGAAATAGAGCCCGGTAAAATGAACAGCTATATTGCGAAATTGGGAAGCGAGAACATATCTTCCGACAGGATTGTTTATTACATTGAAGCGCAGTCTGGCGATTTGTCCGCCAAGACCGATTTGTATACGATCGACATTGAAGGAATGAAGGTCGATGTCCAAAAGCTGCCTGAGCTTTTCATCACGGAAATGGTTGTTGATTCAACAAATGCCGGAGGAAAAGACGGTTACGAATTTATCGAGGTTTATAATAATACGAATAAGCCGGTTCATATGAACAGCTACAATATCAAATACCGCAATCCCGAAAAAGGAAAGGAATCAGAACTGCTCTGGCCGTTTGCACAAGCCGATATCACGGTGCCGTCGGGACAGACGCATGTATTCTGGATTAAAAACGAAACGAACAGCCGCTTGACGGCCGCTGATTTTAACAGGCACTACGGTGTCGATCTGCAGGAAGGAAAAACGCTTTCGGTGCTGAAAGGAGGCGGAATGGCTAACAACGCTGTCAGGGAATTGGTCATCAGCACCAAAAGCGGTGAAGACATCGCTGTCGCCCGTTATCATCGTGAACGAAACGAGACAGCCGCCGTCAAAAACAAAGCGATCCTTTATCGATATCCGCTCGATGGAACAAAACAGATGATGAAAATGTCCAGCGGTGAAGAAAAGCCTTCTCCAGGTACGCTTTTACAGGAGCAAACACCGTCGGAAACAGTCGCTGTTATGCCTGACAAAGAACAGCCGCATATTCAGGATATGACGGATCATCATGCGGCAAAGCCCGGGGAGACGATTCAGCTGTTAGCCGATATCAGCGACAATCAGCAAGTCAAAAATGTGCAATTTTTTTACCGGATGAGTGCAGATGAGCCATTTAGCAAAGTCAGTGTTGAAAAAAGCAGAAATGACGGGCTTTACCGCCATAATCTTTATTTTGCAGAGCTCATCGGCAAAGAAAAAGTGGAGTATTATATCAAAGCTAGCGACGGATCAAACACAGCGGCGACTGAGAAAAAGACAATCGCACTTGAACAGAGCTTTTTGAAGGGACTTCGCCTGAATGTGCATAACGGCGGAACCGTTTCAGGACATACGCTGCTGAAAGCGACATCTGAAAGACCGCCGTCAGAAACGAAAATCCGGATTGACGGAAAGGAGCAAAAAGCGGGATATAGGGCGCTGGAAAAGAAAGCGTATTTTGCTTTTGACGTCAATAAAACGAACCTATATTTCAAAAATGCGGTCACCATCGGCAAACGGGTGCAAAAAATATTTGACGACTCGCGCCGCCGATATGCGACCATTACCGTTCCGGTTTCGCCTGAAGAATTTACGAAAGGAAAGCCCTTTGCCGTAAAGGTGCGTTCCGGGACAAAATCAACCCCGTTTGAACAAACTTCCGCGGAAAACCGGGATGATTTTGTATTGAAAAACCCGCGGCTCATTTTGGCCGACGGAACTGTCATCCATGATGAGCGCTATGATGACGAAAAAAAAGAGCTTCCCGTCGGAGACAACCCGGATGCGAAAGAATGGTATGAATTCCGATTCACTCTGCCGGAAAGGTGCTTTACATCGCTTGCCGTCCAGTGGAACACAAAGGTGTGGAAAGAAGGGAGCCACACAATTGAAGCGGAGAACGGGGAAGAACGGGTTATACACCAGGTGACGGTTGATCACACAGGCCCTGAAATCAAAGCTTCTGTGAAAGACGGCAAAACGTATAAAGGCGCATTTACACTTGATGCAGCCGTTACTGATAGATGGAGCGGAGTCCGCAAAGTCAAAGCTTTTCTAGACGGAAAAAAAATCGCTTTGCCTTACACCGCTTCATCTGCAGATCTGGACAGCGGCAAGCACGTTTTGACAATTAAAGCAGCCGACAGTGCCGGAAATACGTCAGTTTTAAAAAGGAATTTTCACATCAAAAAAGAACAGCCGGACAAGCCTGAGCAAGCAAAAAACGCCGCAGGGAGCACACATGCAAAATTGGCCGTCCGGGTGAAAGACCCGACAAAGGATAAAATGCGCGTCTCTTTTTATCGAGGGTATCAATATACAGCCGCAGACGAAAAGCATGTCAAAGTGTCGGCGAATCAAAGCGATACAGAGCCGCCGCAAGGGTTGGCGGCAAACGGCGGAAAGGTGCTTACAAAAGATGAGCGCGCTAACATGTCCTCGCCTGACGGAAAAGGCTTTGAAACAGTCTCAAACACTCGTTTTCCGTATCACCGCTTCGATGTGAAGGTCGATGAAAATGTCCGAAAACGCGACAATGTTGAAGTCGTGTGGCGCGGAAGCTCTCTTCCCGGCAGAAAAGTGTCGATGTTCGCCTGGAACTACAAAAAAAAGCAATGGGATACGCTCGCTTTCCATATCGCCAAAAATAACAGGCTGTTTACGCTGAAAGGAAGTGTAAAGGCTGCCGACTATGTCCGCGATTCCCGCGCTGCTGTCATCATCCAGGATCAAATACAGCTGTCGGAAGACGACTATACACTGATTTGGATGTCCGATACCCAATACTACTCGGAAAGCTATCCGCAAATTTTTGAAAAACAAGTAAAATGGATCGCCGAACAGAAGGACAAGCTGAACATTAAGTATGTTTTTCACACGGGAGACCTTGTTGATGAAGCGGATCAGCCGATTCAATGGGAGCGCGCCGACCGCTTTATGAAAGTGCTCGATGATCACAAGGTGCCGTACGGGGTATTGGCGGGAAACCATGATGTCGGCCATAAAGACAACTCTTTTCAAACATACGGGAAGTATTTTGGCGCAAAACGGTTTCAAAACAAACCTTTCTACGGAGGCTCATATGCCAATAACAAAGGCCATTATGACCTGATTTCCTCAGGCGGTAATGACTATATTATGCTGTCGATGGGCTGGGGAATCGGAGCGAAAGAATTGCAGTGGATGAATGATGTGCTGAAGCGCTATCCCGACCGTAAAGCGATTTTGGCATTCCACGAATATCTGCTTGTTTCAGGAGGCAGAAGTCCGATCGGCGAGCGAATATTTGAACAAATCGTCAAACCGAATCAAAATGTCATCGCTGTTTTATGCGGACATTACCACAGTTCAACATTAAAAGTCGACAAGCTGGATGACGATGGAGATGGAAAGCCGGATCGAAAGGTTTTTCAAATGCTTGCCGATTATCAGGGCGGACCTGAAGGCGGCCAGGGCTATTTAAGGATCTTTCATGTCGATCCGAAGCATGATGCGATTCATGTCAAAACCTATTCGCCATATCTTGACGACTATAACTTTTATGATCCGCATCAATTCGGACCAAAGGATGAATTCAGTATAAAAACAGATCTCAAACCGCGGAAGAAAAAAGTGAAAACCGATTATTTTGAAATGAATGTTTTTTCAAATCAGCAGATTGGCAAAGCCAAAAAGGTGAAAAGCGGGAAAACAGCTTCTGTGACATGGGAGGATTTGAAGCCGAATACGGATTACTATTGGTATGCCGAAGCCAGGGATCAATACGGCGGGAAAAGCCGTTCTAACATATGGAAATTGACGACGGCGGCAGATGATATGAAAGCATTTTTCACTAACAACGGTGATGAAGCCTTATCCCTGCACCGAAAAATGACCGGAAGCGCTGAGTTCGGCGGCGGACGGCCTCCAGGTCCTTCGGTGCGTATTTTGCGGCAGGAGGAGCTCCCGTCTTTGCTCAACACCATAAAAAGTTCTGTTGCATCCTTTTTGCTGATATTGATGTTGGTGCACAGCCAGTCAAAACACTTGTTTTCCTGAGGGGGAGACAAGTGTTTTTTAGTTTGAGAAGTGTTGGGTTTGACTGGTCGGAGATGATGTCTTTCTTCTGTGAATCGACAATACCGTGATGGCGGCAAGCACGGCCGCCGATATGAGCGCGGCTGTTAAATAAAGGTTTCCGAAGCCGTTGCCGATGCTGTCATGGATCGCTTCAGCAATAATCCCTTTCACTTTCGGATCAGGAATTTGTGAAAGGGCATCTTTGAACTGAAGTTCACCTGCTGCACCGTTTGAAAATCCGTGTGAGGGAATGCCGGCATCCTCTAATTTGCTTGTGACGCGGCTATCGATATTTTCATAACCGGCTGTAATAAACCCGGCGTAAAGAGCCGGAGCCAAAGTCAGCCCCATCTGTCTGACGAGCGACAACGTCCCGAGGGCGGTACCGTAATTTTGTTTTGCCGCCTCTGACACGAGCATATTTAATGGCGCCCCTAACAGAAAACCAAAACCGGCGCCTGCGATCACACTGGCGAAGATAAACTCCCATTTCTCAGTCACCCAGACGGACAACAATAAAAATCCGATGAAAGAAATCGTTCCTGACAGCAATGTCGCCTTGACCGGCCCTTTTCGGTCAGCCATGATTCCGCCAAGTCCGGCTCCCGCTCCTGAAGCGAGCGCAAGCGGCGTCATCCAGTATCCCGCTTTTTCGGGTGCGACATGCAAATATTGTTCCGCATAGGCGGGAATAAAAATCACGGCCGCTAAAAGACCTCCTGATAAAAAACCGATCAAAAGCGTCCACTGGAACACTTTATTTTTCAGCAAGGTATAGGCGAGTATCGGATCACCGCCTTTTGATTCCACGCGTTTTTCATAGAAAAACAACCCGGTAAACAGGGTGGCGCCGATGATCAAAAAAAGGTAGACGCGCGGATCGGCGAGGCCGGCGAGTATATCTTGGCCATCGAGGTTTGTGATGCCGTACATCACAGATAAAATCGCCAGGGATAATATCACTGTTCCGGCGGTATCGAGCGGTTTTGCTTTTGCCGCCTTTGTTTCGATCATAAACGGAAAGCTTAGCGCGATCAGTCCCGCAGCAATCGGCAGGTTGATCAAAAACAGCCAATGCCAGCTTCCGGTAAGGTCCAAAATAAAGCTGCCGATATTTGGCCCGAGGACCGCTGCGATTCCATTCATCGCCCCTAACAGCCCGAGTGCCGTTCCTTGTTTTTCCTTTGGCAATGTATCAAGGATGTGGGAGCTTCCGATGATAAAGATTCCCCCTCCGCCGAGCGATTGAATCAGCCGGGCAAGCAAAAACATCGGGAAATTCAGGCTTAAGGCAACGACAAGAGAGCCTGTGCCGAACAGCAGCACCTCAATGATAAATAGCTTTTTTCGTCCGTAGCGGTCGGATAATTTCCCCACAATCGGCACGCTGACAGCTAAGCCGAGAGTATAAAGCGTGATCCCCCAGGCTCCCCATGATGGTGATACATCAAAAGAATGATTGATTGTCGTAAGAGCTGCGGAAATGATGCCGTTGTCTAAAGCAGCCATAAACACCCCGATCGTAAACAGAAAAATGGCCCGTTTTTGGTTTGTATCATGTTTCGTCAAAGCTTTGGACACGGTGTTTTCCCCCCTTGTTAATTAATTTTAAGTGAATAATTCACTTAAAATGAACTAATTTTATCATCTTAGAAAAAAATGGTTTTGTCAAAGGTGATTTTTCAACAAAAAAAGCTGCACCGCGCCGGGTGCAGCTTGTCCCTAATCTTCCTGATTGGCTTTAAGCGCTTTTTCAAGAATGGTAAGGCCTTCGTTCACTTTGTTTTTCTCCTGCTCATTCATCATTTGGAGCGCTTTTTTTAGCTTTTCGTGCCCTTTTTGATATAAGCTTCGGAAAATATCTTTCGCTTCCTCTGTTAATTCGACGACGATCGCACGCCGATCTTGCGCGGAATGCGTTCTTTTAATAAAGTTTGCCTGTTCAAGACGGCTGAGCAGCCCGGTCATATTTGACAGGGAGGCGCCCATTTTTTCGGCAATTTCAGAGACTTTCAAGTTTCCATGATTGTTGAGCAGCATCAACACTTTCATTTGCGGCATACTGATATCGAGCTTCATCCATTCGGATACGTCTCCGAGTCCCGCGGCTGTCAGCACTTTCATATAAAGGACCCATGTTTCTTTTTCCTCCGGGGAGAGGATGTCCTCATTCAGCACGGTTGTATCGTGAATGTTGTATTCCACGGTCTCTTCACTTCCTTTAAACATTCCTCTTTTCATACTACTGATTTTCCGGCCTGAAAGAAAGCCCGGAAAACGATGTTTCTAAAGGCGGCGGCAGCGCCTTCTGCAAAAATTGTTTTAGGTTTATTTTGAAAGTGATAGAATAAAGCTGTATGTCAAGTTCTTCACCTTTAGAAAAGGAGGGTGCAATCATCATGCCGAAAGTTCGAACAAAAGATGTAATGGATAAATTTAAACTTGAGCTCATCAGCGGAGAAGAAGGGATCAACCGTCCGATCACGATGAGTGATTTATCAAGACCGGGCCTTGAAATGGCGGGTTATTTTACATATTATCCAAAAGAGAGGGTCCAGCTTCTTGGAAAAACGGAAATCACCTTTTTCGAGAAGCTTCCCGAGGAAGACAAAAAACAGCGGATGCTTTCTTTATGCACGGAAATTACACCGGCGATCATTCTGTCGCGCGATTTGCCGATCCCGCCTGAATTGATTGAAGCGTCGGAAGAAAACGGTGTGCCTGTTCTGCGTTCCCCGCTCAAGACGACGCGTCTGACCAGCCGCCTGACGAATTATCTTGAAAGCCAGCTTGCTCCGACGACTGCGATCCATGGCGTGCTTGTCGATGTCTACGGTGTCGGGGTGCTGATCATTGGAAAAAGCGGCGTCGGAAAAAGTGAAACGGCGCTGGAGCTTGTCAAAAGGGGCCACCGTCTTGTCGCAGACGACTGTGTTGAGATCAGGCAGGAAGATCAGGATACATTGATCGGAAGCGCCCCTGAATTAATCGAGCACCTTCTTGAAATCAGAGGTCTCGGCATCATCAATGTCATGACGTTGTTCGGCGCCGGTGCCGTCAGAAGTTTTAAACGGATTACACTTGTGATGAGCCTTGAGCTTTGGGAGCAGGGAAAACAATACGACCGTTTAGGCCTTGAAGAGGAAACAATGAAAATCATTGATACTGACATTCCAAAGCTGACCATTCCGGTCCGTCCGGGAAGAAACCTTGCCGTCATTATCGAAGTGGCCGCCATGAACTTCAGGCTGAAGCGTATGGGTCTGAACGCGGCGGAGCAATTCACTCATAAACTGGCGGATGTCATTGAAGATGGTGAGCTTGAAGAATAGGAGATGACAATATGAATGAAACGATTGAACCTTTGAATCCGATTGCCTTCCATCTTGGGCCGATCGCCGTACATTGGTACGGTATCATCATCGGTCTCGGCGCTTTGCTGGGATTGTGGCTTGCGGTCAGAGAAGGCGAACGGAGGGGGCTGCATAAAGACACGTTTGTCGATCTGGTGCTTTTTGCGATCCCGATTGCGATTTTGTGCGCAAGGGCGTACTATGTCATTTTTGAATGGGGCTACTACAGCGAACACCCCGACCAGATCATTCAGATTTGGAACGGCGGTCTTGCGATCCATGGCGGTCTTATCGGAGCCGTCCTGACCGGACTTATCTTTGCAAAGGTAAAAGGCCTGTCATTTTGGAAGCTTGCCGATATCGCGGCTCCCAGCATTCTTTTGGGCCAGGCCATCGGCCGCTGGGGAAACTTTATGAATCAGGAAGCGCACGGAGGCTCCGTTTCAAGAGCGTTCTTAGAAAATCTCCACCTGCCTGATTTTATCCTCAACCAAATGTATATTAACGGGCAATATTATCAGCCGACGTTTTTGTATGAGTCATTATGGAGCTTCACGGGTGTTGTGATTCTGCTTCTTTTAAGAAAAGCGAATTTAAAGAGGGGCGAACTGTTTTTAATCTATGTCATTTGGTATTCTATCGGCCGCTACTATATTGAAGGCCTTCGGACGGACAGCCTGATGCTGACGGAAGCGCTGCGCATGGCGCAGGTTATTTCAATCGTGCTGATTATCATCGCGGCCGCGCTGATTCTATTCAGACGCTTGAAAGGCGGAGAGATTAAACGATACCAGGAGATGTAGATTGTCATTAAAGGGGAGACAGCAATGAAGGGAACGTTGAAAGCCGGACTGGAAGCCGGTCTGAAAACGACGTGGACACTCGGCAAGGTGATCTTTCCGGTGACACTGATTGTCAGCCTGCTTCAGCATACACCGGTCATGGACTGGCTGATCAAGATGATCACTCCGGCTATGGGAATTTTCGGTCTTTCGGGAAAAGCGGCGATACCGCTTGTGCTGGGCAACATGCTCAACCTGTATGCGGGGATCGCCGGGATTTTGACGCTTGATTTAACGGTTAAAGAGGTCTTTATATTGGCGATCATGCTGTCGTTTTGCCACAACCTGATCATCGAATCGACAGTCGCTTCAAGGGTCGGCATCAAAATATGGGTCATTTTACTCGTCCGCATCGGTCTCGCTGCCTTCGCCGCTGTTATCATCAATCTTGTTTGGCACGGCGGGCAGGACGCGGCTGAATACGGCCTCGTTTCAGCGCAGAGCACAGCTCCGTCCGGCTGGCTTGACATCGCGCTTGAGGGCGTCACAAAAGCGGGGCTGGGGATCCTTCAGCTTGCCGCCATTGTGATACCGTTGATGATCATCATTCAATATATGCGGGATCTCGGCTGGCTAAACACTTTTTCAAAGTGGTTTGCACCGGTGACGAGAATGCTCGGGATGAAAGAAAACACATCGATGACAATGGTCGCCGGGCTGACGATCGGACTGGCGTATGGTGCCGGTGTCATGATCAAAGCCGTTGAGGAAGACGGCGTCAGCAAACGCGATGTCACGCTTGCCTTTATTTTTCTTGTCGCCTGCCATGCTGTTGTCGAAGACACATTGGTATTTATTCCGCTCGGCATACCTGTCTTGCCGTTGCTAATGATCAGGCTTGTGACAGCGGTGCTGCTGACAATCGCCGTATCGCGTTTGTGGAAAAAACTGGGATATTCCATTCGGAGAAAGGAGGCTTTCTATGAAAATTAATACGGTTTTATTTGATTTGGATGGAACGCTTATCAATACAAATGAGCTGATAATCGCGTCGTTTTTGCATACGCTTGATCATTATGCACCCGGCCGGTATCAGCGGGAGGATGTGCTAAGTTTCATCGGCCCGTCATTGTATGAAACCTTCAGCAGCATACATCCGGATCAAACAGATGAGATGATCAGGATGTACCGCGAATTCAATCATCAAATGCATGATGAGCTTGTCACAGAGTATGAGACGGTATACGAGACGCTTGAGCGTCTGAGAGCTGAAGGATACAAGCTCGGAATTGTTACAACCAAGCTGCGGGATACCGTCAACATGGGGCTAAAGCTTACCGGTCTGGATGCTTTTTTTGAGACGGTAGTGACCCTTGATGACGTAGAGCGGCCAAAACCGGACCCGGAGCCGGTGCTGCTCGCGCTTTCAAAGCTTGACAGCCGTCCCGCGGAAGCGATCATGATCGGTGATAATTACCACGATATATTAGCGGGGAAACATGCGGGAACAAAAACCGCGGGTGTCGCGTGGACGGTAAAAGGAGAGGAAAGCCTTGCCAAGCACCACCCCGATTATATGCTCAGCAAAATGAGCGACCTCCTTCAAATCCTTGGAGTGGAAACAACTTGAGAAAAACGAAACGCTATCCGGTGTCAGGCGCCAATTCGTTATGGCACGTCTATCAGACGGTTCCGTTTTTCAAAGTGGTCAAAAATTTCATCGTCATACAAGCGGCGCGCTATACGCCTTTTTTAGGGGTCAAAAATTGGCTGTACCGGACCTTTTTGCGAATGGAGATCGGTGAAAAAAGCTCATTTGCCCTGATGGTCATGCTTGATGTGATGTTTCCCGAAAAAATTTCCGTCGGACGAAACACCGTGATCGGCTACAATACGACCATTTTAGCCCATGAATATTTAATCAAAGAGTATCGGCTCGGCGAGGTTAAAATCGGCGATGAAGTGATGATCGGAGCGAATGCGACGATCCTTCCCGGTGTTGAAATCGGCGACGGCGCAGTCATCTCCGCCGGTACGCTCGTCCACAAAGATGTTCCGCCCGGAGCGTTTGTCGGCGGCAATCCAATGCGGCTTATCTATACAAAAGAAGAAATGGAAAAACGTTTGAAAACCCCTGCTGAATGACGGCAGGGGTTTTCAAGCTTGTAATGTCTGAAAAAAGACATCTTCCTCCTAAAAATCCGGCTCCTGTTTCATGTTAAAATGAGGAAAAAGAAAAGGGGAAACTTGATAATGAAAAAGAAATTGTGGGTATGTCTCGCTTTTTCAACTGTTTTGGTGTTTCTGACGTATGTGAAAGCGGATGCTGCGGAGAGGATGATTGTCGGCTATACGACTGGCGACAGCGCTTCATATCAATCGCTGGCCGCATATCATGACTATATCAATTCGATCGCCACCGATACATTCGCTTTTGATGCCAAGGGAAATCTCATAGGAGAAGCGCCTGAAAACCAGCTCTCCTTTGCAGAAAAGCACCAAATCAAGACATGGGCTGTGATCTCCAATTACAACGAAGCGATTCAAGATTTTGACGGGGATTTAGCTTCCGCGGTTATGACAAACGAAACAAACAGAAAACGCTTTACGGATCGGCTTGTGAGCCTGGCTAAAGGGCATGGCTATGATGGCATCAACATCGATTTTGAAGCTGTTTTTCCGGAAGAGCGATCCGGATACACGAAATTTATCCAATACATCTCTGATATTTTAAAAAGGGAAGGAATCCAAACGATGGTTTCCGTGCCGGCCAAAAGCGCCGATGACCCGGAGGATGATTGGAGCTGGCCTTATGATTACGGGAAAATCGGAGCCGCCGCCGACTTTGTACAAGTGATGACATATGATGAACACGGCAGCTGGAGCGAGCCGGGATCTGTCTGCAGCATGGGCTGGATCAAAAGCTCACTCGAATTTGCAGTCGAAGAAATCAGCTCGGATAAAGTGATCATGGGGATTCCATCGTACGGATATGATTGGGATTTAACAGATCAAGGCAACAACACATTGAAACAATGGAATGAAATTCGGACGCTCAAAAATGAGACGGGGGCCAAACCGAAGTATGACAGCGGAACAGCATCCATGACGTTTTCTTATGTCGATCAGAAGCGTCATCAGCATGTCGTTTGGTATGAAAATGAAAACACGGTAGAAATGAAAAGCCGCCTCACAAACGATGATCATCTAGCCGGGGGCTCGGTATATTCATTAGGTTATGAATCCGAGTCCTTCTGGCAGGCTGTTCAAAAAGGAACAGAATAACACAACCTAAAAACAAGCTTGCCGGTGACTCGGCAGGCTTGTTTTTTCCGTTAGGAAGCAATCACAATCGCCTGGCTGCCCATTTGCTTCCATGACTTTTCAAAATTGCTTTTATCTGTTTTCCGGTTTTTATAGCCATATGGATCGTTCAGATAAACATAGTTTTCATCATAGCCTGTAACCGCCACACTGTGTACACTGTAAGTCACATCGACTTTGCCGCTTGGCGTCTCCCAAGTCTCCATATCATTCACCTTGTTGAAATGAACGGTTGTAATCACCCAAACCGGTCTCCCTTTATTCAGCTGTTCGTAAATATCTTCAGGGCTGTTTCCTGTCAGGTCGATGACTTTGTCTCCTGCATAAGATGAGGCTAAATCATAAATCGGCCCATGGTAGACGCTGAGACCGGGGCCGTTTTCCATATCGCCGACAAAGCCGTCATTTGGATTTCCTTTCAAGCCGTTTTCATATTGCAGCGGCACCCTTTTGATTTTTTCAGCCAATTCATTCTTTGTCACATCATATCCGCTGTAGTTTAAAATCATCGCCAGGCTGGCAACTTCACAGCCGTTGTAAAGCTTTGGCGAATCCATTTGTTTGATCAGGGGAACGTCCAGGGGAGCCCGGCTCGTTTCCTTCGTTTTAATGCCTACAGTTGTTTGGAAATTTTTGATGCCCTCAGCCAGCGGGCTCAGCGCATCTCTAGAAAACAGGATCAGAACGGCGGTCATGACTGCTGTAAGGAATAAAATAAGAAAAAACGTTTTTAAAATTTTCATATCGATCTCCTGTTCATACAATGCTGATTAACCGTAAATAAGTAGTCCTTTTTTATTATATCATCAAGCTGTTCATGAAATAAAAGAAAGAATTGCCCAGCCCCATGGCCCATTTGAATATCATCTGTTGCTTTTGATTCTTTTATCTGTTAGCATATTATCATATTAGCGAACTAAAGGATTCGGAATATTCCTTCTAGCGTATATGGGGGTGCAAGTGTATATGTTTATGTTCGAAAAACCGTACGGCATGAGAGACACTTTGCCTGAACTTTATGAAACAAAGAAAAAGGTGCGTTCATCTTTGACAGAGGTTATGGTTTTGTGGGGATATCAGTTTGTAGAGACGCCTACGCTGGAGTTTTATGATACCGTCGGTGTTCAATCGGCGATATTAGACCAGCAGCTTTTTAAGCTCCTGGATCAGGAGGGGAAAACCCTTGTTTTAAGGCCTGACATGACCACACCGATTGCAAGGGTGGCGGCGTCCAAGCTCCATAAAGAAAACCATCCGCTCCGAGTCGGATATGCGGCGAACGTTTTCCGGGCTCAGGAACGCGAAGGCGGCCGCCCCGCTGAATTCGAACAGGTAGGGGTCGAACTGATCGGCGATGGATCGACAAGCGCTGATGCCGAAGTGATCGCACTCGTGATTTTCTCGCTGAAAAAGGCGGGGCTGTCCTCTTTTAAAATCTCGATCGGTCATGTCGGCATTGCCGATGCTTTGTTTATGGAGGTATTGGGCAATGAAGAAAGGGCGCAAGTGCTGAGAAGGTATTTATATGAAAAGAACTATGTCGGTTATCGTGAGCATGTGAAGTCGCTGAATTTATCATCCATCGATAAAAGCAGACTGCTTGAGCTGCTGAAGCTTAGGGGCGGTATTGAAACGTGCGGCAAAGCAGAGCAGCTCGTCGATTCCGAAAAAGGAAAAAATGCGATCACAGAACTTGAGACGCTTTGGGAAACGCTCGGTGACTACGGATGTACGAATGATATCAAACTCGATTTCAGCATGGTCAGCCATATGAGCTATTACACGGGCATTTTATTTGAAGTTTATGCCGAAAACGTCGGCTTTCCAATCGGAAACGGCGGCCGCTATGATCAGCTTCTCGGTCATTTCGGCTCTCCGGCCGCGGCCACCGGCTTTGGAATCAGGATCGACAGGCTTCTGGAAGCTTTGAACCCAGACGAGGAGCAGGAAGACATGGATGTCGTGATTTTCAGCACAGAACAGCGGGCGGAAGCGATCAAATTTGCCGAAGAAGAGCGGCTGAAAGGCAAAAAAGTCGTTGTGCAGGATTTAGCGGGAATCGAAAATATCGACCGGATGACCAAATCTTTTCAAAATGTAACCTATTTTATCGGGGCCAGAAAGGAAGAACAGCATGGATAAGGAATTGACGATTGCGATGCCGAAAGGACGGATTTTTGAAGAAGCCGCCGGATTGCTGCGGCAAGCCGGCTATCAGCTTCCGGAAGAATTCGATGATTCAAGAAAGCTGATTCTTGATGTCCCTGAAGAAAACCTTCGCTTTATTCTCGCCAAGCCGATGGATGTGGCGACATATGTTGAGCATGGAGTGGCTGATGTCGGAATCGCCGGCAAAGATGTCATGCTTGAAGAAGAGCGTGATGTGTATGAGGTGCTTGATTTGAAAATCAGCAAATGCCACCTTGCTGTGGCCGGCCTGCCTCTGGCGGCGGCCGGCGGAGTTGCACCGCGGGTCGCGACGAAATATCCAAACGTCGCATCAAGCTATTTCAGGGAACAGGGAGAGCAGGTGGAAATCATCAAGCTCAACGGCTCGATTGAGCTCGCTCCGCTCATCGGCCTTGCCGACAGGATCGTTGACATTGTGTCGACGGGGCAGACTTTGCGGGAAAATGGTCTTGTAGAAACAGAAAAGATTTGTGAGATCACGTCCCGGTTGATCGTAAACCCTGTCAGCTACCGAATGAAGGATGAAGTGATCGATGAAATGGCTTCACGGCTGTCTCTCATTGTGGAAGGGGAAAAGACAAAATGAAGATTATATCCATCAGCGGAAACGCGGCTGTTTCATTAAAACGTTCCATCAGCTCCGGGACGGAAGAACAGAGAAAAGCGGTCTGTGCGATCATTGAAGAAGTGAAGAAAAATGGAGACGCGGCTCTTTCTGCTTATACCCGGCAGTTCGACGGAGTCGATATTGCCGATTTCCGCGTTTCTGCACAGGAGATTGAAGAAGCATACGGCAAGCTGAAACAAAGTGATCTCACCACCTTAAAAGCGGCGATCTTCAATATCAAAGAGTACCATGAACGCCAGCTGTCATCTTCGTGGTTTTATCACCGGAAGGACGGGACGATGCTCGGCCAAAAGATCACGCCGCTGGATTCAGCCGGTGTTTATGTACCAGGCGGGACCGCCGCTTATCCATCATCTGTCATGATGAATGTGATCCCTGCACTTGTCGCGGGCGTCAAGCGGATCGTCCTCGTCTCCCCGCCAGGAAAAGACGGCAAATTGTCTCCCGGTGTTTTGGTTGCGGCGGCCGAGCTCGGCATAGCAGAAATGTGCAAAATCGGTGGTGCACAGGCGATCGCGGCATTGGCATACGGAACGGAAACGATTCTGCCCGTTGATAAGATTACGGGGCCGGGGAATATTTATGTCGCTTTGGCAAAGCGGGAAGTATTCGGCCAGGTTGATATTGACATGATTGCAGGGCCAAGCGAAATCGCGGTGCTTGCCGATCAGACGGCAGACCCGCGGGAGGTGGCCGCTGATCTTCTGTCACAGGCTGAACATGACACAATGGCTTCAAGCATTCTTGTCACCGACTCCCGTCTGCTTGCCGAAGCGGTTCAACAAGAGATCGAGCAGCAGCTTGAGCGTCTGCCGCGAAAAGAGATTGCCCGTCAGTCGATTGAGGACTACGGCCGCATTTATGTTGCAGATACGCTTGATGATGCGGTCTCTGCGGTGAACGAGCTTGCTCCTGAACACTTGGAGATTTTAACGGCTCACCCTGAGGCGCTGCTAGGGAAGATCAGACACGCAGGCGCCATTTTCCTGGGGCGCTACAGTTCCGAACCTGTCGGTGATTATTTTGCGGGCCCGAACCATGTGCTGCCGACAAACGGAACGGCCAAATTTTCAAGCCCGCTCAATGTCACAGACTTTCAAAAGCGATCCAGCATCATTTCATACAGCAAGGAAGCGTTTGCGGAAAACGCTGAAAAAATCGCAGCCTTCGCCAGATTGGAAGGGCTTGAAGCCCATGCCAGAGCAATCGAATTCAGAAACCGGGAGGAAGACCGATGAGAAAAGCCGAACGGGCAAGAAAAACGAATGAGACAGACATTAAATTGTCCTTTAACATCGATGGAGAAGGAAAAGCAGACATTCAAACAGATGTCCCCTTTATGACGCATATGCTTGATTTATTTACAAAACACGGACAATTTGATTTTTCTGTTGATGCAAAAGGCGATGTGGAAATCGATGATCACCATACAACAGAAGACATCGGCATATGCCTGGGGCAGGCGCTTTTGGAAGCGCTCGGCGATAAAAAAGGCATCAAGCGCTACGGTTCAAGTTTAGTGCCGATGGATGAAGCGCTCGCCCAAGTCGCTGTCGATTTAAGCAACAGGCCGCATCTTGAATTCAGGGCCGAGTTTCCGAGCCAGAAGGTAGGAACATTTGATACGGAGCTTGTCCACGAATTTTTATGGAAGCTGGCTCTCGAAGCAAGGATGAACCTTCATGTGATCGTTCATTACGGCACAAATACACACCACATCATCGAAGCGATTTTTAAAGCGCTGGGACGCGCGCTTGATGAAGCGACAATGATTGATCCACGTGTCAAAGGAATTCCATCAACGAAAGGAATGCTGTAAATGATCGGTGTCATTGACTATGGAATGGGCAATTTGTACAGCGTTTCTAAAGCGCTTGAGCGGATTGATGCCCCTTATTTTGTATCGGAGTCGCCAGGCGAGCTTCAGAAAGCTGACAGCTACATCCTTCCCGGTGTCGGCGCTTTCCGGGATGCGATGGAGATTTTGCATAAAACAGACCTGATCCCCTTTATTCGGGACGCTGTCAGTGAAGGAAAGCTTCTTCTCGGCATCTGCCTAGGGATGCAGCTTTTGTTCGCCGAAAGCGAGGAGCAGGGAACAACAGAAGGTCTCGGACTGTTAAAAGGGAAAGCCATCAAGCTGAAGGGGAGCGATCAAGCCGGAAACCGCCTGAAAGTCCCGCACATGGGCTGGAACCGCCTGACGGTTCATCGCGAATCACCGCTTTTGCAGGAAACTGAGGAAGGGTACGCGTATTTTGTCCATTCCTACTATATCAGCGGTATGGATGAAGAAGCATTGCTGGCCAGTGCGGATTACGGTGTTCGCATTCCCGCCGTCGTAGGTTTAGGCAATGTGTACGGCGCCCAATTTCATCCGGAAAAAAGCAGCACGGTCGGAATGTCGATTTTAACACGGTTCCAACAGCTGACAGAAGAACAGAAGGTGAAAAAATGAGCGGATTTACATTATATCCTGCCATCGATATGAGAAATGGCAAATGTGTAAGGCTTGTACAGGGAGACTATGCAAAAGAAACGATATACGGCGATTCCCCGCTGGAAATGGCGTCCCTTTTTGCCGGCGAAGGCGCCGATTGGATTCATCTTGTTGATTTGGACGGCGCCAGGGAAGGGAAAAAAGTAAATGACAGCCATGTGGTAAGGATCGTCAATGAGCTGAATGTCAATGTACAGGTCGGCGGCGGCATCAGAACTGAAAAAGATGTCTATGAATATTTGTCACAAGGCGTAGAAAGGGTTATTTTAGGAAGCTCAGCCGTTTCAAACCCGGATTTTGTCAAAAGGATGCTGAATACATATCGGCATCACATCGCCATCGGACTTGATGCAAGAGACGGGTTTGTCTCGACGGAAGGCTGGCTTGAAACATCGGCCGTGAAAGCGGAAGAGCTTGGCCGTGAGCTTGCAGGAGAAGGTGCGGAGGTTTTTATCTTTACCGATATTGCAACGGACGGTATGCTGTCCGGGCCGAATATCGACAGCACGGTTCAGCTTGCAAAAGCAACCGGCAAGCAGGTGATTGCCTCCGGAGGCGTCAGCTCCCTCGCCGACCTTGAAGCATTGGCGATCCGCAGCGCAGACGGCGTCAGCGGCGCCATTGTCGGAAAAGCTCTTTATACAAACAAATTCACCGTGTCTGCAGCGCTTGAAAGGGTGGGAAGCAAGTGATCACAAAGCGAATTATTCCATGTCTGGATGTGAAGGACGGCCGGGTTGTCAAGGGCATTCAGTTTCTTGAACTGAAAGATGCCGGTGATCCGGTCGAACTTGCTAAGATATATGACAAAGAAGGCGCTGATGAACTCGTCTTTCTCGATATTTCCGCTTCTCATGAAGGGAGAAAAACGATGGTTGACGTTGTGGAAAGAGTGGCGGCAAAGCTCGCCATTCCGTTTACTGTCGGCGGGGGCATCAATCATCTTGAGGATATGAAAACAATTTTGCGGGCGGGAGCGGACAAAGTGTCCGTCAACACAGCGGCTGTTCTCCGCCCTGAACTGATCGCAGAAGGTGCGGCATTCTTCGGCTCGCAATGCATTGTCGTCGCCATTGATGCGAAATATGATCAAGACGCGGGCCAATATTTTGTATACACCCATGGCGGCCGAAAAAAAACCGATCTTGAAGCTGCATCATGGGCGAAGGAAGCCGTTCGGCGGGGCGCCGGTGAAATCCTGTTGACAAGCATGGATTCAGACGGGGAGAAAACCGGCTTTGACCACAGGCTGACAAAGCTTGTATCAGAAGCGGTTCCGGTCCCGGTCATTGCATCGGGAGGCGCGGGAAGCGCCGCGCATATGCACGCGGTATTTGAAGAGGGCCAAGCAGACGCCGCTCTGGCCGCTTCAATTTTTCATTATAAAGAAACATCTGTCAAAGAAGTGAAAGCTTATTTAAAAGAGCGCGGGGTGAATATCAGATGATAACGGCAGAAGAATTGAATTTTAATGAAGCTGGTTTAATCCCGGCGATCGTCCAGGATGCAGCAAGCAAAGAAGTGCTGACCCTGGCTTATATGAACAAAGAATCGTTCCAAAAAACACTGGATACAAAGGAAACATGGTTTTACAGCCGCTCACGCGGAGAGCTGTGGCACAAAGGAGCCACATCGGGCAATATCCAGCGTGTCAAGGATATCCGCCTGGACTGTGATCAGGATGCGCTTGTCGTGCTTGTTGAACCGGCAGGTCCGGCCTGCCATAAAGGAACGTACAGCTGTTTTACTTCATTGGACGGACACAAGACAGCCGGAGGAGACCGTTTCGCGATCATAAACGAACTTGAATCAGTGATTGCCGAGCGTCAGGCTGAAATGCCTGAAGGAGCTTACACGACATATTTGTTTCGGGAAGGCGTAGATAAGATTTTGAAAAAAGTCGGCGAAGAAGCTGCGGAAGTTATAATCGCTGCAAAAAACCGGAATCATGAAGAATTGAAATGGGAAGCGGCGGATCTCCTCTATCATCTGCTTGTCCTTTTAAGGGAACAGTCACTCCCGCTTGATGAAGTGTTAGACGTATTGAAAAAACGTCATGAAGGAAACGAATGATTTGACCAAAAGGGGCTTGTACCCCTTTTGTCCGTTTTTCACCCGATGTTCAGGCTCATCACCAGCTGCTCTCCGATAGGGCCCATTTTTCTTTCTCCGGTGTCTTTAAAGCCTGCTTTCCCATACAGACGCTGTGCCGCAGTGTTTTTATGATTGACGGCTAAAACGATTTCATCACATTGGCTGAATTCCCTGCCGGTGAATTCCGGAAGTTTGAGCATCCCCATTGTGCCGAAGCCTTTACCTTGCTGTTTATAATCGATTGATAAAGCTGTCAGCAGCATTGCCTTACGGTTTTTCGTATAATCTTTCACCCTGTCGCTTGTGTGTAGAATAAAGAATCCCACGGGTGTCCCTTCATATAAAATCACGATTGGATGCTGTCCGTCTGCCGGGCTTAATACATCTTTAGGAAAAGCGGTAAATCGGCTTTGTTCTTCCGGAAGCTCGAACGCAAGCAATACGGGTAGATGTTCCTCGGAAAAATGCACAAGTTCCAGCTTGTTGTCCAAATCATGTCCCCCCTTTTTTATTATCATATAACGGGAACGTATATTCGTCATCTATAGAATTTCAATATTCTGAGGCAAAAAACTCTTTTTTACGGAATGATTCGCTGGAAAATAATGATGAAAAATAACGGCTTAACATCCGATATAAAGCGTGTGCGGAGCAGATGACAGCTGCATGCATCAGGGAGAAAAAAGTCAAAATCCGCTGGTAAAAGTGGAAATTGGAGAGAATTTTCTCGAAACTTGTTTTTGACCTGTTAAGCCTGCTGGAAACTATGTTATACTACTCACGGTATACAGTTTGAATTGGAGGGTATCTGTGGGAAAGTACACTTCTGAACACCAAAAAAACACGACGATTGTCCAGCTGTTTCAAGACGGACAATATTTATATCATAAAGGGCTGAAAGCGTACAGAGAACGAAATTTATCCCGCGCGAGCAAGCTCATTCAGAGAGCGATTTTTCTTGAGCCCGACAACACGGGCATGCTGAGTCAGCTTGCCGTCATTTATACAGAAATGGGCTTTTACCAGCAGTCAAATGAACTTTTAGATTTTATATTGAAAAACATGAATGAAAAAATGACGGAATGCTACTATTTTAAAGCGAACAACTATGCTCATCTCGGCCTTTTCCAGGAAGCTTATAAAGCGGCAGAGACGTATTTGAAAGAAGACCCAAACGGTGAATTCAGCACGGAAAACGCAGAGCTCCTTGATTTATTGGATATGGGGGAAGAAGGTCAAGGCTTCTCGGAGTATGATCAGGATGATTTGATCCTGAAACAGGATCGGGCGAAGTCGCTGCTTGAGAACGGACAGCTTCAGGAATCCATCGTGATGCTAGAAGAGATTATCGCTGATTATCCGGAATTTTGGTCGGCTTACAACAATTTGGCGCTTGCTTATTTTTATGCGGGCGACGTCCAAAAAGCCAAGGCGACGATTTTTACCGTTTTGGAAAAAAGCCATGGAAACCTGCATGCGCTATGCAATCTGCTTATTTTTTACCATTATGAGCGAAAAGACGACAAGGTTAAAGAGCTTTCTGAACAGCTCTCCAATATTTATCCGATGCTGATTGAACAAAGGTATAAGCTCGGGGCCACACTTTCGCTCGTCGGCAGGCACGATCTCGGTTTTAAATGGCTGAAATCTCTTTACCGTATGGGTTTTGAAGGAGATGAAACCTTTTATTACTGGCTCTCCTGCTCCGCATACTTTACAGGCCGCACCCAGTTTGCCCGCTCCGTATGGAAGAAGATGCAGGAGGAGCACCCTGATGCCGCCCGCATGGAGCCGTGGAAAGAACGGCGGGAAAAAACCCCCGTTCAGCGCGCGCTTGAAGAACGCCTTGCCGCATACTATATCAGCGGAAGAAAAGGGGAAAAAGAACAGCTTAAAGCCGTGCTTGATTCAAAAATGGCCAAAACGACGTTTGAAGACCAGTTTATCAGGCTCGTGCTGTACGGTGAAAACGGAGAAGCCGCCGCATCGAAGGAGGCGCTTCTTGCGTACAGGACGGCAAAAGCGATTGAAGAGGCGGACAGATCCGCAATCGAACAGGAAGCGATGTGCTTTTGGATATTCCATGTCATTCAGCAGATCAGGGCTTACGGCCTTCAGCTGAAAAACGCCGGCGGTTTGGCCGCGGCCATCTATTTCATCTGGAAAACAGCGCACCATGAGCGCCTCACCAAAGCTGAAACGGCAAAGCTTTTTCACATCTCGCCGGGAACGCTTTCCAAATATGAACGTACATTAAAAGAGCATCTATAAACAGGTATGAACGGACGTTCAGCCTGTTTTCTTATTGTGTGAGCAAAAAGATAGCGCTTATTCATGATATTTTATAGGATATGGGTAAGGAAGATACAAGAAGGGAATCTTATTTGAAGAGGATTGGACTGCTTGCCGACAAAAGCAGCAAGAAGATTCATGAAGGAGTGAACATTGTGTCAGAAGAAAAGATTTATGACTGCATTATTATAGGAGCGGGTCCTGCAGGAATGACAGCGGCCGTCTATACATCGAGGGCGAACCTGTCAACATTGATGGTTGAAAGAGGGGTTCCCGGCGGACAAATGGCCAATACAGAGGATGTTGAGAACTATCCGGGGTTTGAAAGCATTCTGGGGCCTGAACTTTCAAATAAAATGTTTGAGCACGCGAAAAAATTCGGAGCGGAATACGCATACGGCGATATCAAAGAAGTCGTTGACAACGGAGACACGAAGATCGTCAAAGCCGGTTCCAAAGAATTCAAAGCCCGTGCTGTCATCATCACAGCCGGCGCTGAATACAAGAAGCTCGGCGTTCCGGGCGAAAAAGAGCTCGGCGGCCGCGGCGTTTCCTATTGTGCGGTATGTGACGGCGCATTCTTTAAAAACAAAGAGCTCGTCGTTGTCGGAGGCGGAGATTCTGCTGTAGAAGAAGGCGTCTACTTAACCCGTTTCGCTTCAAAAGTAACGATTGTTCACCGCCGCGATAAACTGAGAGCGCAAAGCATTCTTCAGGCCCGGGCGTTTGACAACGAAAAGATCGACTTCAAGTGGAACAAGACGGTCAAGGAAATCCACGAACAAGACGGAAAAGTCGGCAAAGTGACGCTTGTTGATACCGTCACAGGCGAGGAAGAAGAATTCCGTACGGATGGCGTCTTTATCTACATCGGCATGCTGCCGCTGTCAGAGCCGTTTAAAAACCTCGGCATTACAAATGAAGAGGGCTACATTGTAACAAACGAACAGATGGAAACAAAAGTCGATGGCATCTACGCCGCCGGGGACATCCGTGAAAAAACCCTTCGCCAAATCGTTACTGCAACAGGCGATGGAAGCATTGCCGCACAGAGTGTTCAGCATTACATTGAAGAGCTGAATGAAAAAGAAAAGGCTGTAAAATAACGCCATTTAATCGTCATCATGTTTTAACCGCGCTGTAACACCAGTGAAACAAAAATTCGTTATGATTGGTACAGTAATTGACCCCCTTTTATAATGAATTCTTTTGGCACGGATTGTCATAATCCGTGTCCTTTTTTTG
The DNA here is from genome assembly GCF_029537375.1 of Bacillus sp. HSf4. Lineage (NCBI taxonomy): Bacteria > Bacillati > Bacillota > Bacilli > Caryophanales > Bacillaceae > Bacillus > Bacillus sp. HSf4. The sequence goes on along the minus strand of NZ_CP120679.1, from coordinate 3,729,767 downwards.
ACCGGATCACTTTTTACAAATTTTCGCAATTTGTTCATATTTACTCGATGAACAGGCGGATTTTGCTGTAAAATAGAATGCAAGAACAGTTTTCGCAAGCGCTTTCATTTTCTTGTTTATCCCTGTTCTGCAATCTGCCGGTCCGCGTATTCAAAATGGCCGGATTCATCCAGGAAAAGACGTTTTTTACAGTTGGACTGCATGTTCATTGTGACTGGCTCCAGGAAACGGTATAATAGAAAAAAGAATTGAAGGAATTAAAGGATGGGTGACAGACTTGCAAAGAGTGACGAATTGTGTGCTGATTTCCGATGATCAAGTCCTTTTGCTGCAAAAACCACGCAGAGGCTGGTGGGTGGCTCCCGGCGGGAAAATGGAACGCGGGGAAACGGTAAGGGACGCCGTCATCAGAGAATACCGCGAAGAGACGGGCCTGTATGTGCTAAACCCGAAGCTGAAAGGAATATTCACCTTCATCATAAAAGAAAATGATCAGGTTGTATCAGAATGGATGATGTTCACGTTCGTCGCCGATCATTATACTGGAAAGCATGTGGAGGAGTCTGAGGAAGGCATCATTAAATGGCATCAGGCAGAGGACATAGAGAATTTGCCGATGGCGCCCGGCGATGTTCACATACTTGACTTTATGATGAAAGGCAAGGGTCTGCTTCACGGCACCTTTACTTATACACCTGACTTTGAACTGCTGTCCTACCGTCTGGATCCGCAGCGCGACTAAGTTTAAGGGGGGAAAAGCATGAATGCAAACGGAAGCCATGACATTCAGCTTGTGATAATAACCGGTATGTCTGGAGCAGGGAAAACAGTGGCGATTCAAAGTTTTGAAGACCTCGGTTTTTTCTGTGTCGATAATTTGCCGCCGTCCTTGCTCCCGAAGTTTTTGGAACTGATGAAAGAGTCAAGTTCAAAAATGAGCAAGGTGGCTCTTGTGATGGATTTGCGCGGAAGGGAGTTTTTTGACAGCCTGATTGAGGCGCTTGATGAAATCGGTGAAACGTCTTGGATCACCCCGCGCATTTTATTTTTGGATGCAAAGGATTCGATTCTTGTGTCAAGGTATAAAGAAACAAGGCGGTCACACCCTCTCGCCACGACAGGACTGCCGCTTGAGGGAATCGAAACCGAACGCGAGCTTTTGGAGGAACTGAAAGGCCGATCACAGATTATTTATGACACATCTGATATGAAGCCGAGGGATCTTCGCGAAAAAATCGTCCAGCACTTTGCGACTGACGCGGGACACACCTTTACGGTAAACGTCATGTCATTCGGTTTTAAATACGGAATTCCGATTGACGCCGACCTTGTATTTGATGTGAGGTTTTTGCCGAACCCGTACTACATTGACAGCATGAGGCCGCTGACAGGCAAGGATCACGAAGTGTCTTCCTATGTGATGAAATGGAATGAAACGCAAAAGTTTCTTGAAAAGCTGACTGATCTTTTAAGCTTTATGCTCCCTTCGTACAAGCGCGAAGGAAAAAGCCAGCTCGTGATTGCGATCGGCTGCACAGGCGGTCAGCACCGCTCTGTGACGCTTGCGGAATATCTTTCCGATTATTTTAAAAAGGACTTCTATACTCATGTTACTCACCGGGACATCGAGAAAAAGAGCAGAAAATAGCATGGCTGATCAGAAAAAAATCGCGATATTTGGCGGCGGAACAGGTCTTTCTGTTTTGCTGAGGGGATTAAAGCACCAGCCGGTCGACATTACGGCGATTGTGACGGTCGCTGATGACGGCGGCAGCTCCGGGAGATTGCGGAATGAGCTGTCCATTCCCCCGCCCGGGGATGTCAGGAATGTGCTGGCCGCGCTTTCCGACGTTGAACCTCTCGTTGAAGACCTGTTTCAGCACCGCTTCAACAAAGGCGGCGATTTGCTCGGCCATTCGCTTGGAAACTTGATTTTGGCGGCGATGACGAATATAACCGGTGATTTCTTTCACGCCGTCACCGAAATGAGCAAGGTCTTAAATGTGCGGGGCAGAGTGCTCCCGGCTGCAAATACAAGCGTTGTACTTCATGCGGAAATGGATGACGGAAGAATCATTTCGGGCGAGTCGACCATACCGTCCTACGGCCGGCGGATCAAAAGGGTGTTTCTAACCCCGGAAAAGATCGAGCCTGTTCCGGAAACAATTGAAGTCATACGCGAGGCTGATCTGCTCATACTTGGACCCGGCAGCCTGTACACGAGCATTCTGCCGAACTTGCTCGTCCCGAAAATAGGGGAGGAAATATTAAACGCAGCGGCTAAAAAGGTCTATATTTGCAATGTGATGACACAGCCCGGCGAAACGCTATATTACAGCGCTGCCGACCATGTCAAAGCGCTTAATCAGCATTTGGGAAGTCCGTTTATTGATACGATCCTTGTCAACAGCGAGGAAATTCCCGGGGATATCCGGGAAAGATATGCAAAAGAACAGGCTCAGCCCGTACAGTTCAACATTGACGATCTGACCGAGATGGGGCTTGAAGTCATCAAGGATCAGATTGTCACGTATGAGAATGGCGTCATCCGCCATGATACACATAAAGTCGCTTCGCTTCTTGTTGATTTGTTAAAAGAATAGCAGGCCTTGGAATGGGGGTGTCTAAAAAATGTCATTTGCATCGGAAACGAAAAAAGAACTTACAAACCTTGAAGTAAAGGATTGCTGCGCTAAAGCGGAACTTTCTGCCCTCATTCGGATGAACGGTTCATTGTCTTTTTCAAACCGAAAAGTGGTTCTCGATGTCCAAACCGAGAACGCGGCCATTGCAAGAAGGATTTATACTTTGCTCAAGAAGCAATATGACGTATCCGTCGAGCTGCTGGTGCGAAAGAAAATGAGACTGAAAAAAAACAATGTGTACATCGTGCGCCTGATCGAAAACGCAAAATCAATTCTCGAAGACTTAAAAATTCTCGGAGACAACTTCGTCATCGTCAGAAGCATTTCGGAAGACCTCGTCAAGAAGAGATGCTGCAAGAGGTCTTATATGAGAGGTGCGTTTTTAGCCGGAGGATCTGTCAACAATCCGGAGACATCTTCCTACCATCTCGAAATTTTTTCGATGTACAAAGAGCATAACGATTCATTATGCAGCCTCATGAACCTTTTTCATTTGAACAGCAAAACACTCGAGCGGAAAAAGGGATATATCACTTATCTGAAGGAAGCGGAAAAGATCACAGAATTTTTAAATGTCATCGGCGCACACAATTCTCTGCTTCGCTTTGAAGACGTCCGGATCGTGCGCGATATGAGAAATTCTGTCAACCGTCTCGTCAATTGCGAAACGGCTAATCTAAACAAGACGATCGGCGCTTCGCTCAGACAGGTTGAAAACATTAAATTCATCGATGAAAAAATCGGCCTTGATGCTTTGCCCGAAAAGCTGAGGGAAATTGCACAGCTCCGCATCGATTACCAGGAAGTGACCTTAAAGGAGCTCGGGGAAATGATGACGAGCGGGAAAATCAGCAAATCGGGCATCAATCACCGCCTCAGAAAACTGGATGAAATCGCAGAACAACTGCGTTCAGGACAATCTGTCTCTTTGAAATAATCTGCAGGGAATGGGGGAGATCGTATGGTGCAAAAAAAAGTGGAAATTCTTTTGAAAACAGGCCTGCAAGCCCGGCCGGCGGCACTGTTTGTTCAGGAAGCCAACCGTTTTCAATCAGATATCTTTCTCGAAAAGGGAGAGAAAAAAGTGAATGCGAAAAGCATCATGGGGCTGATGAGCCTTGCTGTCAGTTCGGGGGCGGAAGTCACGCTCATCGCCGACGGAACCGATGAACAGGAAGCCCTTGATACGTTGACCGCATATGTTCAAGAAAAAAGCTGAACCTCTTTCGGGGTTTGGCTTTTTATTCAAAGTGAAAGGGGAATCATGATGACGGCTCTGCTCGATTCGCTCTATAAGAGGATCGGATACCGGTCCAATCAGCCTGTGACATTTGCCGATCTGCCTGAATTTTTATCATTAATGGCCCTTCAGTTTCCTTTTGAAAACAGTGCGGTTTTAAACAAGGAACGGATACCGATGACAAAAGAAGGTTTGGCGGACGCCTTGCTCAACAATCAGCGGGGCGGATTATGCTATGATTTAAACGCTTTTTTATATTATATTCTGAAGGAAATTGGTTTTTCTGTTGAGCTGGTTCAGGGAACGGTCTTCAAAGAAGATACGCAAACATGGACGCTGACAGGAACACATGTCGCCGTTGTCCTGCGGGAAGGCCATGATACTTATCTCCTTGACACGGGCTTCGGCACCAATCTTCCGCTTGCACCTGTCCCGTTTTCAGGAGAAACCGTCACTTCGAAAACGGGGGCTTACCGCGTCAGAAAGACCAAGACGGATAAAGGCGATTATCTTCTTGAAATGAATAAAGGTGAAGGCTGGCAGAAGGGGTATGCCTTTACATTAAAGCCGATCGATGAAAAAGTGCTCGCAAGCGTTCGCGATGTCATTTTTGATGATGAAGGATCACCATTTAATCAAAAGCCGCTCGCATCCAAACTGACGAAGAACGGAAAAGTGATTTTGTCAAAGGATCATTTGACAAAGCATACGGAATACGGGGTGACAAAAGAAAAGGTGAAGGACGGGGAATTTGCAAACATTTTTAAAGATATATTCTTTGATGAATAGCATAGCTTAGCCGGCATGCCGGCACCCGTCAAAAAACTTCTTTCGTTCAGGCGCCTCTCAGGTCATCCACAAGAAGATACGAGAATACAAGTGTTTGTCTTGAGAAGATTCGGTGTGAACAAAAAAGGATCGGGCGATTACCGAAAAACAAATGGGGTTTCTGTTTTTGATCCCGTTTGACGTCGGATCCATGCCGCCTCCCTGCGTATAAAGTGCTCAGCAATATGCTCGGCTCCAATCTGATGTTGAGCGCAGCAGCCGACATCGACGTTTATTTTATCTTCAAGACCGCTCTATACGGCTCGGAAGGTGTATGAACAGGCCGTTTGACATCATATTATATTTAATAAAGTAAAAATAAAAGCTGGTGAACCATATCGAGCGATTCGCCAGCTTTTGTTTTTTTGTATCTGAGCGATGGTCATCCGTCACTCATTTCCTCACGGCGAGAAGTTTAAGCTCGATGTTGATGTCCACTTTGCACAAAGGTGTAGTCTTCGGACGCCGCGGTTTGTTTGACATGACCAGATGCGCTCTCCACATCTTTTTGGTAAAGCGTTCGGCCTTCTTCGCTTTTCCGTTTTTAATGCTCCTTTTCTTTTCGTGCCTCATACACCGGATGATAGTCCACTTGGCGACTTTCGTAATGTACTTGTTCACGTCTTGCTATTTAAACGAAACTCGAACACGCATCATTTCTCATCATTCTTCTAACTGGACGCCACGGCGGCGTAATTGGATGTACCCCGATAGCCCGATGTCCATATTAAGGATCATTCAACCTTTTTTCGTGTTCCACAATGTTGTTCCATATAATTGTGACCCCAATCTTCTAATGCTTTGAGAATTGGAAATAGACTTTCACCTTGTTTTGTCAAGGAATATTCTACTTTAGGGGGAACAACTGGATATACTTCTCGATGAACGAGTCCGTCTTCTTCCAAATCCCTAAGTTGAGTCGTCAACATTTTCTTTGTGATAGCCGGAATGAGTTTTCTAAGTTCTCCAAATCGCTTTGTTCCTTTTAAGCCTAAATGACATAAAATAATCAGCTTCCATTTACCCTCTATAACAGACAATGTTAGTTTCTTCTCAGAATACATGCCGTCATCTTTTTCCTTCATCTGTTCTAAATGTTTTTTTCCCCAGTCATATAACATATCTAGAATGGGCAATAAACTTTTCCCTTGTTCTGTTAAGGAATACTCTACTTTAGGGGGCGCAACGCGATATACTTCCCGATGAATGAGTCCGTTTTTCTCTAATTCTCTCAGCTGATTCGTTAACATTTGTTGTGTGATTTTAGGTGTTAATTGCTTAAGCTCGTAAAAGCGTTTTGTTCCTTTTAACCCTAAATGACATAAAAGAGTCAGTTTCCATTTACCCTCTAGGATAGACAATGTTAATTCTTTTTCAGGATATATTCCTTTGAGTGTTTTCGTCATCATCCCATCCCTCTCTCTTGCATTAGTCTATTTTAAGATACTATATCAGAAAAAAGTGCCTACTTACATAAATAAGGTTTTGTATCTATTATAGATGATGACAAATTTCTATATGGAAGATTTAGTGATTTGATTTATCTGGATAGGATAAAAATTTGACCAGCAGGAGGAATAATCAATGAAATTACAATTAGCGTTAGATCTTGTCAACATTCCGGAAGCGAAGAAAGTCGTCAAAGAGGTAGAAGAACATATTGATATCGTAGAGATTGGTACACCCATTATTAAAATTGAAGGGCTTAAAGCTGTTCAAGAAATAAAAGAAGCTTTCCCCGGGTTGCAAGTATTGGCAGACTTAAAAACAATGGATGCTGCAGCGTATGAAGTACAGAAAGCTTCCGAAGCAAATGCGGATATCGTGACGATTCTAGGCGTGGCTGAAGATGAATCGATTAAAGGAGCTGTTGAAGAAGCGAAAAAGCAAGGGAAGGAGGTTCTTGTTGATTTGATCGCGGTGAAAGATATCGAAGCGCGGGCAAAAGAGCTAGATACATTCGGCGTCGATTACATTTGTGTACATACGGGCTATGATCTTCAAGCCGTCGGTAAGAACTCATTCGAAGATCTTCAAACTATTAAACGTGTTGTTCAACATGCTAAAACAGCTATCGCCGGCGGAATTAAACTGGAAACATTGCCAGAAGTGATTAAGGCTCAACCGGATTTGGTTATTGTCGGCGGGGGAATCGCTGGGCAGGAAGATAAAAAAGCTGTTGCAGCCAAAATGCAAGATATGATTCAACAAGGTTGATCCGATGAAGACTACTGAATTTTTACAGGAAATCATGAAGGAGCTCAATCATTCAGTAGGTTTAATCGCTGATGAGGAAGCTGAAACATTAGTAGACAAAATTCTTGAATCCAAAAAGATCTTTGTGGCTGGAGCCGGCAGATCAGGATTTATGGCAAAATCCTTTGTGATGCGAATGATGCATATGGGGATCGACGCTTATGTTTTAGGTGAAACGGTGACGCCAAACTTTGAAGAACATGATATTTTAATGATCGGCTCAGGTTCAGGTGAAACGAAGGGGTTGATTACCATTGCTGAAAAGGCAAAAAGTATTGGCGGAACAATTGCCGCTGTTACATTAGTACCGGAATCAACGATTGGAAAGCTTGCTCATTTCACCATTCAATTACCCGGGGCAGTCAAAGACCGAACCAACAGCGATTATCAAACCATTCAACCGATGGGCTCACTATTTGAGCAAACCCTTTTGCTTTTTTATGATGCGGTTATCTTAAGGTTGATGGAGAAAAAGGGATTAGATACAAATAAAATGTATGGAAAACATGCCAATCTAGAATAATTGCAGGGGTCTGTCCTTTGTACACCATCGGCCATTTCGTTCACAACACGCGCCTTCCCGGAAGGAATGAGGTCGGATGAATCCATACTGCTTAGAAGCAGTATGGAAAACGTAGAAAAAAGCTGCCCAAAAGGTCAATTTCTTATGATCTTTTGGGACAGCTCTTTTTTTATTGAAAGGCCGAAAACGCGTTCCAGTTCTTTTTCGCCTTTAGGGGTGACGGTGACAGCTCTTGTTTTCAGACGGCGCCTGATCCAATCCATGCGGAAAAATAAGTCCAGCAATGCGGCCCCTAAAGCTCCCGCAATATGGTGCCGTCTTTCGCTCCAATCGAGGCACTTGTGGCAAAAGGAGCGGCGCTTTTTTCGGACTTGGGAAATGTCGATACCCAGTTCTTTGAAGCATGCGGCGCCTTTTTCAGTCACAGCAAAAGCGCTCTCCTCTTCTTGCAAAAATCCCATTTCCACAAGCCGTTCGGCAAGTATGACACCGAGTGTCCCGGCCAGATGATCATAGCATGTCCGCGCTTTTCGGAGCGCTTGATCTTCGGCTGACTGCCTGAGGGAGCGAATCCCGCCGGGCGGTGCAATGTTCAGAAGACTTTCCAGCGCTTGGGCAATGTTTGCGTTTTTCAGGCGGTAATAACGATGCCGGCCTTGTTTTTGGCAGAACAGCATATCGGCATCCGCCAGCTTGGAAAGGTGAAAGCTTGCAGTCTGCGGCTTAATACCAGCAAAGCCGGCAAGCTCACTGGCCGTATAGAAGCGGTCATCGAGCAGTGCGGTTAACATGGCTGCCCGCGAAGAATCGCTGACAAGCTTTGCGGTCTCGGCCATTTTCGTCGGATGAGCGTTCATCACGTTTCCTCCTCCTAAAATGTAATCGATACTTCGATGATAATCGAATGAATGATGAATTACAATGAAAGTATGATAGGAGGAGAGAGAGATGAACCAAACAATCAAAGAGATCGAGCCAAGTATTTTATATTACGGGACGCCTGTCATTTTGCTCAGCACGCTGAATGAAGACGGTTCAACAAATATCAGTCCGCTTTCATCTTCCTGGGCGCTCGGGGACTGCATTGTGCTCGGAGCCGGCACCTCAGGAAAGGCCTTTGAAAACATCCAGAGGGAAAGACAGTGTGTCATCAATGTACCTGATCCATCATTATGGAGAAACGTAGAGCAACTCGCTCCTTTAACCGGCAAGCATCCCGTCCCAAAAGACAAAGAACGGCTCGGCTTCACTTTTCACAAACGAAAATTTGCGGCAAGCGGCTTTATGCCGGCTCCTTCCCTGTCGGTCAAGCCTGATAGAATCGCTGAATGTCCGCTTCAAATCGAAGCCGAGGCCGCGAGCATCCGGATTCCTGAACATTCTCCATTCTTCGCAGTCATCGAAACAAAAGTGCTGAAAGTCCATGCACATGAGCGCATTATCAAAGAGGGAAATCACATTGATCCGCAGAAGTGGAGCCCTTTGATTTATAACTTCAGACATTACTTTAGACTCGGCGATGAGCTTGGTAAGACGTTTCGAGCCTGAGCTGCGTATCGCCAGACGGCTATCTCAATTCTTTCACAATGTTCTGCGGCCGTCTTCCTTCAAGGCCGTCAATCATGTTTTTTGCGGCACATTTCAGCATGTTGATATGAGTGATGCGGGTGGATGAGCCGATATGGGGAAGGAGTGTGACATTGGGAAGACTGATGAGCGGATTGTCCCCGGCAATCGGCTCTTTTTCAAATACATCAAGCCCCGCCCCTTTAATCCATCCTTCCTCCAACGCTTTGATTAACGCTTTTTCATCAACGGTTTGGCCGCGGGAGATGTTAATAAAGATGGCCGACTTTTTCATCCGCTTTAATTCGCGTTCTCCAATGAGGTGATATGTTTCCTCTGTAAGCGGTGTGATCAGAACGATGAAATCTGAACGCTCCAGAAGCTGATGAAAATCCGTATACACGGCGCCCGTTTTCTTTTCGGTCTCCGGTTTGCGGCTGCGATTGTAGTAAAGGACCTCCATGTCAAAGCCAAAGGCGGCCCGTTTGGCGACCTGCTCGCCAATGCGTCCCATCCCGATGATACCGAGTGTTTGATGATGAACATCGCTTCCAAACAATGTTTCATCATCCTCGGACTTGGTCCATTTGCCTTGACGGACATAGCGGTCAAGCTCAGCGATTCGGCGAGCTGAAGCCAGAATCAGCCCAAAGGCGAGATCGGCGACGGTATCGTCAAGAATGTATGGTGTATGCGTCCCAATGACAGAATTCTCTTTCATCGCTTCAATATCAAAATTGTCATAGCCGACGGAATTGTTGCTGACGATCTTTAATTTCGGTGCACAGGATAATAATTCACGATCAATTTTTGTTCCGGACGTCAAGAGACCTTCCGCTTCCCCGATTTTTTCAAGCAGCGTGCCCCTGGGAATACGCTCCCGCGACGGCCAAATTTCATATGTACAAGCTTTGCTGAGAAGCTCCTCAATCTCTTTCGGTATCGGTTTTGTCACGTATACAAACGGCTTCATCTGCATTCTCCCTTTCGAAAAATAAGATCTACTGCCATTATAGAGGAAAAACGGATTTTGCAAAAACACAGGACTATCAGATCATTTGTTTAAGAAACACATATTCATAAATTATTGTTTCAATTTTTTAATTTATTTTAATACATGAATATGACTATAAATCCAAAAGTTTACTTTCCTAATTTGTTTCCAGTTTTGTTTTTATAGGTGAAGAAAAGCGTAGATTTTATTATTTTAGAAAGATATAAAATTTGATTTTTAAAAATTTTCAGTACATTTTTAGTGAATTTTTGGAATCAAATCCAAAGGCAGGATCCATGTGCTATAATGCGTCTGTAACAATATCAAGGTCATATGACTATGAAAAGGAGTGAGAGAAGAATGGCTAATTTATCTTCCATTTTGAAACACAACCAGTCTTTTGTAGAGGAAGAGGGGTACAAGTTTTACGAAACGACAAAATTTCCTGAGAAAAAGCTTGTGATTTTGACATGCATGGATACACGTTTATTGGAGCTGCTCCATCATGCTATGGGGTTGAAAAATGGAGACGCAAAAATTATCAAGAATGCGGGAGCCGTTGTTTCTCATCCTTTTGGAAGCGTGATGCGCAGCATTCTTGTTGCCGTTTATGAACTGAAGGCCGAAGAAGTCTGCGTCATCGGCCATCATGAATGCGGCATGGCCAGTCTAAACGCTTCATCTATTCTCGAAAAGGCTAAACAGCGGGGAGTGGGAGAGGACTGCCTGGAACTATTAGAAAACGCCGGGGTCGATTTGCGGTCGTGGATGACGGGCTTTGCCAGTGTAGAAGACAGTGTCTCACATAGCGTCAACATGGTGCGGAATCATCCACTGATGCCGCCGGATGTTCCCGTTCATGGGTTGGTGATCGATCCAAGGACCGGCCGTTTGGAAGTTGTAGAAGATGGATATGTTCAGGAAGATGCACCACTCTCAGGTATAGGTAGAACGTGATGGGGAGGATTGGATGAATGCTACGTTTTTCAGGCAGATTTGAAGGATATAACCTGAAACGGTTTCAAAAAGATATTGTTGCAGGGACGGTTGTAGGCGTCGTTGCGATTCCGCTCGGCATGGCTTTTGCGATTGCCTCAGGCGTGAAGCCGGAGCACGGCCTTTACACCGTGATCGTCGCCGGGATTTTAATCTCTCTTCTTGGGGGATCGAAATACCAGATAGGCGGGCCAACAGGCGCGTTTGTGCCGATTTTGTTCGGAATCGTGCTGCAATATGGATTTGAGAATCTGTTAATCGCCGGTTTTATGGCTGGAGCGATATTGGTCATGTTGGGGCTGCTGAAGCTCGGAAAGGTGATCAAATTTATTCCCCGCCCCGTCATTATCGGGTTCACAGCCGGGATAGCGGTGATTATTTTTACCGGGGAAATCGCAAAGTTTTTAGGCTTAAAAGATGTCGAGAAGCATGAAAGCTTCTATATGAATATGAGGGAAATCGTCATTAATCTCGATACCATCGGTTTTTACAGCGTTTTGACAGCTGTTGTATCCCTCTTCTTTGTGCTTTTTACACCGAAGATTTTGCCGAAAGTGCCAGGTGCGCTGGCCGGCCTTTTCATATCGACGGTGATGGCGACCATGCTGTTTCCGGAACAAGTGGTCACCATCGGCTCCGCATACGGAGAGATCCCGCGCAGTTTACCGAGCTTTCAGTTTCCGGAACTGTCATTGGAAAAGATCATCTATTTGCTTCCGCCGGCGCTTGCGATTGCAATGCTTGGAGGAATTGAGTCACTGCTTTCCGCAATGGTGGCCGACAATATGAAAGGGACAAGACATGACAGCAACAAAGAGCTTGTCGGGCAGGGGGTTGCGAATATGGCGGCGCCGCTGTTTGGAGGCATTCCAGCGACAGGCGCGATTGCCCGCACGGCGACAAATATTAGGACCGGAGCTGCTTCACCGGTTTCGGGAGTCGTCCATGGCGTGTTTGTTCTCCTTGTTCTCCTCTTGTTTGCGCCATATGCTTCACTGATCCCGCTTGCAAGCATGGCGCCAATTTTAATGGTTGTCGCCTGGAACATGAGCGAGCGGAAAGAGTTCGTTAATATTTTGAAAATTAAAAATTCCGATTCCGTCGTTCTTGTCGTCACCTTTCTTTTAACGGTATGGCAGGACCTTGTATTTGGCGTGGCCGCCGGGATCCTTCTGGCGATTATCATGTTTATCGCGCGGATGAGCCAGTCGTTCCGCATTAAGAGGGATGCGTCAGAATCGATTATTCAAGCGGCTGCCACAGCGGAGGAAAAGAAGTTTCACCGCTCAGTCAGCATCTACACGGTCGAAGGCCCGCTCTTTTTTGGCTCATCAAACTCGTTGGTCGATTCGATTTTGGACAAGAATCCCCCGCCAAAACTGTTAATTTTGATGATGAATAAAGTAGATTATATGGATTCGTCAGCAGAAGGCTGCCTGATGACGATTGTCGATCGCGTTCATCAGCAAAACGGAAGGGTCATGATTGTCGGCCTTCAGCAGCAGCCGCGTGAGCTTCTGCATAAAACAGGCCTGTTTCATAAAATCGGTAAAAAGCATTTTGTCGACCGGCCTGAACAAATCTTTGATGTGACATAATCGTTGAAACCGCCTGTTTCGATAACAGGCGATTTTTTATTGATCGTTTGCTTTGACAAAAGCGCCTTTTTTCATTACAGCAACAGCCGTCTCTTTCATCGAACGCACATTCTCCGAAAGAGCGGAAGCGGGGACTTTACAGCCGTGAGCGACGACTTTTGGGTCGATCCAGCGTACTTTTAATGTTTGATGAACGGTGAAATCGTCCTTGCTGCCTTGTTTGACATGCGCTTGGGCCATACCGAGCTTTTCCATCCTGTCTCTGAAGCGGGCCTCCTGCCTAAGCGTCGCGAGCAGTTCCTTGTCGGTCTTAAAAAAATCGTCACGACTGATCAGTTTTGTCTCCAGCGCCTGCTGCAACAGCCGGCTGAGCGTGTGCAAGGCATATACATTGAGGGGATCCATGAAAAAGCCGGTCACTTCCCGATAATAAAGGCTTGTGAACCATTCGGCATGCTCGACTGAAGTACAGCAGATTTCATTTTCAAATACGGTCATCCCCGTTCGTATAAATTCGGCAATCTCCTCTTTGGCGGCAAAGCCGTAAGCATAAGAATCGCGAAGCGTGTAATCGATCCGGTCTGCACATAACACCGGAGCGGGCTGTTCGAGCAATGTCCATTTTTTGACGTCACCTAAAATCTCTTCCCAGCTGAATCCGTATGTATGGAGAATGTCCGGTATATCAGAATGCCTGACCCATTTGTCAAACACACGCTCATGATAATCTTCATTTTCCATCTGAAATACATCATCAACGACATGGGAAAATGCCGTATGGGAAACATCGTGAAGCAAGCCGGCGATTTGTTCCTCAAGGCTGCCTCCGAGCTTCCGAATCAATAGCATCACACCGGTGCTGTGTTCAAAGCGGCTGATGTTCCATGAAGGATTGACGAGAAAGCATGCTCCGCCCTGATGGATGCCTTTAAGCCGCCGAAGTGCGTTTGAATCGATTAAATCGATGAGCACAGGTTCCAGATCAGCTTTTCCGTAAAGGCGGTCATCAATCTTCATCCTGCCGGAATCTTTCCGTCAGTTTTTTTTGATGGGCTTCCATCATCTCTTCCAATGTGATGTCGTAAATGCCGGCGAGCATGATCAAGTTTCCCATGACATCGCCCATCTCTTCGACAAGCTCCTGTTTTAATTGAAGCGCCGGCTTTTTCGCCTCGTCCGGCCGGTCTCTGCCGATTTCATAGGTCCTGACAGCCCTTGCCAGCTCACCTGTTTCCTCCATCAGAAAACCCATGCGGATGAAAGGGCCGTATTCGCTCCATCCCCTTTTTTGATAAAATGCTTTCGTCCATTGTTCCGCATCTGTTAACACTAATAAACACTCCCATTCAAAAAATTCTATTATATTATCGCACATGAAATGAACAATATATAGTACAATGTTAATTGTTTTAATCAGTATATTGAGTTGGAGTGAATGGGATGAAAACGGTATGCGTATATTCAGGGTCAAATATGGGAGCGAATCCGGAATACAGAAGTAAAGCGGCCGAGCTCGGCGCTTACATAGCCCAAAAAGGGATCCGGCTTGTCTACGGAGGATCAAGAATGGGATTAATGGGTGTGATTGCGGATACCGTACTGGAAAATGGCGGGGAAGTGATCGGTGTCATGCCGAAGGGACTTTTTAAAGGGGAAGTTGTCCATCAGCAATTGACAGAGCTGATTGAAGTAGAGGGCATGCATCAGCGCAAAGCAAAAATGAGTGAATTGGCCGATGGCTTCATCGCGATGCCCGGCGGATTCGGTACATTTGAAGAGCTGTTTGAAGTGCTGTGCTGGGCGCAGATCGGCATCCACCAAAAACCGATTGGACTCTACAATGTGAACAATTACTATGAACCGCTGATGCAAATGCTGAAGTACAGCATCCAAGAAGGCTTTTCAAACGAATCACACCTTCAGCTGATCCATGCTTCCGAAAGTCCGGATGAATTGATCGGGAAGATGAATGATTATCATTATCCGGTGTTAGAGAAAAAGTGGAAGGATTTTTAAAGATTCATTACATAAGGAAATGAGGGGGAAGCCGGCAAAATGCTTATAAGAAAAGAGCTGCCATCGGCAGCTCTTTGACTTATTTTTGCGAGTCGACATTGCGTGTCAGCACTTTATCAATCAAGCCGTATTCTTTTGCTTCTTCGGCCGTTTTGAAGTTGTCGCGGTCTGTATCGCGCTCGATCACTTCAAGCGGCTGTCCTGTGCGCTCAGCAAGGATTTTGTTCAGCTTGTCGCGCAATGAAAGAATGCGCTTCGCGGCAATTTCAATTTCAGTCGCCTGACCTTGGGCGCCTCCAAGCGGCTGGTGAATCATCACTTCACTATTTGGAAGGGCATAGCGTTTCCCTTTCTCACCGGCAGCAAGAAGGAACGCACCCATGGATGCCGCCATTCCCGTACAAATCGTAGAAACCTGCGGCTTGATAAACTGCATGGTGTCATAAATCGCCATACCGGCTGTGATTGAGCCGCCAGGGCTGTTAATGTAGATGCTGATATCTTTTTCAGGATCTTCAGCTTCAAGGAATAAAAGCTGTGATACAATGGAGTTCGCAACATTGTCATCGATTGCCGATCCCAGCATAATGATGCGGTCTTTCAACAGGCGTGAGTAAATGTCATACGCTCTTTCCCCGCGATTCGTCTGTTCAATGACTGTAGGTATTAAATTCATAATGCTCCTCCTTCACCTTAAAAGGTAAGTATGTAGTTTTATCATACATTTTTGGTCAATAAAGGTCAAACAAAAAGCAGTCTTCATCAAAAGACATACTGGGCTTTATTTTTCCCACTTTCAATTAAATTCAAACAATACGGCAAAAATCCTTCATCAAATCGGGATAAAGGCAAACAAATTTAAAGATACTGGCATTGACTTATTTAAGATAAGCCCTTATAATATGTATTGCTGACATTAAAAAATATGCGCTCGTAGCTCAGCTGGATAGAGCGGTGGTTTCCGGTACCACGTCTGCCGGGGGTTCGAATCCCTCCGAGCGCGTCATATACGTTTTAGCCCCGTCAGATCAACATTTTCCGACGGTCCGTTAAAGCGAAAAGTGTACGAAAAGGGTCCGAATGGACACGAACCGGAGCGAAATGTGACCGGCCAAAATCGGTTGGTTCGTATCATCTAAAACTCTGATTCAGCAAACGCAACCTCGCGGATAAATAAATCCGGGAGGTTTTTTTGTTGTGGCCGTTTTAAAACGTAGGAAAGGTGTCAGGAATCGGCGTGAGACAGGACGGAATAGTGAAGAGCTTTCGATCGACAAAGACCGTACATGAAGCGTTAGGTATTGCCTACTCGCTGTACGAAACGGAGAACTATCGGGAGCGAACGATTAATGATTACCGGAATTATTTTGCCGAGTTTATGGAAGTGACCGGCATCATGCCGACGGATAACATAACGGATGTGACCGAAGATCATCTACGTTCTTACATCTCAACGATGTTAAAGAAACGCAATCTATCGCCAGTAACCGTAAATATCCGTTTAGGCGGAATTAAATCAATCTTCAGTCGCTTAACTGAACGTGGGCTAATAAACGAGAGTCCCGCGCAAAGAGTGACGAAGCTGCGCGTCGATTAAACATCGGTAAAAATGCTCACAGACAGCCAGGTTCGACGCTTTTTCAAAATGATCGATAAAACTACGTTCTCAGGCTTCCGTGATTTTGTGGCGTTTTTGCTTTCGCTAAAGTGCGGACTCCGGTCGAATGAGCTTGAAGGGCTTGAGCCGGAAGATCTCGATTTCGACAACCTTGTTATTATGTTGCCGGGCGCCATTAATAAGAACCGAAAAAATAGAATGGTGCCGATGACGGAGTAAGTCGCGGAAGAATTGAAGCAGTTACTTACGGAAATGACGGAGTATTTTGGGACTTTTACGCATGTATTCGTTAATCAGTACGGAGAAAAACTCGCTAAAAATTCTTTGAGGAAAAGGGCTGACAAATACGGGGAAATGGCGGATCTAAAGAAAGAATGCCGGCCAAGTATTCACAGCTTGCGACACACTTTCGCGATCAACTATCTAAGAAATGGCGGCGATATTCGTTCCTTACAAAAAATAATGGGGCATAAGGATCTCGCCTCTACAGAAATTTATCTCGACTGTGTTGACGAAATCGTGATCGAGCAGTATAGAAAAGCGAACAAAAACGATAAGTTGAAGGTTTAAAAATAAAAACACACAAAAAAAAGACGACTACCCGTCGGAAAAAATCCGATAGATAGCACGTCCTCACCTACGTCTATCTTATCGAAAAAAGCGTTCAAGTCAACGCTTATTTGAGTGCACCTAATTTCCAACATGGGTCGGTACGAAACCGAATGTACACGAAAGAATCCGCTAAAATGGCGTCATTCCGTTCTGTGGACGAGCTTAACGACGCCATCCGCACGCATATCTACCGCAATAAATCCGACCTAATGCCTGCCGTTATCGAAGTTCTCAAGGTGTTGTCGCGTCATGCCTGCAAAACGCCAGGCGTCGCGTATTTGAAGCTGCTCAAAATCGTTTCCCAACTCGAAGGTGACGACGATGACTACGTATTTGCCAGCCGCAAAGGCGGAAAAACGATCACCCGCGTTCAGGCTTATCGCATCCTAAACGACACCGCCAAACGAGCCGGCATTTACGACAAGATCGGCGGCATTGGTACGCATACGCTCCGCAAGACATTCGGATACCGCCTGTACGAGAACGGCGTTGATGTCTCGCGCATTATGTCGATACTTAACCACTCAAGCGAGCGCGATACGTTAAAATATATCGGGATTACTGCGGATGAAATAGAGGCGGCATATGAGTCGATCGAGGTATAGCGGCAGGGGCGGCCGCATCCATCAGCAAGACATGCCGGACGGAGGCGACCGTCCGAAACTCAGAGGGTGCGCCACTACACTGCGCAACATATAACATAGCCTGCGAATAGACGGAACGCTTTGTGTATCGGCGTTGCATGACGCATCTATGTCCGATCGACTCACCGTAAAATGAAACGATGTTGCATCGACTACGGCCGACATACACCGATACAGCACGTACAATATGCACGATCTTATACATACCTATCGGTACTAGACGCAATCCTGATCGTTGATTTAATACGGTTTAAAACGTGCATAAAGTAAGTTCGATTCATTGCGATAACGAACGTCCGGTGAATAATGTCATATCAACGTTTCATTCGTTTGATGAATGTAACAAAATTCGTTTCTGTTACATTCGATATACAAAACGATGAATGAAGTATTCAGTCGGATTTTTTTTGGAGACGGCCGATCCCCAGGCAACCCGGACAAAACCGCCTCATCTGCCGTTCGGAACTATGCGCAAAATTTTTAACTCGGAGGGGCGTGACGGTTTAGGACGTCAATATCAACGATTGAATATGAATATAGCGGCCCCTTCGATTCTGCATTTCAAAAGCCCGCTAAATCAGCGTTTCTTAGCGTCTAAATCGTCACGGAGAACGGTTGTGGTTCTGTGCCGCACTAAAAAGACGCCGGGTAGGCGCCCTTTAGATTCATTTTTTATAAACTACTTCACATTCCATAAAAGGATATTCTTCATTAAATTCTTTAAAAATGTTAACCAAGGTTTGTGAATCTGTTGGTAGTTTTTCTTCGATATTGCCCCAACCTTCAAATATTATGGTTTTAGGAAGTTCGACAAGTCCTGTAATAGCATCCCAGAACGCATCCCAATTCATTCCGTAAAAGTCCGGGAACTCAAGTTTTTCTTTTAATGCGTTATGGAGTTCGTTGGAATCTTGAATATTGCTTACATCCAAAGTGATCTTCTCTTTTCTTTCTTCGTGTAATGAATCCATTGACTATCATCCTTTACTTAAAAGTCCCAATATAATGAACTGTTTTATAGTGATCCGTGGTAATATACATTTTATCGTCATTGGAATATAGTAGTCTTGTTCCAGCCTGTTTACTTCTGGACATAGTGTTACTTAAACCAACATCAGCCTCATACCAAACTCTCCCCGGAGCTTTTGGCAACACATTTGCAGTATTTTTAAAGATATCCCCGCCGATTTGTCCGCCTGATACATAATTATTCAGTGCTTTTCCTGGCCGCCAACCGTTTTTCGCGGCTATATTCTTACCAACATAATTTGGAGGCAATTTTCCTGTCTTTTTCAAGCTATCTACTAGTGGATTAGCTAACTCGGTTGCTTTTAAGACCTCTAAAAATTTTGAATGGAGAGCAATGTTGGTTGCACCAGATTTAATCTGATGTTTAGAAATATCCTTGGCTGTATTCGCACTTTTCCCAACCTTAGATACTTCATCAACTTTCAAGGGGTTTTCGGTTAAAGCCTGCCTGATTTCACTCGCTTTTCCAAGTTTGCCTATCTTTCCTGGTCCCCACGGCATTTCAAATTTTTTAACTTCAACATCTGATTTTTTAATTATATATTTTTTGAACTTAATTTCTTTTAGTGCATCTGGATTATTTACCGATTTATTGTGTATTTTGTACTTTTTTATTAATTTTTTTAGTCGGTTAGGCGCGGCGGCAAGTGTATCGACATCTGAATCTTTCTGATTTCCCAATTTCTCTAGCATGATTTCCATTGGAGACGGCTCGGCTTTTTCTAGCTCTCCCTTCAGACCGTCGACCGGACCCTTGATGTTTGTATCCTCATCCGGCTTTAAAATCGAGCCTTTTTGATAGCCGGTGATTTCAATTTTAGGCCCTGTGTACATTTTTTCAAGCCATGTAATATATTTTTGCATCGTTTCAAGGTCATTTTCAGCGGTTTTGAGGGCGTTTGTCTGCTCCCTGTCAAAGGTGTGCAGCTTTTCAATCGTCTGATTGATGTCTTTCGTTGCTTTTCGGTTCTGTTCGTGAAAATCGTTATCGTTCAAATCCGGCAGATCGACAATATGGTTGACTTTCGCCATCGTGGCATTTGCTTTGGATACCAAGTGTTTAGTTGTTCGGTCAGCTGCATTTAATCCTTGTTCCAATTCGTGTTCGAGGAAAGCTTGCGAAATAAATCCGTTATGATTCGGTTCAAGCGATTCCAGGTCATTTTTCATTTTTTTCAAAGCTGACTGATATTCTTCAATAAAAGATTCATAGAACCGGAGGAAAGGGGTGTGGCATTCCTCATAAAAAGAACGAATCGCGTCTCCGCCTTTTCCTTTTAAAGCATCTTCAAGGGACGTGATTCCATCCACACCTTTTTTGACTTTGGCCATTTCTTCTGATTGCTTTTTTAATTGTTCCAGCGTTTGGTCAATTGCATGATGCAACGCCTGAACGTCAAGGGTCTTCATGACATTCTCCTCTAATACTAATGGTTACAATCAGTATAGAGTTTACCGCTTTACGGAAAGGGATTGGTTAATAAATCCTTTATACTCGTGAAAATGAATCATATTGATCAGGTCAAAAACCCTATTGAGAAACTTATAACCCTTACATTTCTTTTATTGGGATAAAATAGTTGTCGATATATCATTTTTTCTGTAAAATAAGTTTATATGCAGAAAAAGGAAATATAATATTTTGAATATTTAAAACTGATGGAAAGGATGACCGGGGGTTGGAGAAAATAGCCTATGAAAAAATCGGACAGGCAATTAATGAATGGTATAAGATAATCAAACAAAATAATGTACCGAAAGCTACTGAAATGCGGGAAGAGATACAGAAGAATTTACCTCAAATGGAGAAGAACCAGGATGTTTTGCTTTATTTTAATTTGATTGATTCTCGTTTTAAATTAATGACTGAGAGCTTCAATGAATCAGGCAGTCTGTTAAAAGATATAGAAAAACAGGCTTTGGAAGAAGAAACGGATAATATGATCCAATACTATTTTTATTTCTTTTCTGGGATGTATGAGTTTTACAAAAAGAATTTCACAAAGGCAATCAATTTTTACAGAATCGCGGAAAGTAAGCTAATTAAAATTGATGATGAAATAGAGAAAGCGGAGTTCCATTACCGATTGGCTGTTGCCTATTATGAAATAAGGCAAAACTTCTTCTCGTTAAACCATGCGGAAAAAGCGCTCGAATCTTTCACTGCACATGATACATATGAAGAAAAAAGAATCAATTGTCAAATGGTTATTGCGGCAAATTACGTTGATTTATACAGGTTTGAGGAAGCAGAAAAGCAATATAACCTGGCAATAAAGACGGCAGCTACTTTCGGTTATAAGTTTTCAGAAAGTTTAGGATGTTTCAATTTGGGAATTTGTCATGAACGCAGAGAAATGTTGTCGGAAGCTAAAATTTATTTTAGAAAAGCGATTGAAATACCTGAGCATCGAGAATCGGTCATCTGTATTCGTTCCATGTACATGCTAAGTAGGATTCTATATAAAATGGATTTTCTGGAAGATGCGCGTATGTGGTACAAAAAAAGCCTATCGCGAGCAATTGAGGAAAATGATAACGTATATCAAGCGAAACTCAAGATCATATACTGTTTGTATGATCAGCATGATTTGCAGGACTTAGAGAAAGCTATGGAGCAGCTTCAGGACAAAAATTTGTGGTCAGATGTTGCAGATTTGGCTATAAATGTGGCTTACTATTTCAAAAAGCAGGGAGACGCTGAAGTTTCGTCGAAATACTTTGAGAAAGCTTGTCATGCTAAAGATCAAATCCTTAAATTAACGGAGGCGTTGTCATGAAAAAAGCGAAATTTCTTTGTGGAACTTTAATTTTGGGTAGTCTGCTTGTCTTTAGTTTTGCAAATGAGCCAGCGGGGAAAGCAGAGTTTGGAACTTCAGGAACAATGAAAATCGCTGAAAATGCAGTATTTATATAAGATTTATCAGAGATCAGCCCTTCAAAAAAGAAGGGCGTTTTTATTTGAGATTAACTCCGATTTCTTGTTCGTTGTGGAACGATTACGGATCTGCGGACGTTAAAAAAGCGATGAACTATGCGAAGTCAGTCGGCTTTGAATGGGGCGGAGATTGGTCCGGATTCGTTGATAAGCCGCACTTACAATTCAACTATCGCGGGTATGGAAACGGATACTTTTGGCGGCAAGGCGACATCTTCTAAAGCAGCACTGGCTTCTAAGACGAAAAACTATCTTGAAAGATTTAACTGCGGTGCGGTCGAAGGTATTTTCGGAGCTAAAACAGGAAAAGCGGTTCGGTCGTTCCAGAAGGCGGTGGGGCTTGGCGTAGATAGTCTGAACTGTCCTAAAACGAAGGCTACGCTTGAGTCGTACAAGAAACCTTTGAAGGGAAAATATCCGTTTTCTGACGGAATCATCAAAGTAACGAGTCCGCTGACAAAAGGAAAGAAAGTAACGCAGGTTCAAACCGCATTGGCTGCGTGTTACTTCTATCCGGAAAAAGGCGCAAAGAACAACGGAATCGACGGCTATTACGGAAAGAAAACAGCGAACGCAGTCGCTCGGTTCGTGCTTCTTGGGCTTACACTCGTAAACCAGACGCTTACGATGACGGGGCCAAAACGATGTGCAGCAATTTATTTCGCTTGTGCGTTTACCGGAGTGGCTTCGCTGTGGGTGTATTGGAAAAATAACGACGTTACGAAGAAAGCGATGACTAAGGGCGAATAGAATAGATAGCGGAACAATTTCGGAGAGGACGTTTGAGACGTTTTCTCCGATCATTTTCGTTAAATTTTCCATGAGCAAAAACATGTCATACTTTTGCCACCTAAGGGTGATTAAAAAATTTACGATGGGAAAGCCTAAAAAAGGCAACGTATGGTGCAGAAAAACTTGTTTTCGTTGTGCCAATATTTTATAATCGTAATATACATTGACTATTCGCTGAATGTATATTACGATTACCATCTCAAAAAGGGTGATCGAACATGAGCGAAAGTGGGGATGATAAAATGGGCGTAGCAAAACCAATCAAGCCTATGCGTATTGAATTCGAAAATGAAAAGCAAGCTGAAGCGTTTGAAAAGTGGGCTTACTCTAAAGAAACGTCTATGAGCGAAAGTGCTATCCGTGTTCGGGAGGCGCTAGCAGCTTATAGAAAAATGAAAAAACGATCTAGGTGATTGAAGAGTGGCTCATCTGGTTGAACTGTTTGACGAGGTTCTTTCCCCGGAGCATCGATCAAAAGTAGATAATTTCAAATGCGAATCGGAGAAAGATGTAGAAATCTTTTTAAAAAAGGATTCTTGGGAGTTACAGGAATATAACATGACCCTTACCCGACTGTTCTTCAATAAAGATGGAGACCTCGTTGGGTATTTTACTTTGTTCAATGAATCTGTACCGAAAGTGGGTAGAGATAAATTAAAAAAAGAGAATTGGAGATTGCCTAATTCAGAAAAAAGTTATCCTGCTGTTAGATTACATTATCTCGGTGTAGATGAGAGGTACCAAAGGCAAGGAATAGGATATACGATATTAATATCGGCCATCGATGTTTGTACAAAAATTTCTAAACTATCTGGTTGCGCATTCGTCTCTGTACAGGCTTTGAACAGTGCAGTGGAGTTTTATGAAAAATACCATTTCAAACGGGTTGCAACGGAAAAGAATTATGTTAATATGTTACTTAAATTAGAAGACGCTGAAGAATAATTTACATAACTCAATCAGACGAAGACTGCCGAAACCGATCGACGGTCTTTTTATAATTTGCGAAACGTGAAGGAACGACTAAATAAAGGAAATTTTGGCGGGCGCCTGCGTTTAAGAGATATTCATAATGACTTTAAGCTAATGAAGGCTTGAAAAGGGGTCTAGATTAGTTCAAAAAGCCCTGTCCGAATCAGGTTAGGGCTTTTGTGTTCTTGATATCTCATTTAAATTCCGAGGATCTGTTTTTTCTTCGCAATAAATTCCTCCTCAGTGATTATTCCTTGATCACGAAGGTCAGCAAATTGTTTTAATTCTTCTGCGCTGGATGGTTTTGAGACGAAGTTATTGGTCGAAGGCTCTTCATTTAGATATTTTTCTATTAACTCTTTCGCTTCAACAAAGCCCTTATACTGTTGTTTATTTTTACACATAATTGTATTCTCATCTTTTACGGCGTCAAAAATACTTTTTCCCTTTTGTTCGGAACTTCCGGAGAATGAAAATTGTATGTAGCCGGCAGTAAGTACAGGCTTTTTAAGTTGAATTCCCGAGATACTATTCAGACGGATCTCTTTTTCTCCCTTACCACTTCCTAAAAACCTACTGTACTTGAGTATAACTTTCGTCGGTGTCACAACTACACTCCCATTACTCCCTTTGAATTCCCTCTGCTCCAACCTTTCTCCTCCTTATCCTTACTTTTCTTTTAGTGCAAATAACTCATTCATATCTGTAATATTAAACTCTTTGATAATTTTTTCAAGTCTTTTCATTAAAAAAACAGGTGCCCAAGGACACCCGTTTCCCTAATCGCGAACCGAACGAAAGTGTTTGATTTTCAGATTTTCAAAGACGGCTGTCCCGTTTTCGGCAAAGAGTGTGATGCCTGTATCATTGATGCCTGGGAATGCTAGATTTGAATGTGTCGTTTGGCCGTCATCAATAAATGTTTCGATCGTGTTTTTGTCTACGATAATCGTCAAATGAACTCTTTTTTTGTTCGGGTCAAAGGGGGCTCTGCTTTCAATAAACGTGCGGGTGCTGTCCGGCTGTCCAGTAGCTCCTCTGTTCACATAAGAGTATCCGCCTTCAACAAAAATGCCTGTGTCGATATGACGCTTTCGATCTGCTGATTCCCTGAGCCTCAATCCCACATTTGTGAGATCAGACCATGTGATATCCGTTTCAAGCTGATAAGTGTCGCCTTTGACATGGAGCGTTTTTGAACCGGTCACCTTCATTTTTTCGAACTCATCGGTTGAAACGGTCAGCTCATCCAATTGGTCGATCGGCTGAGAGGCGAGAGTATAAGAATCGCCGCCTTTTCGTTTTAGTTGAATTTGGCGAACGATCGAATCGGTGCCGTTAAAACCTTCCCGCCATGTCGGCGTGCGGTTTGAATAATCCCAGTTGTTCATCCATGCCAAAGCATAGCGTTTGCCGTACGGGTCGCTGGCCTTACCGTCCTCAAACGTTACCCCTGCATACCAGTCAAAGCCGTAGTCCAGCCACTGGGGCTCTTCATCGTCTGCAGAGAATTCCGTTCCATTGAAGCTGCCTGTCCAGTATGCATACGTATTCGGTTTTCCATCAGCTTTGCCATTGGCGCTGGCGCCAAGCACCCATTTGTATGTCCCGTCATCTGCACGCATCTTAAAGAGGTCAGGACATTCTATAATGCCGATATTCCGTGTCTGAAATCCTCCTGTATAGCGCCATTCTTTCAGGTTGGCAGATTCGTAAAAACCGATTTTCTCTCCTTCCGCAAGAACCATGACCCATTTATGATCCTGTTCATCCCAAATCACTTTCGGATCTCTGAAATCTACGGTGCCCGGATTTGGCAAAACCGGTTCATCACTGTAAGGCTTAAATGTTTTTCCTCCGTTTTTGCTGTACCATAAAAATTGCTCTTCTTTTCCGTTATCGGCCGAAGGCTGTGTCATGATGGCGATGACCGTGTCCTCGCCAAATCCCGCCGTGTTTTGTGAGTCGACAACAACCGAGCCGGACCATGGATCACCATTTTTGGTTGTATATTTCGGGATGGCGACACCTTCATCTTTCCAATGCACAAGGTCGTCTGACACCGCATGGCGCCACTCCGTCCCATTGCCGTCCGGATAATCGCGATTATAGAGATAATAGTAATGATATTCTCCATTGAAATAGACAGGCTTCTGTGGGTCGTTTTTCCATTTGTCAGGCGTTGTCAAATGGAATGCCGCCCGATATTCCGGAGTGCCCGAGTGTTCTCCTCTTTTTTCCGAGTCCCGGACTGAAGCCATCATCACCATGAAGATTCCAAGACAAACAGTTAAAATGCTGATCCGCTTATATACTGTTTTCTTCAAGCAAATTCCCCGCTTTATTTTCTTAGATGACATACGAAAAGAAAATGCCGATATTCACCGGCATTTTCCTCTGTTGATTTATTCGTTCACTGTTAATTGTCCCTGCGCAAGAATGCTGTTTTTGACAACGGATGTTTTCGATCCTTTGATCTTCAGCAAAAAGCTTGGTGCAAACGTGCTGTGGTGTTCGGTTGAAATACCTCTGTTTGTAATATAGCTCGTGATCACGACATTGTTGCCCTCGGCTTGCGGCACTGCAAAATGTGAGTAAGTAAATGTGATGTCATTGTAATCTTGATCCATGTGCAGCACAAGTCCGGTTTTGTTTAACGGTTTGAACGGTCCAGTTAAAGAATCGGATACATACCCGAGCATGTAGATGTCTTTTTCGCCGATGCCGTCGATGGTCATTTTTGAGCCCCTTGAGTCAGTGAACAGATACCATTTGCCATTCATTTTAAAGAGATTGGCGCGTTCGATTTCATCTGTCACTGTATTGGAAGCGATCAATGGCTTCATGACTTTTTTCAATGTATAATCATCGTTTAATTCAATGATTCCGAGCGCTCCATTTGCTAAAGAAGCATCCTTTTTCTTCGAACCGTTGAGCAGTTTGCTGCTTTCTTCCCTGAAGAAGTTCTTGCTTCCGCCGTAGTAGGTTCTGTTCAAGAGAGAATTTTCCCCTTGATAGCCGGTTTTTGTTCCTGTATTGGCTTCAAAAACGAGATATTTGTGGCCATGGTCTTCAACATAATGCGGATCTCTCATCGTATGGTTGTCGCCGGAACTGTAATTGCCTTCATCAATGAATTGCTGGATGTTTTGATAGACTGTGCCGTTACCGCCGTCAAAAACGGATTTGTAATCCTCGACACCTTCTATTTTCAGTGAATCGCGATCTGGCTGGGAGAAATTAACCTGTGCGGTCGCCAGTGTTTGTTTGCCGTATTGCTTGCCTGAAAAAGAAGTGTAAAACAATCTGACTTTTCCGTCTTTTGTCAGTGTTGCAGAGCCTGACCATTCCTGTGTTTGAAGTTTTAGGTATGGATCGTTGGGATCGAATTTATCGCTGTCCTTAAACACTTTGCCGGCGTTTTTCCAGCTGTTGATTGATTTTTCGCCTTCCTTTTTATAGAACATGTAGATGGATGTGTCATCGACATTATTCGGGTTGCCTGCTAAAGCAAAAACAAGCTGATAGCCATGGTATGTAGCGACTGTCCCGTCGGCGTTTTGCAACGGCCAGCTGTCCCACACGTCTAGATCAAACTGCTTTCCTGAACCGTCATAAGCTTTTGCCGAAGGAATGTTTTGAATCGTGTTTGCATCAAATTGAGGTACTTTAAATTGTTCACTCTTTTGCTGCTCAGGGATTTTCAGCATGTCTTTCCTTGTAATATGGGAAAATCCGTAGCTTTTTTTGTAATCTTTTGTTCCGCTTTCTTTTGCAAAAGCTTGCGGCGCTCCTCCAGCGAGCAATGCTGCTGCAAAGGTTAATGCTGTAGCTTTTTTTGCAATGTTTTTGATGTTCATCGAAATTCCTCCTTTTGATTTTTGATCGTGTGCATATGTCTTAAAAATAAGCTTCGCCCCATCATCACCCCTATTCGCAGGATTGCAACCCTTAAAAGAGCAGAAAAAAGACCTAAAATGTGTAAGGTTATGCACGGCGAAAGATAGACTTTGCCCTCTACACATTTTAGGTCTTGCCTGATGAACAGTAACAATCCCGACGTTATTGAATTACCATCATTCTAATATACTCATGTCTAGGACTCAACTGGTCTAAGTTCCTCTTTTATCATCCATTTTTTTGCAAATGACATCAATTATAAGTGAAAAGACACCTTTTTTATATGAATCTATAGTCCATATAAGGGGGGAAATCGTCAATCGCTGAAATCAATATACATCGGTATAGTTTCCCAAAAGGCGTCTGGAATCACGAGCTTTCGCTGATCATGTCTTGACAGGGTTGTTTGAATATCGGCCTCTTTTCCGGCTTGGACTTTTTGAAGCCATTCCGGATCCATCAGAAGTCCCCGCCCGATTCCGACGAGATCGGCTCCTGTTTCGAGCGCTTGAAGGGCGTCTTCCGGTGTGTGTACTTGCCCGGCTCCGATCAGGGGGATGCGGTCCCCGGCGGCTTCCTTGATCAGTTCCATCCTTGTGCGGGATCTGTCTGCACCACGGCGCGGGAAGGACCGGAAATCAATGAGAGAAACGTGCAGGTAATCCAATGCTTGTTCCCGCAGTACATTGACGAAAGACAACGTTTCATCCATCGTGATTCCAGGTGTTTCCGGCTCTTCGGGCGAAAATTTGTAGCCGATGATAAAGGATGGTTTATGGCAGCTTTCCGCTACGCGTCTGATTTCTTCTATGATCTGAAGCGGAAACCTCATCCGTTTTTCTAAAGTGCCGCTCCAGCTGTCATTGCGCCGGTTGTAATAAGGGGAGAAGAACTGATGGATGAGAAACCCGTTTGCACCGTGAATTTCGACTCCGTCAAACCCGGCTTCGATCGCTCTTCGCGCCGCCTGGCCGAAAGAATGGATAAGGTCTTGAATTTCTTGGTCAGACAGCGCTCTTGGTACAGGTGCATTCGGTTGATTCGGAGCGACAGCGCTGGCGCTGACTGTTCGTTCTATACCTTTGGCTCCGGAATGGAACAGCTGCAGGATTGCTTTTGCTCCGTGTTTCTTTAAAGTGGCTGCAAGCCGGGTTAATCCTGGGATTTGCTCATCGTTCTCAGCTCCGGGGATGCCGGGAAATCCGGTTCCGGGCTGTACGGTTGTCGCAGATGTGATGACCATCCCGACTTCTATTGCCCGCGCGGCATAATAGACCAGTTCGTCATCAGAAATGAATCCTCCCGGCAATGAGGATGAATGCCCCATTGGCGGCATGATGATCCTGTTTTTCAATTGGATTCCGTTTTTAAAAGTAAACGGGTTGAATAAGGAAGCGTATTGTTTTTTCATGTTTTTTTCTCCTTTTTGATATAACAATAGCAACCACCGGGAGGCTCCACAAGAACGCAATTTTTTTATATATGCTTTATAAAAATAAACCGTAAGATCGTTCTCTTGAATGCTCTGGCGTCCATATGGTAGGATCAAGTCAAAATTGGCGAATGAGGCAATGGAGGAATTGCTATGTATTCAGCTGTCGACCATAAAAAATGCTCTTCTTTAATTCAGGATGTATTGAAAATTTTCTCTGGCAAATGGTCATTTTTGGTTCTCGCCGAACTCATTCAGGGCAAGCGGCGATTCAACGAGCTCAGAAGGAACTTGGGAAACGTCAACACGAAAGGATTAACTGACACATTAAGACATCTTGAAGAAAGCGGTATGATTTCCCGGAAGGTGTTCCCAACGGTTCCTATTACTGTTGAATATGCATTAACAGAAAAAGGTAAAGCGTTCCACAGCATCTTTAAAGAGATGGCCGCGTGGGGGGAAAAGTGGATGGATGAACGTGAACGATAGCCGAAAAAATAACGAAACCCGACTTTTCAGAGTCGGGTTTTTTTCGATCTAAAATGATTTCAAAAGATGATCTCTGTATGTTTTCGCGCTTTCGGCGAGCTCGCTTTCACCGGTTGAACCGGCTCCGTAAAACACGTACGGCGGAAGATAGGTTGCGCTGATAAAATTGCTTGTCGCCTGAAAAGGGCGTAACAGTTCGCTGATGGAGTAGTGGTTCGAACCTCCTGCCTGATAGGCTTCTTCAGGAGCCCCCGCGGAAATTGCGACCATGAATTCCTTGCCGCGAAGCGCAGTCCCGTTTGTTCCATAAGCCCAGCCGTAAAGCAGGACATGATCCAGCCATTTTTTTAATAACGGTGGTGAACTGTACCAATAAAGAGGAAATTGAAATACGATCCGGTCGTGTTCTTCACAGAGACGTTGTTCTTTTTCCACGTCGATCATCTCGTCTGGATATTCCTTGTACATATCGCGGAAAGTAACAACCGGTTCGTCTTGCAGCCCTTTCGCCAAGGCTTTGTTCACAATCGACTGTTCCATATCCGGATGAAACGCCATCACTAATACTTTCATCTATTCATCACCTGCTTTCCATTTTCTTCATTCTAATAGATTCACCGCAGTCGGCACAACAAAAAAGCATCGCCCTCTGTCAAAGGAATCGTCAGGTGACAAAGGTCACTTTATATCCGGCATTTGGCGCATTGAGCCGAAAGGGAGGAGCCTCTTGATCCGAGTTTCTTCCTTTATATATGAACATGAGCAAAAAGTCTTTAAGCACTGAGTGGTTAAAGACCGCCATCTGAGTAAATAAGACAAACATGTGAAAACGGAGCTAAAGACGTATGTCATTCGGTTGATGGGAACATTATATAAATATGACAATTCGGAATTTTTAGCAGATTTGATTTGGATTGACTGATTGCTGCGCCAACTAAAGCATCTGTATGAAGGGTTTAAAGTCAAAAGCTCTTAAACATGAATGAGTGCTGTAAACTAATGGTTTCTTGTCCTCATGAGGAAATTCTCAATCTCCTGAACGGTCAGTCCCATTTCTTTCGCTTCAAGCATAAGGGCTCTCCATTCGTCAATGTTGGCCTGTGTCAGCTCCCTGTTTCGGTAAAGGTGCCGCTCTTTCTTTTTTTGTTTGAGGCGGTGTGTAAATTGAAACAGTTCCTCCTGATTCATACCAGCTTGTACGGCCTGCACCAAATGGGTTCTCCACTCATCTTCATGCTCAGCCCGCCGGTAAAGGATGACTTCGGTATCGAACAGCTCCTTTAAATCAACTTTCAGCGCCCGGGAGATTTTTTTAAGAAATTCAACGGACGGGTTTCTGTGAACTCCGCGTTCAATTTTGCTTAAATACGATTTTGATACACCTGCTATATCCGCAAGCTGGTTGATGGAGTAGCCTTTTCTCTTACGGTACATTCGGATGACTTTCCCGATCATGCTCTTTCCTCCCCTTCCCCTAGCCATTCAGTTTAAAACGCTTACTTGTTCATTATAAGAAATTATTTGTTCTTTATAAAATTCAAAAATTTAAGATATCGACAGGAAACAAAAGAAAACGAACGAATTTGTTCTCTAAAGAGAACTATATAGCTAAATTCAGCATTTTTCAATTCAAATTTTTTCTTTTATAATCCAATCATTAACAAACGGCATTCCTGAGGAGGCAGTCAAGCATGAAGGAAAACATTAATTTTAGAGAACTGATTGCGATTATACGAAAAAGAACCGTTCTCATTCTTTTTTTGACAATATGTTCAACATTGACTTGCGGCATCTTTCAGTACTTTGTGCTGACCCCTGTCTATCAGGCATCAACACAGATTTTAGTCAATGAGAAAAAGGGAAGTGCCACTTTCAGCGATATTCAAATCAACCTGCAATACACGAGAACGTTTCAGGCGCTGCTGAAAAACCCGGTGATTCTCGAACAAGTTAAAAAAGAGCTTGATTTGCCGTATTCAGCGGCCAGCTTAAGCGAGAAAATTACAACGAGCACTGAAAGCGAGTCGGAGATTATCAATATTAGCGTTCAAGATGAAAGCCAGAAAAGGGCGGCCGGAATCGCGAACACTTTAACGGCCGTTCTCAAAAAAGAGATCAAAAACATCATGAACACCGACCGTGTCACTGTGCTGTCAAAGGCTGAAGTCGTCGATTCTCCGAGTCCTGTCAGGCCGAATTACAAATTGAATATGCTGCTGGCGTTCGGTGCCGCTTTGATGACCGGAATCGCCTTGGCATTCTTCCTTGATTTTATCGACGACACGGTAGCGCGCCCGTCTCAAGTGGAAAAAGAGGCCGGGTTCATCTATTTGGGAAGCATTGAACAAATGAAACACAAAAAAAGCCGGTTCCGCGGAGATCACGATTCGAACATCCGCGTGAAAACGGGAAGGAGTGAGCCGCTTGGCTATTAGAAAAAAACGCTCTCGCAAATATCAGTCGGTACTTGTTGCCCTGCATCAGCCGAATGCCCCGATTGTCGAACAGTACCGGACGATCCGAACGAATATTGAGTTTTCTTCTTTTGAAAAGCCGTTCAAATCATTGCTCATCACTTCCGGCCTTCCAGGAGAAGGAAAGTCGTTTTCCGCCTCAAACTTGGCGGTTGTGTTTTCACAGCAGGAGAAAAAAGTTCTTTTGATTGATGCGGATTTAAGAAAGCCGACGATTCATAAGATCTTTGAGCTTAACAACCAGTCGGGGATGACGAATATTCTGATGAAAAAAACGTGTCTTGAACATGTCGTTCAAGAAAGCCAGGCGGAAAATCTCCATGTGCTGACAAGCGGTCCGATTCCGCCGAATCCGTCAGAGCTTCTCTCGTCCCAGGCTATGGAAGAGCTGCTTACAGAAGCGTACAGCCGATATGATCTGGTCATCTTTGACTCACCTCCGCTTTTGCCGGTGGCTGACGCGCAAATTTTGGCGAATCAAGTGGATGGCAGCGTTCTTGTCATCCTGAGCGGAAAAACAAAGCTCGATAACGCAATTAAGTCGCGGGATGCGCTTCATTCTTCAAAAAGCGAGCTGCTTGGCGCCGTCTTAAACGGACGGAAAGTGAAAAAAGCCCGTCAATATAATTACGCAACAATGTAATACATGGAAAGCGGCGCTGCCGCTTTCAGGCGATGTCTCCTTGCCTTTATCAATGGAGGCACTCGGCCCTGTTGTGGGCAGTTTTTTGAAGCTGCCTTAGATGCAAGTCGTCGCTGGCGGGGCGTGAGGACGGGTTAAATGCCCATTTTTATTGTATGTACTTTCTTATTTTAGATCCTAAAAATCGCCCGTATCTTTTTAGCTTATGGGATTTTACCTTAAAAAGATCCCATAAGCTAGAAAGATACATTAGGAGGTAGGAAATTGACATATCGGAGAAGGCTTTCCATTATTACCGCACTCGATTCGTACTTGGTTTTGCTGTCTATTTTCATCGGGTATCAGCTGATTTTGCCATCATATGATTTGTATCCTTCGGAAATGCTGCTGATGACCTCGTTGATTCTGCTTGCCGCCCAGCACTTATTCGCCCATTGTTTTCATCTTTATAAAAAAGTGTGGGAGTATGCGAGCATTGGAGAATTGTACATTCTTTTAAAATCGATCACCCTTTCACACCTGGTGACAATCGCAATTGAGCTGCTGATATTCCAAACCGTCCCCGTGCGCCTTTTATGCTTAAGCTGGCTTTTCCAGTTGCTGTTGATCGGCGGTTCACGGATGATGTGGCGGATCATCAGGGAACAGGTGAACAAGGAAAGTAAAGGCTCCGCAAGGGCGCTCATCATCGGAGCAGGTTCAGCCGGAAGCTTGATCGCAAAACAGCTCTTGCAGAAACCGGAATTGAATATTAAGCCTGTCGCATTCATTGATGACGACAAAACAAAATACCGGCTTGAAATCATGGGTCTGCCCGTTTTGGGCGGAAAAGAGCAAATTGTTGAAGCCGTCCGGCGATGGAATATCGACAGAATCATCATTGCCATCCCCTCGTTAAGCGTCACACAGATGCAGGAGATGTATAAAGCCTGTGCGCAGACAGGTGTAAAAACGCAAGTCATGCCGAAAATCGACGAGATTTTGCTTGGCAGGCATCCTGTCGGTCAGCTGCGCGATGTCAGAGTGGAGGATCTCCTCGGAAGGGAGCCTGTTCAGCTTGACACGAGCGAAATTTCCAATACCGTCAAGGACCGTGTCGTAATGGTGACGGGCGCCGGAGGTTCGATCGGATCGGAAATTTGCCGGCAAATCAGCAAATTCAAGCCGAAATCGATCGTTTTGGTCGGTCATGGAGAAAACAGCATTCATTCGATATTGCTTGAGCTAAAAGAGAAATTCGGCCGAAATGTCAGTTATCATCCGGAAATTGCCGACATTCAGGACAGGGAAAAAATGTTTTTGCTGATGGAGCGCTATAAACCGAATGTCATTTACCATGCAGCTGCACACAAACATGTTCCGCTCATGGAACATTGTCCGAAAGAAGCGATCAAAAACAATATTCTGGGGACGAGAAATGTCGCCGAAGCCGCAGATGAAACCGGTGTGGAAACGTTTGTCCTCATCTCGTCGGACAAAGCGGTCAACCCCGCCAATATAATGGGGGCGACAAAACGGTTTGCGGAAATGCTGATTATGAATCTCGGCAAAACAAGCAAAACCAAGTTTGTCGCCGTCCGGTTCGGCAATGTGCTCGGCAGCAGGGGAAGCGTCATCCCGATCTTTAAAAAGCAAATCGCAAAAGGCGGTCCTGTCACCGTCACACACAAGGATATGACGAGGTATTTCATGACGATTCCCGAGGCCTCCAGGCTGGTGATTCAAGCGGGAGCGCTTGCCAAGGGAAGACAGATTTTTGTGCTCGACATGGGCGAGCCCGTGAAAATCGTCGACCTCGCCAAAAACCTGATACAGCTGTCAGGCTACACGACTGATCAAATCAAAATCGAATTTACCGGCATCCGCCCCGGCGAAAAAATGTATGAAGAACTGCTCAATCAAAATGAAGTGCTGGCTGAACAGGTATTTCCAAAAATCCATATCGGCAAGGCGGTTGATGTCGAATGGACGGTGTTGAAGGCCTTTATGGAAGAGTTTATGTATTTGCCTGACAACGAGCTGAGGGAGCGTTTGTTCAGCGCTATCGGACAGCATGAGAAAAAGCTGGTGACAGCGCACTAGGGGGACATGATCATGCCAAGAACGGTTTTGTTTTGCGCGACGGTTGACTACCACTTTAAAGCCTTTCACCTGCCATATTTAAAATGGTTTAAGGAACAGGGCTGGAACGTTCATGTAGCGGCAAAAGGGGAGATGACCCTTCCCTATGTCGACAAAAAATACGATATCGATATCAAGCGCTCTCCGCTTCAAGCGAGCAATTTGGCGGCCTATCGCGATCTCTCGCGGATCATAGATGAGAATGGCTACACTATCGTCCACTGCCACACGCCGATGGGAGGGGTGCTGGCCAGGCTTGCCGCCCGAAAGCAGAGAAAAACAGGAACAAAAGTGATCTATACGGCACATGGTTTTCATTTTTGCCAAGGTGCGCCTTTCAAAAATTGGCTGCTGTATTATCCGATTGAAAAAACGCTGTCTCGTTTGACCGATTGCCTGATAACGATCAATGAAGAAGATTTCCGCCTTGCGAAAGGTTTGTGTAAAACGATGCGCACGGAAAAAATCCACGGCATCGGAGTCGATACGAACCGGTTTCATCCTGTCGATGAAAAAGAAAAAATGCTGCTCAGAAGGAAACATGGATTCAATGAAGATGACTTTATCCTCATTTATCCGGCGGAGCTGAACACGAATAAAAATCAGGCGCTGCTCATCGAAACGGCAGCATGTTTAAAAGACAGGGCACCGAACCTGAAGCTCGTTTTTGCAGGCAAAGGGCAGATGGAAGAAATGTACCGCAATCTGGCGGAACAAAAAGGCGTCGCTTCCACCGT
Organism: Bacillus sp. HSf4; assembly: GCF_029537375.1. Classification (NCBI taxonomy): domain Bacteria; kingdom Bacillati; phylum Bacillota; class Bacilli; order Caryophanales; family Bacillaceae; genus Bacillus; species Bacillus sp. HSf4. The sequence goes on along the minus strand of NZ_CP120679.1, from coordinate 3,694,704 downwards.
CATATTTGCGGGCTTTCAAAAGGAGATTCACGAATGGATTCAGCTTGCAGATGTATCTGTCGCATCAAGCATCAGGGAGGGCCTCGGCATGAATCTGCTCGAAGGAATGGCCGCTGGAAAACCAGCCGTTGCAGCGGATAACCGCGGGCACCGGGAAGTCATTCAGGAGAGTGTCAACGGTTTTCTGATTCCGCAAGGAGATGCCGGAACCTTCAGCGACAGAATCTTGCAGCTTTATCGTTTGCCTGCACTGCGAAAACAGATGGGTGAGGCGGGAAGAAGGACGGCCGCCGCATATTCGGAGCAGCGTACGCTCAAAGAGATGGCCGGCATTTATTCTTCCTTCATGGAAAACGAAGCAGCTGAAAGGAGGCAGAAAGGATGACGGACGGACAAAAGCCGAAAGTTTCTGTCATTATGGGAGTCTATAATTGTGAAGACATGCTTTCCGAAAGCATTGAGTCCATTTTGGACCAAACCTATAAAAATTGGGAACTGATTATTTGCGATGATGCTTCAACAGACCGGACTTATGAGATCGCGAGGACATACGCCGAGCATTACAGCGGTAAAATCAAACTGATCAGAAATGAGAAAAACAAGCGGCTGGCGTCGTCGTTAAACCATTGCCTCAAGTATGCGGAAGGAACATATATCGCGCGCCAGGACGGCGATGACATTTCTTTGCCGAGGCGATTTGAAAAACAGGTTGCGTTTTTAGAATCCCAGTCCCATTATCAGGTCGTCGGAAGCGGGATGATCGCTTTTGATGAAGAGGGTGTGAGAGGCGTCAGAATGATGCCGCCCTCTCCGGGACCAAGAATCATGGCGAAGGGGACCCCGTTTTGCCACGCGACGATCATGATGCGCACGGAAGCTTACCAGGCTCTTGAAGGATACCGTGTAGGCCGGCGAACAAGGAGAATGGAAGATATCGATCTTTGGCTCCGCTTTTTTGAAGCGGGCTTTCAGGGCTACAATCTTCAGGAAGCTTTGTACAAAGTAAGGGAAGACGAATCGGCGTTTAAAAGGAGAAAGCTCAGCTATTCCATCGATAATGCCTGTATTGTCTTGACGGCGTGCAGACGGCTGAAACTGCCGCTTTCGGACTATGTATATGTATTGAAACCGATCATCAGGGGGCTCATGCCACCTTTTGTCATGAACAAATATCATAAAAAAAGATTGATGAATGAAGGCGGAGGGGTCGTAAAACATGAGTGACGGAAGCGCGAGACCAAAAAGGGTGCTTCACATCGTCAGCGGAATGAACCGAGGCGGTGCGGAGACGATGATTATGAACATGTACCGCCATACAGACCGGCGCCATGTTCAATTTGATTTTATTTCCCACCGGGAGGAAACGTGTGACTATGATCCTGAGATCATCCGCCGCGGCGGCCGCGTCTATTATGTGCCGAGCATCGGCCAATCCGGTCTGATGTCCTATATCAAAAACGTCAGGGACATTTTAATAGAAAAAGGCCCGTATTCGGCCGTGCACGCCCACACGGATTTTCAGACGGGCTTCGCCGCTTTGGCGGCAAAGCTTGCCGGTGTTCCCGTCCGGATCTGCCATTCCCATAATACGGCCTGGAAGCCGAATCCCCGGCTGTGGGATACGGTTCAGCTTCACATATTCCGCCGCCTGATCCTCTCTTATTCTACGGCTCTATGCGCCTGCGGCCGTGATGCCGGCCGGTTTTTGTTCGGCGGAAAAAAGATGAGGAACAAAGCGGTTCATCTTTTGCAAAACGGGATTGACCTTGACCGTTTCAGAGAAACGAACAGCCTTGCAAAAGCGGAGATCAAAAGAAGATTCGGCATTCGGGAAAACACAATGGTCATCGGACATGTCGGCCGGTTTTTCGAGCAGAAAAACCACGCGTTTCTGCTTGATCTCACAGCACATTTGAAGAACTCGGGCATCTCCTTTCAAGCGGTTTTCGCGGGAGACGGCCCGCTGCGCCCGCAAATAGAAGAAAAAGCGGCCCGTCTCGGTTTGGAAGGCGATATTCATTTTCTCGGGGTTGTCGAAGACATTCCGGCGCTCATGCAGACGTTTGACGTTTTCGTCATGCCTTCTTTATTTGAAGGGCTGCCGCTCGTTCTCGTAGAAGCGCAGGCTTCAGGTCTTCCTTGCGTTGTGTCCGACAACATTACGGAGGAGACGGATTTGGGCCTCGGTTTGTTGCAGAGGGTGAGCCTTGAAACGGGTTTTGAGCGGTGGACGGAAGAAATCGTTCGCGCGGTGCAGACGGAAAAGCCGCGCTGGCCGGATATTCAGCACAGCTTGACGGAAAGAGGCTATGACGCGAAGGCCAACTTAATGAGACTGATGAATATCTATTCGATCCCCGCTCAAGAAGGACAGTAAATCATGGCTGTTTATATGTTGAATTTGGGGGTCGTTTTTATCTGGTCATGGTTTGCGAAAATGTACGGCAGAGAAGATCACAGACTCGCGACAGGCTATCGGCCGAATGCGATTCTTGCCATCATCCCGCTTATGTCATTGATCATTGTTGCCGGATTAAGATACAAGGTCGGGACGGATTACCAAACGTATATGCTGCTTTATGAATTGGCAGGCAAATACAAGAGCATAGGGGAGATCTTCGGATTCGGCGCCGCCAAAGCGTCGACAGATCCCGGATTTACAGCGCTTTTATGGATCTTGAATAAGATCACGGACGACCCGCAGATCATGTTTGTCACTGTGGGCGCGATCACCTACATTTTGATCGTCCGGACGCTTTATGTATACGCACGGCCGTTTGAACTGGGCATGTTTTTATTCATCGGCATGTTTTACTACTATGCCTCATTTAATGGCATCCGCCAGTATATGGTCGCAGCCGTTCTGTTTTGGGCGGTCAAATATCTGATCAGGGGAAACTGGCTCCGCTATACCATGATCGTGCTGATCTGCTCGCTCTTTCATTCTTCGGCATTGATCATGATTCCGGTCTATTTCATTGTCAGAAGAAAAGCGTGGTCGCCTGTTCTCGGCTGTCTGACTCTTCTGTTTTTGGCGGGGACTTTTTTATATCAAAAATTTCTTTCCGTATTCCTCGTCGTTCTGGAAAACAGCTCCTACGGACACTATGAAGAGTGGCTGATGAGAAACACAAACGGGATGAACGCGATTAAAATCATCGTTCTTCTTCTCCCGCTCGTGCTCGCTTTCATCTGCAGGGAGCAGCTGCGAAAGCACTGGCCTGAGATCGATTATATCGTCAACCTTTGTCTGATCGGATTATTGTTCGGGATTTTGGCGACAAAGGATGTCATTTTTGCGAGGTTCAACATTTACTTTGGCCTTTATCAGCTGATTCTCGTTCCATATTTTGTGCGGATTTTTGAGCCGAAATCGAATGCGCTTCTTTATGTTTTGATTTTGATCTGTTATTTCTTATACAGTTTTATGCTCATGCCGTTCGATTCTTCGGTGCTCCCGTACAGAACGATCTTTGAACGGTGAGCGATAGTAGATCAGGCCGGGCGGATTGATTCCGTCTTGTGAAAAATGTCGACAAAGGAGTAATCATATTGGAAAATCCAGCAGTTAGTCTACTGGTCGCAGTATATAATACAGAAGCTTTTTTGCCGAATTGTTTACAATCGCTGGTCAGCCAGACCTTAAAAAACATTGAAATCATTATCGTCAATGACGGTTCGACGGATGGAAGCCAGAAGATTATCGACCACTTTGCCAAAAAAGACAGCCGCATCAAAACGATCGTTCAGGAAAATCAAGGCCTCGGCGCTGTCCGGAATAAAGGCATTGAAGCGGCAGCAGGGGAGTACTTGGCTTTCATCGATTCGGATGACTGGATTGAAGCGGACTATTGCCGGTCCATGTATGAAAAAGCACAAGCCGAAGACGCCGATCTCGTCATCTGCGATTACGCGGTAGACATTCAGGATACGGAGAAAACGGTCTATCCCGAAATCGCCAAAACATACGCAGGAAAGCCGAAGGATGCCTTCATCAAAGATCTCCTGAGGGGGAAAGTGAGCGGTTTTTCCTGGAATAAACTTTACAGACGGAGGCTGATTGAACAGCATCAGCTCGTTTTTCCGCTTCGGGACGAACTTGAAAATATCGAAGATCAATATTTCAGCTTTAGATGCCTGCTCTATGCGAATGCTGCGGTGTTTGTGGAACAGCCGCTTTATCATTACAGGGTTCACCTGTCTTCGATTGTCCAAAAGTATCAGGCGGGGCTGTTTGACGACGGGCTTGCCCTTTATGAAGCCAACATGGATTGCCTGACAAAGCGCGGGGAGCTCCCGGCTTTAAAGGAGGAACTGCAGGTCTTTCTCATCAACCACGGCTGCAACAGCATTTTGAATGAAGTCAAGAGCAGAAACAAAAGCCCTTCGGCTGAGAAATATAAAAACATCCGCCGTATTTGTACGTGTCCCGAATTCAGAGGGAAAATACCAGCCGTCGATTTGACGGCTTTTGATTCAAAGAAAAAGCTGCTTCTTTTGCTGGTTCGCTGGCGGCTGATTCCGGCCGTGTATGGATTCGCAGCAATCTATCAGAAAATGATCGAGTACAGAATGAAAAAATAGGCGGTGAGGACATGACCTTTCAGGAATGGAAAATCAATCTCGCGGAGTGGCTTCTGCTGAAGGTGAAATATCCTTCGGAATATATGATGGGAACGCCGGGGTTAAAGCGGTTTGAGCAATACAAAGGCAAGAAGAAAATCATTCTGACTTTAATTCCTTCCCATGATAATTTGGGCGATCATGCCATTGCCCTGGCAAGCAGGACATTCGTAGAAAACGAGTTTGCCGATTTTGAAGTCATTGAGATTGGCATCAATGAGATTTATAAACACGCCAAAGCGCTGAGGCGCATCCGTCATCCCGAGGATATGGTGTTCATCATCGGCGGCGGCAATATGGGCGATTTATACAGACATGAGGAATGGACAAGGCGCTTCATCATGAAGAAGTTTAAGCATTATAAAATCGTTCAGCTGCCGGCCACTGCCCATTTTTCTGAAACGCCTTACGGTCAAAGGGAATTGAAGAGGGCGAAAAAGATCTATAATGCCCATCCGCGCCTCCTGATGATGGCGCGCGATGAGACAACCTATCAATTTATGAAACGGCATTTTTCAAAGCAAACGATTTTGAAGCAGCCCGATATGGTGCTCTATTTAAAAAAAGAGCAGCAAACTGAACGGGACGGTGTATTCGTTTGTTTGCGGGAAGATAAGGAGAGCTTTCTCAAACCGGAAGAGCGGAAAACGCTCCTTTCGGCTGTTCGCGACGAGTATGGGGAGGCTAAAACGTTTACGACGACGATCGGCAAACGGGTCAGCCGCGTCTCGCGCGAAAAGGAGCTCAATCAGCTTTGGAATCGGCTGAGAGGCGCAGAGGTAGTCGTCACAGACCGGCTCCACGGCATGATCTTTTGCGCGATTACAGGAACTCCTTGTGTTGTGATCCGTTCGTTTGACCATAAGGTTGTTGAAGGGTTCCGCTGGCTGCAACATGTTCCGTTCATGAAGCTTGTGGAGAATCCGAACACAGGGGAGGTCCTCCGCGCGATTGAAGAATTGATCAAAAACGATTCATCGTATCAAGAACCACCGTCAAGGGACCATTATTTTATCAATCTAAGACAAAAAATCATAGGTGATATCAAATGAGGCCATATGTCAGTATCATTGTTCCAATGTACAATGTCGAAGATTATATCGAAGAATGTGTCAATTCATTGCTCAGACAGACGCTGAAGAATATTGAAATCATCCTCGTCGATGACGGATCTCCCGATAGATCGGGTGAGATCGCGAGACGATATTGCGGACAGGACGCCAGAGTCAAAGTGATCCACAAAAAGAACGGGGGGCTCAGTTCAGCAAGAAATGCGGGTCTCCAGGCGGCGACGGGTGACTATGTCGGGTTTGTCGACGGAGATGACTATGTCGCGGCGGAGATGTTTGAAAACATGTACGCGGCCGCCAAGGAAGATGATCTTGATATCGTGATGTGCGGTTATCATAAATGCTACGGCAAGGAGCAAGCCTATTTTCCGCCTTCATTGCCGGCAGGACGCCTGCTTTTAAGCTGGGATATTAAACGCGCGCTGAAAAAGGCGCACGAAACCCAGTTTATCTGGTATGTGTGGCGGAATCTGTACAAGCGCCGCATGCTGAAAGAAAACGAGCTGTATTTTTATGAAGATATTCGCTTTGCAGAAGATTCGCCGTTTAATCTTTATGCTTTTTATGCCGCCAAACGGGTGAAGGCGATCGATGAAGGCTATTACATGTACAGATCGAATCCGCAAAGCCTGACGGAGATCCCTTATAAACCGTATATGGATGAAAGCCTGAAAAGGCAATTTCGGGCGAAAAAGAGGTTTTACGAGACTTTTGAGCTGCTGGATGAATGTGCTGACGATCTGCAAACATACATGTGCAAGCACCAGATTCCGATGCTTCTGGCCAATGCCTGCGCCGAACCGAAGCCTTCAAAGCAGGTGAGGCGTCATATTAAAGACATCCTCTCTTATCGGATGGTGCAGTCATGTATCAAATCAACGTCCATTCGCAATGAAAAGCTCTTAATCGGTCAACGTCTCGTCTTGCTGTTGTGCAAGCTGAACGTTCCGTTCCTGCTCGAACTGTTTTTTAAACGAAATCTGCCCAGTAAGGGATGAGCCTTTTGAATAAGACCTTTTTCTTGAATCTCGGCGCCAATATGGCGTACTTTGTGTTATCCGTGCTGTTTTCAATGTGGCTGACTCCGTTTGTGATCAAAAACCTCGGGGTGGAGGCATTCGGTTTCGTTAATTTAACGCAAAATATGATCAATTATTTTTCGATTATCACGGTCGCCCTGAGCGCGGTCGTTGTCCGCTTTTTTTCGATTCATGCCCACAGGGGGGCGCTCGCTGAAGCGCGGGGCTATATGAATACTTACATTGTGTCATCGCTAGTCCTTGCCCTTGTCTTGCTTGTGCCGCTCTCCGGAACAGTGTTTTTTGTCGACAAGATCATCCGCGTGCCCGCCAGCCTCCTGGGAGATGTGCAAATCGCCCTGTTGATCGGCAGCATGCTATTTTTACTCACCTTTTTCATGTCGGGGTTTGCCGCCGGGCCGTTCTTCGCCAATAAAATCTATATCACGAGCTCGATCCAGGCCGTCCAAATGCTCATCCGCGTTGTGAGCGTACTGTGCATTTTCTCATGGTTTGCGCCGAAAATCTGGCACATTCAGCTTGCGACTCTGATCGCTGCAGTCTCGGCGTCCATTTTATCGATTCTGTTTTTTAAAAAATTAATTCCGTGGTATAGGTTTCGCGTCAAGGATATGTCGCTGAAAAAATGCAAGAAGCTGCTGCAGGCTGGGGGATGGAGCTCTGTCAGCCAGATCGGTGTGCTGCTTTTTCTGCAAATCGACTTGATGGTCGCCAATGTTATGCTGGGCGTTTCAGCGTCCGGGATGTATGCGGCGATCATACAGTTTCCGCTGTTAATACGGACGATGTCAGGCACGCTCGCCGCCGTTTTTTCACCGACGATTACGCTTTATTATTCAAAAGGCGACAAAAAAGGGCTTGTCCGCTACGCCAATCAGGCCGTCAGGTTTAACGGAATTCTGCTCGCTTTGCCGGCGGCGCTCTTGGGCGGGCTTGCCGGTCCGTTTCTTACGCTTTGGCTCGGCCCTTCATTCGAGCATTTAAAATGGCTGTTATTGATACATGCCGGATACTTGGTTGTTTCATTAAGCCCGGCGCCGCTTTTTTACATTTTCACAGCTTACAACAAACTGAAAACGCCGGCTTTGACAACGGTCGCCTTCGGAGGCTGCAACTTGCTCTTGGCTATTGTTTTGAGCGGTCCTGCAGGCCTTGGGCTTTACGGGATTGCAATTTCCGGAGCTGTTGCCTTAATGCTGAAAAACGTTGTCTTCACGCCGATTTACGCATCGATCATCACAGGCGAGAGAAAACGGGTTTTCTATAGAGGGATTTACGCGCCGCTTGCCGGAGCTTCCTTTACATTGGGCGTGCTGTTTGCCATGCAGTTCTTTTTTTCGATCGACAGCCTGCTTTCCCTGATCATGACGGCGCTTGCGGCATCCGGAGCGTATGTGTTGTTTGCCTATTTTGTCATGTGTACGAAAGAAGAACGCCATGCCTTGTCAGCCAAGCTGCAGGCATTTCGGGCTTCGGCATCGATCCCTTTTCAGAAGGGATTTTTTAAATAAACGAAAGGGGTGCGGTTTCATGAAAGCGAAACGTTTTTTCGATCTTGTATGCGCGGTCATTTTGCTGATTGCTCTCAGTCCGGCCATGCTTTTCACAGCTTGTCTCATCAGGTGGAAAATCGGCTCGCCTGTCTTATTTCGCCAAACCCGTCCGGGACTGAACGGCGAACCTTTTACATTATATAAGTTCAGGACGATGACTGATGAAAGGGATGAAGCGGGAAACCTGCTCAGCGACGAAATCCGGCTGACAAAAACGGGCAGGCTGATCAGAAAAACGAGCCTGGATGAACTGCCGCAGCTGATCAATGTCATCAAAGGCGATCTCAGTCTTGTCGGGCCCCGTCCGCTTTTGATGGAGTATATTCCCCTTTATACAAAAAGGCAGTGGAGACGGCACGAAGTCAGACCGGGCATCACAGGCTGGGCGCAAATCAACGGCAGAAACAAAGTGACATGGGAAGAAAAATTTGAGCTCGATGTCTGGTATGTGGATCACCGGTCTTTTTTGCTTGATCTGAAAATCCTTTTGCTGACCGTCGGCAAAGTGCTGAAATCTGAAGGCGTCAGCCAGGACCGCCATGTGACGGCGGAAAAATTCACAGGAAGAAGGAATGCCTGATGCAAGCAATCGTGATTATCGGAGCCGGCGGCCACGGAAAGGTCATCAAGGACATCGTTGAAGAGTGTCCGGATCTGTCGCTTGCCGGCATTCTCGATGACCGGTTCGAGTCGCTTGCTCGTAAAAACGGCTTGTATTATGGATCTGCACATGCGACAGGCGAGATGCTGCGCTTCTTTCCGGATGCGAAATTTATCATAGCTGTCGGCAGAAATGAAGTGAGAAAAAAGCTATTTGAAAGCCTCGGCCTTCCGCTGGAGCGGTATGCGGTGCTCGTTCACCCGTCTGCTGTCATCAGCAGCTCGGCCCGAATTGAAAACGGAACGGTTGTGATGGCGAAAAGCGTCATCCAAGCTGACGCCCATATCGGGATGCACAGCATTATCAATACCGGTGCGATCGTCGAACATGACAATCGAATTGGCGACTATGTCCACCTTTCACCGGGAACGATTTTGACCGGAGGCGTAACCGTTATGGATGAGGCGCATGTCGGAGCGGGAACGGTCGTCATTCCTGGAAAAAGGCTCGGGCGGAGAAGCGTGACGGGAGCCGGCGCTGCGGTGATTGACGATATTCCTGATGATTCAACAGCAGTCGGTGTTCCTGCAAGAGCAATCAAATCACAGTTGTAAAAAGGGTGAAAAATATGAGTCAGAACAAGCGAATTTATTTATCGCCGCCGCATATGGGCGGGGAAGAAGAGCGCTATGTCGCCGAAGCGTTTCGGACAAACTGGATCGCGCCGCTTGGCCCCCTCGTCGATCAATTTGAAGAAAAACTTGCCGCTTATGCGGGTACGGCCGGGGCTGCAGCGGTCAGCTCGGGTACGGCCGCGATTCACCTTGCGCTCAAGTTATTGGGAGTCGGAAAGGGCGATACCGTATTTTGTTCTTCTTTTACATTTGTCGCCAGCGCCAACCCGATTTTGTATGAGCAGGCCGAGCCGGTGTTTATCGATTCCGAAAGAGACACATGGAACATGTCGCCTATAGCGCTGGATCGCGCCCTTGATGAGGCGGAGCGTACGAGAAATCTTCCGAAAGCCGTCATCGTTGTCAATCTATACGGTCAGAGCGCCAAAATGGACGAAATCATCGCCATTTGCGACAAATATGCGGTGCCCGTCATTGAAGATGCGGCAGAATCCCTCGGATCAGAGTATCAAGGAAGAAAGAGCGGAACATTTGGCCGCTTTGGCATATACTCGTTCAACGGCAATAAGATCATCACGACCTCGGGCGGCGGGATGCTTGTCAGCGATGACGAAGACGCTTTGGCAAAAGCGCGCTTTTTAGCTACTCAGGCCCGGGAGAAGGCGATCCATTACCAGCATGAAAAAGCGGGCTACAATTACCGGATGAGCAATGTGCTTGCCGGAATCGGCATCGCCCAGCTCGCCGTATTGGATGACAGAGTGAACGCCAGACGCGCCGTTTTCAAGCGCTATCAGGAGGCGCTCTCTGAGATGGACGGTGTAGACTTCATGCCTGAGCTCGGCATGTCAAACCGCTGGCTGACGACATTGACATTTGATGAAAAGAAAATTCAAACATCACCAGCGGAGCTCATCGAACAGCTGGCCGCTGAAAATATTGAAGCGCGCCCGTTATGGAAACCGCTGCACCAACAGCCGCTTTTTCATGGCGCTTCCTATTATCCGCATGATGAAAGCGAATCTGTCAGCGACGATTTATTCCGCAGAGGGCTTTGTCTGCCGTCAGGCTCAAATCTGACACATGAGGAACAAGACCGGATCATTCAGCTTCTGATCGACCGGATCAAATACAAATGAGGTGCTAATCATGGCGATTACATATTCCATGGACAGCTTGAAAGATAAGCTGGCCGACATTTTGGATGTCATTCCGAGGCACTCGGAAGTCGTTTATTTGGACTACCCGCTTTACGGGAATGTTGGCGACTTATTGATCATGAAAGGAACGGAAGCTTTTTTTCAAGCGTACGGGATTCAGGTTCGCGAAAGATGGAACGCAGAAAACTTCGCCTGCGGCCGTAAAATTCCCAAGCATGCGATCATTGTCTGCCAAGGCGGCGGCAACTTCGGCGATTTGTACCCCCACTTTCAGCAATTCAGGGAGCGGGTTATCGAGCACTATCCGGACAACCGGATCGTGATTCTGCCGCAGTCTATTTATTACGAAAAGGAAGAAAACATCAAACGGACGCGGGACATTTTAACACCGCATCCCGACCTCCACTTATTCGCCAGGGAAACGGCGTCATTCCAATTTGCGGCTGAGCACTTCGGCATCAAGAATCTCAGAATGATGCCGGATATGGCCCATCAGCTCTGGCCGATCGCCCCTTCTGAAAAGCCGTCGGCATCTGTGCTGCGGTTGATCAGAACGGATAAAGAAGCAAACAGCAGCTTACAAACGGCGGGAGAGCCTGACACGTATGACTGGAACGTGATTTTATCAGACCGTGACAAGCGGGGGATCAAACGGCTGCAAACATTAAATATTCTCAACAAAAAAGCGGGCAATCCGCTGCCGATTGCTTCTTATTGGAGACGCTATTCCGACAGCCTCGTCAGCAAATCGGTCCGTTTTTTCAGCCGCTATGAATCAGTCATCACATCAAGGCTGCACGGCCATATTTTATCGTGCCTCCTGGACAAGCAAAACGTCGTCATCGACAACTCTTACGGGAAAAACGCGAACTATTACAATACATGGATGAAACACATCCCGAACACAGAGCTGATTCAGAAAAACGAATCGGAAATAGAAAAGCCGCCTGTTCATGTGTAACAGACGGCTTTCCCCATTATGCTTCTCCGCGCTTTACCTTGTTATAGGCTTCATCCAAATGCTGAATCCGTTTTAAGACAACGGCGTTTTTTGTCAGCTGATCCTGCACAAGTGTTGAAACGACCGAGCGGTAATAGCTGTTCATCGCATGGATCTTATCCTCATTCGGGTTCATTTCAATATGGGTTTTAAAGTTTTCGATAAAATACGGTACTGAAAAAAGTTCTGTCAATGAAAACACTCCTTTTTATGTCTATACGGTACGGAACCGATCGTGTAAACTATAAGTGGGAGGGGGAGAAGATGATGAAATTGCATGTACAGCAGCAGCAAACGGTAAAACTTCATTTGACACAGGGGCTTACACAAGCCATTCAATTGCTGCAGTATTCCTCGGCTGAACTAAACAGCCGGCTTGATGAGCTCTCACTGGAAAACCCTCTTATCGAACGGAAAGACACCGATATTCCCCGATCATTTTACCATAAAACCAATCACCAATTACAACGAGACTCCGGGACGGCGCATGAGGATTTGCAAGGCGCGTTAAAGCGGCAGGCGCTCGACTTGCAATTGTCAGACCGGGAAAAGCGCATTTTCGGCTACTTGGTTGAATCGCTTGATTCAAACGGGTATGTCAATGAACAGCTTACCTTTATCGCCTCCGCCCTGTCTGTGCCCGGAGAGGAAGTGGAAACCGTTCTGGCGAAGCTGCAGACACTTGAACCGGCCGGAGTCGGAGCGCGTTCTTTAAAGGAATGCATTCTCATTCAATTAAGGCGCCTCCCAAGGCAGACGGCGGATGCTGAGAACGTCATTTCCGGCTATTTCGAACTTTTTGCCAAAAAGGCATGGAAGGAGCTTTCCGCGAGAACGGGCCTTTCCCTTTCACAGCTTCAGGATATTCAGGATCTTGTCGCAGAACTGTCTCCGAGGCCCGGTTTGCTTTACGAAGCTGAGGAGCGGAACGTCTATATTGAGCCTGATGTGATCATTTACATTCAGGACGGAGCATTGAGTTTGGAGCTCAGCAGCCGCTCGTTTCCGGACATCCAGCTTAATTCATTTTACGAGCCAATGCTCAAAGCACGGACCAATGATGATACAGCCGCTTTTTTATCAGACAAATACAGTCAGTGGAAATGGCTTGATCATGCCCTCAGGCAAAGAAGGGAAACGATGAAAAGGGTGATGGGGGAGATCCTCGTTCGTCAAAAAGATTATTTTCTCAAAGGGAAAGAAAAGATACAGCCCTTGACATTAAAGGATGTCGCCGATGTCCTCGGCATTCATGAATCCACGGTGAGCCGGGCGGTGAAAGGGAAATTTGTGCAGACACCGTATGAGCTCTGTGAACTGAAACGGTTTTTTTCGGCAAAAGTGAAGGATGTCTCAGACGGCCATACGTCAAGCCATACGGTCAAAGTGCAGCTCCGTCGTCTGATCGAAGAGGAAAATAAAATGAAACCGCTTTCTGACCAAAAGCTGGCTGACCTGCTCAAAGAACAGCACGGCATCGTCATCTCCCGGCGAACGGTCGCCAAATACAGAGATCAGCTCAACATCTTGCCTTCATCCGTGAGAAAACGCTATGAATAGAGGCCGTCCGGCAATGCCGGCGGCCTTTTTTTACGGGATCATCCAGGAAAACAGATGATGCTGCAAAAATGTGATGATACAGACAAGGAACAAGAGAAATAAGCTGTGCTTCAATGTAAAGCGGAGCAGATCGGATTCTTTTCCCGCGAGTCCGACAGCCGCGCAGGCAACCGCAATCGATTGCGGGGATATCATTTTTCCGGTGACACCTCCTGAGGAATTGGCCGCCACCGCCAGGACGGGCTCCATTCCGACCGATGTTGCGGTGACTTTTTGCAGACTGCCAAACAACAGGTTCGCTGAAGTATCCGAGCCTGTGATGAAGACCCCGAGCCAGCCGAGCACGGGAGAGAAAAACGAAAACATCGCACCCGTCATCGCCAGTGACATGCCGAGCGTTGTGCTCATCCCGGAAGAATTGGTGACATAGGCGAAGCCCACGACGGAAGCGATCGTCAAAACGGGCTTGCCAAGCTCTGTCAGCGTTTCGGCAAACACCTGCCCCCAGTCTTTCCAGGTGATTGCAAGCACAAACTTTGCCAGCACGGCCGCAAGCAGAATCGCCGTACCCGCCGATCCGAGCAGTTCAAGTTTAAAAAGAGCCTCAATCGGCTCTCCGGATGAGCCGATGATTTGATTGTGCAGGAAAGGCACACCTGGTGCGAATGACAGCCGTCCGCCGATTTCATTTAAAAGCAGCAGCACTGGATTTGCCCCTTGATAATGCCCGACGAGCGCCTGCTTCACGGAAGGAATCCCCCAAAGGGAAACCATGGCGGTCAACAATAAAAACGGTGTCCATGCCTTGAAAATTTGCCCCGGTGAATAGGCAGCCGCCTGATCTCTTGACTGCGATTCTGCGGCAGCCGCCGCTTCCTTCTCGTGCGGAAATTTGAATGGCGTTTTCGGCTTCCAAAACTTTAAGAACACGGCAAGGGCGATAAGCGAAACGATCGCCGACAAAATATCCGGGAGCTCCGGTCCCAGGAAGTTTGAGCTGAGATATTGGGTTACCGCAAACGAAACGCCCGACACGAAAATCGCCGGCAGCACTTCAAAAGATCTGCGAAATCCGCTCATGATCACGATCAAATAAAACGGAATAAAAACAGATAAAAACGGAAGCTGGCGCCCGACCATTTTTGAAATGTCCATCGCCGGAATGCCGGTCGGACCCTCCACCGCAATAATCGGTATGCCAATCGCGCCGAAGGCCACAGGCGCCGTATTGGCGATTAAACAGAGGCCTGCCGCATATAAAGGATTGAAACCGAGACCTGCTAGCAGTGCCGCCGAAATGGCGACCGGCGCTCCAAAACCTGCCGCCCCTTCTAAAAACGCGCCGAATGAAAACGCTATCAAAAGTGCTTGCAAACGACGGTCATCTGTAATCGAGAGCACCGAGTGCCGAATGATTTCAAATTGCCCGCTTTTAACGGTCAGCTTGTACAAAAAAACAGATGTGATGATGATCCAGCCGATCGGCAAAAGTCCATAAACTGCGCCCTGTGACGCCGACATGACCGCTTTCTCCGCAGGCATGCCGTAAACGAAAACGGCCAGCGCCAATGCGATCAGCAAGGTCGTCAAGCCGGCCATATGCCCCTTCATTCGTTTGACGGCCAAAGCCCAGAAAAAATACAAAATCGGGATAAGCGCCGCAAGTGAAGACAGCAGCAAACTGTTTCCCAAGGGTGTATACTCTTGTGTCCATCCCATTTTTATTCCCCCTTTGTTTTAGTCATCTGATGACATGATGACAAGACCAATCATTTAGCATTATATTTCTGAATCTTCAAAATTACAATCTTTTTTTTTGCATGGCGCCCAAGCTATATGTTCCGGACGCAAAGAACGGTATAATAAGAAAAATGACGCATCATGCCCAGTCTGTCTACGAGGTGAAGAAATTGAAATACAAGCAAATCAAGACGAAAAAAATATACGAAGAAGTGGCGGAAGCCCTTCTTGAATCGATCAAAAACGGGGAGCTCCAGCCGGGTGATCAGCTAGATTCCGTTCAGTCGCTCGCCGACAGCTTTCAAGTCAGCCGTTCGGCCGTCAGGGAAGCGCTGTCAGCCTTAAAAGCGATGGGAATGGTAGAGATGAGACAGGGGGAAGGCACCTATGTGAAAAGGTTTGAACCTGAACAGATTTCGATCCCTCTTTCTGCCGCACTGCTGATGAAAAAGAAGGATGTCGCAGAGCTTCTTGAAGTCCGCAAAATTCTGGAAATCGGCGTTGTTTCCGGTGCGGCGCAAAAACGCACGGAAGAGGATCTGGAAAATATGCGCACGGCGCTCGAGGATATGAAGCTGGCCGACGGCAACGACGAACTCGGCGAAAAAGCGGATTTTGCCTTTCATTTGGCGCTTGCCGGTGCATCGCAAAACGATCTCCTGAAAGGCTTGATGAATCATGTATCATCCCTTTTGATCGAAACGATGAGAGAAACGCGCAAAATCTGGCTGTTTTCCAAAAAAACATCTGTAAAGCGCCTTTATGAAGAGCACGAGGCTATCTACGAAGCCGTAAAAGAAAAGGACGGCGAAAAAGCGGAACAGGCGATGCTCAACCATCTGACAAACGTCGAAAAGGTGCTCTCCGCCTACTTTGAAGAAACAAAACAGGCCGACGAATCAGGTATTTGAAAGCAGGCAGAAGCCTGCTTTTCATGGATAGGCCCTCTATGATAACGAATAAGAAACCCCTTTCAAAAAATGTTCACAAGTTGTAAGATGAAGAAAGAGGGTTTTTTACCCAAGTCATCAGATGACCTGATAAATGAGGTCTGGAGAGGGGATCAAGATGAAAGTTTCACTGTTTATCACGTGTTTGGTTGACATGTTTCAGACGAATGTCGGAAAAGCAACCGTTGAACTGCTGGAGCGGCTCGGGTGTGAAGTCGATTTTCCTGAAGGGCAGATCTGCTGCGGGCAGCCGGCTTACAACAGCGGCTATGTCAAAGACTCCAAAAAAGCGATGAGGCGGATGATTGAAACATTTGATGATGCTGAATATGTCGTCAGCCCTTCGGGATCATGCGCTTTCATGTTTAAGGAATATCCGCACCTGTTCCAGGATGAGCCTCTATGGGCGGAAAAGGCGCAGCGGCTTGCTGATAAAACGTATGAGCTGACAGATTTTATCGTCAATGTTTTGAAAATCAACGACGTGGGGGCGAGATTAGAGAAAAAGGCGACTTATCACACATCATGCCATATGACAAGGCTTTTGGGCGTTAAGGACGCGCCGATGAAGCTGTTACAGAATGTGAAAGGGCTTGAATTTACACCGCTGCCGCGCCAACATGACTGCTGCGGATTTGGCGGTACTTTTTCGGTGAAAATGTCGCAAATATCAGAGCAGATGGTTGATGAAAAAGTGGCTTGTGTCGAAGATGCGGGTGCGGAGGTGTTGATCGGGGCCGACTGCGGCTGTCTGATGAATATCGGAGGGCGGATCGGCAGAAAGAATAAGCCGATCGAAGTCATGCACATTGCAGAGGTTTTAAACAGCAGATAACAGATATCCGGTCATTTCACAGATAGAGGGGGACATTGGTCATGGC
Source organism: Bacillus sp. HSf4 (assembly GCF_029537375.1). Lineage (NCBI taxonomy): Bacteria > Bacillati > Bacillota > Bacilli > Caryophanales > Bacillaceae > Bacillus > Bacillus sp. HSf4. Next base: position 3,677,891 of record NZ_CP120679.1, on the reverse strand, counting down.
AATGAAGATCGGAACGGAAACATTTAAAGAACGCGTATCAGATGGGCTTGATAATACGTTTATGAGGGGGGCCGTCTCAAGCGCCCAGGAACGGTTAAGAGCACGGCGGCTTGAGGCGGCAGAAGAGCTCGGAAACTGGGAAGAATGGCGGTCGCTTGCCGAAGAAATCAGGCAGCACGTGCTGGAAAACCTAGACTATTATCTTGAGCAGCTCGCCGACAACGTCGCCAAAAAAGGCGGACACGTTTTCTTTGCCGAGACGGCCGAGGAAGCGACAGGCTACATCCGCGAAGTCGTGAAAAAGAAAAACGGCAAAAAAATCGTCAAGTCAAAATCGATGGTCACGGAAGAAATCAATATGAATGAAGCGCTTGAAAGCGAAGGCTGCGAAGTGGTGGAAACCGATTTGGGAGAGTACATCCTTCAGATTGACGACCATGATCCACCGTCCCATATCGTTGCACCTGCGCTCCATAAAAATAAAGAGCAGATCCGCGATGTCTTTAAAGAGCGGATCGACTACCGCAAAACGGAAAAGCCTGAGGAGCTTGTCATGCACGCGCGGGCCGTTCTCAGAAAAAAATTCCTGGAGGCGGACATCGGCATCACGGGCTGCAATTTTGCGATTGCCGATACAGGGTCTGTCAGCCTTGTCACAAACGAAGGGAACGGACGCCTCGTGACGACCATTCCGAAAACGCAGATTACCGTGATGGGGATGGAGCGAATCGTCCCGTCATTTGACGAGTTTGAAGTGCTTGTCGGAATGCTGACGAGAAGCGCGGTCGGTCAAAGGCTGACAAGCTATATCACAGCATTGACGGGGCCGAAGCTGCCGGACGAAGCGGACGGGCCGGAGGAATTCCACCTCGTGATCGTCGACAACGGGCGTTCGAAAATTCTCGGGACCGACTTTCAATCCGTTCTCCAATGCATCCGCTGTGCGGCCTGCATCAATGTCTGCCCGGTCTACCGCCATGTCGGCGGACATTCCTACGGCTCGATTTATTCCGGGCCGATCGGAGCGGTGCTCTCCCCGCTTCTCGGCGGATACGACGATTACAAAGAACTTCCTTATGCATCATCATTATGTGCGGCCTGCTCTGAAGCCTGTCCTGTCAAAATTCCGCTTCATGAGCTGCTGTTAAAGCACCGGCAGCGGATCGTCGAAAAAGAAGGGCGCGCACCGATTTCCGAAAAGCTGGCGATGAAAGCGTTCGGTCTCGGAACATCGACGCCATCGCTTTATAAAATGGGCTCAAAATGGGCGCCGGCGGCGATGAAGCCGTTTCAAGAAGGCGAAAACATTACGAAGGGTCCGGGACCGCTGAAGCAATGGACGCAAATCCGCGACTTTCCTGCGCCGAACCGATCCAGGTTCCGCGACTGGTTCCAGGACAGACAGAAGGGGGAAGACAGATGACAAACGGAACGATTCAAAACAAGGACAGCTTTTTAAACCGGATTGCGGAACGGCTAGGCCGCAGCAGGCGGACAGCCGGCGTCTCTGTCCCCGATTACGCACATCAGCCGCAGCACCGTGTGTATCAAGGCTTTACACAGGATCAGCTTCTCGGCGTCTTAAAGGAGCATTGCCGGAAGATTCATACGGAACTGCTTGAAACAGATACTCTCGGCCTGTATGAGGCCCTTTATGATCAAGCATCACGATTCGGAGGCGGCCCTGTGATTGTTCCGAAAGACGAGCGTTTTCAAGAATACGGACTGTCAAGCCTTTTAACAGACAGATGGCCGAATGAAGGCACACAAGTATGGGAGTGGAATGCGGCAGCCGGCAGAGAAAATATTCTGCGGGCGGAACAGGCGAACATCGGCATTACATTCAGCGAGGTCACGCTTGCGGAATCCGGAACAGTCGTCCTTTTCAGCTCGAAAGATAAAGGACGCTCGGTGAGCCTCCTGCCAACGACATACATTGCGATCGTTCCAAAGAGCTCGATCGTCCCGAGGATGACACAGGCAAGCCGGATGATCACAGACGGCAAAGTCACACCGTCATGCATCAACTATGTGACGGGACCGAGCAACTCAGCCGATATTGAAATGGACCTTGTTGTCGGTGTCCATGGTCCGGTGAAAGCCGCATATATCGTGGTAACCGACCGCTAGAAACATACCTTCAGAGCATATCAGCCTCTGAAGGTATTTACATCAGGTCAGTTTCTAGGGAATCACAGGGAGAATAATGGCAGACGGGTGCTGCTTGTCATGCAAAATGGTTTGCAATGCTGTTTGAGCATCATCTCTTTGCCCGGCGCCGATATCAAACCCGGTATTGGGATTTCGATCCCAACGTGGAAAATGGCTGCTTGTAACATCCAAGCGGAGTTAAATACATTGCTTGTGGACCACAGATCGATTTCGTCGAGATATGCTTTTCCCGGTTTGATCAGGCTGGGCTTTTCTCCTTCCGAGACATTCCGAAATCGGGCCCGAATGATTCCGTCTGTCAAATTGTATGCCGAGCATCTGGATGCACATCAATTAAGCGGACGACAAAATCAGTATCCGGTGTACTCGATGCAGCCCAGGGCCTGACTTTTACCGGACCCGTCACCTCCATGTTTTCTTCGAGAATAGGTGAGCTGTACACCAGTACATCTTGCCGCTCTTCAATGTCTCTTTGCTCAAAGGCTCCGCTTGTAAAAATCCGGCGGCATCTGATGGCTCCTCCTTTTGTAGGAACAGGTTGTAATGGATCGTAGAGAAAACGATCAGGTGTTTCCCGTTCAGGAGGAGTGATACTGCGTGTTCCATCTCCATGACAGGTGTTCGCATGACCGCCGCTGTGCAGATAATATGCCGTAACTTCGCGTTTCCAAGTAAATGTCCACAAAAAACCTCATTTCAATGCCCCTTCCCGCATCAAAAAGATCGCTCCAGGAAAATGCCGGAGCGGCTGCTTTAAACGGTTTTGAATTGTGCTCCATTCCCGCCATTGCGTAAATGCGTAATTAGACGAACCTTCCGATCCGCCCGCTTCTGTAAGGAACTTATATACACCTTCCAGCCTGGGGGAAAGTCAAGCTGTAACCGTTTTTCGAACGATTTAAGGTAATGTTAAGGATCAGATTATTTTCCGATAATGTTCGCTTACTATAATGGAGGGAGTGAAGGAGTGACCCGTCTTGTGGACAATTTGTCTGAATGAATGTAAAAGTCTTTTTAAAAGTGTAAAATCGCTCATTATGATCGTGCTGATTTTTTGGGTAAGCTATAAAGTTGCCGACCTTATAAAAAGCGCGCCGACCGAGGCTGTTCGGGAAATGGGCCTTGGTGAAAACCCCTACGAAGCCGGAATCTCGGTTATCGTCTTTTTGTTTGGTTTTCTGCTGGTTTCGGGATTGTCCCATGACATGATCAGCCGGGAAGTCCATTCGCGGACGATCAGATTTCTTGTGACCAAAACCTCACACAGCAAAATTATTTTGGGGAAATTTTTGGGTGTCTTATTGTTTTGGTTTCTTTGCATCACGGTATCTTTCATATTGGTGATGATGGTTTCCAAATCTTTTTTGGGGCTGGGGGCTGTTGAATGCATGGCGTTTCTTGCAGCTGCAATCGCTTTAAATCTGCTGTTTTCCGTCATCTTTTCCAAGCCTGGCATGACCATGTTTTTCGCGGTTGTCTTTTCCCTGCTTTTCCCGGCCGTCAGCTATTGGGCGATCAATTCTCAAAACGCGATGATCAGCTGGTTTCAATATGTGACACCCTATTATTATTCCGATCTTGGGGGCTGCTTCAGCCTGATCAACTTAGTTTACGCCGCCGTGGCTTTGTCCGGGGCCATCGTGATCTTGAAAAGGAGAGACCTATAATGAATGTGGTGATCGAGGCAAACGGACTGACGAAAAGCTACGGGGCGAAAACGGTCGTCAACAAGGTCGATCTGCAAGTGGAAAAAGGCGAGATTTACGGATTTCTAGGCCGCAATGGCGCGGGGAAATCGACATTTATGAATATGATCACCGGCATCACTCAGCCGTCTGCGGGAAGCTTTCGATTATTAAACGAATCTTCGCTTGAAAAAGTGAAGCACCGGATTGGCGTGCTGCCGGACTATTCCATGTTTTATGATTCGCTGACAGCGGTCGGCCACTTGAAATATTTCGCCAAGCTCAACGGATGCAGGGCATCAACAAAGCGGTGCGAAACCGTTTTGGAAAGGGTTGGTCTCTTGGAAGACGGGTATAAAAAAGCGGGCCGTTTTTCATTCGGCATGAAGAAAAAGCTAGGCATTGCCCAGGCTATAATTCATGATCCTGAGCTGATCTTTTTGGATGAACCGACCTCCGGTGTTGATGCCGAATCGGCTCTCTATATACATAAACTACTTATCGATCTGCAAAAAGAGGGAAAAACGATATTCATGACTTCTCATAATCTTTATGAGATCGAGAAAATGTGTACAAGAATCGCAATTATGAAGAACGGAAGCATTTTAAAAGAAGGTACGATTGATGAGTTACGGAAACACTTCATGTCGAACATTTCCGTTCAGATTCGCCATTCGGATATTCCTGATCAGCATTTCGGTCTGATCAACGGCTTCCTCGAATCAGCCGGGGAACAGCTTGAATACCGCGGTCGTGAAATCTCGATTATCGTAAATTCGGAGGAAAAAATTCCGGCTATCGTCAGAGTATTGACCAACTGCAAGGTGGGCATTTACAGAATTCATGTCGATGAACCGTCGCTTGAAGAGATTTTTTTGGATGACACTGAGAAGAGCAGTGTGTCGTCGATATGAATTTAAAAAGACCCTGAAGTGTTTTTCAGGGTCTTTTTGATGTCGTATCCGTTGATCTATGGCCTGAAAGGATGGCTCCAACCGGCAGATTAAATCTGTTCACGTTTCATAAAATCATCCAGCATGGCGTGAAATTGTCTGATATGTCCGCTGTTTCTTTTCCACATGATATAGGTTTTGGAAGCGGGCAATTTGATGTTTGGTATATCGACCGTGATCAGTCTTTTTTCATTTTGATCATGCTTAATCATATATGCCGGCAGGAATGATGCGCCGATTCCCGCCTTCACCATGTGAAGTGCCGCATCAATTTGTCCGGCGGACATCGTTTGTACGCCTGGGTAATGCACAAGAATGGTCCTTAACAGATCATCCCCTGTGGAAGAGTGATCATGCGTCAGCAGCCTGTAGCGGCTGAAAATGGCTCCGGCGTTAGCAAGGCCGGTTTCTTGATACGGGGCGGCAAGGCATAGTGTTCCTTCGCATATGTGCTGATAGTAAAGACTGTTAGTATTTGGGTCGTTTCGCGATATTCCGATATCAGCTTTATTGTCTTCAACTGCTTTTTTGATGTCATCTGCCTCGGCCACAATGGTTGAAATCTCCATATCCGGCTGTTTTTCGATAAAAGCCGGCAAAAACCGGGGCAATATATAGGAAGCGATGTAGGGATGTACTGCCAATCTAATCATGCGGCTGTAGCCCTGCTTCCATTGAGCCACCTTCTGCCTTCCCGAATTGTACACATTCATCATGTCTTTCGCATAAGGCAAAAACAGTCTGCCCTCGTCGGTGAGAACGACACTTCTTCCGGTATGTATAAATAATCTCATATCCAATTCGTTTTCCAATTTTCGAATATGCTGAGAAACGGCAGGCTGGGTCAGGTAAAGCCGTTCAGCCGTTTCTCTGAAATTTTCTGATTCTGCAGCGGCGATAAAAGTCTGCAGCCATTTTAAATCCATGAACATATCTCCTAACAGGTCCCAATCTATAACAAAACGTTATCTCAAAAAAGCCGTTTACTTATCAATGATTATACATCGATTCGTTTAATATAAATAGAGAATCAAAAATTGAAAGAAGGATAGACATGAACATTTACGTAGAAGCAAAGCCATATTTGCATGATAAGTATTCTAAATACGCGAAAGATGAATTCAGGAGAGAGGGGCATCCATTTGTTTCATTCCCTATTGGATTTGAACATCTTCCTAAAGGGGCAAAAACGATTGCACTGACATTAATCGATCATGATGCGATTCCTGTATGCGGGTTCAGCTGGATTCATTGGACAGCCGCCAACATTCCAGCGGACATAAGGGAGCTTCCTGAACATGCAAGCGAAGAAAGGCAAGATTTAATGATCCAGGGACAAAACAGCTTCGCCTCTGAGCTTGGGGGAAGCCGGGACCCTAAGATTATTCACCAGTACTGCGGACCGACACCTCCTGACAAGGATCACTTCTATACATTGACAGTGTATGCTCTAGACGCTGAACTGGAGCTAGAAAGAGGATTTTACTTAAATGACCTGTATAGAAAAATCAAAGGACACATTTTAGCCGTGGCAGAACTTGATTTGAAAGCAAGAGTGTAAGAAAAACACTGTTTTCTGAATGCATCAGAAAACAGTGTTTTCATTTTGATTAAGGTAATTTATTCAGCGGTTTCAGCTTGATGTTTTTCCTCGTGTTTTCTCCCAAATTAATCGTAAATTCATACGGGCTGTAGCCTTCCGCAAGCACTCTGATCGTGTAGGCTCCTTGATATGCGTTCAGGTTGTATTCGCCTTTTCCGTTTGTCACAGCAGGGGTGACGGAAGCGTCTTCGATCAGATAGAGGGTGGCGTTTTCAACAGGCTTCCCTGTGACCGCGTCTTTGATCGTCCCGCTGAGCACTCCTTCCTTTGCTTCTTCAAGCATCAAGTTTTCGAGGATCGTGTCTTTTCCCCATCCTAGTTCCACCTTTTTCGTGACGGTTTTATAACCGTATGCTTCGGCTTTAAGTGTATATTCCCCTCCTGTATGCTTCAGGGCGAACTTTCCAGTCTCAGGGTCGGAATAGGTCGATTTTTCGGTTTCAGCGATGCTGACTTTTGCTTGAACAGGGGGGAGCCCTGTCTGAGAATCATTCGGTTTTGGTTGATTCTGTTTTGCCATTTTGGAATTTAAACCTAAACCGCCAAATGGATGATAGAGTTCAACATCATCAAGGTAAAAACCGTCTTTTTGAACGGTGCCGTTTGATACGACTCTCCATTTGATTTCGATGCTTGATGTCCGATATTTATAGCCAGTGAGCGGTATCTCTTCATCAATCCATTTGGATGAAGAGCCGGTGTATGTTTTAACGATTTCCCATTTTGGATCAGGTTCATAAGGTCTAATCATGAGATAAGCGAAGTCTTTGTCATCTTCAAGTTCATACCATGCTTTAAACCTGAGATAGGTTCTTCCTCCCATCGGCAATTCGACGGTCGGCATGTATAAGTCCATTTCGGCATCAGCGTCATAAGGACCATTTAAGTTTGTAGCGAATACCTTTTCACCCGAAGCGGCTGCGTTCGGTCCTGAAGCCGGTGTCCCCCATTCCCAGCTGTTATGCTTTCCTTCGCTGAACCAGCCGTTTGTCCCTGATTCAAAATTTTCTTGATAACCGCCGGTAATCCGGTCGGAAATCGGCAACTCATAAATCTGCGATTCCGTCTTGTTTCCGCTGAAATCAGTTGCGATCCATTTGTAATTTAAGGTTTGGCCGCTTTTTCCAAAAGTGATTTTTGTTTGATATATGTCGATTTGCGCGTTCCCATTTGCCGCATTCACTTCCTCCGTCTTCCATTCAGACATCCCCGCAATTTTATATGCGAGCTCCGCTTTGCTGACGCTTGTGTTGTCTGATATTTGCGCGGTCAGCTGAACAGGACTGTTTTCAAACGCTGCGGTCGGCATTTGATGGGAGATGGACGGCGGCTCCTCGTCAACGCCTTTTTTTCTGACTTCTCCTTTAATGATGGATTTGCTGACATTGTAGGTTAGAAAGACGCTGACTAAGCCATAGCCGTAGCCGTTGTTTGGTGACTCGGAAAATTCATTGTCCGTTAATTTATCTGTATGTTTTGTTAAGATTTCTTTCATTTCATTCGGCGTAACTGTGGCATCGATCTGCTTCAATATGGCCGCCGTTCCCGCAACATGCGCTCCCGCCAGCGCTGTTCCTTTCAACCCTTCTTCGTATGATTGATTTAAAGCGGAGGTGCGGATCTCCTCTCCCGGGGCGGATAGCTCGGGTTTGATTGCTTTGTCAGGGGAAGGCCCCTGTAATGAAAAATCAGACAAGGTCAAATCTCTATTGACAGAGCCGACTGTAAACGCTTCTGGATAGTTGGCTGGACTTGATATTGTTCCGGGGCCGGCGGGATTCTTGTCATCCGCGTCTCCGGCCGCAAATACCGGAAAGATCTCGGCTTCTCTCCAGATTTTTAAGATGTCCTTGTACCACTCATCAAGGCCTGGGCCTCCGCCCCATGCATTATAGACGACATCAGGGGCAAGTTCAGGATGGGGATTTCCCTCCGCATCTTTCGGGGCTAATATCCATTCGCCCGCCGCTAATAGGTCGGTATCTTTTCCGCTCGCATCCGTAAACGCTTTAACCGCGATCCACTTCGCGCCGGGAGCGACGCCGATTTCGTTGTATCCGTCCGGTTCAGAACCGACCATCGTTCCCATTACTTCGGTTCCGGAACCGATGTCGTCATATGGCGCTTCCCTTCCGTTGACCGCGTCAAACCAGTTCAGCGTATGGCTCGGATCATCGGGATGCTCAGGATCGTATCCTCTGTACTTTTCTTTTAATGCAGGGTGATCCCATTCCACTCCCGAATTGATTGTGGCAACGACTGTACCTGTGCCGTCATAGCCGTGAAGCCACCAAGCTATTTGAGAACCGATTATCTCTATATTCCATTCGATCTCTTTTTTTCGGGGTTCTGATATTTTCGCAGAAGTTTTAATCGGTTTGTACAGCTTTCTCGTTTCATTTGGGAGGATTTTCTCCACTTCATCATAGGCGGCTGCTTTTTCCATGACTTCTTTCGTGCCGTGAACGGCGATCGCGTTAACAATGTAATAGGATCGGATGTGGTCGGCATGACCTTTCTTTTCTTGCGTCTTGAGGAATGTCTTGAGGTTTCTTTGGGTGTCGTCAGCTGTCATGCGAAGGGAAGAAACAATGGCTGAGCGTTTTCGATCTTCTGCTTGGCCGGTGGTTTGTTGATTTTTTTGACTGGTTTCCTTTCCTTTGCTGACGGCTTTTTTAGGATCAGCTTTTTCCTTCAGCTTAATCAGAAAAGTGACTTTTTCGCTTTGTTTAAATTGCGAATAGAGGGTGGCGGAAATCTTTGCTGATGGACGGTCTTTAACCGCAGCTGCAGGTTCTTGCTGAAACATTGCCGCTGTAAGCAACATCATGATGTATAAGATCATAACAGAACGCTTTTTCATGTTTTTGTCCTCCTTTGTCATTTTACAGTTCTAATGTAACCAATGAGATTTGCGAGATTTGTCGTTTTTTGAAAATAAATTCTAAAAATTTACATTATCAAAAGGAATCCTGGCCGCTTGTGAGAAATGATAGATACATTGGTCGAAAAATGATGTTGGAGGAGGGGGCAGATGTGCAAAACAAAAAAACAAGCCTTCTTAACAATAAGAACTACCGCTCTTTATGGATGGGGCAAGCCGGAAGTGTCATGGGGGACTGGTTCAACCAGGTGGCGCTGGCCCATGCTTTACTTCATGCGAGTCAGCTCAGGCGTTATCATCCCGCTGGACAGCTATATGCTGCAGACCAACACGAGGGAAGAAGTCCGCGGGCGCGTGTTTTCATTTCATCTTGCAACGTACGGGGGATTTATGCAGCTGTCATATCTCGCTTCAGGCTTTGCTTATGACCAATGGGGAATTCCATTGGTCGGGCTGGGTGATAGGGGCGGTTTCATTAATTTGCGGAACTGGCTGGCTGATTCAGTATATGCAAGGAAAGCTGGGACCTGCCGACAGGGCTTATTCCGGCGGGGCTTATCGCCGGGATGTCTCCAAATGAGAAAAACACCCTGTATGTAAAAGGGTGTTTTTTAAAGGGAGCATTCAGGCTTTAATATTTCCACAAAATCGACATGTCGCCGACTGTCTTTTCATCGATCACATTTCCGTCCTTGTCGACCTTGACAAAATATTTTCCTCCATTGGTTACATTTTTGTATTCGGTCTCAGATGTACCGTCATCGTTTTGTTTAAATGTAAATTGCACTTGTGCGATTAATGTGCCGCTGTTGAGGTCGACATAATACGAATCGAAGCTGACATGGCTCCAGTCCTCTTTTTCAGCGGGGATGTCGGAAATGATACCGATTTTTTCTGCGGGATCATTGACGATCACCCCGTAATCCTTTTCTAAGTTTTCGGTTTGAATACCCGCCTCATCGAGTATTTGTTCAATCTGGCTAAATTCTGTGTCAGTCGGTGAAGTATACCGATTTTCAGGGAGGTCTTTCGCAAAGCTGACAGGCGATGAACCGAAGACAAGCGTCATAACGGACAAGAACAACATTAACGAAAGCTTCTTCATGGATTCTCCTCCTTTAGCGAATCATTGATTCGGTTCACACTCTATCATCGTTAAAATATTTTGTAAAGTTTGAATAATATATCAATTTAACTATTTTTTTCGGAGGATATAGGACTGTTTTTCTTGAGAGTCTCTATGTGAATCACTCCATTCGAGAAAAAGTTGTGCTGTTTTTCTCTTGTATTTTCTGATAGAAAAGGCGATTTTCCTTGAAAATAAAGAAAAATTCAAATTTTAAAAAGAAGTTCTATCATTTTATATTGACAAAGTGAAAATAAGAACGTATATTATATGAATATATTTTCAGTGGATAATAAAACACAGAGAACGGGAGCAGTAAAAGATCCTTCATTAGCCAAGAGAGCTGCGGGGCGGTGTGACGCAGTCTAATGAATCTTTGAACTCGCCCGGGAGTGGACTTGCTCAAAAAGGAAAGACATCGATCCTGCAGGCTTTACGGCTGACCTTCGTTATCGGGTTTTTAAGCTGGGTTCTTATGAAAAGGAATCAAAAAGAGTGGTACCGCGGTAGGCGTTCAAAGGCTCATCGTCTCTTTATCTTCAAAGTAAAGAAGAAAAAGAGACGATGAGCCTTTTTAATTGATATAGAGGAAGTGAAAAAGTTGGAAAAAGAAATGCAGAAGCTTGAGCGAACGATGACAGCCCGCCATATTATGATGATGGCGCTGGGCGGAGCCATCGGAGCGGGATTATTTAAAGGAAGCAGCAATGCCATCGATTTGGCCGGGCCGTCCGTGATGATCGCTTATTTGATCGGCGGAGTCATTTTGCTGTTTATCATGCAGGGGCTCGCAGAAATGGCGGTTCGAAATAGTAAAGCGAGAACGTTCAGAGATCTGGTGCAATCGATTTTGGGACCGTATGCCGCATACTTTTTAGATTGGATTTACTGGAAAATGTGGGTGCTGAATATTGCCGCAGAGGCTGTCGTTGCTGCGATATTTTTGCAGTACTGGCTTCCGGGGATGCCGGTTTGGGTGCTGGCGCTGTTTGTTTCCCTTGTTATCACCAGTGTGAATTTGCTTTCTGTCAAAAGCTTTGCAGAGACTGAATATTGGCTCGCTTTGCTTAAAATTACAGTAATTGTCGTCTTCATCATATCCGGATTTATATTGTTATTTTTCTCTTTTGGCCATCACTCTGCTGTGGGATTTTCGAATTTGACAGATCATGGCGGCTTTTTCCCGAACGGCGCCGGCGGGCTCATTACGGCAATGCTTGTTGTCATTTACTCTTATGGAGGAACTGAGATCATCGGCGTGACCCTTGCGGAGACGAAACGCCCGGAACAGGTCGTCCCCAGAGCTGTCCGCGGCACACTGACGCGAATTATTGCCTTTTATCTTCTGCCGTTTTTCATCATCGTCAGCCTGATTCCGTGGAATCAAGTCAACAGTGTGCCGGAAAGCCCTTTTGTCATGGTCTTTAAAATGATCGGGATTCCCGGAGCGGATCACTTGATGAATGCCGTCATTTTATTGGCGGTCATCTCATCGATGAACTCAGGACTTTACGGAGCCTCCCGTGTGTTGTATACACAGGCTTCTGACGGCCGGGTGCCGAAAGTTTTTGCAAAGCTTTCCGTTCGAAAGGTGCCGGTTTACGCCATTTTGCTATGTACGTCATTTTTATATTTAGGCGTATTGTTTTCCTTATTTGCGGGAAGTCAGACATTCGAGTATTTGATGGGGTCTCTCGGCTATACGGTCCTGATGATCTGGATGCTGATCGCCATTGCCCATGTGAAATCGAGAAAACGCGGCGCAATCGTAACAGAAGGCTACTATGTGAAATGGTTTCCTTATACGACCTGGCTGGCGATTCTTGCGCTTGCGGCTATACTCATCGGCGTCATTTTGACCACGTCGATCGTCATCACCGTTGTCACGGCAGGTATTTACCTGCTCATTACTGCCGCTTATTTTTTGAAAGGGCGAAACCAAAACGTCAATGCTTAAGCTGCTATGCTTGCCTCCTTCCTCAGGGGGCAAGCATTTTAAACATTAGTTCGAGAATGGTCGAACTAATTTCTTTTAATCCCGCCCTCTGTTATGTTATCGTTCTATCTGACAATACACTCTAGGAAGAAGGAGAAAATATGTCAGTAGAGCCTTTTAAACATACAAAGTATTCCGTGCTGAATTTGTCCCCAATCGTACAGGGCGGAAATGCGGCGCAATCCTTCAGGGATTCCATCGATTTGGCGCGCCATGCCGAAGACTGGGGATACCACAGGTTCTGGCTGGCCGAGCATCATAATATTGAAGGTGTTGCAAGTTCGGCCACTTCGGTATTGATCGGCTATATTGCCGGGGGAACGAAGACGATTCGTGTCGGGTCCGGCGGCATTATGCTTCCCAATCACTCTTCCCTTGTGATTGCCGAGCAGTTCGGAACGTTGGAGTCCCTTTATCCGGGAAGAATCGATTTAGGACTCGGCCGGGCTCCGGGCACCGATCAGCTGACAGCGAGGGCATTGCGGCGGAACATTAGCAGCGGAGAGGACTTTCCAGAGCAATTGGAAGAGCTGCGCCGATATTTTAAACCGTCAGGCAATGTGAGAAATCATGTGCGCGCCATTCCGGGGGAAGGCCTTGATGTGCCGATTTGGCTGCTTGGCTCCAGCGGATTCAGCGCCCGTCTCGCGGGAGAGCTCGGTCTGCCGTTTGCGTTTGCAGCCCACTTTTCACCGGCGAATACGATACCTGCTTTAGAGCTGTACAGGAGCTCGTTTACACCCGGTATATTGGATGAGCCGTATGCGATGGTCGGCGTGACCGTGATCGCCGCCGATACGAATGAGAAAGCACAGCGCCTTGCGACATCCCACTATCAGAAATTTTTAGACCTTGTCCGGGGGGCTCCGACTCAGCTCAAACCGCCTGTAGACGATATGGATCAAGTCTGGACGCCGCGAGAAAAAGCGATGGTCAATGAACAGCTCAGCTCCACCATCATCGGAGGTCCAAAAGAAGTGAAGGCAAAGCTTGAAGATTTTATCCAGACGACGCAGGCAGACGAAATCATCATCAACTCAGAAACATTTGATCATGGAGACAGACTGCGCTCATTTGAAATCATCGCCGACGTATGGAAAAACGGATAATCGGTAAAAAGCAACGGTATGGCAATGTCCATCCGTTGCTTTTTAATGTTTCAGAATATGGATCATGACCTTTGATTCGAAGGGCTCGTGCGGCTGACGTATTTTCGCAATATATTGATTCCCCGACATGTTCACGAAAAATTCTCAGGTGAAATGAAAGCGCTAACCGAAAAAACGTTGACAGAAAATACAAATATAATTATTCTATAATTGTACGTACTAATTGAGGTTTGAGTTCTTACGTTTCAAAATATGTACGTACAAGAAAACTTCACATTGAAAGCGCTTTATCATTTCGTGGGAGGAGAGGCAAATAATGAAGAACAATCCAGCTCAGTTAGAAACAGAAGTGTCAGTTGCTCGAAGCCATTCAATGGGATTTGTGATATTGATTTCATGTGCGGCGGGTCTCGGCGGTTTATTGTACGGCTATGATACAGCGGTCATATCCGGTGCAATCGGTTTTCTGAAGGATTTGTACAGTCTGACCCCATTTATGGAAGGCCTTGTGATATCGAGCATCATGATCGGGGGCGTTGTGGGCGTTGGCATATCCGGTTTTCTGAGCGACAGGTTCGGAAGGAGAAAGATTTTGATGACAGCGGCGCTGTTGTTTGCGATATCAGCGGTCATTTCAGCTCTTTCACAGAATGTGTCCACATTAATCATCGCAAGGATCATCGGCGGTTTGGGAATTGGAATGGGGTCTTCTCTGTCTGTCACGTATATAACTGAAGCGGCGCCGCCTGCGATCCGCGGCAGCTTATCTTCCTTATATCAGCTCTTTACGATATTGGGGATCTCCGCGACTTACTTTATCAATCTCGCAGTTCAGCGGTCTGGTACATATGAATGGGGTGTGCACACCGGCTGGAGGTGGATGCTTGCCTATGGTATGGTGCCGTCGGTCATTTTCTTCCTCGTGCTGCTGGTTGTGCCGGAAAGTCCGCGATGGCTGGCGAAAGCCGGAAGGACAAATGAAGCGCTAAAGATTCTGACACGTATTAATGGAGAAAAAGTGGCAAAAGAAGAATTACAAAACATTGAAGATTCCTTGAAGATCGAACGGATGGGGTCGTTGTCACAGCTTTTCAAACCGGGCCTCAGAAAGGCGCTGTTCATCGGGATTTTGCTGGCGCTGTTCAATCAAGTCATCGGCATGAACGCGATTACCTATTACGGTCCGGAAATTTTCAAAATGATGGGTTTCGGCCAAAATGCCGGATTTGTTGCAACATGTGTCGTCGGTGTCGTCGAAGTGATTTTTACCGTGATCGCAGTTCTCTTGATCGATAAAGTCGGGCGGAAGAAGCTTATGTCCATCGGTTCTGCCTTCATGGCCATTTTTATGATCTTAATCGGTACATCATTTTATTTTCATCTGACTGAGGGACTGATGCTGACCTTCTTTATTTTAGGATTTGTCGCCGCCTTCTGTGTATCGGTCGGTCCCATCACATGGATCATGATTTCTGAAATATTCCCGAATCACCTGAGGGCGCGGGCCGCAGGGATTGCGACCATTTTTCTATGGGGAGCCAACTGGGCGATCGGACAATTTGTGCCGATGATGATCAGCTCGCTGGGGCTTGCCTATACCTTCTGGATTTTTGCGGTGATTAATATTCTCTGCTTCCTGTTTGTTGTCACGATCTGTCCTGAAACAAAAAATAAGTCGCTTGAAGAAATAGAGAAGCTTTGGACAAAATGAAAACGTTTTAATAAAGACGAGGCCCTTTCGAGAAAAGGGCTTTTTATGATGGATGCACCTTTTTGGAGGATGGGAATAAAATAGAGATGATAGGAAACAATGCTGAATAAGACGGTTGTGTGAAGATGTGCGAATATTGTCGAGGAATTGACGCTTAACAGTTGAATAAACGATTTAACCCTGTTAAAATAATGAATGTAAGCAGGAGTAATTTTTTTTTGGCTGAGGTGGGACGTTTTCAGTCATAGCGGGACAATATTTGTCCATGACGGGATGAAAGGAACGTTTGACATGAATCAACTAATACAGGCTCAAAAAAAATTATTGCCGGATCTTCTCGATGTCATGCAGAAAAGGTACGAAATTTTGCAGTACATAAGGCTGACTGAACCGATCGGCAGAAGAAGCCTTGCCGCCAGTCTCGGAATCAGCGAGCGGATTTTAAGGGCGGAGGTTCAGTTTTTAAAAGAACAAAATCTCCTCGAGATCAAAACGACCGGCATGACATTGACAACGGAAGGATCTGACCTGCTGAAAATTCTCGAAGATACAATGAAGGATGTTTTAGGCTTAACCCATTTGGAAAACACATTAAAAGAGAGGTTGAACCTTGAACAGGTCATCATTGTCTCAGGAGACAGCGACCATTCCCCATGGGTCAAAAAAGAAATGGGGAGAGCGGCCGTCGCATGCATGAAAAACAGGTTTAAAGGGGAAAATATCGTCGCCGTAACCGGAGGTACGACCCTTGAAGCCGTAGCAGAAATGATGACGCCCGACTCGAAAAACCGCAAGCTGCTTTTTGTTCCGGCAAGAGGCGGACTCGGCGAAAACGTCAGGAACCAGGCCAATACGATCTGCGCTCATATGGCTGAAAAAGCATCCGGTACATACAGGCTGTTATTTGTTCCGGGTCAGCTAAGCAAAGAAGCCTATTCTTCCATCATTGAAGAGCCTTCTATCAAAGAGGTGCTGCAGACGATTCAATCGTCCAGTATGGTGATTCATGGAATCGGGGATGCTAAAACAATGGCCGAACGAAGAAACACACCTGAGGAAGATTTGAGGAAGATCGAAGAAAATGAGGCTGTTGCAGAAGCTTTCGGCTATTATTTTGATCGTCATGGAGAGGTCATTCATAAAGTGCACAGCGTAGGCATTCAACTGGAGGATCTTGATTCGATCCCCAACATCATCGCGGTGGCGGGAGGCTCATCAAAGGCGGAAGCCATCGAGGCTTACTTTAAAAAGCCGCGCAACACGGTTCTGATCACTGATGAAGGAGCCGCAAAACAGTTATTAAGGGAAGTTTCTTCCCTCAATATAAATTAAATATCTCTTATTTACTTAAAGGAGGAAATCATCATGGCAGTAAAAGTCGGTATTAATGGTTTTGGTCGTATCGGACGTAATGTATTCCGCGCAGCATTGAATAATCCTGAAGTAGAGGTTGTAGCAGTTAACGATTTAACAGACGCTAACATGCTTGCTCACCTATTACAATATGACTCAGTACACGGAAAATTGGACGCGGAAGTTTCTGTAGACGGAAGCAACCTTGTTGTAAATGGCAAGACAATCGAAGTTACAGCTGAACGCGATCCTGCTAAATTAAGCTGGGGAAAACAAGGTGTTGAAATCGTTGTTGAATCAACTGGTTTCTTCACAAAACGCCCAGATGCGGCAAAACACTTAGAAGCTGGCGCGAAAAAAGTCATCATCTCAGCTCCTGCAAGTGAAGAAGATATCACAATCGTTATGGGTGTAAACGAAGATAAATACGATGCAGCTAACCACCAAGTTATCTCTAACGCATCTTGCACAACAAACTGCCTTGCGCCGTTTGCAAAAGTTCTGAATGACAAATTCGGCATCAAACGCGGTATGATGACAACTGTTCACTCTTACACAAACGATCAGCAAATCCTTGATCTTCCGCACAAAGACTACCGTCGTGCGCGTGCAGCAGCTGAAAGCATCATCCCAACAACAACTGGTGCAGCGAAAGCCGTTTCCCTTGTACTTCCTGAACTAAAAGGAAAACTGAACGGCGGAGCAATGCGTGTTCCAACACCAAACGTATCACTTGTTGACCTTGTTGCTGAACTTGACAAAGACGTAACAGCAGAAGAAGTAAACGCAGCGTTTAAAGAAGCAGCAGAAGGCGAACTTCAAGGCGTTCTTGGCTACAGCGAAGATCCGCTTGTATCTAAAGACTACAACGGCAATGCCAACTCTTCTACTATCGATGCCCTTTCTACAATGGTGATGGAAGGCAGCATGGTGAAAGTGATTTCTTGGTATGACAACGAAAGCGGATATTCTCACCGCGTAGTTGACCTTGCCGCTTACATTGCAAAACAAGGTCTTTAATTCGTAACCTTAAGAATCAGACTTGGTTCTGATAGACAAAAAGCGCTATAATGAAAGCGGACAAGGGAAGGGGATACACACTCCCTTTCCCTTTTTCCATATGCGCCGGGATTTTCGAGTTTTCAGGCTTGTAAATCATTTAAAGGAGGAACTCCTCGAGTCATGAACAAAAAATCAGTAAAAGACATTGATGTAAAAGGCCGCGTTGTTTTCTGCCGTGTTGACTTTAACGTTCCGATGAAAGAGGGAAAAGTTACGGATGATACGCGGATCCGCGCTGCACTTCCAACGATTCAGTACTTAACAGAGCAGGGAGCAAAAGTTCTTCTGGCAAGCCACTTGGGCCGTCCGAAAGGTCAAGTTTCTGAAGAGCTCCGCCTGACTCCTGTAGCAGCACGCCTTGGAGAGCTGCTTGGCAAGGATGTGAAGAAAGCGGACGAAGCCTACGGTGACGCCGTAAAATCACAAATTGCCGAAATGCAAGAGGGAGACATTCTCGTACTTGAAAATGTCCGCTTCTATCCTGGAGAAGAAAAAAATGATCCTGAGCTTGCAAAAGCGTTTGCCGATCTGGCAGATATTTATGTCAATGATGCGTTTGGAGCGGCTCACCGCGCTCACGCTTCAACTGCGGGCATCGCTGAACACCTTCCGGCTGTTGCGGGCTTCTTAATGGAAAAAGAGCTTGAAGTGCTGGGTAAAGCCCTGTCAAACCCGGAACGTCCGTTTACAGCGATTATCGGCGGAGCGAAAGTAAAAGACAAAATCGGTGTCATCGAAAGTCTTCTTGATAAAGTCGACAATTTGATCATCGGCGGCGGTCTTGCTTACACATTCGTTAAAGCGCTGGGATACGAAATCGGCAAATCCTTGCTTGAAGAAGACAAAATCGAATTGGCCAAATCGTTCATGGACCGCGCCAAAGAAAAAGGCGTCAACTTCTACATGCCAGTTGATGCACTCGTAGCGGACGACTTCTCAAACGATGCCAATACGAAGATCGTGCCGATCAGCGAGATTCCTAGCGACTGGGAAGCACTTGATATCGGTACGGAAACGAGAAAAACGTATGCCGATGTCATCAAAAACAGCAAGCTTGTCGTTTGGAACGGACCGATGGGCGTCTTTGAAATCGATGCGTTTGCAAAAGGAACAAGAGCGGTCGCTGAAGCTTTAGCAGAGGCAAAAGATACATACTCTGTCATTGGTGGAGGAGACTCTGCAGCTGCTGTTGAAAAGTTCGGTCTTGCTGACAAAATGAGCCATATTTCAACCGGTGGCGGAGCTTCCCTTGAATTTATGGAAGGCAAAGTACTTCCAGGCGTCAAAGCATTAAACGATAAATAAGAACAAAACACAGCATAAGGAGTGGAGCACATGAGAAAACCAATTATAGCCGGCAACTGGAAGATGAACAAAGTGCTTTCAGAAGCTGTAAGCTTTGTAGAAGAAGTGAAATCTTCCATCCCTGCAGCGGATAAAGCGGAAGCTGTTGTCTGTGCACCTGCGCTGTTCCTTGAAAAGCTGACTTCAGCCGTAAAAGGCACTGACCTTAAAGTCGGCGCGCAGAACATGCATTTTGAAGAAAGCGGTGCTTTCACAGGTGAAATCAGCCCTCTCGCTTTAAAAGACCTAGGGGTTGAATATTGCGTGATCGGCCACTCTGAGCGCCGTGAAATGTTTGCCGAAACAGACGAGTCAGTCAACAAAAAAGCGCATGCCGCGTTCAAATACGGCATTGTGCCGATCATCTGTGTGGGTGAAACGCTTGAAGAACGTGAAGCCGGCAAAACAAATGATCTTGTTGCCGACCAGGTGAAAAAAGCGCTCGCGGGTCTGACAGCTGAGCAGGTATCTGCTTCTGTCATCGCATATGAGCCAATCTGGGCGATCGGAACAGGAAAATCTTCAACAGCCCAAGATGCAAATGAAGTTTGCGCACACATCCGTAAAACAGTGGCAGCTGAATTCGGACAAGCTGCAGCAGATAGCATCCGCATCCAGTACGGCGGCAGCGTAAAACCTGCGAACATTAAAGAATACATGGCCGAATCCGATATCGACGGCGCTCTTGTAGGCGGCGCAAGCCTTGAAGCACAGTCTTTCGTGCAATTACTGGAGGCAGGTCAATATGAGTAACAAGTTAGCCGCACTCATCATTTTAGATGGGTTTGGACTAAGGAACGAAACCGTCGGAAACGCAGTAGCGCAAGCGAAAAAACCGAACTTTGACCGCTATTGGAACAAGTACCCGCATCAGACGCTGACAGCTTCAGGCGAAGCCGTTGGCCTTCCAGAAGGACAAATGGGAAACTCTGAAGTGGGACACTTGAACATCGGCGCCGGCCGGATCGTCTATCAAAGCTTGACGAGAGTCAATGTAGCGATTCGCGAAGGTGAATTTGAGCGAAACGAAACGTTCCTTGACGCGATGAAGCACGTCAAAGAAAAAGGCACCAACCTGCATCTGTTCGGACTGCTGTCTGACGGAGGGGTTCACAGCCACATTCACCATTTGTACGCGCTTTTGAAACTCGCGAAAAAAGAAGGCGTTGAAAACGTCTATATTCACGGTTTCCTTGACGGCCGCGATGTAGGCCCGCAAACAGCCGAGAAATATATCAAAGAGCTTCAGGAGCAAATCGAAGAAATCGGTGTCGGCGAAATCGCCACATTGTCGGGCCGCTACTATTCAATGGACCGCGACAAGCGCTGGGACCGCGTTGAAAAAGCGTACCGCGCGATGACATACGGAGAAGGACCGAAATATCAAAATCCGCTCGATGTCGTGAAAGATTCTTATGAAAACGGAATTTACGATGAATTCGTCATTCCTTCCGTCATCACAAAAGAAAACGGCGAGCCTGTTGCGACAATCAAGGACAACGATGCGGTCATTTTCTACAATTTCAGACCTGACCGTGCGATCCAGATTTCCAACACGTTCACAAATGACGATTTCCGCGACTTCGACCGCGGAGAAAATCATCCGAAAAACCTTCATTTCGTCTGCTTAACGCATTTCAGTGAAACGGTTGACGGATATGTAGCATTCAAACCGGTCAATCTCGACAACAC
The DNA here is from genome assembly GCF_029537375.1 of Bacillus sp. HSf4. Taxonomy (NCBI): domain Bacteria; kingdom Bacillati; phylum Bacillota; class Bacilli; order Caryophanales; family Bacillaceae; genus Bacillus; species Bacillus sp. HSf4. The sequence goes on along the minus strand of NZ_CP120679.1, from coordinate 3,657,201 downwards.
AGTCGGTGAAGTGTTGTCACAAAACGGACTGAAGCAGCTTCGCATCGCCGAAACGGAAAAATATCCGCACGTCACATTCTTTATGAGCGGCGGACGCGAAGAGAAATTCCCTGGCGAAGAGCGAATCTTAATCGACTCGCCTAAAGTTGCAACATACGACTTGAAACCTGAAATGAGTGCATATGAAGTAAAAGATGCGCTTGTCAAAGAAATTGAGGCTGAAAACCATAACGCGATCATCCTCAACTTTGCCAACCCTGACATGGTCGGACATTCAGGAAAAGTCGAGCCGACGGTCAAAGCAATCGAAGCGGTTGACGAGTGCCTCGGCGAAGTCGTTGACGCGATTCTTGCAAAAGGCGGCCACGCGATTATTACGGCCGACCACGGTAACGCAGACGTGCTGATTACCGAAGAAGGCAAGCCGCACACCGCCCATACGACAAATCCGGTTCCTGTCATCGTCACAAAAGAAGGCGTGACATTAAGAGAAGGCGGAATCCTCGGGGATCTGGCGCCAACTCTTTTAGACTTGCTGGGTGTTGAAAAACCGAAAGAAATGACAGGATCGTCATTAATTCAAAAATAAGCTTTAAAGGAGAGAAACAAACATGCCATACATTGTAGATGTTTATGCACGTGAAGTATTAGACTCCCGCGGTAACCCGACGGTTGAAGTTGAAGTATACACTGAATCAGGAGCTTTTGGACGCGCGCTTGTTCCAAGCGGAGCTTCCACTGGTGAATACGAAGCTGTTGAGCTTCGCGACGGCGACAAAGACCGCTACCTTGGAAAAGGTGTTTTAACTGCCGTTAACAACGTAAACGAAATCATCGCCCCGGAAATCCTTGGCTTTGATGTGACTGAACAAGTATCAATCGATAAACTATTGATCGAACTTGACGGAACTGAAAACAAAGGCAAGCTCGGCGCCAATGCGATCCTTGGTGTATCAATGGCCGTTGCCCGCGCAGCTGCTGATTTCTTACAGATTCCGCTTTACCAATACCTTGGAGGATTCAACTCCAAAACGCTTCCAGTACCGATGATGAACATCGTCAACGGCGGAGAGCATGCGGACAACAACGTTGACATTCAAGAATTCATGATCATGCCTGTCGGCGCAGAAAACTTCCGTGAAGCGCTTCGCATGGGCGCGCAAATTTTCCACAGCCTGAAATCAGTTCTTTCTGCTAAAGGAATGAACACTGCTGTAGGTGATGAAGGCGGATTCGCTCCAAACCTTGGTTCTAACGAAGAAGCGCTGCAAACAATCGTTGAAGCGATCGAAAAAGCCGGCTTCAAACCTGGAGAAGAAGTGAAATTGGCTATGGATGCTGCATCTTCTGAGTTCTACAACAAAGAAGACGGCAAATATCATCTGTCCGGCGAAGGTGTTGTGAAAACATCTGCTGAAATGGTTGACTGGTACGAAGAAATGGTTTCTAAATACCCAATCATCTCAATCGAAGACGGACTTGACGAAAACGACTGGGAAGGCCACAAACTACTGACTGAGCGCCTTGGCTCAAAAGTTCAGCTTGTCGGAGACGACCTTTTCGTAACAAACACGAAAAAGCTTGCTGAAGGTATCAAAAACGGTGTTGGCAACTCCATCCTGATCAAAGTAAACCAAATCGGTACATTGACTGAAACATTCGATGCGATCGAAATGGCAAAACGCGCAGGCTACACTGCTGTTATCTCTCACCGCTCAGGTGAAACGGAAGACAGCACAATCGCTGACATCGCTGTCGCAACAAACGCAGGACAAATCAAAACAGGTGCTCCGTCTCGTACGGACCGTGTTGCGAAATACAACCAGCTTCTTCGCATCGAAGATCAACTGGCTGAAACTGCACAATACAACGGAATTAACTCTTTTTACAACTTGAACAAGTAAGCATAAAAAAGAGCTTGGCCGTGTGATGCGGCCAAGCTTTTTTTAAGTGTGCAAGCTGAATTTCCTTTACCCTGACAAAAGCTGTCAGGGTTTTTGATTATAATAGGCTGTATCAATTGCGATTGGAGTGTTACTGGATGCAGTCGAAAACAGTTTATCTTTATGCATTTCATACCATGTCAGATTGGGAATATGGATATTTAATGGCCGAACTGAACTCGGGAAGATATTTCAAAAAAGATACGGCACCTTTAAAAGTCATGACAATAGGAGTGAATAAAGAAATGGTGACGACGATGGGAGGGCTGCGCATAAAACCGGATATCTCCCTTGATGAGTGGACGCCTGAGAGTACGGATCTAATCATTTTACCCGGAGGGAATACTTGGGGAGAAAAGATTCATCAGCCGATCTTGAAAAAGGCCGGCGAAGCTTTAGAGCTTGGCGCGATGGTTGCCGCAATTTGCGGTGCAACTGCGGGACTGGCGAATAGCGGATATCTGGATTCAAGAAAGCATACAAGCAATGACTTGGCCTATATGAAAATGGTCTGTCCTCATTATAAAGGAGAACCGTTTTATGAGATGGGACCAGCGGTATCTGATGGGAATCTGGTTACTGCATCAGGAGCGGCTCCTCTCGAATTCGCAAGGGAAGTACTGAAAACATTAGACGTGTTTGCATCGGATACATTGGATTCATGGTATCAACTCAATAAGACCCACCAACCTGAATACTTCTTCAAGCTAATGAATTCAATCAATAAATGAGCTGAAAGACCAAGAGTTTAGCCGATGCCGAAGCATGGTTTTTTCGGCGGAAAAGCTAAATTTCATGAGTGAAAAAGGTTTTTTTCTTTATTTTATGTTCTGCTTGATATGGTATAATCTACCTCGTATTAGAAGCTCTGCTCACTCAAGGGAAGTCTTGCTCATCCCCTTCTGAAAGGGGGTGATAAAGATGACAGCATATGAAACAATCTCTTTAATGATTGCTTTTGGCATGCTGATTGCCGTGTTGTCAAAGAATAAAGAAAAATAGACCGCCCCTTGAGCCTGGAAAGTGATAGGGAGTGGTCTATTTTTGGATCAATCTGAGCAAGCCCTTTCGATGGGCTGGCTTTTTGTACAAGCCGAAGTGTTGGAGCACTTCGGTTTTTTTAGTATATGCAACATGCTTCCTTATATCATAAAGAATTTTCATTAATTTGTAAATGGCGAAAGCAAATTGTTGTTTTTAAAAATCAATCGTCAGATTACGCATCGGCAAGTGATTTTTATCCCATACAGAAAAACACTAAGTTCGACCTTGGGCTCCAACACCCCTTCAACCAAAGAAGAACCCACCCGTTATCACAGATTTTTCACAGGCTTCAGAAACCAGGCGGGAAGAAAACCGCTGATGCCAATGATCAAAAAACCAATGATCGACAACAGCGCAATCGCGATGGGAGAGAGCGCTTGCTGAAGGCTGTAAGCCGTGCAGGAAAGCAGCACGCCTAATCCTAAAGCGATGAGGTAGACCTTTTGATTCGTAAAAAACAACGTTTCAGATCTTTTGAATTTGATATAAATTAAAGGAAGCCCCGTATAGCCTCCTATGATAAGTGTGAATAACATCGCTAAAATAAACTGAAGTATTGCTGAAACATTTACTCCGAACATGTCTCCAAATGAAACTGACCAGCTGCTTAACATCACAAATCCTAAAAGATAGAGAATGGATAAGGTCAAATGTTTCATTTAAATCCCTCCAATTGAATACATTTATTCAGAACACATGAATCTGCTTATTTGTTTTATACTGATGTTCTTTGGATCGGCAGGATTGTGGTTTGCGAATATTTCAATCTTATTCGTTCTATGCTCTTCATTATTCGGCTTTTCCTTTGGTTTCGTTACGATATTTCTGCAAAAAACAATTGCAAAAAATATTGAAGATCACCTTCAAACAAGTGCATTCTCCCTTTTTAGTTTAACGTCATATTTGGCAGTGGGGTTTAGCGGATTTATTTTTTCACCGATTGTCAATCACAGTATTAAGTTGCCATTTATCATAACTCCATTGTTTTCATTGATATTTGCAACTGTCTTCGTATTATTCAGTAAGCCAGCAAAAAAGGCTCGTAATGAAAAATCGATGTGAGTACTTCAAAAAAATAATCATCAGGATATACAGTGATTCAACAAGTCCTGGTTGGAAGATCTGCTAAGAAAACAGAGTTGTGAGCTGATAACATGATATTCGAAAAAAACACCCTCTCCTATATAAATAAGAGCGGGTGCAAATCGTTACACTTTAAACTGCGAAATCTTCTCCTGCAAATCCTGCGCCATGACGGCCAGGTCTTCTGACGCCTTGGCGATTTCCGCCGTAATCGATGACTGTTCTTCTGTTAGAGCGGAAGAATTGTTAATATGCTCGTTTGTGTTGACCGAGTAGTCCTGCACCTGTTTGGCGATGTCGCGCATTTGTTTCGTATTTTGCGTCGCTTTTTGGACATCATCCGTCACCAGCTGAATATTGGAGGTGACATCGCGAATCGATTGATGGATGCTTGAAAAGGATTCTCCCGTTTGTTTGACTTTGGCGATGCCTGTATGGGCTGCTTGCTGGCTTGCCTTCATCGATTCGACAGAATGAGAGATTTCGTCCTGGATCGATTGAATTGTCGCTGTAATGTCTGTAGACGCATTTTTCGTTTCTTCCGCCAGCTTCCGCACTTCCTCTGCGACGACGGCAAATCCTTTTCCGGATTCGCCTGCTCGTGCCGCTTCAATCGCGGCGTTTAAGGCGAGCAGATTGGTCTGTTCAGAAATGATTGATATCAGGCTGGCCATCTTGTTAATATCCGCCGATTTTTGTTCAAGCAGTTCGATTTTTTCTGCTGTTTCCGTCATTTTTTCATGCAAATGTGTAATATCTTGTATGACTTCTTTGACCGTCTCACTTCCTTTGTTTGCCAGAGCGGTTGAGTGGGCGGATTTTTTGCTGACCTCCTGGACCGCTTCCGATATCGTGCTGATTTCATCTAGCAGCGTATCGCTTGTCGAAGACATCTCAAGTGCCAGATTGGTTTGCGAACCTGCGTCGTTTGCGACTTCCTGCATCGTGTTGGCTGTTTCATGGACCGCCGAGTGAATTTCTTCGGCGCTTGCGGACAGCTCTTCGGCAGTTGAAGCGACTGTTTCCGCCCCGCCGGCAACATCAGACATCATCGTTTGCAAGGCTGCTGCTGATTGGTTGTAGTATGCCGCCATTTGTCCGAATTCATCGTTGGTATCAGCTGCTGCGCGATGTGTCAAATCCCCTGTCGATAAATGTTTTAAATAACCGTTGATCATCTTGGCTTCTTTCGATACTCTTCTTCCGAGAAAGACGATGATGAGAATCATGATGATGATGGCACCCAAGCTCAGCAGGATCAGCCGCTGAACCAATTGTGACAGCGATTCGTACAGTTCCTCATCGGGAGCGACAAGAACGAGCTTCCAATTTGTTTTAGGGAGCGTGTTGTAATATAGCTCATATTTTTTCCCGGCTGAAGTGGAGACGATCATTCCTTGTTTCTTTTGCGCGGTTTCCTTCCATTGCTCCGCCGTGAGAAGATCGGAAGAAATCGACTGCTCGAGCCGTTTGTCTTTGTCAGGATTGGATAAATATGTGCCATTTTCATCAAGCAAAACGGCATAGCCTGTCTTTTGAACCTTGATGCCGGATACTAGCTGCTGGACTGAATCCAGAACATAGTCGCTTGTAATAACCCCTGTATTTTTTCCATCTGCATTTTTAAACGACAGCGCAGTGGTAATAAATGTTTGTTTTAGATTGTCGTCATAATAGGGAGCAGACCAAATGATGTCATCGGTTTTAATGGCTTCTTTATACCAATCCTGGCTGAAATAATCGTATGAAGGCTCTTCATAGTCCCGCGTGTATACAAGCTGATCGCCGTCTTTATATACGTAAGGTCCGGCAAACTTTTCTTTTTTGCTGTACGCATATGGTTCATACCAGATGCCGATTCCGAAAGTTTGTTGATTGAGGGGCAGCAAGTTTTCAAAGTAACGTTTGTATTCCGTTCGGCTCAATGGAGTGCGCTGTGCCTCGGCAGCCGCTTTAACCCCCGTCAGATTCCGTTCGTGTACGGTAAGACTCTTATCCATTTGCTCGATTGTCTTTGCAAGCGATTCATTCATTTGCTTCGAAATCATTGAATTCAGCTGTCTTTCCGATTCTTTATAGCTGATCAACATGATCACGGATAAAACCACAGCGAGGAGCGGTATCAAGATCATGATTTTCCAAAGAGTCGGCAAGTTTTTAAAGTTCATGTACTTCAATTTGTAACCTCCTTAACCCCCTTGATTATGATTAATATCGTCTATGTATCAGACGGTTTTCACTGGATAATCCCACCTGTTGGTCTGAAACGGTGCATGCGGGCGTTCTTGGCACTTAAAAGAAATTTTTGCGGAATGGATATTGACACTGCAGGGTGGATCAGATAATCTAAATGATAATGAATATCATTTAGAAAAGGAGATCATCGATGAAACGTCTGAAATGGATGACGCTGCTTGCTGTGCTTGTCCTCTTATTGGCCGCTTGCGGAAATCAAAATACAGATACGTCTGCGGACAAGGATGGCAAAGGGTCTTATACCGTAAAACATGCAATGGGGAACACAAAGATTAAAGGTACACCGAAAAAGGTTGTTGTATTGACCAACGAAGCGACAGAAGCAGTTCTCGCCTTAGGGATCAAGCCTGTCGGAGCTGTGCAGTCATGGCTTGGAGACCCGTGGTACGACCATATTAAAGATCAAATGGACGGCGTCGAGAATGTCGGAATAGAGACAGCGCCGAATATTGAGAAAATCGCCAGCCTCAAGCCCGATCTGATTATCGGCAACAAAGTGCGCCAGGAGGAAGTGTATGACAAGTTAAGTGCGATCGCGCCGACCGTCTTTGCTGAAACATTGTCAGGAGAATGGAAAAGCAATTTTGAACTGGCGGCGGAAGCCCTCAACAAAAAAGATGAAGGCGAAAAAGTCATCGCCGATTTCGATCAGCGGGTCAAAGACATTCATGACAAGCTCGGCGACAAAGTGAAACAAAAAATCTCACTCGTCCGCTTTACAGATGCCGATGCCCGCATCTATCATAAAGCATCTTTTGCGGGAACGATTTTGGACGAACTTGGTTTTGAAAGGCCAAAAAGCCAGCAGGCCAATGATTTGGGACAAATGGAAGTAACGAAAGAGCAGATCCCTGATATGGATGGAGACGTGCTTTTCTACTACACCTATGAGACAGGCGATGACAAGGCAAGCGCCATTGAAAAAGATTATGTCAATGATCCGCTTTTTAAAAACTTAAGCGTCTATCAAAAAGGTCGAGTACATAAGGTGAGCGATGCCATCTGGAATACAGCCGGCGGCGTCCTGGCGGCGAACTTGCTGCTCGATGATATCGAAAAATACTTTTTAAAATAGTCTTATTCGAAAAAACCAAACAGAGCTCTGAGCATCTGTTTGGTTTTTCTAATGTGATCCAGCAGCTAAAAAATAAATTCCTCCTTACGATAAATATAGTATAAAATGATTATGTGAGGTTTTTATAATAGGAGGAAAGTCATGAATTTTTGTAAAGAATGCGGCAGGGAATTAACTGCTAAAGCCCGTTTTTGCAAACATTGCGGGTTTCAGGCGGACGGCAGCGGAACATCTATATCTGAAGAATCCGCACGCCAAGACATACATAAGCCGAAGATGTCCAAGAAAAAAATAATCGTACTGGGTGCCATTGTCGCATGCTGTGTCCTGCTGTTTGCAGGCTATAAAACGGGTGAAGCCCTGACGTCAAAGGAAAAGTTAATCAGCGATTTTGAAAATGCGCTCGACCATGAAGATGCCGAGAAAGCGGCGCAGCTGCTGCAATCTTCAGATGTCGACCTGGCCATCACAAAAGAAAATGTCAAACCGCTGCTGACATATTTAAAAGAGAATCCAGATGATGAAAAGGAACTCATTTCTTCTTTGAAAAGCGATTCCGGCAATCAACTTGTCTCAATCGAAAAATCAGGCAGGCACTTTTTTATTTATGACCGCTATGTTTTAAATGTAGCCCCTGTTTATTTAACGATCAAGACGAACTATAAAGATACGGATCTATTTGTAAACGGCAAAAAGGTCATGACAACCCAAAAAGAGAACTTTGAGAGAAAGTTCGGGCCGTATGTTCCGGGTGTATATGAAGTTAAAGCCAAGCTGAAGAACGATCTGACCGAGCTGAAAAAGACAGAAAAGGTCGAGGCGTTGGAAAGCGATGTCAACGTTGATGTAGCTGTCGACGGTCACAAGGCGAAGCTGGTGTTCGAAGACGGATATGAAAAGCTGAAAGGGACGCTCTGGATTGATGGGCAAAAAACGAACATCGATCCATTTAAAGGAACATCCTTCGGGCCCGTGCTGACAGACGGTTCAATGTCTGCCGAAGTTGAAGGGGAATTTCCGTGGGGAACCTTAAAAAGCGCAAAAACGCCGATTGACAGTTCTGACATTCAAGTCAATCTTGCTTCAGATCAAACATTTATGGATCAGATGATGAAGACGCTTGTGAAGCATACGAAAGAAGAGATGAAGGCTTTGGCAAGCGGAAATGTCAACGATCTGACCGTTGCCGCCCCGTCGTATAAAAGCGATTTGAAAGAGATCATTGCCGGTTATAAAAGCTCTGGCACGTATTACAAAGGCACTTATCTATCCACCGTATTTGATCTCGATTCTTTCCGGCTGTACAACGAGGATGGCAAATGGAAAACCGATATTGACGGGGTTGAAAAGCACAAATCAGCCTATTTTGACGACTACAGCTCACCTGATATGGCAGAAAACGAAAACGGATTTACGTATACGCTGGTCTATTCCGGCGACCAACACAAGTGGCTGGTCGAACAAGCCGACCCCTCGAGCTTTATAAACATCGAAAACAAAAAAGAAATCAAAAACGACAAGCCGCAGGAATATACATCGGCATGGGCTTCTGAAAAAGGGGCTTCCAAAAATACTTCATCAGGCGAAGAGCTGACAGACCGCAAAGTCGAGTCAGCGATAGAAGGCTATTTGTATAGTTTGCAGGATGCCATCAATGAGAATGATTTTTCATTGGTCGCCGACAATTTGCAAAAAGGAAGCTCGCTTTACAATGATCAAAAAGAATTGGTGAAAAAATTAAACGGAAGCGGGACACAGGAGGAAGTCGTTGATTTCAGCGTTACCAGCTGGAAGCAAAACGGTTCTGCTGTCACGATCAAAACTGAGGAGAAAATCAATATTATCAAAAATGGCAAAGAGCAAGTGAAAACATACCATTGGACATACCAGGCCGTTGTTGAAGACGGCGAGGTGTTATTGACCTCGATACAATAGTAAAAAGCCTTTTTTCCCCACGTGGAAAAAAGGCTTTTTTTCTTAAAATATCCGGTTTAGAATAGAGCCGCCAATATTGGCGAAATAATCGAGAAACAGATTGCTCATCACCCGGACTGCAATCAATGTCATCAAATAAACGAGCAGTGTTGAATAAATCATATCGACGGCGCCTTTCGCCTTTTCATGGTAGCTGTAAAGAACGGCCGGCGGAATCAAAAAGACAATGCCGCAAAGCGCGAACAATAAAACACTTAAAAACAAGGCCGTTTTCATCAATGATAACAGAAAAGCGATAACGAGAAGCGCTGTAAATGGGACTAAGAGCGCCCCAAAACGTCCCATGACTTCTTTAAATGGCGCCTGAGCCCCTTGGATTCTCACACCTGCGTATGTAAAAACAAATAATAAGAAAATATAAATAGCAAAGGTAAAAGCGGGTTTGACTACGATATCAAAAAACGTCGGCATCATGTCAGAGCCGCTCCAAATCCCGGAATAGCGCCCTAAAGAATCGAAAAAGCCCTTTAACCCGAAATAAAATGTCAATGGAACGATAATCGCAAAGACAACCATCGTGATGATGCTGTTAGTGAAATGCTGTTCTCCGGCGTTTTTCATCTCTTTGTACGGGCGTTTCAACGCTCTTAAACAAAATGAAAAGTACATGGATGAAGCTTTTTTCGCCGCTTCCACATACATTTGCGTCTGCGCCGTCTCCGCTTTAGTCCCGGCGCTGTCACTCTCTGCGGACAGATTTGCACCGCAGTTCTCGCAAAATCTTCCGCCATCTGTTTGATGGCCGCATTTTGAACATGTCATTAAATACATTCTCCTTTAAACTAGTTATTTTGTCCTATCTGAAAATTCATTATAAATGAAAATGGAGCGGAATGTAATAGCTTTAAAAAAGTTTCAGCAAGCATCATCCGAGGTAAAAACAGAATATCTGTTGATGATTTTGTATTCAGAAAGGAGCGACCTTATGTTTAGTTCTATCATTCATGTTTTTGTTTCCTTGTTCGCCGTCACAAATCCGATCGGCAACGTTCCCATCTTTCTTGCCCTTACGGAAGGATATCAGGCGGAGGAACGCACCGTTTTAGCGAGAAGGGCTGCCACATTATCCTTTCTCATTATGATCGGGTTTTTGCTTTTCGGTGAACTGATCTTTCAGGTATTCGATATTAACATTCACGCATTTCGGGTGGCAGGCGGGATTTTTATATTCGGAATCGCCTATAACCTGCTGAATGCCAAACAATCGCATGTTCAGACGCTCCATCATGAAGAACATCGGGAAAGCAGGGAAAAGGAGGATATTTCCGTGACACCGCTGAGCATTCCGATCATTTCAGGACCGGGAACGATTGCGACTGTCATGAGTCTCTCGGCCGGAAGCCGATCACTGCTTCATTTCGGCGAAATGATCATCGGCATTGCCGCCGTGCTTTTATTGACCTTTGCAGCGTTTCACTATTCAACATTGATCAGCAGCAAACTGGGCCGGACGGAAATGAATGTCATCACAAGGCTGATGGGACTGATTTTAGCCGTGGTGGCCGTTGGCATGATCGGGACGGGGCTGAAAGGGTTGTTTCCGATATTGGCCGGGTGAGGAAAAGTGAAAAGCTGCACGGCTGTGCAGCTTTTTGGCGATTATGATGGCTTTGGCACATATTTGAAAATGTCTTCGCTTTCGAAAAACTCGATCAAGTTGTCAAGCCACTGATAGTAGTCGAGCCACTGTTTTGTTTCTTTCAGAAGGTCGTTGATTTTTTCTTCCGTTTCAGGGGAAATGTGTTCCTCTTCAAGCGCTTCTAAAAGCTCTTTTCTGATCTTTTTTCCGATCATCCGGTTTTTTTTAACGACCTTGCTCCAGTTGGCGGCAAACAGTGAAATAAATGTCTGATAATAATCCTGTTCAACATCGTATAAGTCTTTGCGGACGCCTTTTTCAAAAACCTTTTCAGCGATATTCAAATCGAGCATTTCGCGGACGACCTGGCTCATTCTCGTTTTGCTCATCCCCGTTGCATCAGATAGTTCATTTAAGGTCATCGGCTTTCTGTTCATATAGATGATTCCCAGCACGCGGCCGACAGTTGATGATATAGCATATGTATTCATGTTTTCGGCAATTTTTTCTATAAAATATTCTTCAGCTTGTTTAATCGTTTTTAAAACGTTTTCTTCCAAAGCGCATCACCCCAAGGACAGCCAATTTTATTGTCAATATATCATAATTTGGTTAGCGGTTGAAAACAATAAAATGAAAGCAAAACTAAGGATTCGGCCGCTATCTTAAGAATAAGCGGCTTTTGAAAGAAGTAAACATATTTTTTTAAGCATTATTCATACATTTTAAACACTTTATAAACTTTTTATTTTACAAAGTGTATCCTATAATAAACGAGATGTTGAAATATTTAAATAATAGTTGGAGGTGTGCTGATTGCTAAAGCTAGAAAATGTATCCAAGGTTTATAAAGGCGGCAAAAAAGCCGTCAACAGCATTAACCTTGATATCGCAAAAGGGGAATTCATCGTTTTTATCGGGCCCAGCGGCTGCGGGAAAACGACGACGATGAAAATGATCAACCGGCTCATTGAGCCTACTTCAGGAAGCATTTACATCGACGGAGAAAATATTTTGGATCAGGACCCGGTTGAGCTGCGCCGCAAGATCGGCTATGTCATTCAGCAGATCGGCCTTTTCCCGCATATGACGATTCAGCAAAATATCACGCTCGTGCCAAGGCTGTTGAAATGGCCGGAAGAAAAAAGAAAAAAACGGGCAAAAGAGCTGCTCCAGCTCGTCGACATGGGGCCGGAATATTTGAGCCGCTATCCCCACGAGCTAAGCGGCGGACAGCAGCAGAGAATCGGCGTGCTGCGGGCGCTTGCGGCGGAACCGCCGCTGATTTTAATGGATGAGCCATTTGGGGCGCTTGATCCGATTACCCGCGATTCGCTTCAGGAAGAATTTAAGAAGCTGCAGAAATCATTGAACAAAACGATCGTCTTTGTCACGCACGATATGGACGAAGCGATTAAACTCGCCGACCGGATCGTTATTTTGCGCGCGGGTGAAGTCGTGCAGGTCGGTACGCCTGATGAGATTTTGCGCAATCCGGCGGACGATTTTGTCGAGGAATTTATCGGAAAAGAGCGGCTGCTTCAATCGCGCCCTGATGTCGAGCATGTCGAACAAGTGATGAACTCCAACCCGGTTACGGTGACAAGCGAAAAAACCTTGTCAGAAGCGATTCAAATCATGAGGGAGCATCGCGTCGACTCGCTGCTTGTCGTTGATGATAACCATGTCTTAGAAGGGTATATCGATGTTGAAATCATTGATCAAAACCGCAAAAAAGCCGGAACGGTCGGAGATGTTCTCAGCCGGGATATCTACTCTGTTCAGAAGGGCACAATGATCAGGGATACCGTCAGAAAGATTTTAAAAAGAGGGTTTAAATATGTTCCGGTTCTTGATGAAAAGGGACGCCTTGTCGGCATTGTAACAAGGGCAAGCCTTGTGGACATCGTCTATGACTCCATCTGGGGAGACGAAAACCATCTTGTCCAGAGTTAATGGAAGGAGAGGGCACCAATCATGAATGAAATCATTCAATTTTTGCAGAAGAATGGCGGAGAAATGCTTTATAAAACAGGTGAGCATTTATATATTTCGGTCATAGCCGTTCTGCTTGGCATCATCGTGGCTGTTCCGCTCGGTGTATTGCTGACGAGAATGAAAAAAGGGGCGGGCGTTGTCATCGGTGTTGTCAACATTGTTCAGACGTTGCCAAGTCTCGCGATACTGGCATTTTTCATTCCGCTGCTCGGCGTGGGAAAGATCCCCGCAATTGTCGCGTTATTTTTCTATTCAGTCCTACCGATTCTAAGAAATACGTATACAGGTGTAAAAGGCGTCAACCAAAACTTGCTGGAGTCCGGAAAGGGAATCGGTATGACTGCATGGGAACAAATCCGCCTTGTCGAGCTGCCGCTGTCGGTTCCGGTGATCATGGCGGGTATCCGCACGTCAACCGTTTATTTAATCGGTTGGGCGACGCTCGCTTCATTCATCGGCGGCGGCGGCCTCGGCGACTATATTTTCATCGGGCTCAACCTGTACCAGCCTGAATATATCATCGCCGGCGCGGTGCCTGTCACGATATTGGCGATTCTGATCGATTACATTCTCTCGAAAACCGAAGACAAAGTCACACCTGAAGGATTGAAAGGGATGAAGGAAGTATCATAAGGAGTTGGCATTCATGCAGAAGAAAAAACGAAGATTAGTCACAGCCTTCGTGCTGGTGTTTGCGCTTTTATTAAGCGGCTGCAGCCTGCCCGGTCTCGGCGGGGCTTCCAAAAACACGATCAAAATCGGATCGCAAAGCTTTACGGAATCTGAAATTATGGCGAATATGCTCGCCCAGCTGATCGAGCATGACACCGATTTAAATACGGCGCTTGTCAAAAACCTCGGCTCAAACTATGTCCAGCACCAGGCGATGCTCGGCGGCGACATCGACATTTCGGCCACGCGCTATTCCGGCACAGACTTGACGAGCACGCTTGGCAGGGAAGCGGAAAAAGATCCGGAAAAAGCGCTTAAAATCGTCCAAAAGGATTTTAAAAAGAAATTTAACTATAAATGGTATGATTCCTACGGATTTGATAATACGTACGCGTTTACCATCACGAAAGAAATGGCTGAAAAAGAGCACTATGACACGATTTCCGATTTGAAAAAAGACGCCGACAAGCTGAAGCTCGGGGTGGATAACGCCTGGCTGAAAAGAAAAGGCGACGGATACCAAGGATTTAAACAAACATACGGTTTCGCATTTGGTTCAACCTTTCCAATGCAAATCGGTCTCGTTTATGACGCCGTCAAGAACGGCAAGATGGACATCGTCCTCGCCTATTCGACGGACGGCCGGATCAAGGCCTATAATCTGAAAATATTAAAGGATGACAAACATTTTTTCCCTCCGTACGACTGTTCTCCTGTCGTCCCGGAAAAAGTGCTGAAGGCCCATCCGGAACTTGAGGGTGTCATCAGCAAGCTGATCGGGAAGATCGACACCGAGACGATGCAGGAGCTGAACTATGAAGTCGATGGAAAGCTGAAAGAACCTTCTGTCGTCGCAGAAGAATTTTTGAAAAAGCATCATTATTTTGAGTGATCAGGGAGGGATGATTGAAATGGAAATGCTGAAACAGCTTTGGACGTACTATGCGCAAAACGGCGGCTATGTGCTGCACGAATTTTACCGCCATTTTCTCATGTCGGCCTACGGCGTCTTGTTTGCGGCGATCGTCGGGATTCCGATCGGGATTTTCATCGCCAGATACAGAAAGGCGAGCAGATGGATCTTTTCCATTACAAATGTGATCCAGACGATTCCGGCATTGGCGATGCTTGCCGTCCTCATGCTCGTGATGGGCCTCGGGGCGAACACGGTCATCCTTTCATTGTTTTTGTATTCGCTCTTGCCGATCATCAGAAATACGTATACGGGAATCGTCAGCATTGAGCACGCCTATCTCGAATCGGGAAAAGCGATGGGGATGACGAAGTTTCAAGTGCTGCGGATGGTCGAGCTTCCCCTGGCATTATCCGTCATTATGGCGGGTCTCAGAACCGCTTTGGTGATCGCGATCGGCATTACCGCGATCGGAACCTTCATCGGCGCCGGCGGTCTCGGCGACATCATCGTCAGAGGGTCAAACGCGACGAACGGAACAGCGATTATCCTGGCGGGCGCGATTCCGACCGCGCTGATGGCTGTCATCGCCGACCTGATTATGGGATGGCTCGAGGGCGTCTTGAGCCCGGTCAAAAACCGCAAAGGCCAAGCGCCGAATCCAGATGGTGTCTAGAAAAATAAAAGCCCGAGTTTCTGTTTAAAGGAAACTCGGGCTTTTTATGATTTCCGCTTCTCGGCTTCACTCACCAAAAAGTGAAAATACTGCTCAAGATTTAATATATCTTCTCGTGACAAGCTGTCCCATTTGCGCGCGTCAAACAGCCACAGGTCTTCCGCGTCGTGTTTTGCCGCAATATCATATATGGTGAGGTACTCCGGCTGCTCTTCACAGATTTCCCCCGGCGCCATATAACCGGCGATGTCCATCAGCTGTTCATATGGGATCTTCAAGGCAGCGGCCAACTTTCTGATCGTCGCCGGCTTCGGCACTCCGCGATGCCCGTTTTCGATTCTGGAAATGGTCGCGGCGCTCACCCCGGCGTACATCGCAAGCTGATTGACCGACAATCCTCTTTGTTCGCGCAGCTCTTTCAACTGCTCGCCGAATGTTGTTTTCATCACCATCACCTCGCCGTCATCGTGTTATGTAACATTTTAATACAAATGTTGACTAAAGGAAACAGTTCAGGTGGAAAAATATTGACAAAAGTTAACATAAGGTATAAAATAGCAGCAAGAAAAGTGTACAGGCTTACAAGAGGAAAAGCGGAGGGAGCTGGAATCAGGAGTTGTTCCGTCTGCGTGCTTCCTGCACGAGAAAATTGAAATATTTCTCGAGGTTCTCGATGTCAGCCTTTGACAGAAGCCTCCATTTTTCCGCGTCAAATAATGAAAGGTTCTCAAGCTGATATTGAGAAACGATGTTGTTGATGGTATCGTAGCCGCTTCTTGACTCATTGACGGCGGCCGCGCTGATATAGCCGGCTGATGCCATCAGCTCCTCATACGGAATTTTCAAGGCGTCGGCCAGCTTTCTGATCGTCGCCGGCTTCGGTACACCGCGGTGGCCGTTTTCGATTCTTGAAATGCCGGCGGAACTGACGCCGGAATACATCGCGAGCTGATTGACAGTCAGCTTTTTCCGCTCCCTTAACTCCCTCAATCGACTTCCAAAATCCGTCATCTTCAAAACCTCACAATCTCTTATATTCAATATTTTAGTATGAATATTGACTACAGGAAACATATGGATGATAAAAGTATTGACAAAAGTTAACATATCAATTATGGTTGATATAGATAAAAAGAAATATAAAACAAAAGGAAGGGGAGTCATAATGGTAAAAAAGATTCATATCAGGAGAGATTTTGTTCTTCAGTATATGGTTGAGCATAATCTTTCCTTAAATCAGCTTGCCATTGAAATCGGTGTATCCCCGGCAACACTTAGCAGAGTCCTTAATGGGGAAAGGAGGCCGGGTCAGCTTGTCATTGGAAAAATGATTCAGTATTTCAACAAAAAATTCGAAGATCTCTTCTATTACAAAGATGTTGACAAAAGTCAATGAAACAAGGAAAAAAGGAGGCCGCACAAATTATGAAAAATACGGGAATTGTCCGGAGAATCGATGAGCTTGGAAGGGTGGTGCTCCCGGTGGAAATGCGGAAGGTGCTGAACATCAATGAAAAGGACCCGCTGGAAATATACAGTGAAGGTGAAAGCATCATTTTGACAAAATACGCCGCCAACATGGCCTGCCTGATGACAGGGGAAATCACGACGCAGAACAAAACGTACGCGGGCGGCAAGATCGTGCTCAGTCCCCGCGGTGCAGAGATGCTTTTGCAAGAGATGAAGGAGGTCTTGAAACAGAAACACCATGCTGCATATTGAATTAAAGCGGAGCCTTTCCAATCATGTGTGTATACGCCTTTCCGGGGCTGGCAAAAAATAAACAAGACGGTCGATTCAGCCCGTGACAGCAACTTCGTTTTCATGTAAAATAAAACTATTGTCAGCCAGTTTGCCTGGAGGTGTAGGAAATGACCGCATTTTTAACGGTCTTATTAGTGATTGTTTGCGTTGCACTTATCGTTGTCGTGCTGCTGCAATCCAGCAAAAGCGCAGGATTATCGGGCGCGATTTCCGGAGGAGCCGAGCAGCTTTTTGGAAAGCAGAAAGCAAGAGGATTGGATTTAATTCTTCACCGGATTACGGTTGTTTTAACCGTGCTTTTCTTTTTCTTAACGATTGCGCTTGCTTACTTTGTATAAGACAATGAAGCATGAGGTCTGATGTTGAAGTCAGGCCTTTTTCCTATTTGCCGGCCTCTGTCTTGCGGCCGGTTCTATTTATTAAGTTTGTTTCCAGATCAAACGTGGAAGAATACATATGAAAAGGAGACAGTGAATCATGAAAATCGTCAAACCACAACCTTTCACATTTAAAGGCGGAAAAAAAGCCGTCCTGCTGCTGCACGGATTTACGGGAAACACAGCAGATGTGAGAATGCTCGGGAGATATTTAAATGAAAGGGGCTATACGTGCCACGCTCCTCAATATCAAGGACACGGCGTCCCGCCGGAAGAACTTCTTTCCACAGGCCCTGAAGACTGGTGGAAAGACGTCATGGACGGTTACGAATATTTGAAATCGGAAGGATATGAACAAATAGCGGCTTGCGGACTGTCTCTCGGAGGGGTTTTTTCTCTGAAATTGGGTTACACTGTACCCGTAAAGGGAATTGTTCCAATGTGCGCGCCGATGTATATCAAAAGCGAAGAGACGATGTATCAAGGTGTGCTTGATTATGCCCGCAATTATAAAAAATTTGAAGGCAAAACACCGGAACAGATTGACGCCGAAATGGAAGAATTCAAAAAAACGCCGATGAACACATTAAAGGCTTTACAGGAGCTTATCGCCGATGTCAGACATCATGTAGACATGATCTACTCGCCGACGTTTGTAGTGCAGGCCCGCCATGATCATATGATCAATACGGACAGCGCAAACATCATCTACAATGAAGTCGAGACGGATGATAAAAAACTGAAATGGTATGAAGAATCAGGGCATGCCATCACTTTGGATAAAGAGCGTGAAACATTGCACGAAGATGTGTATCAATTTTTAGAAACGTTGGATTGGCAGCCTTAAGGAGGTCTGGTTAGTGGAAAAAGAAGAATTTATGGATAAGCTTCTTTCCTTTATGAAGGAAGAAGCATATAAACCTCTGACAGTTCAGGAACTGGAGGAGATGCTTGAGATTACAGATGCAGATGAATATAAAGAGCTTGTCAAGGCATTGGTGAGCCTTGAAGAAAAAGGGCTTGTCGTCCGAACGAGAAGCAACCGGTACGGATTGCCGGAAAAAATGAATTTAATCAAAGGAAAGATTTCGGCGCACGCCAAGGGCTTTGCGTTTCTCCTTCCTGAAGACGCCGCGCTTGATGACGTCTTTATTCCGCCTTCCGAGCTGAATACGGCGATGAACGGAGATACGGTGCTCGTCCGCATGAGCACGGCAACCGGAGGCACAAAAAAAGAAGGCTCTGTCATCCGCATCATTGAGCGGAACGTTCAGAAAATCGTCGGTACGTATACGGAGACGAGAAATTTCGGGTTTGTCATTCCGGACGATAAAAAAATCACAAACGACATCTTTATTCCGAAACACGCCAAAAACGGCGCTGTCGAGGGCCATAAGGTCGTCGTCCGCCTGACAAGCTACCCTGAAGGACGGATGAGCGCCGAGGGGGAAGTCGTTGAAATTCTCGGCCATAAAAACGATCCCGGTATTGATATCCTATCGATCATTCATAAACACGGTCTTCCCGGGGAATTTCCGAGGGAAGCGTTGGAACAGGCCGGCGCCACACCGGAAACGATCGATGAAAAGGATCTTCAGAATAGACGCGATTTGCGCGATCAAACGATCGTCACGATCGATGGCGCGGATGCCAAAGATCTCGATGACGCCGTTACCGTTACAAAACTTGAGAACGGGCATTATAAACTCGGCGTTCACATTGCCGATGTCAGTCACTATGTAACAGAAGGATCGCCGATTGATCAAGAGGCGTATGAACGGGGAACGAGCGTTTATTTGGTCGACAGGGTCATTCCGATGATCCCGCATCGGCTCTCGAACGGCATCTGCTCTTTAAATCCGAAAGTCGACCGCTTGACGATGTCGTGTGAAATGGAAATTAACGGCCAAGGACAAGTCGTAAAGCATGATATTTTTCAAAGCGTGATTAAGACGACTGAACGGATGACATATTCGGACGTCAACAAAATTTTAGTTGATGATGATGAAGAGCTGAAGCAAAAATATGAAGCTCTTGTGCCGCTGTTTAAAGATATGGAAGAGCTTGCCGCCATTTTACGCGACAAGCGGATGAACCGCGGAGCCGTCGATTTTGATTTTAAGGAAGCGAAGGTTCTTGTCGATGAGGAAGGCAAGGCGAAAGACGTCGTGATCAGAGAGAGGTCAACGGCGGAAAAGCTGATTGAAGAGTTTATGCTTGTGGCCAATGAAACGGTCGCTGAGCACTTTCATTGGATGAACGTGCCGTTTATTTACCGGATTCACGAGGACCCGGATCAGGAGAAGCTGCAGAGATTTTTGGAGTTTGTCGCCACATTTGGCTATGTGGTCAAAGGGACGGCCGGCAGCATCCATCCGAAGGCGCTCCAGAACGTGCTCGATGAAGTGAGAGACCGCCCGGAAGAAGCCGTCATTTCTACGGTGATGCTCAGGTCGATGAAACAGGCGAAATATGACCCGCAAAGCCTCGGCCACTTCGGGTTGTCAACTGAATTTTACACCCACTTTACATCGCCGATTCGCCGCTATCCTGATTTGATCGTCCACAGGCTGATCAGGACATACTTGATTCAGGGCAAGACCGATGAAGCAACAAGGGAAAAATGGGCGGAGAAGCTTCCGGATATTGCCGAGCATACGTCAAATATGGAACGCAATGCCGTCGACGCGGAGCGGGAAACTGACGACCTGAAAAAAGCGGAATATATGATGGATAAGATCGGTGAGGAATTTGACGGCATGATCAGTTCGGTCACGAACTTCGGCATGTTTGTCGAGCTTCCGAATACGATTGAAGGACTGGTCCATGTCAGCTTTATGACGGATGATTTCTACCGCTATGATGAACAGCATTACGCGATGATCGGCGAAAGGACGGGCAATGTCTACCGGATCGGCGACGAGATTACGGTCCGCGTCGTCGACGTCAATAAGGACGAACGGAACATCGACTTTGAAATCGTCGGAATGAAAGGATCGCGCCGCAGGCCGAAACCTGAAGGCAAACAGAAGGGGAAAGATTCCAAAAAGACGGCGCCTGCTTCTGACAAAGGGGAATGGTTCACAAAGCCGAAAAAGAAAAAAGTAAAGAAAAAACGCGGTTTCCAAAACGCACCGAAGCAGAAAAGAAAGAAAAAGAAAAAATAATCCCGGCACGCGTCACAAAAGGGGCGGCGAAATTGTAAGAAAGGCGTTCATTTGGTAGAATAAAACGTATTCGCCGCCTTTTCGAAAATGAAAGACTTCAGGCGGGAGGAGGTTGCCGTATGCCAAAGGGAGAAGGGAAGGTTGTTTCCCAAAATAAAAAAGCAAACCACGATTATTTTATAGAAGAAACATATGAAACAGGCATTGTGCTTCAAGGGACCGAAATCAAATCGATCCGCGCCGGCCGCGTCAATTTAAAGGACGCGTTCGCCAAAATTGAGAGGGGAGAAGTGTTCCTTCACAATATGCATATCAGCCCGTACGAGCAGGGAAACCGCTACAACCATGATCCTTTGCGGACGAGGAAGCTTTTGATGCACAGAAAGCAGATCAACAAGCTGATCGGTCTCACAAAAGAACAGGGCTATTCGCTTGTACCGCTTAAGCTTTATTTAAAAAACGGCTTTGCCAAAGTGCTGCTCGGCCTTGGAAAAGGGAAGAAGAAATTTGACAAGCGCGAGGACTTGAAGCGCAAAGACGCCAAACGAGAAATTGAACGGGCGTTCCGCGACCGTCAAAAAGGCTTGATCTAAGCCTCTGGCCATGTTATTCTATATAAACGCGGTCACAAAGATTACCATTTGAATTGATGTGTAATCTTGATATAATAGGAATACAGCCAGTTTTTCCGACATCCTTCACAAGGGGACGTTACGGATTCGACAGGGATGGATCGAGCTTGAGTTGCGAGCCGAGAGGCGATCTCGTAAACACGCACCTAAATATAACTGGCAAATCTAATAACCAGAACTTAGCACTAGCTGCCTAATATAGCGCAGCGAGCTCTTGCCCGCATCGCCTATGTGCCGGTTAAGAGCCCATAACGAAGTAGGCTACGCTTGCGCTTCCGTCTGAGAGCGCAGGAAGAGACCCATCAGACTAGCTCTCTGAGGGCCCGCCCGCAGGCACGAAGATGAGCGAATCCAAATATGCAGGGCTACGCTCGTAGACGCTGAAGCAATCGACGTTTCTGGACGTGGGTTCGACTCCCACCGTCTCCACCATACATATGATGGTGGTTTTTTTGTTTTTTGGGGATTTTTTATGTTTGTGTAAGAGCGGTGAACGGCTTCATGAACATATGAATGATACTGCTGGAGGACGCCGGGCTCATGCCATGAGAAAATTCAAGGACGTTTTCCATATTGTAAGAGATTTTCAACATTCCCTGCACAGACATTACACCAAGATATATCAGGAACATTCATAAAGAGACAATTGACAGACAATGGACGGCAGCTTTGCCGATCAGCGTTGAAATGTATGTCGAAAAGACGGCGAGATTCACAGTGAAACGGTTTAAAATGCCGCTGAATTGATCGCTGAATCATCAAACAGAAAAAATCACCATACATGTCCGGCAATAAACCCGTCCTACAGATTTAGGAGGCGCTGGCTGCCCTTTATTACTAGGCGCCAAAAATAACGGTATTGATGGCTTTTACGGGCCGAAGACGGCTAAGACGGTCAAACGGTTCTAGCTGATGCACGGGCTGTATCCTGACGGCATTTACGTTCCAAAGTCAAAGGCAAAACTTGAATCACTATTGAAATAATACAAAAAGGCCCTCTTTCACGAGGGCTCAGCTTTTTAAAATTTAACTCGTCTATAGGTATTCATTAATGTCCAATTCCCATACTGTCTGACCATCTACTAAAATTATATTTGGCGGATCATCATAAAGAGAGATCTCAACCAAGGAGCTTTCCCCTTGACTTAACCAATCATATACACTGCCTTCGTTATTAGTAGGGTGGGATATAATGTTATTCACTCTAAAGGCAACTGCATAATATTCTGTGTAATTGATATCATCATCCTCTAATCCAGTATCTGTTTCGCTCCGCTCATTCAATCAAACCGTTGACGCTTTGGCGATGTTCTTATACTCCTTTTTCTTTCCGCGATTATGAACCACTTCTACTCAACATACGGATGTTTACAAAACAAACCTTTGTCCTGTTTTCTTTTAAATAAAATGAAATTAGTTCATAAGAATTAATTTTTAGATTTGTGAAAAAGAAATGATAAAAGACACTTAATAAGCTAAAAAAATTATGGTAAGTTTTTGAAGGTGTTAAATGTAAAAGTTTGTATGACTAACACTTATGACAGAACGGTGGTCAAAAACTTTAAGTCGGTTATTAAATATGAACTGCAGGAGGGGATGTGAGAAAGAAGAGCAAAGCGCCGGCAGATAAATCACCGGTCAGGTTACTGCGGTTGATTGAAGACGGCCAAGATTCAGAACGCGTTCTTCCGGAAGAGACTTATGCTCGGCTTCGCGAAGGAATGGAGCTCTGAAAGAAGCCGCTTCAAGATCAGAAATCGCCCCAAATCCGGATCACACTTTCCAAAGACAGGGGCTGCCGCCGGAAAAATCAGCAACTCACCTGATTTTATAGATAAAAGGAGGATGTTGGTTATGAAAATGAAGTGCAGTGCATGTTTATTGGTTCTGGCGCTATTCATAAGCTGTATACCTGGGAAGTCTGCACTTGCTGCCAGCACTACCATTGCAAAGCATGTAGGAAATTCAAATCCGCTAATAGACCATCATTTAGGAGCGGATCCCTTTGTGCTGACCTATAACGGAAGAGTCTACATCTATATGTCCAGTGATGATTATGAATATAACAGCGACGGAACGATTAAGGATAATTCATTCGCCAATTTGAACAAAGTGTTCGTCATATCTTCAGCGGATATGGTGAATTGGACAGACCACGGAGCCATTCCGGTAGCGGGTGCCAATGGCATCAATGGAGGCCGGGGGATTGCGAAATGGGCAGGCGCGTCCTGGGCCCCGTCAGTCGCAGTTAAAAAGATAAATGGTAAGGATAAATTCTTCCTTTACTTTGCAAACGGCGGCGGAGGCATCGGGGTTCTCACCGCAGACAGCCCGACCGGGCCGTGGACAGATCCGATCGGAAAAGCGTTGGTTACAACGAGTACACCAGGAATGAACGGCGTTGTTTGGCTTTTTGATCCGGCAGTGTTCGTAGATGACGATAGCCAAGGTTATCTGTATGCCGGCGGAGGCATCCCTGGCGGTTCAAATCCAACACAGGATCAATGGGCAAATCCTAAAACAGCACGAGTCATCAAATTGGGGGCCGATATGACCAGCGTTGTTGGAAGCGCGTCTGTGATTGATGCGCCTTTCATGTTTGAAGACTCGGGAATGCATAAGTATAACGGGAAATATTACTATTCCTATTGCATCAATTTCAGCGGTGCGCACCCGGCCGATATACCGCCGGGTGAAATCGGTTACATGACCAGCTCAAGCCCAATGGGTCCTTTTACGTATCAAGGGCATTTTCTGAAAAATCCGGGTGCATACTTTGGAGCCGGGGGTAACAACCATCATGCAGTTTTCAATTTTAAAAATGAGTGGTATGTGGTGTACCATGCTCAAACTGTCAGTTTCGCTTTGTTCGGAGCCGGCAAAGGATACCGTTCTCCCCATATTAATAAGCTGGTGCATAATCTGGATGGGTCCATTCAAGAGGTTGCAGCAAATTATAAAGGTGTAGGACAGCTTGCCAATCTGAATCCATATAACCGGATAGAAGCTGAAACGTTTGCCTGGAATGGACGCATTTTGGCAGAGAAATCTTCAGCATCTGGTGGGCCGGTAAATAATCAAAACATCACAAGCATTCATAACGGAGACTGGATCGCTGTAGGAAATGCCGACTTCGGCGCGCGCGGAGCCAGGACGTTTAAAGCAAATGTGGCATCCGCTGTAGGCGGGGAAATTGAAGTGCGTCTTGACAGTGTGACCGGAAAGCTTGTGGGAACGCTGAATGTACCTTCAACAGGAGGAACGCAAACCTGGAGAGAAGTCGAAACTGCTGTAAGCGGCGCGACCGGTGTTCACAACGTCTACTTTGTATTTACCGGAAACAGTTCAGGCAACTTGTTTAATTTTGATTACTGGCAGTTTACACAAAATTAGCACCGGTGCCGGCAAAAAGGCGGTTTCAGAGGTGAGAAAAACTTTCGGCTGCAGTGAAAGAGTCATATACCGCAACCGAAAACGAAGTTTCAAAAGACATCGTTTTATGGAGAATATGTTGTTTATGAGAGGATGAAAGCGTGTGAAAAAATGTATTTGTGTATTGTTGGCATATGTAACGATGCTGTCGCTCATGTTAACCGGGCCGGCCGCTGCTGAAGTTTTAGCAGCCAGTGACGCGAAAGTTAATTTATCAGCAGAAAAACAAGTGATTCGCGGTTTTGGAGGAATGAACCACCCGGCTTGGATTGGGGATCTGACAGCAGCTCAAAGAGAAACCGCTTTTGGTAATGGAGGGAATCAGTTAGGATTTTCAATCTTAAGAATTCATGTGGATGAAAACAGAAATAATTGGCACAGAGAAGTGGAGACGGCAAAGAGTGCGATTCAACATGGAGCAATCGTTTTTGCTTCCCCCTGGAATCCTCCAAGCGATATGGTTGAGACCTTCAATCGTAATGGTGACACATCCGCTAAACGGCTGAGATACGATAAGTATGCCGCATACGCGCAGCATCTTAACGATTTCGTTACCTATATGAAGAATCATGGTGTGAATCTGTATGCGATTTCCGTACAAAACGAGCCCGATTACGCACATGATTGGACGTGGTGGACGCCGCAAGAAATGCTCCGCTTTATGAGAGAAAATGCCGGCTCGATTAATACCCGTGTCATCGCGCCTGAGTCATTTCAATACTTGAAAAATATGTCGGACCCGATTTTGAACGATCCGCAGGCGCTTGCCAATATGGATATTCTTGGCGCACATCTTTATGGTACACAGCTTAGCAATTTCGCTTATCCTCTGTTCAAACAAAAAGGCGCGGGAAAAGATCTTTGGATGACGGAAGTATACTATCCGAACAGTGACAACAACTCTGCGGATCGCTGGCCAGAGGCATTGGATGTCTCCTACCATATTCACAATGCGATGGTAGAGGGGGATTTTCAAGCCTATGTTTGGTGGTACATCCGCAGATCATACGGTCCTATGAAAGAGGACGGCACGATCAGCAAACGCGGTTACAATATGGCTCATTTCTCAAAATTTGTTCGCCCCGGCTATGTAAGGGTTGATGCAACGAAGAACCCTGATACAAACGTTTACGTATCTGCCTATAAAGGTAACAACAAAG
The DNA here is from genome assembly GCF_029537375.1 of Bacillus sp. HSf4. Lineage (NCBI taxonomy): Bacteria > Bacillati > Bacillota > Bacilli > Caryophanales > Bacillaceae > Bacillus > Bacillus sp. HSf4. The sequence goes on along the minus strand of NZ_CP120679.1, from coordinate 3,631,435 downwards.
TCGTTATTGTTGCCATTAACAAAAACAACTCAGGGGTCAATCAAAACTTTGTTCTGCAGAATGGCGCTGTTTCACAGGTTTCCAGATGGATAACGAGCAGCAGCACCAATCTTCAGCCTGGAACGAATCTCAATGTAACAGGCAATCATTTTTGGGCTCATCTTCCAGCTCAAAGCGTGACAACATTTGTAGCTGACCTCCGCTAACTTTCACGACACTACGTATGAAGCGGAGCCGAAACCTGTTATTCGGGCTAAACAGGTTCTGGTTATACGACTGAATCTGATGCAGCCATTGCGTTGAAGATAGGAGCAGGCAATCAGGGCATTGATGTTAATGAGAGAAGGTGCCGCTTTCACTGGCGGCGCCTATCCCGTAAATTTAGGTTTATTTTTTCGGAAACTTCACCTCCGGATATGACGGATTCGGCTTCTTGAGCAAATCCCCGCCGACTCCTTTTAAATGCTTATTAAAAAAATCCAAAACATACTGATTGACGATGTCTGCGCCTCGTCCGCCATCGATTTCTCCCGTCATGCCGATCCATTTCAAAACCTTTGAAAATAGCTGAAAGTCGGTGAAATTGTAATGCTCCGTTCCTTTTATATATACCATTGATGCGTTGTCGATGATGCTGTATTCCTTTTTTCTTTCCTCAATCATGTTGTGAAACGCTTCTTTCGTTAACCCCGAATTTTTGATTTCTTCCTCGGATATATTGCCGCTCAGAGCCTTGTTCCTTATCGTGATAAAACTGCTTGATTCCATAAACAAAAACGGTTTTGAAATGGCTTGTTTATCGCCTATATTGTAAAGCGACCCGTCCATATTGATTCCGGCTTTAATGTTTTGATTCGAATAAGCGGTGTTAAAAGCGGTGGCTCCGCCAAATGAATGTCCCATCATGCCGATGTTGTCGAGATCGATTTTTCCTTTGAAGCTTCTGCCGTTCAAGTTCTTTAACTGATCGATGACAAATTCGGCGTCCTGCGTCCAAATGTTTCCGAGCTTTGCGCTGTTCTCGGAAACACCGTTCATGTATTGTTCCGTTGTTAAGCCTGTGACCCGTCCGTCGGGAAAAGCGGTCGCCATCGTGCTGTATGTATGATCAATCGCGACTGCGATAAATCCGTGGCTGGCCAGATTCTCGGCTTGTGAAGCGTGCAGCAGCCGGCTTGTTCCGAATCCGTGGCTGATCACGACAACCGGATAACGATTTTCCGATGAGGAGATTTCAGCATTTTCATATGAGTTGGTTCGAATGTAGCGCCAATAGTCCAAAGCAAATGCAGGCACGTGTAATTGCTCAGCGAAATTTCCGATATACTGATCGAAAAAACGATCTTCAGGGAAGAGGGGCTGTAGCTTTTCGCCATTCTGCTGTTGTGCCGGATACCAGACCTGAATCATCAGCTCTCTTTTGTCATCGGGATCTTTCGTCAGCACTTCATCTCTGTTCTGATCGACCAAATGAAATGTTTTCGTCCCAACCGCATATGCGCCGTCAGGCTTCGGCAGGTGAAACACAGGGAGATAAACAGCCAGAAAGACAGAGAGGAGCAGCAGGGCGAACATGAGAAAAGACAAACCGTATCTTAACGGCTTCCACATGCTCATGCGCAGCTTTTTACCAAAAAACACAGTGAGCGAGAGGAAAAGGGCAATCAAATAAACAAACACCATTTGCCATCTATAGCCTTCGAAAACGAGCTGTCCGGCTAAGAGACCGATGCTGGCCACGGCGGGTGGAAACGCCCATTTTTTCGGCATCTTTTGCTGAAAGAACAGCAGAAAAGCGGAGAGAGTTAATAATATTTCCAATATTCTCATTATGCTTCTCCTTAAATTGATTATTTTGTCTTATATATAACGGATTTCCCATTCTTTTGGTTGCAGTGATATTTTTGTACACAAAAAAACGCCGGATGACCCGGCGGCTACAGCTTATATTTGACGAGCTTTCTAAAAATGAAAACCAAAGCACATACAGCAGCGAACGACAAAAGGAATTTGAGGAAGAAAACAGAAGCAAGCCATTCTTTGTTTAAGATTGCGAGTATTACTTGACCCGCTAACACGGCGGCAAATATTGATAAAATGATTCTCAAACCTTTCCCCTCCTGAAAATATGCTCCATTTTCCTCAATATAACATATTTTTTCATTTTGGACATTAGGTCTGTTTGATCTGTTTGATGGCTGCGACAATCGGTTCTCTGGCCGTTTCTTCTAATGTGTCAATCTTCGGGGCGAGAGGTACATCAAATCCGGCATGGGAGTGATAGAAATCAAACAGCAGCGTGCCGACCGGATGTTGTTGCTGATCACCGATGACCGTCCAAAACACTCTGGAGCGGCAGTTTTCAGCTCCCCATTTTTCCATGGATTGTCTGAAATTCAGTCCTTTCCCAATGAAAAAATCGCCTTTTTTCGCGGTTTGAATCATTGTAAAGCCGGACTGTTTGAGACTTGCAAATACAGGCGGAAGCAGTTTATCCAAGTAAAGTCCGTAAGTCGCATCCTCCAATTCGGGAAACGCTTTTAAGAATTCGTCCCGATGATCTTCAAGCGTTTGTTTCCAATGGGCATCCACATAGCTTTGCACTTGTTCGCCGATTTCTTTCATCGACATGTCCTGTCTGAAACGAATTGTTTCCATCAACGAAAACCTCCTTTTCATCACTGTATATTCAGTTTATAACATTCATGCAAATGATAAAGTTTGTCAGAATATTGATTCCTGCGATGAAGAAAACTTTATCATGCGGTTTAGAATGGATCGTCAATATGAGAGCGAACCGGACCTCTGCCGCGGATAAAGGATTTTATCGATTGTAAAAAAGGAAACGGCAATCATGATTTCCGCCGAAGTCGTCAGCAGAACGTCGTCCAGCAATTCGTCCGCTGTATAAATGGCGGCCCATAAACAGCCGATTGTGATCATTTCGGCGGCAAAAAACGTGATCCTTCGATTGAAGCGCAATAATTGAATGCTCTGGATGAGCAGCTTTTCGGCCGGTTCCATGACGAAGGTCAGCACGATATAAAAAAGGGTAAACATTAGCAGGGACCCGACCGTTTGGTAAAATGCGCCCGACAGATGAAACAGAATCGAGATCCCGAGAAAGTGGGCGAAATAAACGAATATAACCGATAAGCAGCAAATAACGAAATGTTTCATGACACAGCTCCTTTACGATATGTACACACAGCCGTAGGCTTGCAGGATATGTCTCCTGCAAGCCTGGCTGGTTATTTCTTAGCAAATTTCACGACCGGATGCTTTTCTTTAGAGAGCATTTTTGTAAACTCGCTGCCAACGTCAAGATGCTGGCGGACAAGCTCTTCTGGTACGAGGGCAAGCCACTGGTTTAAAGAAATGTCAGCATAATGGTCGTCTTTAAAGATTTCCAGGAAGCGAAGCGGTTCGTCTCCTGTATTTTGGATATAGTGCCCCATCGCAAACGGCACATAGCCGACATCACCGGCCTGATAATTAAATGTTCTGGCATGTCCGTCAGCCGCGAAAACCGTCATTTTCGCTTTGCCGGAAATATAGTACTGCCACTCGTCTGTATTCGGATGCCAGTGCAGCTCCCGGACGCCTCCGGGTTCGACTTCCACCAACGCCGAGGCGATCGTTTTCGACGCTTTAAAATTGGTGGAATCGGCAATCCGTACTTTGCCGCCGCTTGAGACGATCGGTTCCTGTTCAAGCAATTTGTAGCTGAAAGATTCCGGAACCGTTCCGTTCGGGCTTTCAACCTTGTCTTTCTCAAGCGAGCCCGGAACCGCTTTTTGGAAAATATATTTTTCCTCAGGCGGAAGTGATGCGACGACGTCTTTAGAGATGCCGAAGTTTGCGGCAATGACATCATCTGGTGTATGGGCGAGCCAATCTGTCACCTGGAAGGTGCTGTTTTCAGAGAAGGAGCCGTCATCGAAGACGAGCAGGAATTCACAGCCGTCTTCAAGGCCTTGAAGCGAATGCGGAATCCCGGACGGAAAATACCATAAATCGCCCGCCTTCACATCATCAATAAAGTTTCTGCCGTCCTGGTCGACAGCTGTAATTCTTGCTGATCCATAAATTACATAAGCCCATTCGGCTTCCTTATGCCAGTGCAGTTCTCTGATGGCACCCGGTTTCAGCCTCATGTTGACAGACGCGATATTATCGGAGATCGGCAGCTCGCGGACGGTGACTTCCCGTGCGTATCCGCCCTTTTCGAGACGGTTATGGACATCGGAAAATGAAAATTTCATGTTTGGTACTGTTCCGTGGTCGGTTTCAGGCGGCACGAGCATGTCCGGATTTTGCCGGTCGCGCTCAACGTTGTGCGGAATTTTCGTTTCCGCTCCTTCTTCTCCTCTGATCGGCTGCGGAATTTGTTTGTTTTTTTCCATGTGATATCCCCTCTTTCTAAAATGTAAAGGAGAGCTGAAAGGCCTTTCGTTTTCCCCTTCTGTCATGTTAAGTGAAAAAAGTGAGGCCGATGTCAATCCTCGGTGTCATTTTTTTCTTTGATCAATTCGATCAGTTCATCGATCTTCTTTTCAAAACGCGTGAGCAGGTAAATTGCCAATACAGCGGGAAAGCCGACATTGCCGATTTGCTTCGCTGCTTCCTCAATGAATGTGCTGTCCATATATACCACCTCCTATCTTATGAAGTGACGAAAGTTTGAAAAATGTAAGCAAAGAACTATTTTCTCTGGATGGGAACTTATGTTTGCATGTTAATAGAGGAGATGAGTTTACTTTTTTTTCATTTCTTTCATCTAAATAAATAGGAGGCGGTTTTTATGATTGATCAAACGTTACTGCGTTCGAAAATCAAGGAGATCACAAGGCATCCGCTTGTGAAGCATTTTTTGAGCAACCCCCGGTATGAACGGCTTTTCAACCACGTATTGGACCATCCGGATTCAAAAGAGGCAGAATGTCTCGATCGTGAATTTAAACGGTTTTACAAAAACATCCGCATGATCAAATACATCAACTCGATGATCCGGATTTTCTCCGTTGACTTTGATAAAAGAGTCCGGAAAAACCGAGAACGCTTTCCGCTGATGATCGACGACAGTCCAACCTTGCCTGAGCCGCCCCACGGGGACCTGTTAGATGACGTTTTGGAACACGAAGAGGATTTAAGCGAGCATCTGCAGGACCGGTTGCTTTACGAGGCGTTTTTACAATTGACGGACAAGCAGAAACAAGTGCTGGCGCAAGTTTATCTTCACGGGAAATCCATGCAGGAAATTGCTGACTCCTTGGGAGAATCGAGGCAAAATATTTCGAGAATTCATAAGAGGGCGATCGAAAAAATAAGAATGCTGCTGAATTCTAAGGCAGAGGGGAATGATAACAGTGAGTCTGCACGATGAAAAAGATATTGAAAAATTGCTGGAAAACTTCACACCGATGATCAAAAGCAAGTTAAACAACACATCCTATCAAGAGAGGGAAGATCTTGAGCAGGAGCTGAAGATGAAGATTTGCGAAAAAGCGGAGATGCTTTTAGGTCAAGAGGTGCCTGGTTTTTGGGAGTTTATCGCGGAATTGCTGAAAGTCCTTTAATCTGAGCTGTTTTGCTTGCGTTAAGCGGTCGGAAGTGATAAAATTTTTAACATTTGATTAATGGAATGTCCAAGCTGCTTTCATTGAAATCATGGTGATGATTTGTTTTCATATGACTGAAGGTTTAACAATGTAAATGGATGAGGGTTCCATTTTTTATCTTATAAAAACATGGATCAGATAGGTGGTAAGATATCATGAAAAATCAATACCGAGTATTGTTGTACTATAAATATGTTCATATCGAAGATCCCGAGCGGTTTGCACAAGAACACCTTGAGTTCTGCAAAAGCCTGGGATTAAAAGGTCGCATCCTTGTCGCAGAAGAAGGAATAAATGGCACCGTATCGGGAACGGTTGAGCAGACAGAGGAATATATGAATGCCATGAACAACGATCCGCGCTTTGCAGATATGGTCTTTAAAGTGGATGAAGCCGATCAGCACGCTTTCAAAAAAATGCATGTCCGCCATCGAGATGAGCTTGTGACACTGCGCCTTGAAGATGATATTGACCCGAATGAATTAACGGGGAAATACCTCGAGCCAAAGGAATTTTATGAAGCGATGCAGAATGAAGACACGGTCGTCGTCGACGCCCGAAATGACTATGAATATGACTTAGGCCATTTTCGCGGGGCGGTCAGACCCGACATTAAAGCATTCCGCGATTTGCCTGAATGGATCCGTGATAACAAAGAAAAGCTCGAAGGCAAGAAAATTTTGACCTACTGCACGGGCGGAATCCGCTGTGAGAAATTTTCCGGCTGGCTGAAAAAAGAAGGCTTTGAAGATGTTTCCCAATTGCACGGGGGGATCGTAACTTATGGAAAAGATCCTGAGGTTCAAGGAGAGCTGTGGGACGGCAAATGCTATGTCTTCGATGAAAGGATCAGCGTTCCGGTCAATCAAAAGGAACACGTCGTGGTCGGACGGGACTACTTTACCGGAGAACCTTGCGAGCGCTATGTCAACTGTGCCAATCCGGAATGCAACAAGCAGATTATCTGCTCAGAAGAAAATGAGCACCGCTATTTGCGCGGCTGCACACATGAATGCCGGGTCCATCCGCGAAATCTGTATGTAAAAGAACATGGGCTGTCTGATGAAGACGTCCGGATGAGACTTGAAAAGTTAAAAGAGGAAGAACATACAGCAAAGGGATAAAAGAGCAGATCTTTTATCCCTTCTTTTTTACCTTGCGGACGGATCCTCTCTTGGATCAAGCAGTGAACTGCATTCCCGGCCTCTTGGAAAAGGAATCACCTGTCTGTAAGGCGGCGGAGGGAGATCAGCGTCGCGGTCTTCCAATTCCGGTATATCGATTCTGACCATGTCCGAATCGCGCTGACTTTTCAGTTCATTGACGATGATCCGGCCAATTTGCCTTCCAAGTCTGAGGCCGCCTTCACCGTTTACATTGTAATGTACCCCGCCGTATACCCTTGACATCGCGTTTTCCTCGGCGAGCTCTCGCAATCTTTCCGCTTCCGTCGGGAAGTAATAGCTTAAGACGACTTCCGCACATCCGGAAATACCGGCATGGCCTGAAGGGTATGAAGGAAACTTCGGTGTGCAAATGATGGTCCGTAAGCTTTGATCAAACTGATTCGGCCGCGGAATCTCCCAAAGATATTTGAAGTACCAGACGACAACAAATGTATCATTGATGGCCGCATGGACATTCGCGAGCAGCCTGGCCGCTCTCGCCGGCGTTAAGCCGTACGTATCAATGAGACGGTCGATGATCGGCGTCCATTGCTTTGTGGCCGGACCTGATCCCCAATACTCGGCGATCGTGATCTGTTCAGGGGTGAGGTTTCGCAAGATTTGCCTCACATTGTCAAGCTCTTCACCTTCAAAATCGATCGTATCGGGGTGACGGATGTCAAAAGCGATCGGACATCCGCCCGGATCGAGAAAATCGCCGGATGGACTCCGTTTTAAGAAAAAGGTCGGCCAGGAGCCTGCGGTCGAATCGACCGGCTGAGGAACACGCTTTTCTCCTGCATAGGCTAATTCAGACCATAGACGCGGCAGGTTTTTGCATTCATTTTTGCATTTTAGCATCGCAAAACTTCCTTTTTGTGTAAAATATTGGAACGTTATATTATATAAAATAAAATCGGTGATGCAATGGACAAATTCTATCAAAGGAATGCCTTTTTTTTCGGCTACCCGAATATTTGTCCCGCTGTTTTCCATACTAACAAACAACAAACGAAAGGCAGGTAGCAAAAATGGCAAAGACTCTTTATATCACAGCACATCCTCATGATGAGAGAGCATCGTACAGCATGGCCGCTGGAAAAGCATTTATTGATTCCTACAAAGAAGCGCACCCGGATGATGAAGTGACTCACCTTGATCTCTATCGGGAAAACATTCCGCAAATTGACGCGGATGTTTTCAGCGGATGGGGAAAGCTTCAGTCAGGTTCGGGTTTTGATCAGCTTTCCGATGACGAAAAGGCCAAGGTCGGCCGTCTGAACGAGCTGAGCGAACAATTTATCGCACAAGATCAATATGTCTTCGTCACACCGCTGTGGAATTTCTCTTTTCCGCCGGTGATGAAAGCTTACTTTGACGCGGTCGCTGTGGCAGGGAAAACATTTAAGTATACAGAAGAAGGTCCGATCGGACTGTTAACAGATAAAAAAGCGCTCCACATTCAGGCGAGAGGCGGTTATTATTCAGAAGGACCTGCGGCAGAACTGGAAATGGGACACCGTTATATCAGCGTCATGATGCAGTTTTTCGGCGTGCCGTCATTTGAAGGCTTGTTTATAGAAGGCCATAATGCAGAGCCGGATAAAGCCGAAGAGATCAAACAAAATGCGATCGCCCGGGCGAAGGAATTGGGACGGAGATTTTAAAAAAACCGCGGAGATATTTCCGCGGTTTTCTTTATTCGTTGAAGAAAATGGTTTTGTTCAAGTTGCTGCTTTTTTGCGCGGCTTCGATGATCCGGATGACGGCGAGGCCATCCTCGGCAGAGACCGGCGGTTTGCTGCCTTCAAGGATGCTTGAAGCAAGCTGTTTGTAAAAGGTAACATAAGAGCCTTTCAGCGTCTCAACGGTTTCTTGTTTGACTTCATCCCCGTCGATCACCGTCAGCTCTCCGAAATTCTCGGCGGCATCTTTTCCCCAATCATCGCCGGCCGGTTGTTTTCCTGCTCTCAGCGCATCTTCCTGGCCGTCAATTCCGTATTTGATAAAGCTGCCTTTTGACCCGTGCACTAAGTAGCGGGGGCCGTTTGCCGCAACGATTGAGCCGGAGTGCAAAACCGCCTGAAGCTTGCCGTAATGCAGGACGACATGAAAATAGTCGTCTGTTTCCGCATGGTCCCGTTGAGCTGTCACTTGAGCGGTGATGCTGGCCGGCATACCGAATAAATGCAGAGCCTGATCGATCAGGTGCGAGCCCAAATCATAAAGCGCACCGGAACCCGGTCCTTTCTGCTCTCTCCAGCGCTGTCTGACATTTGGCCGGAAGCGGTCCCAATAAGCATGGAAGGTGTTGACTTCTCCGAGACGGTCGTCCTTGATCAGCTGCTTGATCGTCAAAAAGTCATTGTCCCATCGTCTGTTGTGGTATACGCTGAGGACGACGCCTTTTTCTTCAGCTATTGCAATCAGTTCTTCCGCTTCCTGAGGCGAGGCCGTCATCGGCTTTTCCAGGACGACATGCTTGCCGGCGAGAAGGCATTCCTTTGCCATTTCATAATGGAGTCCGCTCGGCGTTGTCACGATGGCGAGGTCAATGTCGGGATCACCGGCGATCTCTTCGATTGAACGGACGGTTTCCGCCTCCGGAATGTCCTGCTCGACTTGTTCTCTTCTTGATGTCATCACTTTTTTGATCGCAAATTCCTCTAATACCGAAAGTAAAGGCGCGTGAAAAACAGAGCCTGACAACCCGTATCCCAACAAGCCTGTGCGAATTTTGTCCACTTTCATTCTCCTCCCTTTATGTTTGTGTGAAATGTAATCAACTGTGTCTCTCATATTTATTTTACCCTGTTTCCGCGGATGAACAAACCGTTCCGCATTCCTTCTAAATGCCCTTCAACTTTCAGACTTTAGTTGGTGGACAGCAGCTGGTTTTAATCTGTAAAATTTTACATAGTGAAAGGAGTGAGAGAGCATGGCAAACATTTTAATGATCAATGTTCCGGCAGAGGGGCATGTGAATCCGACTCTCGGCATCGCCAAGGCTTTTGCAGAAAGAGGTGACAATGTTCACTATATTACAACAGAGAAATTTAAAGAAAGGCTTGAAGCCCTCGGTGTCAACGTTCACCTTCAGCCTGATTTGATGGGGATGCTGGAAGGCGAAGAATCAGTGCTGAAGCTTTTTATTCGGATCGCGCAGGATACTTTGCGTGCCGCTAAGGAATTGGCGGGAGAGATCGATTTTGATTTTGTTTATTATGATACATTCGGCGCGGGCAAGCTGGTGCGCGACTACCTGGGGATTCCGGGTGTTTCTTCGTCAGCCTCATTTTTATTCAGCGAAGAATTTATGAAATCCCACGGTCCGATCAAAGCCGCCCAGGGAAACACGGAAGTTGAAGCTCTCATCAGGGAGATCAAAGACGAGTACGGTGTAGAACCGGAAAGTCCGGCACAATTCATGAGAAATGACGGCGAGCTAAACATCGTCTATACAAGCCGCTATTTTCAGCCGGACAGCAGCCGTTACGGCGGCCAATACGTCTTTGTCGGCCCGAGCTTTCCCGAGCGAAAAGGTTCACGCCGCGGCTTCCCGTTGGAGGAGCTCCGCGGAGAGCGGGTCCTTTATATCTCAATGGGGACCGTTCTGGACAATAAAGAAGACTTTTTCAATATGTGCATTGATGCATTTTCGGACTTTCAAGGGAAGGTGGTCATCGCCGCCGGGGAAAGGACCGATCAAAGCAAGCTGAAAGAAGCGCCTGACCATTTTATGATTTCCGCTTATGTGCCTCAATTAGAGGTGCTGAAAGCTGCCGACGTCTTCATCACACACGGTGGAATGAACAGCGTGAATGAAGGGATTCATTTCGAAGTGCCGCTCGTCGTCATTCCGCACGACAAAGACCAGCCCATCGTCGCCGGCCGTGTAACCGAGCTTGGCGCCGGCTGTGCACTGAGCGAGGATGAAGTGAACGCTGAAACCTTAAAGAAGGCTGTACATGAAGCATTGGCGAATGAAGCCTATTTACAGGGCATTCGAAAGATCAAGGACAGCTTTCAAAACGCAGGCGGAGTCGAGCGGGCGCTGGAGGCTATTGACCGGTTTGTAGAAGAAAAGAAGCTCGGACGATCGGCTGACCATTCTAGCATCTCTTAAAAGCCATGGAATATTTCTTCCTGAAAATCTAAAATGGAAGATTTTATCACCATTTTGTTTCCTCAACTGTCTGCCGCAGGTTATCGTTGAAGCAGGCTTGCTGAAGGGGGATGTCAGATGGAGAAGCATTGGGATGCATTTATAGATGAGAAGCTTGAAATGGCACCAGAGAACAGCGCTGGAAGCTTAAAGAATACGATTTTTGCGGTTAAGGACGTTTTTGCCGTAAAAGGTCATGCGAATGCCGCGGGAAATCCGGATTGGCTGAGGACGCACGGTCCTTCTGAAAAAAATGCCGCAGTGATCGACCTTCTGCTTATGGAAGGGGCGAGGCTGAAAGGGGCGACACATACAGATGAACTGATGTACAGCCTGAACGGGGAAAATGCCCACTATGGAACACCGGTGAATCCAGCAGCCGAACAGAAGATTCCCGGAGGCTCATCAAGCGGTTCTGCCGTAGCGGCCGCTAGCGGTTTGGCCGATTTTGCCCTCGGTACGGATACGGGCGGCTCTGTCAGGATTCCTGCGTCATACTGCGGCATCTTCGGATTTCGACCGACTCACGGAGCGGTATCGACAGAGGGTGTGATCCCGCTTGCCAAAAGCTTTGATACAGTTGGCTGGATGGCGAAGGATATCGGCGTCTTGCATACTGTAGGCCGCGTCCTGCTGGGCGGAGGAAACAGCGTCCGGAAGGGGTTTGACAGACTTTATTTTGAAAAAGAGGCATGGGGGATGCTTGAAGATCAAGATTTGGCGCAAGTCTATGCGTACGCCAAGGATTTGATCGGCGGCGAAATGGCTTGGATCAATGCGGCGGACCATGGGCTGCCTGAGTGGCAAGAGATGTTCAGGGTGTTGCAAGGCTTGGAAATTTGGGAAGAACACGGAGAGTGGATCACACGTGAAAAGCCGGTGTTCGGCCCGGGAATAGCAGAGCGGTTTCAATGGGCCGCAACGCTAAAAAAAAGCGATCATGAACACGCGTTGACAAAAAGAGAAGCGATCAAAAGAAGGCTTTCTGATTTGCTCGGAGACACCGGCCTGCTTGTTATTCCGACGGCACCCGGCACTCCGCCGCTCCGGGGATTGCAGGAATCAGAATTAGAGGAAAGAAGGGCCCGCACCATTCAGCTGACATGTATAGCCGGACTGGCCGGGCTGCCGCAGATTACGATCCCTTTGTCCGCCAAAAATGGAGAGCCGCTCGGATTATCATTGATTGCCGGTTGGAGACAAGACTTAAAGCTTCTGTCGTGGGCGGAAAGGCTCGTGTTGTCGCTTCAACCGTGAATTGAAAGCATATGATGCCTCCGCATCATATGCTTTTTTTGTCAAGATGCTTGCGGAAAACATTGTTAACTGGTAAACTATAAAATAGTTAACCGGTTAACGATAAAGAGAAAGGAAATGAAAAGAGTGGAAAACAGCACATATGAACAGGCATTTCAAGCCGTACAGGAATTTATCCTGAAAAGGGAAAAGCGGGCTCAGCACGAACAGCAGACGCTTGCGAAGGAAGCTTTTCAAAATGATGAAGGGATGCACAAGAATTGGACGCTGACACAGCTTCACATCGTCTCGATCATCAATGAGAGCGAAACCCAGGTCAACAATGCTTTACTTGCCGCACAATTGCATGTGTCAAAGGCGGCCATTACAAAAGCCGTCAATGTTCTGATGAAGCACAACATGATCGAGTCGCACAAAAAACCAAACAACAACAAAGAATTATATTACACATTAACAGAGGAAGGAAAAAAGCTGGCTCGTGTCCATGACCGCATGCATGAAATCGCCAAACAGCGCTACAGCAGTCTGTTTGCGCAGTTCTCAGAATCTGAGCTGCAAACGGTCATCCGCTTTTTATATGAATGGGCAAAACACATCTGACAGCGAGAGAGGTATTCTGATGAATAGAGAAGAAGCAAAACAATTTTTAAGCCGAATGTATCAAGATATCGTTTCAGAAATGAATATTGAAAAGATTCCTGCGTACTTCAGCAGCGGCTATGTTCAAGTGACAGACGGCAAAAAAATGGATCTTGGCGAATTGACAGAGCACATGCTGACATTAAAGGAAGTGACCCGTTCGATATCGGTTTCACCTTTTCAGCTATTTTTATTTGATGAGGATCTACAAAGTGCAACATTGAGATATATGGTCGAGGTCGCCAAAAAGGATGGAAGCAGCGGGAAGATCGAATTAATCGCCATTTTCAAGCTGGACAATCATCAAATCATTTCCTGCCATGAACTCTCAAAGGTAATGGAAGGAGGAGGCGGTTTTGCCGGGATGGCCAGTATAAATGAAGGGAAAGCCTCCCCGTGGGAGGGGGAGGCCTTGTCATAAGCTAACGTTTTTGATCAAACAATATTCGAAGTGAGACGGGGCCGCGCGTATACAGACCTGTCTCGCGGTAAACGAAGTCTTTCTCCAGCTTAATGTTCCGCATATGGTCCAGGACGATGTTTGCGACAATCTCGATTTCCGTCTTGGCAAAACCGGCTCCTACACAATTGTGGACGCCTGAACCAAATGCGAGATGCCGGGCCGCGCCGCTGAATGCGCTTTTGATATCAAGATCGCCGCGGTGGATGTTGAATTCATCCGGCCGTTCAAATGCCTCAGGATCGCGGTTGGCGGCGCCGATCATACAGAATACAGTCGTTCCTTCCTTCAGTTTGACACCGCCGATTTCCGCGTCTTGAGACAACTGCCGCGGTATCAGCTGAACCGGCGGCTTATAGCGCAATGTCTCGGCAATCGCTTTCGGCAAAAGTGTACGGTCTAAAAGGACAGCGTCCATTTGCTCGGGATGGTGCAGCAAATGGTAGATCATCAGCGCGAGCGTCTTGTCAGCCGGTTCTGTAGCGGCAAGCAGGATGTTGAGGATCAGCGCGCGGATATCCCTGTCCGACATGGCCACACCTTCGTAATCTGAAGTACAGAGAATGGATATTAAATCTTGTCCGGGATTTTCGCGCCTTTCCGCGATGATTGGATTCAAATATTCAGCAAGCTGTTCGCTGCAAGTCAGGGAATGCTTGCGGTCTTCCGGCGACTGATTCAAACTGGTGATGAAATCGGCGACCCCGCTGTGCCAATGTCTGACCGTTTTATGATCAGTCTTGTCCAAACCTAAAATGTCCATTGTGACGCAAACAGCGAAGGTTTTGCCAAAATCGTTGACAAGGTCGATCCGCCCTTTGTCCAAATGCGGCGCCAAAAGCCTTTCGGCGTTCTCTTTGATGAGCGGAGTAAGGTGATCAAGGGATTTGCCCATAAAACGGCGCAGCACAATTCTGCGTTTCGCCGCATGTTCTTTGCCTTTCATCTGCGCCAGTACAGGTCCGCGCATCACAGGCTCCGCCCGTTTGGCGAGCGATTTCGTCGTAAAGACGTCCTGATTCTGAAGCACGTGGCGGACATCCTGATATCGGCTGATGAAATAGCTGTCAAGCGATTCTTCATAATGCACGGGATCTGATTCGCGAAGGTATGAGAAATATTTGTACGGATCCTCATGGTATTGTTCAGACAACACGCTGAATGTTTTAAGCGATTGATTCATACTCGTTCCTCCTGCATGTTTTTAGATTCCATGCTGCCGTCCGGTTCGGAAACCATCAGATACCCTTGATTCGGGCGCATTCTGACGGCAAATTCATTTCTTGAAATCCGTTCACCCAGCTTCCAGGGCCGGTGGTAAGCAAGAAGTGTTTCTTCCACGCCTAAAATATCCGGAGCGCCGATGAAAAACGGAAGCTCGGCAATGACGTATTCAACTGCAAGATTCAGCATGGCGTCATTCACATCTCCAATGGCAAGCTGAGTCCCGCGGGCTCGTCCAAGGATCGCCGCATGGGACATGTCCAAGCATGCCTGGCGGAAATGCGGCTGCTCGCTAAAGGCGTGCTCAACTTCCTGACGCAGGCTAATGTATGCGGTCTGTTCTGCAAAATCCGAGAATGTATGGATCGCTTCCGGGTTTCCGCCGTGCGCCACGAGCGCTCTTTCAGCAAATCTTCTGTTTCGGGAGACCTCTTTTCTCACCTTTCGTTCGGCTTTTCCTTTTGGAGTGCCGAGCGCTTCAAGGAGGTTGGCGGCTTCCTTACCCGCCAGAAGGACGGAAACATCTTGAAATTCATCGAGCGCCCAGCCGATGAGACGGTATATATAGTCGTCAGAGAATCGGCTGTTAAAAGGGCTGATCCCAATTAAAACATGGCGGCGGCGCGTCAATATTTCATGGCAGTTTTGAGACAGCGTCTCTGTTTTGAATAAGCTGTGCTTGCTCTCAACCATAAGCTCTGTCATTGATTTCCTCCTTAGCGGATATAAGATTTTAAAATCAATGATGCATCGTCATACGGCTGATCGAGCTGGGAATAGGCTGATTTCGTTTCGGCGTAAGTCATGAAGAAAGTGTGGGGGTATGGACATTTGTTCAAGTGAAACATAAAGGTTTACTAGTAAACAATAGTCATTTTATCCCTAACTTTTCCAAGTGTCAACACGATTCTATGCAAAAATATGAAAATATTCGCAATATACCTCATTGAAACTGAGCATATGTAATTAGATGTAAAGCGGGATTCTTCATGATTCAAGGTGTCTTCGCTTGAAGAGGACGCAAATATAAAAGGTATGTAAATAGACGTAAAAATTGTTAAAAATCCCATCGTTGACATTTATTATTGGGGAGGTTACAATTAATTTTGTTAACTGGTAAACAAAAGTTGTGAAAGAAGATCATATTGTTCACGAATAAACAAAATAAGGCAGGCGGTTTTCAAATGAAACCCTTGAAATTAAATTCTTCTTTTGTCTTGTATTTAGTGTGTATGAGCGCGTTTTTTGCTTCATTAAATCAAAATATTTATTCACCTATCATTCCTTTGATTAGAGATTCGTTTCACGTTTCGGTTGCGATGGTGAATTTGTCCGTTTCCCTATTTATTTTCATTACAGCGGTGATGCAGATCATTCTTGGCTCGCTTGTCGATTTTAAAGGTGCGAGGTTTGTTGTGATCGCAAGCATTATCCTGACCGTCATCGCCACGATCGGCTGTGCCGCCGCTCAGGATTTTACTTCGTTTCTTATCTTCAGGGTGCTTCAGGCTGTCGGGACGGCAGCGCTTCCTCTCGTCGCAGCCACGACGATCGGCCGATTGTTTGAAGGAACGAAGCGGGGCAGTGCAATGGGTACTTATCAAATGCTGCTTTCCGTAGCGCCCGCAGCGGCGCCGATTCTGGGCGGCTTCATCGGCGAACGCTTTAACTATCCGGGTATTTTTTGGTTTTTGGCCGTGCTGTCCGTCATTTTGTTTTTGGCGAACGCGTTTTTCTTTCCGCGGGAGAACGGAAGAAAGAAGACGAACCTGACCGTAAACAAACTATTGTCACACTACAGGGACATATTCAAAAACAGGACGGGGAACGCGATTCTCATTTTAAGCTTTTTCATTTTTTTCATTTATTTCTCCATCATCGTTTATTTGCCGATTTTATTAACGGACAGGTATCACCTTGATCTGAACATCGTCGGTCTTCTTTATTTGCCGGTAGCGGTCAGCACGATTGTCGGCAGCATACTGTTCAAATCGATTCAAAAGAAAGTAAAGCTCGGACGCCTGTTTTTGTACGGCAATTTAACGGCGGCCGGAGGCATCGTGTTTTTCGGCTTTACGCATACGTTCTCACTTGTTTTCATGTCCGTCGCCCTGGTCCTTTTCGGCATCACAATGGGGCTCATCCCGCCGCTGTTCTCGACGATGATGACGAACGAATTTGAGGAAAGCAGAGGCAGTGCGATGGGGCTGTTTAATTTTATCAGATATACGGGTATGGCCGCAGGACCTGTCCTGTCGGGGATTTTTTTAGAAAGGCTGTCATCGGTTTTTGTATTTGGCTGTTTCGGAATCGCATATGCGGCCGTCAGTCTGGTGATGTTGATGGCTGTGCTGAAAACGCGGCAAACAAACACAACAAAACAGCATGAAAAAGCTGCCAGATCATGAGTCTGGCAGCTTTTTTTGTCACATTCGCTCTGTTTCCCACATCGCTTTCGTCTGTCTTTTTTCAGACGCATAAGCAAACATCGTCAGCATCAGGCCGCATAAGGTCATCAGCGCACCGCCTGTGGCAAGGTATGTGTAATAGCCGGACGCATTGAGAATGAGTCCGCCGATCCATGCCCCAAGCGCATTGGCCAAATTAAAAGCCGCAATGCTGACAGAAGTGGCAATCGTTGTTCCGTATTCGGACGCGGCCACGACTTTTGTTTGCAACAGCGGCACCGTTCCAAAGGCACCTGCCCCGAATAAAAAGGTAACGATGATGGCGCCGGCCGGATGTCCGGTTACAAAAGGAAAGACGGCAAGGATCGACATCAATGCGATCATCACGCCGATCATCGTGCGGGTTAATAAATGAAACGGAACTTTCCCCGCATAGAAATTGCCGACGACACCGCCAAAGCCATAAGCAAAAAGGGAAGCGGTAATCCCAAGGCTCCCAAAGCCGGCTGAGTGCCTCAGCATCGGTTCGATAAACGTATACGCGATGAAAACGCCTGAATAGCCGAAGATCGTAATGGCAAAAGAAAAGAGAACCTGTTTATTTTTAAACACACCCCATTCGTGGATCAGTTTTGGCACTACTTTTGGCTTTCTGTGCGGCACGGTCATAAGAATGCCGATAAAACCGATCAACCCGAGGCATGCGACCATCGCAAAAACAACCCGCCAGTTGAAAAGGTCGCCCAAAAAAGAACCGAAAGGAACGCCCAGCATCAGTGCGATGGTCAAGCCGCCATTCATGGAGGCTGCGGCGGCAGCGCGTTTTTCAGGCGGCACCATTTCGCTGACGAATACCATTGTCGTCGCAAAAAATGCGCCATGGATGGATGCGGATAAAATTCTGGATATCAATAAAACGGTGAAATTTGGCGCAAATATACTGAGTGTATTGGCTATTATAAAAATCCCCATCAAGCCCAGCAATACCGGTTTGCGCGGCAGTTTCACCGATAAGATCGTCACGATCGGCCCCGTCAGACAAACGCTTCCCGCATAAGCCGTGACCAAAAGGCCGGTGGAAGAAATCGGGATAGAGAGATCGTTTGAAATAGAGGTTAATATGCCCATCACAACGTATTCCGTAAAGCCGATGGAAAACGTGCAGATCATAAAAATCATGATGATCAGTTTGACTGGTGTGTTGTGTTTTCTGTTCATCGCTATCCCTCCTCTTTAAAAACATGAATTTATATATTAAAAAATGAAAAGGAGGATTTCAAGAGCCTTATGCAGCCGAATGTCTTCTGCCGAGCTAACGGCTGGCGGCAAAAAAAGCACTGACAAGAATGTCAGCGCTTTCCGCGAATTTCAATTTTTTTATTTTGGCTGCTTGGTCTTCTTTACATGCCCGTCTTTAGATCAATTCGATCTGACCAGGACGGAAGACACTTCATCATTCCACGTTCTCGATCCGTCGCCGACCGGCCCCAGCAGATTATACAGACCGCCGGTGTTGGCGAGCGCAAGGGCATTGCCGCCGCCATTGGCATCGATGTAAACATATGTGTAATTGCCGTGAGGATGGGTTCTGACAGATGAAACGGCATCATTGGCGTTTCCGGCAAGGTTGGTCATGACATTGGCATATGCCTGAATGGACCATCCTCCTCCGTTGATGTTTTCATAAAGCGTACTGTAAATCCGGTCTGCCGGGAAAAATTTGTGTTTCGGTTTTACGGGATGCTGTTTGACATATTGGTCAAATGCGATTTTGTTGTTAAAACTAACGGCCGTCTGTGTGCCATCTTCATCTTGAGTAAGTACTTGATAATGTGAAATCTTCTTGTTCCCCTCTTTAGCCTGTGCGCTGTGTTGGACGCTTCCGAACAGCACGAGACCGAATAGGCTGAGAAAAGCGAGCAGTCTGACAGCAATTTTCATGTTTAAAACCTCCTTATTTTCCACACGTCTTTGGTGTGGTCTATGCAAGGTTACTATAAGTAATGATAGATTACAATATATACCATGTAAAATAATTCTATTTTCTTACGGAAATATAAATTATGATATGTTGTTCCTTGTTTAACAAAATCGAGCGTTAAAAAAAACGCTTACAAAATAAATCAATATATGATACTCTAAAAACAAAAATATTCAAAAGTAAACAAACAAAAACGGAGTGATTGATATGGTGGAATATTTATGGTCTGATGAGAAAGCTGCCGAATGCAGCGGTCTTGCTGAACTCGTGTACCGCTCCAACCTGATCGGCTCTGACCGTTCGGTTTGCAACTGGGGCGGCGGCAATACTTCGATGAAAACGGTAGAAAAAGATTTTCGCGGCCGTGACATTGATGTGATGTGGGTCAAGGGCAGCGGATCAGACTTGGCGGCCATGACAGCCGAGCAGTTTACCGGATTGAAACTCGAGGACATTCAGCCGCTGATCGAGCGCGAGCATATGACTGACGAAGAAATGACAGCTTATCTATCCCATTGCATGATCGACGGCAGACACCCGCGGCCATCGATTGAAACGCTTTTGCATGCTTTTCTGCCCTTTCCGCACGTGGACCACACACATCCGGATGCCATCATCAGCATTTGCTGCGCTGAAAACGGGAAGCAGCATGCAGAAGAGATTTTCGGCAGCCGTTTTGTATGGGTTCCTTATGTACGGCCTGGATTTGCTTTATCCAAAATGATCGCCCAAGGGGTGAAGAACAACCCGAATGCGGAGCTTGTGCTGATGGAAAAGCACGGTCTTGTCACATGGGGCAAAACGGCAAAAGAAAGCTATGATCAGACAATTGCCGTGATCAGGGAAGCGGAAGCGTATATTAAACGGCGGTCAGCCGAGACTCAACCGTTCGGAGGCAAGGCGTGTGATGCGCTTCCGGCTGATGAACGAAAGCGCATCTTTGCAGACATCATGCCCGTTATCCGCGGCCTTGTCAGTGATCAAAAAAATCTGCTCTTGACATGGAGCGATTCGGATGAAGTGCTGGAATTCGTGTCAAGCAAACATGCTCCGGCGCTTTCACAAATCGGCGCCGCCTGCCCGGATCACCTCGTTCATACAAAGCGCGTTCCGGCATACATCCCGTGGAACCCGTCTGAAAACGACTCAAACCGCCTGATTGAATTGATCAAAACAGAGATCGCCAGATTTAAAGATGAATATAAAGCCTATTTTGAGCGAAACAAGCAGGAAGGAGACCGCATGTTTGAACCGGCGCCGCGCGTCATCCTCATCCCGGGACTCGGTATGGTCACAACCGGAAAAAGCCTGGCGATGGCGAAGGTGACCAGGGATTTATACCATCGGGCGATCGCCGTCATGAAAGGGGCGGAAGCCCTTGGAAACTTTGTTTCTCTTCATGAAGAAGAGTCCTACAATGTTGAATATTGGCCGCTTGAACTTTATAAGCTGACACTTGCTCCGCCGGAAGCCGAATTTTCCCGCAAGACGGCCTTTGTGACGGGAGGAGCTGGAGGAATCGGCAGTGAGACGTGCCGCCGCCTTGCTGCTGAAGGAGCGCACGTCATCGTCGCTGATATTAATCAGGAAGGTGCAGAAAAAACGGCGGCGGAGATTAATGAACAGTACGGAGGGGAGCGGGCGGCGGCCGTCCGGCTCGACGTGACGAAAGAAGAGGAAGTGCGGCAGGCTTTCAAAACAAGCGTCCTCAAGTACGGGGGAATCGACATTCTTGTCAATAATGCGGGGCTTGCCACATCAAGCCCGCTTGATGACACGAGCCTTGAAGAATGGAATCTGAATATGAATGTGTTGGGAACAGGATATTTCTTAGTCGCCAGAGAAGCTTTTAAACAAATGAAAAAACAAAATAACGGTGGAACCATGGTGTTCGTCGGCTCCAAAAATTCCGTCTATGCAGGCAGGAACGCTTCGGCATACAGTTCCGCAAAAGCGCTGGAAGTCCATCTGGCGCGGTGTATCGCCGCCGAAGGCGGAGCGTACGGAATCCGCGTGAACTCCGTTCTTCCTGATGCCGTTCTTCAAGGATCGGCGATCTGGGATTCGAAATGGCGTGAAGAAAGGGCGGCCGCTTACGGGATTGAGCCGGACCGTCTTGAGGAGCATTACCGGAAGCGGACGGCTCTGTCCGTCAATATTTATCCCGCTGACATTGCTGAAGCGATCGCTTATTTTGCTTCGGATAAGGCGGCAAAAACAACTGGGTGTATGCTGACGGTTGACGGAGGCGTACCGGCTGCATTTTCAAGATAATCGAAAAAGCGGCCTGAGGGCCGCTTTTGAAGACAAAGGGGGAAAAGGGAGATGAAAGGTGAAAGGCATTGGATCATACCGGACGGCTTTATCCCGCCTCAAAGCTCCGGGAGTCTCACCAGCCATGAATCGATTTGCGTTTTGAATTGCCATGAGGAGGATGCGGAGCTTCACATCACAGTCTATTTTGAGGATCGGCCGCCGCTTGAGGGGATGGTGGAGACGGTTGGCGGCAGAAGAACAAAACATATCCGCACAAGCTCGCTGGAGACATCGGGAGCGCGTATTCCCGAAAATGTTCCTTATGCCATTGAGATTGAAAGCAATCTGCCCGTTATCGTCCAGTACAGCCGGATGGATACAACACAGCCTGAACTGGCTTTAATGTCGACAATGGCGTATCCGCTACCAATAAAATAAAGGGGATGGGTGTACAATGAGTGATCAATCTTACGCTTTATTTGAACAGCAGCAGAAAGACAGGGGGATCAGCCTGACGGAAGCAATCGAAAAAATGAAAGCGCTTAAAATCGAAACGCCTTCATGGGGGTACGGAGATTCGGGCACACGTTTTAAAGTGTTTCAGCAAGAAGGTGTGCCAAGAGATCCTTTTGAAAAAATGGAGGATGCCGCAGTTGTCCATAAGCTGACTGGCGTTTGTCCGTCCGTTGCCATCCATATTCCATGGGACAGGGTCGATGATTATGCAAAGCTGAAAGCACACGCCGAAGATCTGGGTGTTGCGATCGGGGCCGTCAATCCGAACCTGTTCCAAGACGATGACTACAAATTCGGCAGCATTACCAATGTAAAAACGGAGATTCGCAAGAAAGCGACAGACCATCTGCTTGCATGCGTGGACATCGCAAAACAAACCGGCTCAAAGGAAATCAGCCTCTGGCTTGCCGACGGAACCAACTATCCGGGGCAGGCTGACATGAGAAAGAGGAAAAGCTGGATGTATGAATGCCTGAAGGAAGTGTACGCGGCGCTTGCTGATGATATGCGGCTTCTGATTGAGTATAAATTTTTTGAGCCGGCTTTTTACCATACCGATTTGGCGGACTGGGGCATGGCCTTCAATCTGGCGCAAAAGCTCGGTCCAAAGGCTGATGTGCTCGTCGATACCGGCCACCATCCGCAAGGAACGAACATTGAACATATTGTTGCCTATTTACTCGATGAGCAGCGTTTGGGCGGCTTTCATTTCAACAGCCGCAAATATGCGGATGACGATTTAATCGTCGGCGCCCACAATCCGTACGAATTGTTTCTCATTTTTTATCAAATTTTAGACGCCTCCCGCGATACTGACCCACATGTGAGGAGGAAAGCGGAACAGATTTCCTACATGCTTGACCAATGCCATAATCTTGAGCCGAAAATCCCGGCTGTGCTGCGCTCGGTCGTCAATGTACAGACCTATTATGCAAAAGCGCTTCTCATCAATTTTGAAGAAGTCAAAGAAGCGCAGGAAAACCACGATGTCCTTGCTTGTGAGGCGGCGGTGCGCGAAGCTTTTGAACTGGATGTGAAGCCGCTTCTTCATGCCGTACGCGAGGAGATGAATGTCCCGGCCGATCCGCTGAAAGCCTATCAGGAAAGCGGATATGCCAAAGAAATCCTCGTGCGCGGCAAAGGCGGTGCAAGCTGGTGACAATCTTGGCATTTGATCTCGGGGCGGGCAGCGGAAGAGCTTTTGCAGGGTATGTTGACGACAGCCTGATCAAAGTGCGGGAAATTCACCGTTTCGCAAATGAGCCCGTTCAAGCGGGGAAGCATCTGTATTGGGACATTCTCCGCCTCTTTCATGAAATCAAACAAGGGGTGTTGAAAGCGAAAAACGGCTGCGGCCGAATCAGCTGCATCGGGATCGATTCCTGGGCGGTTGATTTCGGCCTCCTTGATCAAAACGGAGAATTGCTGGGAAATCCTTATCATTACCGCGATCCCCGCACAGAGGGTGTGATGGAGGAAGTATTTGAAAAAATAGGAAGGGAAAAGATATTTGCACATACGGGCATTCAGATGCTGCCCTTCAATACGATGTTTCAGCTTTACGCGCTGAAACGGGCGAATTCTCCACTCCTCGAGCGCGCTGAGACGCTTTTAATGATCCCCGACTTGCTCCGTTACTTCTTGACAGGCGAGAAAAAAAGCGAATGGACCAATGCGACAACCACCCAGCTGTTTAATCCGACAATCTCCGGCTGGGATCGCGAACTGATCAGCCGCCTCGGTCTTCCGGCTGCGATTTTCCCAAACGACATCCTCAAACCCGGAAGTGAAGCAGGGCGCCTTACATCATCTGTATGCGCAGAATTGGATGTTCCGGCAGTGCCGGTGATCGCGGTCGGTGAACACGATACGGCTTCGGCGGTTGTCGGCGTTCCCGCGGAAACGAAAGACTTCGTCTACTTGATCTGCGGGACGTGGTCGCTGATCGGAACGGAGCTCGACAGGCCGATCATGAGTAAGGACGCTTTAGACTGGAACTTTACAAATGAAGGCGGTGTCGGCGGGACATTCCGTTTCCTGAAAAACATTATGGGATTATGGCTTTTTCAGCGCTGCCAAGCCGATTGGGAAAAAAGGGGGCTTATGTTTACGAACGAAGAACTTGTCAGGCTTGCCGGACGGTCCGCTCGTTTTAAAGCGGTGCTCGATCCTGATGACAGCATCTTTCTCAATCCCGTCAATATGCCTGAAGCGATTCAGACCTACTGTCGGAACACAAACCAGGAGGTGCCGGAAACGCCTGGAGAGATCATCCGCTGTGTCCTGGAAAGCCTTGCGTTCAAATACCGTTTTACCTTGGAGCGGATCGAGCGGCTGACCGGAAAACAGTACGA
This sequence comes from Bacillus sp. HSf4, assembly GCF_029537375.1. Taxonomy (NCBI): domain Bacteria; kingdom Bacillati; phylum Bacillota; class Bacilli; order Caryophanales; family Bacillaceae; genus Bacillus; species Bacillus sp. HSf4. The sequence continues at coordinate 3,607,388 of NZ_CP120679.1, read as the reverse complement.
AGGGCTTCACATGGTTGGGGGAGGCATTCATAATGAGCTGCTCTGCCAGTACACGGCGAATGTATTGGCCAAAAAGGTCTGGGCGGGGCCTTCCGAGGCGAGTGCGATCGGCAATGTTGCCGTTCAGGCGATGGCGCTTGACATGTTTTGGGATGTTCAGGAAGCGCGTCATGCCATTAAAGCCTCCTTTCCGCAAAAAACGTACACACCTGAAGATGTGCGGGCCTGGGAAGCGGCTTATCAACATTATTACGAACATATTCTGTAGCGTCTCTTCCCGCTGAACCGCTGATGCGCTATCATGGAGAAAACAGTGATTTTTCAATAGAGGAAGGAAGTAAACGGATGCTTGTAGCTGAAAGACACCAAAAAATCGTTGAGCTTGTCAATCTGCGTTCGAGCGTGCGCGTCACCGAGCTGAGTGAAATTTTCTCCGTCACGGAGGAAACGATCAGGCGCGATTTAGAAAAGCTTGAAAAAGAAAACAAGCTGAAAAGAAGCCATGGGGGCGCCGTCAGTGTACAGACCGAGGAAGCCGAGATTCATTTTCGAAAACGGGAGATTACAAACGTCGCGGAAAAGAAAATGATTGCCTATGAAGCCGTCAAGCTTGTGGAAAGCGGGGAACGGATCATCCTCGATGCCAGCACGACGGCGTGGTATATGGCCAAAACGCTCGGAAACATCCCGCTGACCGTCATTACGAATTCAGTCAGAGTGGCGATGGAGCTTGCGAAAAAAGAAAAGATAACGGTGATTTCCACCGGAGGGATGCTGCTTCCTGAATCGATGTCATTTGTCGGGCCTCTGGCGCAACGTTCCCTTGATTTGTATCACGTCAACAAAACGTTTCTCTCATGCAAAGGCGTCGATCCCGAGAGCGGCTTAAGCGATTCAAACGAATGGCAGGCCCTCTTGAAAAAGCGTATGATCGACATCGCCGACCAGACGATTTTAATGGCGGACAGCAGCAAATTCGGCAAGCGGGCATTTTCGCAGATCGACCGGCTTCACGACGGATATCACATCATCGCGGATTCAGGGATCGATCAAGGAAGCCTCGAAGAGCTGAAGGAGAAAACCGAACAGATCACCATTGTCGGCTAAATCAGGTCTGAGCACTTTGGTTTTAAATTACAGCCCGATTCAGATAAAATAGAAGAGTAAAAAAAGAAAGGAGATGTTTTTGATGGCGAAGAAAGTGTTGATTGTAACAGGTGACGCTGTGGAGGCATTAGAGGTGTATTACCCTTATTACCGCTGTCTTGAAGAAGGTTTTGAAACAACGATTGCCGCGCCTAAAAAGAAAAAAATCCATACGGTTGTTCATGACTTCTTAGATTGGGATACATATACGGAAAAACCGGGCTATTTAATTGATGCGCACGCTTCATTTGACGAGGTCGACCCTTCCGAGTATGACGGCCTGATCATCCCCGGCGGACGAGCGCCTGAGTTCATCCGGATGTATGATTCCTTATTAAAGATCGTCGCCCATTTCTTTGAAGAAAATAAACCTGTCGGTGCCATCTGCCATGCGAGCCTGATTTTCACAAGCCTGAGAGAACATCTGAAAGGCCGTGAGCTGACGGCTTACATTGCCTGCAAACCTGAAGTTGAAGCGGCTGGCGCGACATACATCGAAGAAAAGCTCCATGTGGAAGGAAACCTTGTTTCAGGACACGATTGGTCGAATCTTCCTGAGTTTATGAGGGAATTCTTCAAAGCATTAAATAAATAAAAGCGAAACAGACACACCCCGCAGCCAATGCGGGGTATCTTTTTTTAGACATGTTTCCTTTTGCATTTTATAATGGTAACAAGGTTGTGGCAGACTATAACTGAAAGAGAGGTGTTCCGATGTCAGAACATCATGATGATCATATGCTTAACCCTAAAAGTTCCAAAGAAAAGGAACAGATCAAAAACCGCTTGAAAAGAATCGAGGGACAAGTCAGAGGTATTCAAAACATGATTGAAAACGACCGCTATTGCGTCGATATTTTGGTGCAAATCTCCGCCGTTCAGGCGGCCATGCAAAAGGTGGCTTTCAGCCTGCTGGAAAATCATACACACCACTGTGTAGCCAACGCCGTGAAAAAGGGCGAGGGAGATGAAGCCATTGAAGAGCTTCTCGATGTATTTAAACGGTTTTCAAAATCATAACGTATTGAAATACCCTACAGGGGTATGGTAATATAAAATCAAGGAGGTTTTCAATATGGAACAAAAAACGTTGAAAGTCGAAGGAATGTCTTGCAATCATTGTGTTCAGGCTGTTGAAGGAAGCGTCGGCGAGCTTGGCGGCGTTGAAGCGGTAAAGGTGGATCTGGGCGCCGGCACTGTCGAAATTTCTTTTGATTCAGAAAAAGTATCGCTGAAGGAGATCGTTGATACGATCGAGGATCAGGGGTATGATGTCGCAAGCTAGGAAAAACGTTCGCGCTTTATCAAGCGCGGTTTTTTCTGCACTGAATATACCTGTTAGGGGTATATAAGGAGTGATAAACATGGATGGACAAAAGGAGGCCACACTGCAAATATCCGGCATGACGTGTGCAGCATGTGCAGCGCGGATTGAAAAAGGGCTGAAACGGCTTGACGGAGTTGAAGACGCAAATGTGAATTTAGCTTTGGAAAAATCCAAAGTCGTCTATGATCCCGCTCAAGTCGATGTCGGACAGCTGGCTGAAAAGGTGGAGTCGCTCGGTTATCAAGTAGCTGTCGAAAAAGCCGAATTTTCCATCTCGGGCATGTCATGTGCGGCTTGTGCAAACCGGATCGAAAAGCGCCTCAACAAACTGCCTGGCGTCAAAAGCGCCGCCGTAAATTTCGCGCTTGAAACGGCTGCAGTCGAATACCATCCCGGCGCGGTTTCTCCGGAAGATATGGAAGAAGCTGCACAAAAGCTCGGCTACAAGCTGGAGTTGAAAAAGGACCGCACCCGGGACAGCTCGGCCGAGCAAAGAGAAAAAGACATTGAAAATCAAACAGGCAAATTGATTTTTTCCGTGATCTTGTCTTTTCCTCTCCTTTGGGCAATGGTCAGCCATTTCAAATTCACGGCTTTTATCTGGCTGCCGGACATGTTCATGGATCCATGGGTGCAGTTCGCTTTGGCTACACCGGTGCAGTTTATCGTCGGCAGGCAGTTTTATATCGGGGCCTATAAAGCGCTCCGCAACAAAAGCGCAAACATGGATGTGCTGGTTGCGCTGGGGACGTCGGCCGCTTATTTCTACAGCTTTTATTTAAGTATTGAAAGTCTTAGACGCGGCCATCACGCCGAAGGCCTCTACTATGAAACGAGCGCCATTCTTCTGACACTGATTATTTTAGGAAAGCTGTTTGAAGCGAAAGCGAAAGGCCGCTCATCAGAAGCGATCAAAAAGCTGATGGGGCTGCAGGCGAAAACGGCGACCGTTGTCAGAAACGGCGCGGAAATCACGGTGCCGATTGAAGAGGTTTTAGCCGGTGATATCATGCATGTCAAACCGGGGGAAAAAGTTCCCGCCGACGGAGAAATCGTCGAAGGACGTTCAGCCTTGGATGAATCGATGATTACCGGTGAAAGCATCCCTGTTGACAAAACGGTTGGAGACACGGTGATTGGCGCCACCATCAATAAAAACGGATTTATCAAAGTCAAAGCCGAAAAAGTCGGCAAAGATACCGCTTTAGCGCAAATTATTAAAGTGGTGGAAGAGGCGCAAGGATCAAAAGCGCCGATTCAGCGCCTGGCCGACCGGATTTCAGGAGTATTCGTGCCGATCGTTGTGGCGATCGCCATTGTGACGTTTATCGTTTGGTACCTTTTGGTGAGCCCCGGAGAATTCGGGACAGCGCTGGAAAAATTGATCGCGGTGCTTGTAATCGCGTGTCCTTGTGCGCTCGGGCTGGCGACGCCGACTTCGATTATGGCGGGGTCCGGCCGCGCCGCTGAATACGGCATTTTATTTAAAGGCGGCGAACATTTGGAGACGGCCCACCGTTTGGAGACGATCGTGCTCGATAAAACAGGAACCGTAACAAATGGAAAGCCGCAGCTGACCGATGTCCGTCCGGCACCGTGGATTGAGGAAGCACAATTTCTCAAACTGGCCGGTTCGGCGGAAAAAAACTCCGAGCATCCTCTTGCCGAAGCGATTGTTGAAGGAATCAGCGAAAAAGGGATTGAGCTGACAGGTCCTGAAAGCTTTGAAGCGATACCCGGATACGGTATTGAGGCGGTTGCCGGCGGCCAACCGATTTTGATCGGTACAAGACGCCTCATGGAGCGGCATGATATTGACATTCATGAAGCAAGCACCGAGATGGAAAAGCTTGAAAGCCAAGGAAAGACGGCGATGCTTGTCGCTGTTGACGGACGCTATGCCGGGCTGATTGCCGTGGCTGATACGATCAAAGATACGTCAAAAGCGGCTGTCGAAAGGCTGAAAAACATGGGGCTGGAGGTCGTGATGATGACCGGCGACAACCGGAAGACGGCTGAGGCGATTGCGGCTGAAGCGGGGATTGAGCATGTGATTGCCGAAGTTCTCCCGGAAGGAAAAGCAGATCAGGTGAAAAAGATCCAGGCGGAAGGCAAAAAAGTCGCCATGGTTGGCGACGGAATCAATGATGCTCCGGCACTGGCGGCGGCCGACACCGGAATGGCGATCGGAACCGGAGCAGACGTCGCCATGGAAGCAGCCGATATTACCTTGATCCGCGGCGATTTGAACAGCATTGCGGACGCGATCGGCATGAGCAGGCTGACGATCAGAAATATTAAACAAAACCTTTTCTGGGCGTTTGCTTACAATAGTGTCGGCATTCCGTTTGCCGCTTTGGGGCTTTTGGCGCCGTGGATCGCCGGAGCGGCGATGGCCTTCAGTTCAGTGTCGGTCGTGCTGAATGCGCTCAGGCTGCAAAAGGTGAAACTGGAATGGAGGAACCCGTCGTGAACAATAAAAGAGTGCTCATCTGGGCGGTTTCAGCGATTGTATACGTCGGCATCGTCATCGGCGTATACACCATCTTCTTCAGCCAGAATTCCGCTCCCGCAGAACATTCGAGCCATCAATCAGAAATGAAATGACATCTGGATGTTGAACCGGACGCCTGCAAATCAGGAAGGCGTCCGGTTTTTTGTGATTTAATATTTGCCATCACTCATGCACATCAGAATTTTTTCTTCTGCGATTTTTTCATCTCTTCTTTGGTTTTCTCGGGTCGTTTGCATCGGGATGCTCCTTTACATAGCGCCGCAGCTGATTGGAAAATGCCGTTCAGAATCGCTGAGCGTCTGATATATGTCAGAAGTCATTTGAAACAGGCCGCCTTTCATCTGAAAACCTCCTTTTATAGTTCTATTGTATCGGTTTGCGAGAGAGGATGAAGAAAAAATCAAGATACGCTATTTTTGAGGGGCAAGCCTGGCAAGATCGTGGGGCGGGCTCTGAAAGAGATGGAAACAAGCATAAAAAACTGCTGTACTTGATGTACAGCAGCGCAAGTTTATTCGGCGAGCCCTTGATGGATCCGGTCGAGGTTTTCTTTCATCATATCATAATATGAATCTCCGGCTTCCCCCGGTTTTCCGATGGAGTCTGTGAAGACTTTTCCTTTGATCGGCACGCCGGTTTCCGCGGACAAGCTTTCCATGCTTCGCGGGTCAACGCTTGTCTCAACAAATAACGCCGGAACGTCCCTTTTCTTCACCGTGTCGACGATTCTTTTCATCTGGCCCGGTGTCCCTTCATTTTCGGTATTAATCTCCCAAATATAATTGGCGTCGACACCGTAGGCCGAAGCGAAATATTTAAAAGCGCCTTCGCTTGTCACGAGGATGCGGCGTTCTTTCGGGATGTCTTTGAAGCGGTTGACGGCATCGTCATGGAGCTTTTGCAGTTTTTCGATATAGGTTTTCGCGTTTTTTTCATAGTCTTCTTTATGATCAGGATCGTTTTTGATCAGCGCGTCTCTGGCATTTTCGGCATATCGAATCCCGTTTTCAATATCGAGCCAGGCATGCGGGTCTTCTTCCGTTTCTTTTCCTTTAGAGGTGAGGTGCTTTGCTTTGACCCCTTCGCTCAGCTTGTAGACTGGGGCGTCATCGCCCGCTTTTTCAGCCGTTTCAAGCAGCTTGTTGAACCAGCCGTTGCCCGTTTCCAGGTTCAGTCCGTTATAAAAGACGATATCGGCATCCGTCGTTTTTTGGACGTCTTTTGGAAGTGGATCGTATTCGTGCGGATCTGTGCCGACCGGTACAATGCTGTAGACATCAATGTGGTCACCGCCGACATGTTTGACGATGTCATAGAGAATGGAGTAGGTGGTGACGACTTTCAATTTTCCGTTTTCACCGCTGCTTTCCTTCGATGAGCAGCCGGCGGCAAAAAGCATGACCACAGCCGCCAAAATCGCAAGTGTTCGCAAGGTTTTCATGAATTGTTTTCCCCCTTTATGTTCGATTAATGTTGAAGCTCTGCCCTTTTTCTTCTTGACTTCAAAGATCTCCACAGCACGCCCTGTTTTGGTGAAAACGTAAAGGCAAGACCGAAGAGAATGGTGGCCACCAGTACGATCGCCGCTCCTGATGAGAGGTTGTACGTGTAGCTTAAACCGAGACCGATGACGGCTGACAATGCGCCGAAGAATGCGGCCATATAGATCATCACCCAAAGCCGGTCCGTTAATAAATAAGCGGTGGCGGCCGGTGTGATCAGCATCGCGACGACGAGAATAATGCCGACGGTCTGGAGAGACGCGACGGTGACCAGTGTTAAAAGCGTCATTAAAAAGTAGTGGATCAGCCGGTTCGGCAACCCGTAGACGGCAGCCATCGTCGGATCGAAAGACGTGATGAGCAGTTCTTTATAAAATAAAAAGACCGCTGTGAGAATGATGATGCCGATGACGAGCGTGGTCCACATGTCTGATGAACGGACGGCCAGGACGTTGCCGAACAAAATGTGGTACAGGTCGCTTGAGCTTTTCACAAGTGTGATCAAGATAATGCCGATGGCGAAAAACGCCGTAAAGACGATGCCGATGGCCGAGTCGTTTTTAATCCTGCTGTTTTGGCTGACATAGCCGATTCCAAGTGCCGTCAGAACCCCTGTAAAGACGGCTCCGAAAAAGAAATTGACGCCGAGCATATACGAGATGGCGACACCTGGGAGGACGGCGTGGGAAATGGCGTCACCCATCAGCGCCATCCCCCGTAAGATAATAAAGCAGCCGATCACACCGCAGATGATCCCCACCATCATCGAAGTGAACAGCGATTTTTGCAGAAAGGTGTAGTCCATCAAGCCGCTGATAAATTCCATCAGATGGCCCCCCTTTCTGTTTGCAGAAACGGAAGCTGCGATTCATAAGCTTTCATCATGACCTCGGGCTTGAGAATGTCGGTGACAGGGCCTGTTTGAATCAGCTTTTTGTTCAGCAAAATTAATTCGTTGAAATAGCTGTCCGCCTTGCTTAAATCGTGATGGACGACAAGGACGGTTTTTCCTTCGTCACGCAGTTCCTTTAAGATGGCGATAATCATGTCTTCGCTTGTGACATCAATGCCGACGAATGGTTCATCAAGGCAAAACAGCTCCGCATTTTGGGCGAGGGCCCGCGCGAGGAAAACGCGCTGCTGCTGTCCGCCCGACAGTTCGCCGATCTGACGCTTGGCAAATGACGCCATCCCGACTTTTTCCAGGCAGTGGTATGCCAAGTCTTTATGGCGCTTTTTCGGGCGGCGGAGAACACCGAGTTCAGGGTATGTTCCAAGCAGAACCGTATCGAGCACATTGATGGGAAACGTCCAATCCATGTCATTCCGCTGAGGGACATAGGCGATTTTTTTGCGAACGTCTTTAAGCGGTTTTCCCAGCAGGCGGATGTCGCCTTTATCCTTCGGAATCAGCTCCAGTACGGCTTTTAATAGCGTTGATTTTCCGGCGCCGTTCGGTCCGATTATACCGGCCATTCTGCCCTGGCTGATTGAGAAAGTGATATTGTGGAGCGCTTCAGTGCCATGGTATGAAACATATAAATCTTTTACAGTGATTGCGGGTTTCATAGTGTTCATTAACCCCTTTCTATGTCTATATCAAATTTGACCTAAATACAATATTTTTATCTTAGTAACTTTTTATTACCTTAGGCTATTTTTTTTACCTAATGCAACTTTTCTAGAATTCTAATACATATCTCCCAAAATGTAAAGCGTGAAAATACACAAAAAATGACGAAAGCCATGCAGAATCCTCTGCATGGCCTTTTTTATTTTGTCAGCGTTGAAATTGAAAGGTATCGATCGAAATGCTTCCTTGGAAAACGAAATAAATATGGTGTGTTCCTGCTGTTCTTTTGACGGGTGTTTCGAGTGTTTTCCAGTTTTGCAGTCCCGATGTGTCAGGGATCTTTAAAGAACCGATTTTTTTGCCTTTTCCCGGATGCCCAAGGTAGATGCCGACTTCTCCGCCTCCGCTGCTTGCGGCTCTGATTTTCAAATGCTTTTCACCTTTGAAGCGGACATCTTTATAGGAGATCCATGCGCCGTTTTCGTCATTTTTGACCGCATCACCGCCTGATTTGGACTCTTCGGTGATCTGTACGCCTTTGTAGTCGTCATAGTTTTCGGCTTTTGTTTTTTGCGCCGGGTTCCGCTTCGGAATTGTTTCTCCGTCAACAAGGATCGGCTTTGTCCGGCGGATATCTGTTGATGAGCTGCCGACGGCGATTCGGTAAGGGCCTTTTTCAACGGCAAACTTTTCTCTTGTCACATCCCAAAAGGCAAGGTCTGTTTGCTTCAGCTTGAAAGACACGGTCTTCGTTTCCTGCGGAGAAAGCGTGATCCGCTTGAAGTCTTTTAAATCTTGTTTTGCCTGCTTAACCCGTGTTTTAAACCGGGGGGAGGTATAGAGCTGGACGACTTCATCACCTGTTTTGTTTCCCGTATTGGTGATCTTGACTTGAACCGTGACGGCTCCCCGTTTTTTTAAGGTGTTTGAGGAAACGGATAAGCTTGAATAGCGGAATGATGTGTATGATAAACCGTGTCCGAACGAATACAGGGGATCGCCGTCAAAATATTTGTACGTTCTCTTTCCTTTGATGATGTCGTAGTCCGTCATATCAGGGAGGTCCCTGGCAGATGTGTACCACGTTTGTGTTAACCGTCCCCCAGGATTTTTATCACCGAAGAGGATGTCGCTCAGAGCGCTTCCCGCTTCCTGTCCCCCGTGGGAGGTATACAAAATCGCGGGGATGTGTCTGTCGGCCCAATTCAGTGCGAACGGATAGCTGCTGATGACGGCTAGCACTGTGTTCGGATTGGCTTGATGGACGGCTTTGATCAGCTCTTCCTGGGCGAAAGGAAGCTTGATATCCTCTCTGTCTTCGGTTTCCCGGCCGTTGATGTAAGGGTTGTTTCCGACGAAAACGATCGCTTTGTCAGCCGATTTCGCCAATTGGACGGCTTCATCTATTCCGTTTTTGACGATGGTTTTTGCAAACCTTTCTGCCGCTGAAGCCGGTTTTTCCGCGGAGGCCGTTAAGGTGCCGTCTGTTGCGGCGGAGATGTATTTGCCGTTGGCTTTGTTTTTGATAGCGAACGTTCCGTCAGACAGCTTTTCGAACTGAAAGGTTTCGCGAACCGTCCAGCCGTTCGGCTGTTTTTGATTGGCGATTAAACGACCGTCGTCTTGAAGCGAGACATAGCGGCGATTCGCATGGGCGCGCAGTGTGTATACATCGCCTCCCCAGTCGGCCAAGTCGAATGTCTCATTGTGCTCAAGCTTCTCCGCTGCGGCTGCTAGCGGCTGTTTGCCGCCGCGCCCGGCCGTTACATATTTTCCGGTCAGTATGGATTTGAATCCGGCATGTTCGAGGCCTTCTGCAAAAGAGACACGCTCTTCGCCGATTTTGTCTTTGATTCCGTCAAGCGGGGTGATTTGATAAGGCATCGTACCGCTGTACCAATCTTCATAAAGCGTATTCCCGAGGTGGCCGATGACTGCAATCTGTTCTTTTTTCCGCTTATTGAAGGGGAGAAGCTGTTTGCTGTTTTTTAATAAAACGATTGATTTTTGCGCGGCTTCTTTCGCAAGCCTTTGGTGCTTTGGACTGTTGATGACGTCATCAGTCAGGCGGCTGTACGGATTGCGTTCATCGGGGTCAAATTCGCCTGTGCGAAAGCGGAGGCTGAATACGTTTGCCAATGCCTGATCCAGGTCTTTTTCGGAAATTAGCCCTTTTTTTAACGCTCCCGTGATGGCGTTCTTTGTCAGCTCGGGATTTTGATCCTGATCTGTGAAGCTGTCAACGCCTGCTTTGACAGCGTGGGCATGTGCTTCTTCATGGTTGTCGTAGTAATGGTGGTCATTGACAATCCCTGACGGATCATAAGCATCGCTTACGATAAAGAAATCGTCCCCGGCCCATTTTTGTTTGACAGTGCTTTGAAGGAGCGGGCTCAAAATCGCGGGCTTGTCGTTGATGGAATGGTAAGCGGGCATCAGGCCGAACGCCGCTTTTTCGGTAATGGCCGATTCAAACGGCTTCAAATAATATTCCTGCATATTCCTCGGGTCAATGCTCGCTGAACTGAAGCCCCGGTTCGTTTCCGTATTGTATCCGAGAAAGTGTTTTAAAGTTGGAATCGTTTTCAAATAGAAGGGGTCATCTCCCCTTAACCCTGCCGCATAAGCGGTTGACATTTCTCCTGTTAAAAAAGGGTCTTCAGAATAGCCTTCTTCATTTCTGCCCCATCTTGGATCGCGGAGCAAATCGACGACGGGAGCCCAGACATTGACGCCGTTTGCCGCCGGATCAAGATGATGAAAACCGCGGACCTCGTCACCGACCGCTGAGCCGACCTCCTTGATCAAGGCGCGGTCCCAAGTGTGGGCGAGCCCGACGGCTTGGGGAAAAACGGTCGCTTCCCCGAGCCAGGCAACACCGTGAAGCGCTTCGGTACCCGTCTTGAAAGCAGGAATGCCGAGGCGGGGAATGGCCGGCTGATACTGATGCATCAGCGACACTTTTTCAGCGAGCGTCAGATGGGAGATCAAGTCACTGACTCTTTTCTTAACGGGAAGCTTGGGATTTTGAAACGGGAAATCGTATCCCGGGGCCTTGCCTGCCGCCGGCTGCGGCAGACTGAAACCGGCGGCAAGGAAGGCGCACAACAAAGACAAGAGGAGGATCCGGGTGATCTTCAGCATGTCTTTCACTCCTTTTAGAAAAAAATCACAACATCGCGATCCGCTTCTTTTGGCCGAATCGCACTTCCTTCCTGAAGGGCCTCCAATGATCCGTTTATCACTGTGCTGACGGGGGAATGACCGCGGATCAAAAGCCTCCATTTCTTTTGGGTGCCTTGAGCTTGAACCGTAATGGTGTTTTGCTTTCGAAAAGCCTTGATCGTCATCACTTCGCATCTTTCGTTATATATCGTCCGTTCAGCTGTGCATCCGTCTTTCAAATGGTAGAGGCAAAACGAAACATCATCGAGGTAGTCGTAATCAGGACGGTCTGCTTCACAGCCGAGCGGCAGCAGCGTGTTTTCCCTGACGAAGAGGGGAAGCCCCATATAGCCGTATTGCTCTTCCTTCCACTCTCCGCCTTCGGTGTCTTCTCCTGTTAAAAGGTGTGTCCACGTTCCTTTCGGCAGATAGTAGCTGACAGCGCCGTCTTCCCGAAAAATCGGCGCGACAAGCAAAGCATCCCCCAGCATATATTGTCTGTCAAGAAAGTCGCAAGTTCTGTCTAGAGGGAATTCGAGCAGCATCGCCCGCATCAGCGGGACGCCTTCTGTGTGCGCTTCATATGCGGCGGCATACAGATAAGGCATCAGTCTGTGCTTCAATTTGACAAAATACCGCATCACATCTGACGCTTCTTCGTCAAACAGCCACGGCACCCTGTACGATTCGCTGCCATGGAGGCGGCTGTGCGTCGATAAAAGTCCAAATGCCGTCCAGCGTTTATACAAGTCGGCAGTCGCCGTGCTTTCAAAGCCGCCGATGTCATGGCTCCAAAACCCAAAGCCGGAAAGGGAGAGGGACAGGCCGCCGCGCAGGCTTTCCGCCATTGAATCATAGCTGGCAAAACAATCTCCGCCCCAGTGAACGGGAAACTGCTGACAGCCGGCAGTCGCCGAACGGGCGAAGACGACGGCTTCCTGTTCACCGCGTTTTTCCTTCAGCAGGTCAAACACGGTTTTGTTATATAAAAATGAATAATAATTATGCATTTTCTCAGGGTCTGACCCGTCAAAATAGACCGCATCCGCTGGAATTCTTTCGCCGAAATCCGTCTTAAAGCAGTCGACTCCCATATCCAGCAGTCTTTCAAGCTTTGAACAGTACCAATCGCGCGCTTTTGGGTTGGTAAAGTCGACGATCGCCATTCCCGCCTGCCAGCGGTCCCACTGCCAGACATCGCCCCGGGCGTTCATTAGAAAATAACCGTTTTCTTTGCCTTCTTCAAAAAGCTTTGATTTTTGAGCGATGTAAGGGTTGATCCAGACGCAGATTTTAAGCCCTTTGTCTTTCAAGCGGCCGAGCATTTCCTGCGGATTTTGAAAAAAGCGCTCATCCCATTCAAAATTGCACCATTCGAATTCTTTCATCCAAAAACAGTCAAAGTGGAAGACGCTGAGCGGAATATCCCGCTCCTTCATGCCGTCGATAAAGCGGGTGACCGTCTCTTCCGAATAATCGGTTGTAAAAGATGTCGACAGCCACAGTCCAAACGACCATGGCGGCGGAAGAGCCGGTTTTCCTGTCAGACGGGTGTAATTCTTAAGCACTTCTTTTGGTTCTGATCCGCTGATAATGAAATAATCAAGCGATTCGCCTTCAACCGAAAATTGCGCTTTTGAAACGACTTCAGAACCGATTTCATAAGAGACGAGTTCAGGATGATTGACAAAGACGCCGTACCCTTTGTTCGACAAGTAAAACGGGACATTTTTATAGGCCTGTTCAGTGCTTGTGCCCCCGTCCTTGTTCCAGATATCAACGCTCTGGCCGTTTTTCACAAATGCCGTAAAGCGCTCCCCGAGGCCGTAGATCATTTCACCGACGCCGATATCGAGCTGTTCCCTGATAAAGGTGCGTCCGTCATCGCCCGCGATGTAGGCGAGGCTGTTCGGCTCGCTGCCTGTGAGCTTCTGTCCGTCCCGCGAAAATTGATAGCGCCAATCTTGTTGATTTACGGTGACGCTTAAGCGGCCGCTTTTCAGCGTCAATTCATTGTCCGTATTTGAAACGAGAGGCTTCGTGTCTGTCATTTGCAGCTTAAATTCCGGTTGTTTTGGCGACCTTCCTTTATAATGAAAAACCTGCACGCGGATCACATCCCTAAACGGGCTTGAAAACCTGACGGTGAGCATGCGGGTATCCAGCGTGTCTCCTCTTTTTTGAATCGCTTTGACGGGTCCGTAAACCGTTAATGAATGTTCATCAATCCGGTGGTCGTAAGCTTCTTTTGGCGTGCTGATCTCATACCCGTCACGGGTCAGCCAGTAGCCGTCGGAAAATTTCATGGTAAAGCACCCTTTCTTTTTACTTGATTGAACCGCTGACAAGCCCTTTGACAAGATGTTTTTGCAGCATGACAAACATGATGATGACCGGAACAACCGAAATGACGGCAAATGCCATCAGATGATTCCACTGAATGCCGTATTGGCTGATCACATTGTAGATGCCCGCCGTAAGCGGCCACAATTCCTGGTTTCTGTTGAATGTCATGCTGTAAATTAAATCGCCCCATGCGAAAAAGAAGGAAATCGCTCCGCTGACGGCAATTCCCGGCATGGCAACAGGCAAAATGATGCGGACAAACGCTGTAAAACGGCTGCACCCGTCAATTTTGGCGGCATCTTCAAGCTCCTTCGGTATCCCGAGAAAAAAGGTTCTGAGCATCAAAACCGAGAAAGGGATGCCAAGTGTTGCGGCGGCCAAAATCGGTCCGATGTACGTGTTGAGGATGTGCAGCTTGTTAAACGCGATAAACAGCGGCGTCAAAATAACGGTCGCCGGCAGCATCTGCGTCACCAGAAACAACAGGATGAACCATTTCCTGCCGCGGATTGGAAAGCGGGCCAAACCGTAGGCGGAAGGGACGGCCAAAAGCAGAACAATCGCGGCCGCAACTCCCGAAATCAGCACGCTGTTCATGAAATGTCCGGTGACACCCTCTTTAAAAACAGCTTGAAAATTGGAAAGCTGGAATGTCTCAGGCCACAAGGAAGGCGGCATCTTAAACAATTCGGCTTCGCTTTTCAAGGCCGTGACGATCATCCAGTAAACGGGAAAGAGAAACACAGCCGTGATGAAAATCCCGATGATGTTGAGGAGCCATTCTTTTCGTCGCGGCATGACTACATCACCTCATCTTTTTTAATCAGCCGCAGATAGACGAGACTGACCAAAAGGAGAATCAAAAACAAGACATTGGCGCTGGCAGCTCCCATACTGAACTGAAACTCGTTAAAAGAATAGCGGTAGCTCACGGTTGAAAGGACTTCGGTCGACTGTACCGGACCGCCGCCCGTCATCACAAAGACAAGGTCGAACACTTTGAAGGTGTAAATAAAGCCGAGCATCATGACGACGGTAATCACCGGGCGCAATAAGGGCAGGGTGATATGGATGAATTTCTGGAAACGGCCTGCGCCGTCAAGGCTGGCGCTTTCATAGACATCTTCCGGAAGCGAACCGAGGCCGGCGGATATGAGCAGCATATTGAAAGGGATGCCGACCCAGATGTTGGCGATGATGACAGACCAAATCGCAACATTCGGGTTTGACAGCCATGGGACGGGGTGGTCAATGATGCCCCATGAAAGCAGGAGCTGGTTGAAAACCCCTTCACCCGAAGCCATCATAAATTTAAATAAAAGCGCCGTAACCGTCAGCGGAATCAGCCAGCTTACCATCATCAGCCCGCGGAGAAACGGGGCGAGGCGGAACTTCATGCTGAAAAACAAGGCCAGCAAAAAACCGGCCGCAAATTGAAAAACAACGCTTCCGACGGTGTAAAGCAGCGTGTTTTTCAAAGAAACCCAGAATACGTTTTCTTGAGCGAGCCGCTTGTAATTTTCAAACCCGACAAAGCCGGCGTCCTGGGAGGCGAAGTTGGCAAGCGACAGGTTCTGAAAACCGAGCAGAATATTGTAGATCAAGGGATAGCCGATCAGGGCCAACATAAACAGGACAGCCGGAAAAATAAAGAAATACCCTTCCCATTTTCGGACGAACGCTTTGATCATGATCAAACTCCTTATTTTAGTGTTTCGACCTTCCGTGCGGCCTCATCCAGCGCTTCCTTCGGTGTTTTGCTTTCACTCAGAGCCTGCTGAAGAGCCATTTGCAGCGATTCGGAAATGTGCGGCCAGTCTTTGGAAGGCCCCCGCGCCGATGCGATATCCATGATCGGGATAAACGACTTTAGATTCTGATCCGTTTTCCAATGATCCGACGATTCGAGCAGATCTTTCCGCGGCGGAAAAACGCCGGTTTCCGCCGTCAGCGTTTCAAGCCGGCCGGGATCGAGGAGCCAGGTGATAAAATCCCATGCACCTTCGGTATTTTTCCCTTTGACAACGGCGAGATTTTCTCCGCCGAGAGCAGATGCATATCTTTGATCTTTCGGGATAAAAGTGATGCCGTAATCCAGTTGTTCGGCTCCTTTTAACCGTTCAATATTCCAGGAGCCGTTGATCATCATGGCGAGCTGTCCCGCCGCAAACTGTCTGGCCAGATCATCCTGTGTGGCGTTTAACACTTCTTTGCTCATCGCGCCTTCCTTGACTAAATCGGTTAAAAATTGCAGGGAATGTTCGGCTTCCTTTGATTGGAGGCTGTCAAAATCTGCACCCGCAGACAGGAGGAACGGGTAAAATTGAAAAGCGCCTTCCTCCGATTTGACCGCCGACATCGCAAAGCCCTTCGTCTGGCCTTTGCTCGCTTTTTTGGCCGCTTCCTTCAATTCGTCCCACGTTTTCGGCGGCCCCGTCACTCCGGCCTCCTGGAGCAGATCGTTGTTGTAAAACAACGCCAGTGCGTTGCTTGCAAACGGAATGCCGTAATACTTTTCTTGATAACGGGCCGATGATAAAGGTCCTTCATAAAACTGATCGATCTGCCCCCATTTTTCAATTCTGTCCGTCAAATCCTCAAGAACACCCATTGCGGCAAATGAAGCATTGTCGACATTGTCGAGAAACACCGCATCAGGCAGCGCATTTCCGGCTGTCCCCACGGAAAGCTGCTTTTTAACTTCGTTAAAAGGGATGTATTCTGTGACCACTTGAAACCGGTCCTGTGATTGGTTGTACTGATCGACCAGTTCATGGTAAAGCTCCTGCTGTTTGCCTGTGAAATAATCCCATACTTTGACTTCTTTTGCATTCTGCCCATCTGTACCGTCACCGCTGCATCCGGAGGCAAACACGAACAAAAAGGCGAGGCAGATCATCATCAGACATCGTTTTTTCAAAGACGCTCACTCCTTGTGAATGAAAGCTTGTTAGTTTAATAGCTAAACTAAGTATATTGAGACAGCGTTTCCAATATGCCCATTTGCGTTTTACCGGCAAGAAAAGGGACCGATTCATACAAAAGAGCGATTGACACATTTTCCGGATCGAGCATATAATAAGGTTACATAATATATGCATATATGCTCATATATAAAATGAACCGTCACGGCGCTTAAAAGAAAGGTGAGAGAGATGGACAAAGTGAAGCAAGAATACATGCTAAACGGCCTTGACTGCGGGAACTGCGCGCAGAAAATTGAAAATGAAATCGCCGGCATGGAAGGAATTGATGCGTGCTCGGTCAATTTTGCCACAACCACTCTGACCGTCAGGGTCAACAAAGACACAAGCCAAAACATATCCTCGGAAATCGAGAAAAAAGTGACGGCCATTGAACCGCACGTACATGTGGCACTGAAGGAAGGTGCCTCTTCTTCAACGCATACCGCAGGAAAGCGCATGAAAAAAACGATCGCAAGACTGATCGCGGGAACCGTTCTCGGAGCGGCAGGCTTTCTTTTTTCTGCCGGCGGTGCACCTGAATTTCTCTTCTTTATCCTTGCTTATCTTCTCATCGGCGGTGACGTCGTGTTAAGAGCGGTTAAAAATATGTTTCGCGGCCGGGTTTTTGATGAGCATTTCTTAATGACGATCGCGACGATCGGCGCATTCATCATCAAGCAGTACCCGGAAGGTGTCGCCGTTATGCTGTTTTACCAAATCGGCGAGCTGTTTCAGGGAGCCGCTGTCAACCGCTCGCGAAAATCGATCAGTGATTTGATGGACATCCGCCCCGACTACGCCAATCTGCAAACAGAGGACGGGACGGCCAAGGTATCCCCGGACATTGTCAAAGCAGGCGATGTGATCATCATTAAACCGGGGGAAAAAATCCCTCTTGACGGCAAGGTTTTAGAAGGAAAGTCGATGGTTGATACTTCTGCGCTAACCGGGGAATCCGTGCCGCGCGAAGCGGCGCCCGGGGAAGAGGTGCTCAGCGGCTTTGTCAATAAAAACGGCGTGCTCAAAGTCGAAGTCGTCAAGGAATACAGCGAATCGACCGTATCTAAAATTCTTGATTTGGTTCAAAATGCGAGCGCAAGAAAAGCGAAAACCGAGAACTTTATCAGCAAGTTTGCCAAGTATTATACGCCGTTCGTCGTCATTGTCGCCCTTCTTCTCGCATTTGTGCCGCCTTTGATCGTTCCGGGAGCTCTATTATCGGATTGGGTTTACAGAGCGCTTGTCTTTTTGGTCATTTCTTGTCCATGCGCGCTTGTTGTCTCTATTCCGTTAGGCTTTTTCGGAGGCATCGGTGCGGCATCAAAAGCCGGCATTCTGGTCAAAGGAAGCAATTATTTAGAAGCGCTCAATGATGTCAAATATGCTGTATTTGATAAAACGGGCACATTGACAAAAGGTGAATTTGCCGTCGTCAAACTGACACCGGCCCATCAGGACATAACGGAGGAAAAGCTCCTTGAATACGCGGCGTTCGCCGAATATCACTCCGCACATCCGATCGCCGAATCGATCCGCGACACATACGGGAAATCCGTATCAGCCGAAGCCATTCAAAATTACAATGAAATATCCGGCTACGGGGTGAAGGCGGAAGTGAACGGAACGGTCATTTTGGCCGGAAACGCCAAACTGATGGAGAAAGAAAATGTTCGCTATCAGGAGAAAAACGGCATCGGAACGGTGATATATGTGGCGGCCGACGGAGAGTTTATCGGTTCGATTTTGATTGCCGACGATATAAAAGAAGATGCCCGGCAGGCGATTTCATCCTTGAAAAAAGCAGGTGTTAAGAAAACGGTGATGCTGACGGGAGATGCAAAAGAGGTCGGCGAAGCCGTCGGGAAGGTGCTTGCCATTGATGAAGTGCATGCGGAGCTGCTTCCGCAGCATAAGGTTGACCGGATTGAAGAACTTGAAGGGCGGAAGCTCCGGAAAGAAAAGCTGCTTTTCGCCGGAGACGGAATCAATGATACACCGGTCTTGGCGAGGGCGGATATCGGAATTGCGATGGGCGGCCTTGGTTCTGATGCGGCTGTTGAAGCCGCCGATATCGTCATC
Organism: Bacillus sp. HSf4; assembly: GCF_029537375.1. NCBI lineage: Bacteria > Bacillati > Bacillota > Bacilli > Caryophanales > Bacillaceae > Bacillus > Bacillus sp. HSf4. Next base: position 3,588,769 of record NZ_CP120679.1, on the reverse strand, counting down.
ATGACGGATCAGCCGTCAAAAATCGCTGAAGCGATCGGCATTGCCAAACGGACGAGAAGGATCGTCTGGCAGAATATCATGTTCGCGCTCGGCATTAAAGGCGTTTTTCTTCTCTTGGGCGCGTTCGGCATCGCGACGATGTGGGAAGCCGTATTTTCAGATGTCGGTGTCACGCTTCTCGCTGTTTTAAATGCGATGCGCGTATTAAAAGTCAAGGAAATGTAACTTTTTTTCCGTCCAAAGAACTGGAAAATCATTTTTTGGCATCTTCACGAACACGGCTTGTCTTGTTAAAATGAAGAAGATATAAAACTGATGGTACAAAAATAAGAAATAATGAGGTGTCTAAGTGAAAAAGAAACAGCAGTCACCGATGAAATTTGCAGTGATCATGACAGTCGTGGTCGTTTTTCTGATCGGAGCGCTCGTCGTTTTGAACAATCAAACAAAAAACGCTTCACAAAACTACGATGAAAAGCCGTCAACAGAAGGACAGCCGATTCTAGGGGACAAAAACGCGGCCGTGACGGTGACCGAATTCGGAGATTACAAGTGTCCGAGCTGCAAACAATGGACGGAATCGGTATTTCCTGATTTGAAAAAAGATTACATCGACAAAGGAAAAATCAATTTTTCATATATTAATTTCGTCAATGAGCAGCACGGCAGAGGATCAGAGCTGAGCGCCCTCGCTTCTGAACAGGTATGGAAGGAAGACCCTGATTCATTCTGGGCGTTCCATGAAGCTTTATTCAAAGCGCAGCCGGACAACGATACGATGGAAAATGAGTGGGCGACACCGGCCAAATTGGCGGACATTGCCGAAGCCCATACAAAGGTGAAGGGTGACAAGCTTGTCAAAAGCTTGAATGATAAGACGTTCTCTGAACAGCTGGGAACGGACGAGTCGCTCATCAGCCAATACAATGTGGACTCGACGCCGACCATCTTTGTCAACGGTGTAAAGATCGATAAACCATTTGATTATGACAAGATCAAAGAAGCGATCGAAAAAGAGCTGAAAGGCAACTCGGATGAGAAATAAAGCAGTCTTTCTGTACGGCGCCTGGATCGTTGCTTTGACCGCGACCCTCGGCAGCCTGTACTTTAGCGAAATCCGTCAATTCATTCCTTGTGAACTGTGCTGGTATCAGCGGATCATGATGTATCCGCTGGTGCTGATTCTCGGGATCGCCACGTTTCAAGGTGATGTCAAGGTTAAAAAATATGTGCTGCCGATGGCGATCATCGGCGGGTGCATTTCCCTGATGCACTATTTGGAGCAGAAGATACCCGGCTTTAACGGCATTAAGCCGTGTGTGACCGGTGTGCCTTGTTCAGGGGAGTACATCAATTGGTTCGGCTTCATCACGATTCCGTTTCTCGCCCTTACCGCATTTATTTTGATCATTATTTTGATGTGTTTTTTGAAGGGGAAAGAGGAGTAAAAGAGCATTGTCAAGCAATGCTCTTTTTTTCATGCCATCTACCTCTTTACAGTTATCAATGTTATAATATTTGAAATTATTGAATGATTTGGAAGGGTGATGGAGTTGGAGTTTGACATACGCAAAATGGAGATGGAAGACATTGCTTCCGTTCAGCAGGTTGCAAAAACGAGCTGGAATGATACGTATGATGGCATTATTCCCCGCAGTGTTCAAGAGGAATTTCTGCAGTCCGCATACAGCGATGAGAGAATGCTTGAGCGTATGGAGCGCTCTTTGATTCTCGTGGCAGAAGCGGGCGGGGAAATCGTCGGTTTCGTCAACTGCTCCTTTGTCAAAGAAGGAGGGGAGGCGTATCTCGCGGCCATTTATTCATATCCGGAATACCAAGGAAACGGCATTGGGTCCGCACTGCTTAAAGAGGGGATCAAGCGCTTGGAGGGTGTGAACAAAATCTTTGTAGAAGTGGAGAAAGATAACCGTACCGGAAAACATTTTTACAAAGCGAAAGGTTTTGAGGAGATTTCCGAATATGAAGAAGACTTTGCAGGACACAGCCTCAAAACAGTCAAAATGGTTTTAGACGTATAAGACCGGTTTTTGCGGTCTTATTTACTTTGTCATTTGCACATAATAATACAATAAGACAGCCATGATGAACGCAATCGCAATCGTGATCAATTTTTGTTTTGTCTTTTTAAACATGCAACATGCTCCTTTCGTTTATTCCTGATGTTTTGCTTTTGCCTGACCGCTCTAATGAATGGTTCTTTTCCCTTTGTGTAAGAGGTATATGGAAAGCGGCGGGCCAAATCTTTTTTCAATGATTCATAGGCTCGCCTCGTCCTTGGGTCCTTTCTTCATTCATTTCGGAATTTCAGCTGATTTTTCCACTCTTCGCTCTGAAAAACATAAATATCCAGATGGTGTGTGCCGGCCTGCCATTTTCCTTTTCGAAAAAAGCGCATTGCCGGAAATGCTTCGTGTATGACATGTTCATAGCCCAGCTTTTGCAGCGGTTCAATCAAGCGTTCAGCATCATCAAGGCGCTTGACGCCGGCCATGATATCGAGGGACCGGCTTTGCGGCAAGGCCGGGAACAGCGGTGCTGCCGATGTGTTCGATTGCGAGAAACAATGTTCCGCAGACATGGCTGAGCTTCTCTTTTTCCGCTGCAAAATCCTTCGCCTTAGGAGACTTTTGCTTTTTCGATGATGATTCCCTGTTCCATGTTTTTTGCTCTCCAAAAATAGGTCGTTTTTTTATTATAAGACATTTTGTTTCACAGGGTTGATTTAAATGATTGAGAAGTTATAAAATCAAAAAGATTGAAGATGAGTATGGAGGACACCTTAGATGGCTTGGGAAGCGTTGAGCATCATCGGAACGATCGCTTTTGCGATCAGCGGGGCGATCGTCGCAATGGAAGAAGAGTATGATATTTTAGGAGTTTATATTTTGGGAATTGTCACCGCCTTCGGAGGCGGCGCGATCAGAAATCTGCTGATCGGAGTCCCCGTGTCCGCTCTCTGGGAGCAGGGAGCCCTGTTTCAAATCGCTCTTATTTCGATTACGTTTGTCTTTTTGTTTCCGAAGCTGCTGTTGAAGCACTGGAAGATATGGGGAAGCTTTTCAGATGCGATCGGATTATCCGCGTTTGCGATCCAAGGGGCGTTATATGCCGTACACATGAACCATCCGGTCAGTGCGGTGATCGTTGCTGCGGTTCTCACGGGAAGCGGCGGCGGAATGATCAGGGATCTATTGGCCGGGCGCAAGCCGCTTGTTCTGAAAACGGAAATTTACGCCGTGTGGGCCGCTTTAGGCGGATTGGTGATCGGAATGGGCTGGGCGGAGAAGCCTCTCACATTGTATATGCTGTTTGCCGTGCTTGTGGCCTGCAGAGTATGCTCCTATATGTTTAACTGGAAGCTGCCGAACCGATCGCTCAGGTCGAACGGCTGAACAAATACCATCCGTGATCACGGATGGTATTTTATGATTAATTTATTCCGAGCGAAAGTGAATGATTGAAGCTGTCTACATCAAAGTGAACGCTTAAGTTCTATTCCTGTTTTGAGGTGATTTTATTTCTTTATATATATTTATTCCAATAAAAATCAATATACCAAGTATACTGTAAATAAAAGAAATAACTAAAGCTCTATGATATGACGTGGGGATTGAAAATAATAATATCAAAGGTAAGTAGACAGAAAAAAGCAAGATGAAAACCGATTTTCTATTCACTAAAACCCGTCTTTTTTCGAGAATATCATCAAAACATGCAATGAGTAATAATACAAGAATGATTGCAGCTACCAGTTTTGTTTCGCCCCAAAAATCACCTGATAACACAGTTGCTAAAGTTAAATACAAAACTGCAATAACAGAAATAATCGGAGGTATAAATGAATCTTTTAAGATCGAAAACATTCGAGTGAAGGTTTCTAAAATACTCTCACTGTAAAGTGTATTTTCATGAATTTTTATCAGTTTAGTAGCCTTAACAATCTCCTTTTTTATTCTTTTTGGTTTGCAATTTTCCTCATCATCCAAAATATTTCTGATATTTATATACGATTTGAAATCGAGTAAAGGCAATTTTGTTTCTATAAATGCCAAAAAAGCCTTTTCTTTTTCGATGGTATCTCCTGATTCAATAAGATGGTACTGCTCTATGATTTCAGAAAAAATATGTAAGCTTTGTTCTCTTTGAGTTTTCCTAAGTTCTTTCTCATTCTCGTAAATAGTCTTGGTTTGTCGACTTAACCATATCGTAAATATAAAAAAACATGTTATGGTTATCCCTAATAAAGTGTCATTCCCGGTTAAAGTATTGACCGCATCATAAATCATTTTATCCAATTTATTCTCTCCTAAGCCAAGATTAAACATTGATCATTATAACATTCTTTAACAATGTCGAATATTCCCGTGAATAGGTGTTAGTAACCTTGAAAAGAAATTGGAAAATTATACAGGTAATTGTGTTTAAAGAGGAAACATGCTGGTATTAAGATGGTCTTATGTCTTCTGATAACCATAACAGAAAAACCGATTTTTCAAATCAATGAAAAATCGGTTTTTCTGTTGCTTTCATTCACGCTGATATGATAAGATGAAGTGTGTTTTAACACAAAATATCATTTTTTATATTTTTATCCATATTTATTTTATCACGGATATTTTTCAATGTCAAATCTTTTTAGGGAGTGATTTTGATGCAGGAGGCCAATCAAGAATGGCTTGAAGAAGAAAAACGAATTGGACTCGTTTTAAAAGAATTGGAGCAAAAGCTTCATTCTCTAAAGGAGAAGACCGGCGGCTTAAAGGAGGATATCATCGGTTTAAGAAAAAACTTTTGGGATGATGTCTCCTTGAACCTGGCTGATGACATTGAAACGGCCGAAACATTCTCAAGCATTCAACAGCAGGCGGGGATTTTGTCAGAAAGGGAAAGAAGCCATAAGCAGTTTTACAGCCAATTGAAAAAACTCTTAAAAGTGAAGGAATCGCCGTATTTTGGCCGCGTCGATTTTTTAGAGGATGGGGAGGAACAGGTTGAATCTGTTTATATCGGGCTCAGTTCACTGATGGATGAGAAGGAAGAGCAATTTTTGATATACGACTGGCGGGCACCGATTTCCAGCTTGTTTTACAACTATCCGCCCGGACCCGCCCAATATGAGGTTCCGGAAGAGACGATAAGCGGGACGGTCGAGCTGAAAAGGCAGTTTCTCATCAAAAACGGGCGGCTGAAAGCGATGTTTAATACAGATATGGCGATTGGTGATGAAATGCTGCAGGAGGTGCTGGGGAACCAGGCCAATACCCGGATGAAAAGCATTGTCGCCACGATTCAGAAAGAGCAAAACCAGATCATCCGCAATGAAAAAAGCCGTTATTTAATTGTTCAGGGAGCGGCGGGAAGCGGTAAAACGTCGGCGGCGCTGCAGCGGGCGGCCTATTTGCTGTACCGCGGACGCGGACGGATCGAATCCAATCAAATGCTTCTTTTTTCGCCGAACCTTCTTTTTAACAGCTATGTTGCCAATGTCCTGCCTGAGCTCGGGGAAGAAAACATTCAGCAGACGACATTCCAGGAGTATGTAACACGCCAGCTCGGAAAGCAGATATCTTGTGAAACGCCGTTCGATCAATTGGAGTTTTGTCTGACGGCTGCAGAACGCGAGGACGGCCGGATTCGGCAGAGAGCGATTGAGTATAAATCAAGCCTTGCCTTCAAAACCTTGATTGATGATTATGCGCGATTTTTGGCAAAAGGAAATATATTGTTTAAACATATCGTGTTCCGCGGCAGCAAAATGGTGTCCGCTGAGCAAATTCACGATTATTTTCAAACGTTCGACGCCTCAACCCCGCTTCCGCAGCGAATTGAAATGACAGCGAAATGGCTCTTGTCGGTGTTGAAAAAAGAAGAACAGCAAGAAAGAAAAAAAGACTGGCCTCTTGAAAAAAGCGAGCTGCTGGATAAAGAGGAATATTTGCAAGTCTATCAGCAGCTGCAAAAAGAGCGGAAATTTGCCGGAGACACCTTTGATGATTATGAAAGAGAGCAGAAGCTGCTTGCAAAAATCATTGTCGAAAGGGAATTCAAACCGCTGAAGCAAGCGGTAAAGGCTTTGGGCTTCATTGATTTCAAGAGAACATACTTGCAGCTTTTTTCAGACTGGCACGGTGGAGCCTGCCGTCCGGAAGGCTGGAGAAGCATTTGCGAATATACGGCGGAAACCTTTCGCTTCAGCCGGCTTCCGTATGAAGATGCCGTTCCTTTTTTATACTTGAAAAACAAAATGAAGGAAAGGGAGAAAAATACCGCGATCCGCCATGTGTTTATCGATGAAGCGCAGGATTACTCGCCGTTTCAGCTGGCTTTTTTAAAGGAGATGTTCTCTGCAAGCAAAATGACGATTCTAGGCGACTTTCATCAGGCGATTTTTGCCCATACCCCCGATCAAAAAGAGCTCCTTTCAGAAGGCGTGTTTGAGGGGGAGAAAATGGAGATGGTCAGGCTGATGCGAAGCTACAGATCGACTAAGGAGATCGTCGAGTTTACAAAGCGGCTGCTCAAGGGCGCCGGAGAGATCGAGGCGTTCAACCGCAGCGGTGTAAAACCGGTGCTGACGGTTTCGGATGATGCCTCTCTGCATCATGAAAGGATCGCGTCCTGCATTGCGTCCCTTCAAAATGAAGGACGGGAGACGATCGCGGTCATCTGTAAAACGGTTCAGGAATGCAGAGAAGCGGCAAAGCATCTGCAAAAGCAGACAGAGCTGAAGCTGATTGATAAAGAAACACGCACATTCCAAAAAGGCGTGATTGTCATCCCCGTCTACTTGGCAAAAGGGATTGAGTTTGACGCCGTCATCCTTTATGACAGCTCGGAAAAACGATATTGGCGGGAAAGCGAGCGGACGCTGTTTTATACCGCCTGTACAAGAGCGATGCATGAGCTCCGGCTTTTTTCGCTTGGAGAGGAAAGTCCGTTTTTAAAAGATGTTCCAGACCGGTTGTACACGCTGAAGAGAGTGACATGATCACTCTCTTCGCCAATCATATGTATCTGTACGGACGTCGAGCACCTTGTTATTAATCGACACATGGCGGCGGTCTTTCCATTTGACATTCGCCTCGTATTCTTGCTTCCCCCAGTACAAATTTCTCCGTTTGCCGGTCGAGACTGTTGTCACTTCGGCTCTGATTGAATACCCGTTGGCTGCCCCGATTTTTTTTACTCTGTAGATATCCAATTTGTATTTTTGATTTGGAGATGTGGAGGATTCAATCCATTCACCCTTCGGCAAGTGGTTCATCGAGTAAAAATGGGTGTATACGATATAGCTGATGGGAATGCCTGCTGCAAGGATAACGGCCAACAGTGTAAATAAAACTTTGCGGCGGTGTGTCTTTTTCATCTCTTCTAAGTCCTCGTTGACATAACGCTTCAATATATCTCATTCCTTGATGAAATGTTTGCTAATAGTTTAAGTAAAAAATCCTAATCTGTCTATTTTAAAGTACGGCGATGAATCAATGCGGCCAGCTCATCGACTGCGTGCGCGATGTCCTCTTTCGTATTATAAAAATGGGGGGCGATTCGAACCGCTCCATTTCTTGCTGATGTGATGATATTTTTTTCTCTGAGCAGCGCTTCGATCTGCGTCGCATCTTTGACGCGGAATGAGGCCAGGCTCGATCTGTTATGAAGGTTTTGAGGCCCGATGATCTGCAAGCCTTTATCAGCGCCGTACTGCAAAGAAAATCGGGCAAGCTTTTGCAAATAAGCTTCGATCTCTTCCGGCCCGGCCTCAAGCAAGAGCTTTAGCGCCGCATCAGCCGCATAAAGGCCGATGAATGATGGTGTTCCGGTCTCAAAACGTTTAGCCCCCTCTGCAAAGCCTGAATGGAGCAAATCAAAGGAAGACGGCCGGCTCTTTCCAAACCACCCGGTTAATTTTGGCCTCAACTGTTCGCAAAGTTCGCGTCTGACATACAAGAACGCCGTTCCCGGGATGCCGAGCATATATTTTCGGGTACCAGCGGCAAGCATATCGATTTTCATGTCTTTGACATGTATCGGAATATGTCCTGCCGATTGATAGGCATCAACAAACAAAAGCGAGCCTTTGTGATGAACGATTTCCGCTATCTCTGTCAAGCTTTGTTTTACGCCATTGCAATAAGAGACATGCGGGACACAAGTCAAAAGCGTCTGATCGTTGATTTCTTTTTCGTATTGCTCTGTGCGAATCATCCCGTCTTGACTGTGTATCACAGTCAGATGATGGTTAAAGCGGTCTTGAGCGAGCCAAATCTGGCCGATGGCAGGGAAGTCAAGGTCAGTGAAAGCAATCTGGCGCCTTTTGGGATGTTCGGGCAGGGAAACGGCAATAGCGGAAACCGCGTCGGAAACGGATGGCACAACGGCGATCTCGTCTATTTCCGCCCCGATCAGCCGGGCGAACTTCTCTTTCGCTTCCTCCATCTTTGCAAGGTGCGCCTGCCAATTCGCACCTGTTTCAAGCAGTGTGCTGTGATATTTCTCGATTGCCCTTGCTACAGGCAGCGCTAAAGCGCCTCCCGAGCAGGCGGCAAGGTGGACGTATTTTGTTAATACAGGAAACAAAGCGCGATAGATATGGTAAGGATGCTCCATCATTTTCCCTCCTCGGGTAACACTTCGTTTTCACCTGCGACAACACCTCTTTTCCGATCGCATGTATATGTTCCTTGATTTCATCAATACTGAACAAAGAAGAACACATAAGAGATATGTTCAGGAGCAGCCAGGAGGTGCACCAGTGGCCATTTTCCTCGCCGTTTTGGTTTTGTTGTCCATCATTGCGATTTCAAATATCATTCACCGGTTTCTTCCATTTATCCCGATTCCCCTGATTCAGGTAGGATTGGGGATGATCGCAGCTGTGTTTCCGGGCGGGCTGCAGATGACACTCAGTCCTGAGCTGTTTTTCGTTTTATTTATCGCTCCGCTTTTGTTTAATGACGGAAGAAGGATTCCGAGAAATGAATTGTGGAACTTGCGGATTCCCATTCTGCTGCTTGCGTTTGGCCTTGTTTTTGTTACCGTGCTTTTGGGGGGATATGCCATCCATTGGCTGATTCCGAACATTTCATTGCCGGCGGCGTTTTCGCTGGCCGCGATCCTGTCGCCGACAGACGTTGTGGCCGTCAGCGCGCTTTCGAAACGAATCAATCTGCCCAAGGATGTCATCCGTCTCCTTGAGGGAGAGGGCTTAATGAACGATGCCTCAGGGCTTGTCGCTTTTAAATTTGCGATCGCCGCCGCTGTGACAGGAGCTTTTTCCTTATCTCAGGCGGTCGTCAGCTTTTTCATCATTGCGATCGGCGGCCTTTTGACCGGGGCCGTTCTTTCCTTTTTCATTTTGCGGTTCCGCTATTTGCTCCGCCGATTCGGGATGGAAGATGTCACAATGCATATGCTGATTCAAATATTGACGCCTTTCGCGGTTTATTTGGCGGCCGAAGAGCTCGGCGTATCAGGTATTCTTGCCGTTGTGGCGGGCGGAATCGTTCATGCGGCGGAACATGACAGAGCCGAATCGGCGATGGTCAAGCTTCAGATCGTTTCGTCCAGCACATGGAGCATCATCCTGTTTGTCTTGAACGGTCTCGTCTTCGTCCTGCTCGGCTTGCAGATGCCGCAAGCGCTGTCTGTCATTTTTGGTGATGAAGCGTTTAATAATCTGAAAGTGATCAGCGACATTTTGCTGATTACACTTCTTTTGACGGTTCTCCGCTTTGTCTGGCTATTGTTGTTTTGGCAGGGGAATTGGGGGCTCAAAACACAAGAAACTTCAAAAAGGGAAAAGCTGCGCTCCCTGGTGCAAATCTCGATTGCCGGAGTCCGCGGCGCTGTCACGCTGGCCGGTGCATTTTCGATTCCTTTCGTATTGGGGAACGGCCGCCCTTTTCCGGAACGCGATTTCATCATTTTTTTAGCCGCAGGCGTGATTTTAAGTACCTTATTGATCGCAAGCGTCTTTTTGCCGCTTCTGTCAGAAAGAAAACCGCAGCCGGCGTCCGGCAGCCAGCTGCAAAGTATCAGAAGAAAATTGATGAAAACGACGATCAAGGCCTTAAAGGAGGAGATGAATGAAAAAAACCGGGCCGCTGCTTTGGCCGTCATATCCGAATACAATGACAAAATAAAGAGCCTCAGGTTTGAACAATATTCGCTAAAGCAGCTTTTGCGCCTCAGAAGGATGGAAAATAAAATCCGCGTATACGCTTTAAAAGCGGAGCAGGCGGAGCTGGAACAGATGCGGAAAAACAAACAGCTGACAGAGCAAATGGCGCATCAGCTGCAGGAAAGGCTGCAGGAAAAAGAACTGCTCTTTTCCAATCCATTCAAAGCGGGTGTATCACTCACAAAATGTCGGCATCTCATGACTAGATTTTTCGCAGACAACAAAAAACAAGACATCAGCCGGTCCCCTCATCAATACAGCGGATTGCTCAGGAAAGCAAGGATGCAAACGGCAAAAGCGGCCATTGAAGCGGTCAAAAGGCAGATGAATGATGATAATAAAGAAGTGTCCAAGTCGGTCATCGCATTTTATCGGCATTTCATATTGAAGCTTCAGCACTGGGATGCTGATCATAAGGAAAACAAGCGCTATGAAAGGCAGAAAAAAGAGATTCGGCTGAAATCTGTGCAAATCATCCGCAATGAGATTCAGAACCTGTTTGAAAACCGGCAAATTTCCCGGGAAACCGCCTATCGGCTGCGCCAGTACATGAATGATCTGGAAGCTGCGATGCTGGATGAATAGGCTCCCCGTGATTGCTTTCCTGAATGGTCTGATTTATCATTCAATTAAAGAAGTGAAAAAATACAGACCAAAAAGGAGCCGAGAGGATGAAACATTACGGTGCAATAGAAGCAGGAGGCACAAAGTTTGTTTGTGCAGTTGGAACAGAAAACGGAGAAATCATAGACAGGCTGACGATTCCGACGGAAACGCCTGAAGAAACGATTGGAGAGCTGACGGCTTTTTTCAGCAAGTATCAGCTCACATCCATGGGAGTAGGGTCTTTTGGACCTATATGTGTTGCAAAAGAAAAAGAGGAATACGGATACATCACCAATACGCCGAAGTTAGCCTGGAAGGCATATCCGTTTATTCCCGAACTGGAAAAAAGGCTGGGTGTACCCGTTTCCTTTACGACTGATGTAAACGCTGCCGCGCTTGGGGAAATAACCAAAGGAGCGGCACAAGGTCTGAACAGCTGTTTATATATTACAGTCGGTACAGGTATCGGCGCCGGAGCGATTATCGGGGGCGAACTGGTTCAAAGCGCTACACATCCTGAAATGGGGCATATTCTTATCAGGCGCAGTCCGGAGGATTCCTTTGCAGGAAACTGTCCTTATCACAGCGATTGCCTTGAGGGGATGGCGTCAGGCCCCGCTCTTGAAAAACGCTGGGGCAAAAAAGGGAAGGATCTTGCCGGGGAAACAAAAGTATGGGAGCTTGAAGCCGATTATTTAGCACAGGCGCTTATGCAATACATCCTGATTTTATGTCCTGATAAAATCATTATGGGCGGCGGGGTCATGAAACAGCAGCAATTGTTTCCGCTCATTCGGAAAAAGCTGTCCGAATATCTCAACGGCTATGTTGATCTTCCGGATCTTGAAGATTTTATTGTGCCGCCGGGACTTGGAGATGATGCCGGGATCACAGGTGCGCTCGTTTTAGCCCTATCCGCCGAATGAGCAATTTATTATGTCAATTCCCACCATTATGAGATAATGGAAATGATGCGGTTCACGCACCTAAAATCAATGAAAGGTGGTCATTCATATGGTAAGCAGTTTGAAGGACACTGTGACGTTACATAACGGGGTCAAAATGCCATGGTTTGGTCTCGGAGTTTTTAAAGTGGAAGAAGGCAGCCAGGTTGTTGAATCTGTAAAAGCAGCCATTAAAAACGGATACCGGAGCATCGATACCGCTGCTATTTATCAAAATGAAGAAGGCGTCGGCAATGGAATTAAAGAGTCAGGCGTCGCCCGAGAAGAATTGTTTGTCACTTCAAAAGTGTGGAACAGTGACCAAGGCTATGAAAAAGCATTGGCGGCTTTTGATGAAAGCCTTAGAAAACTCGGCCTTGACTACCTTGATTTATATTTGATCCACTGGCCGGGAAAAGATCAAAATAAATTTAAAGAGACATGGCGCGCCTTAGAGAAGTTGTACAAAGACGGCAAAGTCAGAGCCATCGGCGTCAGCAACTTCAATGTGCACCATTTGGAAAGCCTGCTGGAGGACGCGGAAATCAAACCGATGGTCAATCAGGTTGAATTCCATCCGCGGTTGACGCAGCTTGAATTAAGGGACTACTGCAAAAAGCAGGGAATCCAGCTGGAAGCATGGTCTCCGCTCATGCAGGGGAAACTCCTTGATCATGAAGGGCTAAAAGGGATCGCAACAAAATACAACAAATCCGTGGCACAAGTGATTCTGCGCTGGGATCTGCAAAACGAAGTCGTGACTATCCCGAAATCGGTCAAAGAACACCGCATTATCGAAAATGCCGATATTTTCGACTTTGAATTAGCGAAGGAAGATGTCGAAAAAATCAATGCGCTTAATCAAGATGAACGCGTAGGTCCAGATCCTGATACAATGGACAGAGGATTTGAATGATCATTAAAAAAACCGGACTCTTTTACAGAGTCCGGGTTTTTTTATTCTTCGTGAAGAACCAAACGGCTTTTCGTCTGTTTTTTTCTGCGGTCGCCGAGGCTGCCGCGGTGGTTTTGCTTGATAAAGAAAGAAAGGACCAATCCGATTCCGGCCAACACGGCCGCTGCCATAAAGGCGACGTTTACTCCGTGAATCATCGCCGTTTCTGAGCCGGGCCCAGCCGGGTCGGCGAGCGCGCGCTGCGTCATGATGGTAATTAAAACCGCCGTGCCGATCGACCCCGACATCTGTCTCATCGTATTGTTCATGGCGGTGCCGTGCGGAATCAAATGGCGCGGAAGCTGGTTCAGGCCCGCAGTCGTTACAGGCATTAGCACCATTCCCATCCCAATCATCCGCACCGCATAGACGACGGACAAATAGGCGAAGGGGGTCGTTTCAGACAGGTGGGTCAACAACAGCGTTGTAATGAAAATCGCCGTTAAACCGGTAATGCTCAACGTGCGCGCGCCGATTTTATCAAAAATCCTGCCGGTAATCGGGGACATCAGCCCCATCATCACCGCTCCCGGAAACAGCATCATTCCCGATTCCATGGCAGTGAAGTGGCGCATATCCTGCATGTAAATCGGAACGATCGTCGCCGCTCCGATCATCGCCATAAAGACCACCATGCCGATGACCGTAGCCAGCGTAAACATTGGGTATTGAAAGACCCTGAATTCCAATATCGGCTCTTCCAAATGAAGCTGTCTCCAAATGAACCAAACGAGTGTAATGCCGCCGACGGCAAATCCGATCAGCACATCCGCGCTTGACCAGCCGGAAACGCCCGCACTGCTGAAGCCGTATAAAATGCCGCCGAATCCTAAAGAAGACAAAATAATTGACGCCACATCGAGCTTAGGTGATGTTTGCTCCGTCACATTTTTCAGGATAAAGTAGGCGACAATCACGTCGATGACGGCGAAAGGAAGCAGGAGATAAAACAGCACTTCCCATGGATAGCGATCGACGATCCAGCCGGATAAGGTCGGTCCGATGGCGGGCGCAAAGGCGATGACAAGCCCCACCATTCCCATCGCAGAGCCGCGTTTTTCTTTCGGGAAGATCAATAAAAGCACGGTCTGCATCAACGGCATCATGATTCCTGCGCCTGCGGCCTGAACGATTCGTCCCACAATCAAAACAGGGAAGCTGAACGAAAGAGCGCAGATCAGCGTTCCTGCCGTAAACAGGGACATCGCGGTCATAAACAGCTTTCTGGTCGTGAATTTTTCAATTAAAAAAGCCGTAACTGGAATCATAATTCCGTTCACGAGCATAAAAATCGTCGTCAGCCACTGGGCGAGTCCCGGTGTAATGTTTAAATCTTCCATGATTGGCGGGAGAGCCGTCGTCAGCAATGTCTGATTTAAAATCGCGATAAAAGTACCCGTAATCAGCACGGCGACAATCGGTAATTTGTTTGTTGTTCGTTCTGTTTCACTCATGTTATTACCTTCTTGTTTATCATATTTTATATCACTTTATGAAATAATCGCCCCTCGAAATAACCTTGCTTTTTTAGAGTAACGAAGGGTGCGTCAATCCGCAAGCTCATTTCAAATATTCGGTATATATTACCCATATGACCGCTAATCTAAACAGCCCCTTTAAGCAGCCGGCTTAAAGGGGAAGCGGTCTATTTTTTATAAAATCTCAGCAAATCCCCATTGATGATTTTATCGGAAAGGGACAGCTCCTCATTTGCTTTTTCGACAAGCGGGCCGCACGTGTTTCCAGCGTCCTCAATGATGTCTCCGGTTTTCTGGCTGTAGCAGGTGTTTTTTGTAAAGACATAGTCATCGGTAATAAAGCTTCCGTTTCTTAAGACTGCAAACGGCATTCTGTCTTCAGAGAAAAGGTCGTTGCCGAATTGAACCATGCCTTTTGTATCAATTCCCAGCAGGTGAAGCAATGTCGGTTTGACATCCACTTGCCCGCTTGTTTCGGAAATTGTTTTCGGCGCTTGATCCGTGATCCCCGGTATATGGATGATCAGCGGGACCCGCTGCAGCTGAACGGTATCGTAAGGTGTCACTTCCTCCTTGCCCAAAAATTGCGCAAGCGCATCATTGTGTGCTTCAGAGATGCCGTAGTGGTCTCCCATCAGTACGATAACCGAATTTTCGTAAAGGCCGTTTGCTTTCAGCTTGGCGATGAAATGCTTTAATGCTTCATCCTGGTAGCGGACAGTTGTTACATAACGGTTCAAAATCTCACTGTCGGAATCATATTCGTCAATCAGCTTATCCTTATCATCAATAATAAACGGAAAGTGATTGGTCAATGTAATCAAATTGCTGTAAAACGGCTGCGGCAAATCCTTCATCAAGTCTGCCGATTGCGTAAGAAACTCCTTGTCCTTCAGCCCCCAGCCTGTGGAATGTTCAGGCGTTACATGAAAATACGATACATCAAAAAATCTGTCGATGCCGAGAGATTCGTACATCACATCTCTGTTCCAGAAATTTTTATGGTTGGCGTGGAAAACAGCTGAGGTGTAGTCTTGTTTTCCAAGTGTTTGATACATCGAATTATACTCGTTTTCGCTTTTGGTGAAAAAAACCGAACCGCTCAAAGACGGATAAAGCGAATTGGCGACGATAAATTCGGAATCCGATGTTTTTCCCTGCTCAGTCTGCTGATAAAAATGGTCGAAATAATAGCTTTGATGGATCAACTCATTGATAAACGGGGTGATGTCCTGTCCGTTCACTTTTTCATTGACCACGAAATTCTGCGTCGACTCGAGCGTAACAAAAATCACGTTTCTGCCTTTGGCAATGCCGAACATGTCTTGATTCGGCTTACTGTAGTCGGCGTTCGTGTAATTTTCGATCGTCGCCAGGCTGGTCTCATCGGCAACCGCTTTTTGCGTTAAATTAAAGGTTTGGGAAACGCCGTCAAGCAGATGAAATTGATACAGTCCGATATTTTTGACCAGCGCTTCCCTGTCAAATGAATAAGATAAAAGCTTCGGCTGTTCAATCTCCGCCAAGGCAATATTGAACAATACCGCCCCCGCAGCCGCCGCATAATAAACCTTGATGGCTTTCGCCGTCAGTTTTTCTCCTGTTTTTCCACGGGTTTTCGCAAGCCATAGCAAGAGGGCCAAATCAAAGAAAAGAACGATGAACATCGGATTGAACAATTCCTGAAAACTGCTTCCAAGCCCCCCGAGGTTTTTCGCCTGAAACAGGACGGGAATCGTAATGAAATCAATGTAAAAGCCGTAAAAAATGCTGTTTGAGATGAGTATGCCCGTAAGGATGGTATTCGCTCCGATTAAAAACATGCGCTGTGCCTTTTCACGGAAAAAGAGGCTGATGCCGAATACAGGGATGAGAAAGCTAAGCGGGTTGATCAACAGAATCAGCTCCTGGAGCCAATTGTCAATTTGTAAATGAAACCCCAGCTTGTAAATGAAATATGTTTTCATCCACATGAAAAAAATCGATAAGCATAAAAACCATTGCTTTTTGAAGAATTGTTCTTTCATTTATAATAGCTCCTCGCGTATAGTCAAGCCCCTCAAACATTTCGCCTTAAAAATCAAATCCTTTTATCATGCCATCAAGGCGGCAATAAAATAACATGAAAGAACGGTGAGGGCTGCCATAACAGCCTGTTCAGCCTTTCCGCCTGTCTTGATGTAAAGCGGAAGGCGAAACTTGATGGAGGACGGAAAGAAAAGCTTGATGCCGTTTGTCGTTCCTGCATCGAGAAGTAAATGGCTGGCCATTCCCGCCGTCAGCCCGATCAGTATGCTCTGGTCTTTAAAATACAAATGAGCTGTGAATGCCGTCAGCAGCAAAAAGAGCAGGCTGTGTGTAAATGTCCGGTGTCCGAAAACAGAGCTGACCAGCGCAGATAAAATCGGAAGCTTTCTGCCGATTTTGCTTTTCGTATGGCAAATATCCGGTATCAATGCCCCGAGGACTCCGGAAGCGGTCATCCATACGGGATCAAATCCATAATAATAAGCGACAGCCGTACAAGAAGCGACTCCCCCCATGATGTGTGTTTTTCCTGTCATCTCGCTTCTCCTTTAAGACTGTATAACAAATTCCTAAAGAAAACTATATCAAGAGATCTAATGGTCATCAAGACTGATTCTGTCAACTTTCGGATGCGATTTTAAATTTTTGCAGCATAAAAACCCAAAATGTTCTGTGCCTTTGGTGCAATGCCTTCATTCGATTTGCTGAATAAATTTTTAAAGAAAGGTCAAATTAACAATGTATCACAATATTAAAGAGGTGATTCATGTGGGTTTTCTCTTCAATCATAAGGACAGAGAAAAAAGCAAAACAAAAGACCGCAATGCCGTTCAGGGAGCTCTTGAAGACGCTGGACAAGCGCTGCAAGGAGATCCTCTGCAACAAGCGGTCAACAAAAAGAAAAATAACCGATAACCATCTATAGATGAAAGGGCGGAGAATGCCTCCACCTTTTAGAGGCTGCCTGTAAAAAGGCGGCCCTTTCTATTCTTTCCATCAGTTCCCTTTGACAGATTAAAATTTCTCTGGTAACCTTCGGATGTGAATATGTGATAAATCCTCACTCTTAACTCTTAGTGAGGTAGAGGTTGCGCGGATGATGAGTCGCATGTGTGAGGCTGATGGGGCCTATGACCATATGCAAAAGGCATCAGCGCCGAAGCGTAAAGAAGCCATTCCTTCTTTATGCTGGGTCTGCATTGAATAAGTGCAGGACTGCCGCGGGTTTTTCCGCGGAGGGCTATCCGGGGATCAAGAGTGTATGTGAAGTAAAGCATGGACTTTTGTTCATGCTTTTTTTATTTTGAATGATCTCGCGGTCTGGTCCGGCATATTTTTTATAAAATGCTCGGAGGTTATATTTTATGGAACAGACAAAAAAATGGGGCTTCTGGCTTCTGACGGCATTTGTTGTCGGCAATATGGTCGGCTCGGGGATTTTTATGCTCCCTAGTACACTCGCCCAGACGGCAAGCCCGTTCGGCGTAACGGCGGCATGGCTTGTGACGGGTGCGGGAGTGCTCATGATCGCCCTTGTTTTCGGTCATTTATCGATCCGCCGTCCGGATTTGAAAGCCGGCCCGCAAAGCTATGCAAGAGCTTTATTCTCAGATCCTAAAAAAGGAAACGCCGCAGGCTTCACGATGGTATGGGGCTATTGGGTGGCAAGCTGGATCAGCAATGTGGCCATCATCACGAGCCTTGCCGGCTATTTGACTACGTTCCTGCCGATTTTGACGGACGGACGGGAGATGTTTGAGCTTGGCGGCCACACCGTGACGCTTGGACAGCTTATGACATTTATCGTTTGTACGATTCTCTTGTGGGGAACACATTTCATACTCGTCTCCAGTATAAACGGAGCTGGAAAGCTCAACTTTTTGGCGACCTTTTCGAAAGTGATGGGCTTTGTCCTGTTTATTGTTGCCGGATTATTCGTTTTTCAGGTGTCATTATTTGAATCATTTTATTTTCCGATTGAATCAGAAGGCAAAAGCATCGGACTCGGCGGACAGGTTCACAATGCGGCGATTTCCACGCTGTGGGCGTTTGTCGGGATCGAATCAGCTGTTATTTTATCAGGACGCGCATCCTCCCAGCGGGATGTCAAACGGGCGACGATTACCGGCCTTTTGATCGCCCTCGGCATTTATATGGTCATTACGTTAATTACAATGGGCATCATTCCGCATGATCAGCTGCAGGCTTCAGACAAACCGTTCGTTGATGTGCTTCATGCGATTATCGGCGGCTTTGGCAGCGTGGTGATGGCGGTCTTGGCGATCATTTCTTTATTCGGCTCCATGCTCGGCTGGATTTTGATCGGTTCCGAGGTTCCGTATCAGGCGGCAAAAGCCGGCGATTTCCCCGCATTTTTTGCGAAAACGAACAAAAAAGGAAGTCCGGTCAACTCTCTGATCATCACCAATCTGATGTCCCAGATCTTTATATTCTCAACGATTTCGGGAACGATCAGCCAGGCTTTCACGTTTTTGACAACGTCAGCGACTCTTGCGTATCTCGTCCCTTATCTCGTCGCAGCTGTTTTCAGTTTGAAGCTGATTATCAAAGGCGATACGTATGATGAGCTGAAAGGATCGCGAACAGGAGACGGCATCATCGCACTGGCCGCCCTTGGATATTCTCTATGGGTGATTGTGTCGGGGACTTCCGACTGGTTCACCTTTATTTTGGGAATCGGGCTGTTTTTTGTCGGGCTTGTGATCTATCCGTTCGTTCATAAAAAATTCAGTAATAGCCAGGCATCATAACCGCCGGGCCAGCCGTGTCTTGAAGCGGAAGACCGGCTGGCTTTTTTTTATTTTGCAAAATTTATGATGAAAAAATGTGCCTGAGGCTGTTATACTATACAGTGAAAATGATAATCGTTATCGATCGCGAATAGAATGAAAGGAATGGCATCGATTGAGGTCATACAGAAATATACATCATATCAACAGCGGGGACGAGCCCGACAATGAACAGCGTCCGCTGAGCCGTCCCCTTCTAGCTATTTCCGTCCTGATAAGCGGGATCGTCATTTTGCTGTTCGGCGCGGCATTGTCGGTTGCCCTTGGTGCGGCTGACATCAAGCTCGGCACGGTTTGGGATGCGCTGTTTCATTTCGATTCAAAAAATACGGCGCATCAAATTATCCAGGAACTCAGGCTGCCGAGAACGGTCGGCGCAGCGCTTGTCGGCGCCTGTCTGGCCGTTTCCGGGGCGGTGATGCAGGGGATGACGAGAAATCCGCTTGCATCTCCGGAAATCATGAGTGTCACCCAAGGGTCAACGTTTGCCATCGCCATCGCTTTTGCCTTTTTTCCGGGGGTCTCTTCGGTCGGGCTGATGATGTGGTCATTCGCCGGAGCCGGCTTTGGAGCCGCGATCGTATTTGCCGTCGGCATGTTTTCAAAAGGCGGTCTTACACCTGTGAAGCTGGCTTTGGCGGGGACGGCAGTGGGCACTTTCTTGAGCGCTTTCTCATCAGCCATCGGAATTCACTTTGATGTGGCGCGCGATATGAGCTTTTGGTACGCAGGCGGAATTGCGGGAACCAAATGGCTGAGCATCAAGCTCCTGCTGCCGGCAGCGGCGCTCGGTCTCGCGCTCGTCTTTTTCATCGCCCGTTCCATTACGGTGCTAAGCCTTGGGGAAGAATTGGCCAAAGGGCTTGGCCAATATACAAAAACGGTCAAGGCGCTCGGCATCATATCCGTCGTTTTGCTGACAGGCGCGGCTGTATCTGTGGCTGGAGCCATCGGCTTCATTGGACTGATCATTCCGCATATCACCCGCTTTTTAGTCGGTGTCGATTATCGCTGGATTATACCGTGTTCAGCGATATTGGGAGCGGTGTTGCTCATCTATGCCGATATTGCGGCAAGGATGGTCAATCCCCCATTTGAAACACCTGTCGGAGCGGTTACGGCGCTTGTCGGTGTACCGTTCTTTCTCTATCTGGCCCGCAGGGAAAAGAGGGGGCTCTAATGGAGACGATCAAGAAAAAAAGCAGCCGTGCGGCAGTGGTGATGCTGATCATGGCCGCACTGATCTTTGCAATATTTTTACTAAGCATGAATACGGGGGAAATACGTATAGCCCCGCTGGATGCCTTGAAAACGTTATTCGGCGGCGGAACACCGCAGGATGAACTTGTGCTGTTTGAATTCCGGCTGCCCCGGATGTTGCTCGCCATGCTGATCGGCGCAGGGATTGCCGCAGCCGGCGCCGTCTGGCAGGGTGTTTCCCAAAACGATCTGGCTGATCCGGGAATCTTGGGGATCAATGCCGGAGCGGGCTTTGCCGTTGTCGTGTTCATCTTCTTTTTCCAGGGCACAACCGACAACCTGCAGACAAGCACGATTTTTTCTTTGCCGATTTTTGCATTTTTGGGCGCCTGTGTCGCGGTCATCCTTGTCTATGTGCTGGCGTGGAAAAAGGGGCTTGACCCGGTGCGCCTTGTTTTGGTCGGAATCGGGGTCAATGCGGCGTTCAACGCGGCAATTTTGCTGCTGCAGCTGAAAATGGACCCGAATGATTTTATGCAGGCCGCTGTATGGCTGTCAGGAAACATCTGGAACGCAAATTGGAACTTTGTATCCGCCATCTTACCGTGGATTGCCGTACTGATCCCGTTTATCTTTTATAAAGCGCGCTATTTAAATGTCCTGAACCTTGGCGACCAGATCGCTGTAGGCCTTGGAACGGCCGTGGAAAAAGAGCGGCGCACACTGCTCCTGGCGGCGGCAGCCCTCAGCGGCGCCTGTGTGGCCGCGGGCGGCAATATTACCTTTCTCGGTCTTGTTGCCCCGCATATCGCCAGAAGGCTTGTCGGCCCGAAGCATCAGCTTCTCATACCGGCGTCTGCGTT
Organism: Bacillus sp. HSf4; assembly: GCF_029537375.1. Lineage (NCBI taxonomy): Bacteria > Bacillati > Bacillota > Bacilli > Caryophanales > Bacillaceae > Bacillus > Bacillus sp. HSf4. Next base: position 3,567,684 of record NZ_CP120679.1, on the reverse strand, counting down.
GACCGGTGCATTGCTCTTTTTGCTGGCCGATTTGATCGGCAGGGTGGTTCTTTCGCCTTCGGAAATTCCCGTGGGGCTTGTCATCGCCGCTTTAGGAGCGCCGTACTTTATTTACTTGCTTATGAAAACAAACTAAAAGAAGGGAAGATTGCAAGGTGTCGCTTTCTGCAAACGGGCTGGGGATTGCCTATGGGGAACAAACCATCGTCGAAAACCTAAATCTCAATATTCCAAAAGGGAAAGTCACGACTATGATCGGACCGAACGGCTGCGGCAAGTCAACGATTCTCAAGACCTTGGCGAGAATACAGCGGCCGAAAACAGGCGCCGTTTATTTGAATGGCAAGGCGATTCATCAGCTGTCGACGAAAGAGATCGCCAAACAAATGGCGATTCTGCCGCAAACACCTGAAGCACCCGGCGGGCTGACCGTGTATGAACTTGTCTCCTACGGTCGTTTTCCGCACCAAAAAGGGATCGGCAGACTGACGGATCGCGACCGCCGCATGATCGAGTGGGCGCTTCAGGTCACGGGAATGCTGCCGTTTTATGAACGGCCGATTGAAGCCCTGTCAGGCGGGCAGCGCCAGCGCGTCTGGATAGCGATGGCGCTCGCACAGGAGACGGATTTGCTGCTGCTTGATGAACCGACGACCTATTTGGATTTGGCGCACCAGCTCGATATTTTAAAATTATTGGAGAAACTGAATCAGGAAGAAGGCAGAACGATTTTGATGGTCATCCATGACCTGAATCATGCCGCCCGTTTTGCCCATCATATGGTGGCTATGAACAGCGGCGCGATCATTAAAGAGGGAGAGCCGCATGAAGTGATGACACGAGAAGTGTTAAAAGAGGTATTTCAAATCGACGCGGAGATCGTAGCCGATCCGCGCACAGGCAAGCCGGTGTGTTTGACTTACGACCTTTTGCCAAAAGCGGAGGATCAAAAGCTTGCCACCGGATGACAGACATCGAAATGGTGTCTGTTTTTTTATTCCAATCATTATCCAATGGAATAAATGATTACTAAAAAAGTTTATTTTTACTTTAAAATATAAAAATGGCTGCCGATATAGATAAGATAGATGGTAAGATGAGGATATAACAAACATGATATAGAGAGAAAGGAAAGAAGGATAGTGGAAAATGCAGCGATTTTGATTGTGGATGATGAAGATGCCATTGTTCAAATGGTGAAGCGCGTCCTGACGAAAGAAGGCTTCAACGAAGTGCTGACTGCAAACAGCGCAGAAGAGGCACTGGAAATCGTAAAAAAAGAAACCGTACATTTAATTCTGCTTGATGTCATGATGCCGGGACAGACCGGGTTTGATATATCACCTGAAATCAAACGGCACACAAATGCCCCGATCTTTTTTCTGACGGCGAAAACGTCTGATCTTGATAAGCTTTCCGGATTTGCCTACGGTGCGGATGACTATATTACAAAACCGTTTAATCCGCTGGAGCTTATTGCCAGAATTAAAGCTCATTTAAAGAGAACCTACATACATAAAGAAGTCGCTGCTGCTGCGGCGTCTTCAGCCTACGAATATGACCGCTTTACTTTTCACCCTGACTTCGCGGAGCTTATCGTTGACGGTGAAGCCGTCAACTGTTCAGCACAGCTTCTTCAGCTTCTGCAATACTTTTGCGATCATCCGAACAGGGTGCTTTCAAAGGATCAAATCTATGAGAAGGTGTGGGGGGTTCCTTCTTACGGCGACAGCAACACTGTCATGGTGCATATCAGAAAGCTGAGAGAGAAAATCGAAAAAGACCCGAGCAATCCGGAGTATATCGTCACCATTCGCGGATTGGGCTATAAATTCATGCCAAACCCTGCAAGAAATGAGAGTGAAGGATGAAGCTCAGGGGAAAATTAGTTGTCCATTTCGTCAGCCAAATTTTCCTCATCTTGCTGCTTGTCGCCTCGACTCTGTTTTTATCATTAATCTTCTTCGCTCTCCGGTTAAGCGAAAGCGAAGCGGATACCGGTTTGGCGAAAGCCACTTCAGATACGTTTGAAACTTGGATCAGTGTTGACGATCATAACAATTGGCAGGTTGAAGACATTCTGAAAGCGGCTGTTGATAAGCAGGGAGGCTGGCTGCAAATCTTAAACGGCAAAGAGGAGACCGTTTATTCCTATCATCTCCCGCCGGAAATCCAGAGAAAGTATCAGAAGGAAGACCTGGTCTCCGTTTTTGACCAAAAAAAAATTAAAGACTACCAGGTCAACTTTTGGTCGGCGTCTATTCATGACAAGGACTACGTCATCATTTTCGGATGGGAGTCGAAAAGCGATACGATCCTGTCCTATTTGGAGAGAGAAGAAAAGGATTTGGCAGACATTTCTTCCTATAAACAGAGCACGCTTGACTTTATTAAGAAAAATAATGGCTCCGTTTATCTGTTTAATGAAAAAGGTACGCTTTTACAATCCGTTTTTCAAGATATTGACTACAGTCAGGGAATCAATGAGCTGGAGCTTATAAAATATCAATCAAAGCCGTGGAACTACGAACATGAGTTTTCATACCGGCGCTTAAGCGCAACGGAATGGCTGATCGCGGCGACGCCGAATCCGATTTTTAACCCGGATCATGAGTTCAACCGATCAATGATCGGTCTTGCCTTAAAAATCATTCTCTTTGTGATCGCCATACTGCTCGTTTTGATGAGCGTGATGACACTATGGTATTCCTTCAGGTTCGGCATGCCGATCATCCATACGATCAAATGGATCGCCAATCTTTCGAAAGGGCGTTTTGAAGAGCCGAAAAACCGCAAGGGCCGTCCGAGAAGCAGAAATAAAAAAGGGAAAAGGAAGCAGCCGTACCGGCTGTTTAACGAAGTTTTTGAATCGATGGAGCAGCTGATGGAAACACTGCAAAAAGACGAGCAGAACCGCAAAAAAATCCAGACGACGAGAGAAGAGTGGATTGCCGGGCTCTCCCATGATTTAAAAACGCCGCTCAGCACGATTTACGGCTACAGTATGATGCTTGAGTCTCCGAATTACGACTGGTCAAAAGAAGAAATTTGCGAAATCGGCCAAGCGATGAAAGAAAAATCAGACTATATGTCCCAGCTGATCGAAGATTTGAATTTGACATACAGATTAAAAAACGGGGCGCTGCCAATTAAGCGCCAGCCGGTCAGACTTGTGCCGTTTTTAAAAAGTTTTGTCGAAGCGTTCAAGCGGCATCCGTTTTCAGAAGGCTACCATGTATCGTTTGAGTATCAGCAAGAGGAGACCACTTTTGCAATTGATCGGAGCTGGTTTAAAAGGATTTTGGAAAACCTTCTCGCCAATGCGGTGAAACATAATACAAAAGGCACCGAAATTAAAGTGAAGCTTGAAGAATCAAAGCAATACATCATCGTCAAGATTCAAGACAATGGCAAAGGGATGGACTCCGAAACCGTCTCAAACTTATTTAACCGCTATTACAGGGGCACGCATACAAAAGATGCGACTGAAGGCAGCGGCCTCGGCCTCGCCATTTCGCTTGAGCTTGTCCACCTCCATGACGGATGCATCCAAGTCGACAGCCGCACCGGACGGGGGACGGTGATTACGATGGAATTTAAGAAAAAGCCATAAAGAAGCCGCCTGCGGCTTCTTTCAGCGTGTCGACAAACCCTGGCGTTCGTTGTCAGGCCTGCTAAGTCGGTGCTCACGAATAGAAAAAGGAACGGCGGCTAAATTGCGCAGGCGTCCTGCCTGAACGCCGCCGTCATCACATCCTGCGAAAGTCCGCTCCGATGCTCGGCCTTTCTAGACTGTAAGGGTTGAGGGTCACGCTGAAAGGATGACAAAATCCCAAAATGAAAAGCCGTTTTGGGATTTTCTTATGAGAAAATAATGGAAAAATCGATCGGGGTGATATAAAATAAGAGTAAATGTTAACGTTCACATTTTTTCTGAACCATCAAAATGTGAACGTTAACATTATAACAAAAGGAAGGTGAAAAACAGTGAAAGTGTTTCTGAACGACGATTTTCTTCTATCAACCGACACCGCGAAGACGTTGTACCACCAGTATGCCAAGGATATTCCGATCATCGACTACCACTGCCATTTAAGTCCAAAAGAGATTTACGAAAACAAGACCTTCAACAATATCACCGAAGTATGGCTGTACGGTGACCATTACAAGTGGAGAGCGATGCGGGCCAACGGAATAGCCGAGGCATATATCACGGGAGATGCGCCTGATGAAGAAAAATTCAAGGCCTGGGCCAGGACCGTGCCGATGACGATCGGCAATCCGTTATATCATTGGACACATTTAGAGCTTAGAAGATTTTTCGGCATCTATGATCTGCTTGATGAAAAAAGCGCTCCGGAGATTTGGAAGCGTGTCAATGAACAGCTGAACGGAGACGGCTTTGGTGCGAGGGACTTGATTGAGAAATCAAATGTTGAAGCGGTCGTGACGACGGATGATCCGACAGACAGTCTTGAATATCATCTCAAGCTGAAAGAAGATGACTTCAATGTAAGCGTTTTACCTGGTTTCAGGCCTGACAAGGCCCTGGAAATCAATCAGGAAGGGTTTTCCGGCTGGGTGAAAAAGCTTGAGGCAGCAAGTTCGATGGCAATTGACGATTATGACGAATTTTTGAAAGCGCTTAAAAACAGAGTTGATTTTTTCCATGAGGCAGGCGGCCGAATTTCCGACCATGCGATCAATGAAATGATGTATGTGGAAACAGATGAAAAAGAAGTGCGGCCGATTTTCGCCAAGGCGATGAACGGCGAACGGGTGACGGAGGAAGAAGAATGCAGATTTAAATCGTATACACTCCATGTTCTGGGAACCTATTACGCAGAAAAAGGCTGGGCGATGCAGCTCCATATTAATGCGCTCCGAAACAACAGCAGCAAAATGTATGAAAAGCTCGGCCCTGATACAGGCTATGACGCCATCAATGATCAGGATATTTCAAAACCTTTATGCCGTTTTCTCGATTCCCTTGATCAAAAAGATGCCCTGCCAAAAACGATTCTGTACTCTTTGAACCCCCGTGATTATGTCGTGATATCCAGTTTGTGCGGAAGCTTTCAGGACGGGCGAATCCCGGGGAAAATGCAGCATGGGACCGCGTGGTGGTTCAACGATACGAAGGACGGCATGCTCCAACAAATGACATCACTCGCAAACATCGGATTGCTGAGCCGTTTTATCGGAATGCTCACCGATTCGCGCAGCTTTCTTTCTTATACAAGACACGAATATTTCAGGCGCCTGCTCTGCGATATCATCGGTGACTGGGCGGAAAAAGGCGAAGCCCCGGACGACATTGACCTGCTCGGGCGGATTGTCAAAGGAATCTGCTATCACAATGCAAAGGAATATTTTCAATTTGAGGTGAAAGACCGCTTGAATGTGAAATAAGACAAAATGAACTAGAGGAGCTGCATTCCCATGGAAATACAGACGAACAAACAAACTGAAACAGTCGTCGCCACCCAGGAGAAATTAAGTTTAAAAGAAAAAGTTTCTTATGGCTTCGGAGATTTTGGGAACGGATTCATGTTTGACCTCGGACAGCTGTATTTGCTGAAATTTTTTACGGATGTAGCCGGGATTCCCGCTGCTGCGGCAGGAGGCATTTTTCTTGTGAGCAAGCTTTTCGCCGCTGTCGTAGATCCGATTGTGGGGACATCGATCGATTACCGGAAGAACATCGGGCCAAAGGGGAAATTCAGGCCGTATTTGTTATATGGAAGCATTGTGCTCGCGATTTTGACTGTTTTGACATTTATTTCGCCAAACCTTTCGCCGACAGGCAAATTGATTTACGCTTACGCATCATACATGCTTTGGGGGCTGGGGTATTCATTTGTCAACATCCCTTACGGATCGCTCGGCGCCGCCATCACGCAAAATTCGGTGGAACGGACATCGCTCGCTTCCTTCCGTCAGGCCGGAAGCCTCGGCGCCCTTTTTGTGACGAGCATTGTCGTCATTCCGATGATCGTCAGATTTGACAACCCTGCCGTCGGATATCCGGTCGTCATGGGATTGATGTCGCTTTTGGGCGTGCTGTTTTTCTACATTTGCTACCGGAACTGCCGGGAGAGAATTATCGTCAAGGATCAGACATATAACAATGAAAAAGTGACGCTCAAGGCCATTTCAAAAACGTTTTTTACAAACAAACCGCTCCTTACATTGATTTTCATGACGATTTTTACGATTTCCGCGTACAATCTCAAATCTGCGATGCTCGTCTACTTCGCCGAATACAACCTCGGCAATGCCGAGCTGATGGCGTCGATGAACTTCATTATTATCGGTTCATCCTTTATCGGCGTCATGATGCTGCCGAAGCTTGTCAAAAAGTTCGGCAAAAAGAAGACCGCGATCCTCGGTCTTGCGATCTCTGTCACGGCTGACATTATCAACTTCGCGATGCCGAGCAATGTGATTTTATTTACGCTTCTTGCAAGCATCGCCTTTATCGGAATCAGCATTCCGAACGGCATCACCTGGGCCTTTGTATCAGACGCGATCGATTACGGACAATGGCGGACCGGGGAGCGGAAAGAAGGAACCGTCTATTCATTGTTCAATTTCTCCAGAAAGCTGGCCCAGTCGCTTTCAGGGTTTCTTTCGGGGATCGGGCTCAGCATCGTCGGCTATGTCCCGAATGCTGCCCAAAAAACGGGGACGCTTCTCGGCATTAAAGCGATTCTCCTTTTATATCCGGCGGTCGCCCTGTCTCTCGCCATGCTTGTGCTCGGCTATTTATACCGCCTGACAGACCAGAGGCACGCCGAAATGGTGCTTGAGATTGAGTCCAGGCAATAGCGGAAATTCTTTCTAAAAGGCGCTCTTCTTGTGATACACTGTTGGTATCAACAGCAGGAAAAAGGCGGGTTAAAAACAATGTCAGTAACGATTAAAGATATCGCCAGGCTGGCGAATGTATCACACACCACAGTATCCAGAGCGCTCAATAACAGTCCGCTGATTAAAGAAAAAACGAAACAGAAAATACTCGATATCGCAGCCGAAATGAATTATAAACCGAATTTCAATGCGAAAAGCCTTGTCACGCAAAAGTCGTTTACGATCGGCCTGTTTTTGACAAGCCTGACTGACGGGACGTCTTCGAGCTTTTTTGCCGACATTCTCCGCGGCGTCAACAAAGTGATCGATGAAAACTACAACATGTTTGTCAGGGGGATCGACGATTACCATGACTTTTCTTCCATTCACCGCAACCGCTATGACGGCGTTATTTTAATCAGCCAAAGCGAACGGGATCAGGCTTTTCTCGATCATGTGCTGAAACAGGAGATTCCGGTTGTCGTGCTGAACAGAAAAATTGAGGAGCAGTCCGTCATGAATATCGTCGCGAATGAAAACGAAGGAGCGAATCTTGCGGCATCGCATTTCATCGAAAACGGCCATACACGGATTGCGATGGTTCAGGGAAAAGAAGGTTTTAAATCTTCCCAGGAAAGAAAAGCTGGTTTTCTCCGCGCACTTCACACACATGATCTTCCGGCGAAGAGCGAATATATGCTTCGCGGCGACTATACGATGAAAAGCGGCTATAGCGCAATGGAAGCGCTTCTTAAGCTGGAACAGCCTCCGACGGCCCTGTTTTGCGCGAATGATGATATGGCGATCGGTGCAATGAATGCCCTTTATGCCAACGGTAAACGCTGCCCGGAGGACATGTCGATTATCGGCTTTGATGATATAGGTTTTTCGGCTTATACGACACCGTCTTTGACAACGGTTAAAAAACCGACGGAAAAAATCAGCATGATCGGAGCAGAGAGCCTGCTTTCCCTGATTGAAAATTCGCGTACAGAAACAAGGCAGACGCTGCTCAGCACAGAGCTGATCATTCGGAATTCAGTGATGAGATTATAGCATCTTCATTGATCGCGATAAAATGTTAACGTGTGCAAAAGAGAGGGAGGGGATTATGATGGAAAGGCTGTCCCGGCATATCAAGTCTAAACCGGCTTATCCCGAACGGATTTTGCAAATCGGGGAAGGGAATTTTATGAGGGGATTTGTGGATTGGCAGATTCATAGATTGAATGAAGAAACCGATTTTAACGGCAGCGCCGTCGTCGTTCCTCCGCGGCGCGGTTCAGTGCAGGCTATCAATGAACAGGATGGTCTTTATACACTTTATTTGGAAGGCTTCCAAGAAGGACGGGAAATCCGCGAATCTGTCGTGATTACGTCGATCAGCAGGGGAGTGAATAGCTATGAGCATTATGATGAGTTTATGGCTATTGCCGATCTGCCGGACTTGCGGTTCGTCTTTTCAAACACGACTGAAGCGGGCATTGTTTTCCTGGAAGAGGACCGGCTGCACGACCGCCCGCAGCGGAGCTTTCCGGGAAAGCTGACCGCGCTTTTATACAGAAGATACCGCACATTTCAAGGAAGCGGGGATAAGGGGCTGGTGGTCCTCCCGTGCGAGCTGCTTGAGGATAACGGCCGGAAACTGAAAGAGATTGTTTTACGGTATGCCGATTTGTGGGAGCTTGAAAAAGGGTTCGCAGATTGGCTTGATCACGCGAATGTGTTTTGCAATACGCTTGTAGACAGGATTGTGCCGGGCTATCCGCAAGAACAGGCGCGCGAGCTTGAAACAGCCGCCGGTTACCGCGACTCACTGATTGTCAAAGCCGAGCCGTACCATTTATTTGTGATTGACGGACCGGATTGGCTCCAGGATGAGCTGCCGTTTCAACAGGCCGGTTTGAACGTCGAATTTGTCGATGATGTGGCACCGTACAGGTTAAGGAAGGTCAGAATGTTAAACGGGGCGCACACGGCGATGACGCCCGTCGCTTATTTGGCTGGTTTTGAGACGGTGCGTGAAGCGGCTGAAGATGAGACAATCGGCCCGTTTATTCAAGAGCTGATCGAACATGAAGTGATGCCGACGATTGACCTGCCGAATCAGCAGCTGCACACGTATATGGGAGAGGTGCTGGACCGCTTTAGAAATCCGTTTATTCGTCATCGACTAATCGATATCTCTCTGAATTCGTTTGCGAAATTCAAAGTCAGAAATGTACCTGTTTTAGAAGAGTACTGGAAACAAACCGGCAAGCTCCCCGGAAGAACCGTTTTTGCTTTAAGCGCTTTAATTTATTTTTACCAAGGCAGGCGGGCCGGCGAAAACATTCCGCTGGCTGACGACCCGGAGACACTTGGCTTGCTGAAGCGGCTTTGGACAGAAAATAAAGATCCCGCAAACATAGCCGGCGGTGTTCTTGCGTCTGAAAGGTTATGGGGGCAAAACCTGAACGGCATTCCAGGCTTGGCGGATCAAGTCGCTGCCCATTTAAGGGACATTGAGTCGACAGGAATGAAAAAAGCGCTGGAAAAAATGATGAGTAGCCAGATGGCTGGGCTGGGGGATATATAATGAAAGACTGTTTGATCATCAATCCATTAGACAATGTCGGCATCGCCTTACGAGATTTACAGGCAGGCGAAGAGATCACAGCGGGAGAACAGACGGTTCTCATCAAGGGAACGATACTCAAAGGCCATAAATTTGCCTTAAAGGACATCGCGGAACATGAAGACATCATCAAATACGGTTTTCCGATCGGGCATGCGCGAGAAGCCGTTCAAAAGGGGGAATGGCTGCATACCCACAATACAAAAACAAATTTGGGCGGTGTTGAAGAATACAGCTACAACCCGAATTTTACAGAAAGCCCGTATCAAAAAGGGGCGCTCACTTTTAAAGGCTTTAGGCGAAAAGACGGGAAAACGGGAATTCGAAACGAGCTTTGGATCGTCCCGACGGTCGGCTGTGTAAATGGTGTCGCGGAACTGATCATCAAACAATTTAAGGCGGAGATCGGCGATATCGCTCCATTTGAAAGTGTTCATGTCTTGAAGCATCAATACGGATGCTCACAGCTCGGCGATGATCATATCAATACGAGAACGATATTGACGAATGCCGTCAACCATCCGAATGCAGGCGGCGTGCTTGTCCTGGGACTCGGCTGTGAAAACAACAGCATCGGCGAGTTCCGGGAAGCGCTAGGGGAGTATGACGAAGACCGCGTGAAGTTTCTTCTGTCCCAAGAGGTGACCGATGAAGTCTCAGAGGGTGTCGAACTGTTAAAAGAGATTTATGAACAGGCAAAATACGATAAACGCGAAGATGTTCCCCTTTCCGAATTAAAGATCGGATTGAAATGCGGGGGATCTGACGGATTTTCCGGCATCACCGCCAATCCGCTTCTCGGCAGACTGTCCGACTTTCTGATTGCACAAGGAGGCACTGCGGTTCTGACGGAAGTGCCTGAAATGTTCGGAGCGGAGACGATCTTAATGGAGCGGGCGGAAAACGAAGAAGTTTTTCATAAAATCGTCCGTTTGATCAATGAGTTTAAACAGTATTTTATGGATCACCGGCAGCCGATTTATGAAAATCCGTCGCCAGGAAATAAAGCAGGGGGCATTACAACGCTGGAGGATAAGTCTCTCGGCTGCACGCAAAAGGCCGGCACTGCAAAGGTGACGGATGTGCTCCGATATGGAGAGACGTTGAAAAAAGCAGGACTGAACCTGCTGAGTGCGCCCGGCAATGATCTTGTCGCTTCAAGTGCGCTCGCTGCCGCAGGATGCCAGATCGTCCTGTTTACGACTGGGCGGGGCACGCCTTTTGGCACCTTTGTTCCGACAATGAAAATTTCGACCAATACGAGCGTTTACGAGGCGAAGCGCCATTGGATCGACTTTAACGCGGGCCGGATGCTGGAGGATCTTTCTGAAGAGGAGATCTTGAAGGAATTGATCGACTTTTTGCTTGAAGTTGCCAGCGGCCGACAGCTGAACAATGAGAAAAACGATTTCAGAGAACTGGCCATTTTTAAAACGGGCGTCACATTGTAAAGGGGGAAGAAACATGTGGCTGAAGGAAAAAAAAGACGAGATTTTAAGAGAGATGACCGTTCCCGTTTTTCCTGAGCGCCGTTTTGATATTACCGGGTTCGGAGCTGATGGCGCAGGCCGTGCGGATTCCACGGCGGCGATTCAGCAGGCGATTGATGAAGTGCATCAGGCAGGGGGCGGAACGGCGGTTGTCCCGAAGGGCGTGTTTCGTTCCGGCGCGCTCAGGCTGAAAAGCAATGTCGAACTGCATATCGCCCAAGGGGCTGTGATCCAGTTCAGCCGGAATCCGGACGATTACCTTCCGGTTGTGTTAACGCGATTTGAAGGGGTCGAGCTCTACAATTTTTCACCATTCGTCTATGCTTATGAAGCTGAAAATATAGCGATTACAGGAGAAGGAACGCTGGACGGCCAAGCTGATGACGAGCATTGGTGGCCGTGGAAGCGGGGCACAAACGGCCAGCCATCACAGGAAAAAGACCGCGACGCACTGTTTGAAATGGCGGAGCGCAATGTGCCTGTTGAAGAACGGCGCTTTGGAAAAGGCCATTATCTGCGGCCGAATTTTATCCAGCCGTACCGCTGCAAAAATGTTTTGATACAAGGGGTCACCGTCCTGAATTCTCCGATGTGGCAGATTCATCCCGTACTGTGTGAAAGTGTGACGGTGGACGGTGTCAAGGTGATTGGACATGGTCCGAACACCGACGGCGTCGATCCGGAATCATGCAAAAACATGGTCATTCAAAACTGCCAATTTGACAACGGTGACGACTGTATAGCCGTCAAATCGGGGAGAAATGCCGACGGCCGGAGGATCAATGTACCTTCGGAAAACATTGTCATCGAAAACAATGAAATGAAAGACGGACACGGCGGGGTCACGATCGGAAGCGAAATTTCCGGAGGGGTGAAAAACGTATTTGCAGAAGGCAATTCCATGGACAGCGCGAATCTTGACAGAGCCCTCCGCATTAAAACGAATTCCGTCCGGGGCGGTGTGCTGGAGAACATATATTTTTACCGGAATACCGTCAAAAGCCTGAAGCAAGAAGTCATCGCGATTGATATGGAGTATGAAGAAGGGGATGCCGGAGAGTTCAAACCAGTCGTCCGCCAGATTGAAGTGGATCAGCTGAAAAGCTGTGGCGGACAATACGGAATTCGCGTTTTGGCATACGAGCATTCACCTGTTACCGGACTAAAGGTTACCAATTCGGAAATCAACAGCGTTCAAATCCCGATGGAGCTGAAGCATGTGAAAGACCCGGTATTTGCAAACCTTTATATTAACGGAAAGCTTTATGACTAGCGGGAAAATCCTCTGCGCAAACGGCAGAGGATTTTTATGTGAAGTTTTCATCTTGAACCGTGGAGATAAACCGCTCCATAAAGACCCGGCTTGCTGCACACAAATATTTGTTTTTTCGGTAAACGATGCCGATCTCTGTTGTGATAACCGGGCTTTGAATAGGAACAGTCTGTATCGATTCATCGTCGATATACTCAAGATAGCCTTTAGGCAGGATGGTAGCGCCGACTCCTTTATTGACCATGTTCGTGATCGATTCCAATGTCGTCATTTCCATGACCGGCTCAAGAATAAATCCGAGCCTGCGGCACTGTTCGTTGATCAGCTGCCGCAGAAAATACGTATCAGGCAGTAAAATGGTCGGAATCTCTTTTATCATTTCAAGAGTGGCAAACGGTTCTTTGGCAATGGGGTGATGAAGCGGCGCGGCCAGGGCAAGCGGTTGTTTACATAATGGAACCGCTTCTAAATCATCATGCTCCATGGGCAGACAGACAATGCCCAGATCGAGTTCGTTCTGCAGCAGTCCTTCATAAATATCTCCGGTTCGCAGGCCTAAAACAGACAGTTTAATATTTGGATAGCTGCGGTGAAATTCAATGATGGTACGCGGAAGCAAGTAATTTACAACTGTCAGAAGGGCCCCGATCTTTAAGGAGCCCCTTTGTAAACCTTGAAGCTCGCTGATAGCAGCGCGCGCCTCTGACAGTTCATGAAAGATATGATAACTGTGATGAAGCAATGTTTTTCCCGCTTCCGTCATCAAGGTTCGTTTGCCGATGCGGTCAAACAAAGGCGTCCCGATTTCATCCTCAAGCAAGCGAATTTGCTGGCTGAGCGATGGCTGGGCAATCCCCAGTTTCTCGGCGGCGCGGGTAAAATGAAGTTCCTTGCAGAGGGTGATGAAATACTCCAATTGCTTTAACTCCAATGGTCGTTCCTCCTGTCGCTCATTGATTAAATCATAGGCTGTAACTATTATTTTAATCATAATGATTGAATTGTTTAATAGGTAAGCGCGCCATTATACTAAATTCAATAAGTTTTTCTCTTATCAACCATTAATATGAGGTGATGTAAAATGGAACATGCCGACATTCTGTCGATCAATATCGGGAAACCGAAACAGGTACAATTTAAAAACAAAACGGTCTCGACCGGGATATACAAGACGACTGTGCAAGAACCCCTGTTTCTGTCATGGACCAATTTGGAAGGAGACGGACAGGCGGATCTCGTTCATCACGGAGGCAGGGAGAAGGCCGTATGTGTCTATCCTTATGAGCATTATTCGTTTTGGGAAAATGCGTTGCAAAGAAAGCTGGAATACGGCGCGCTTGGAGAAAACCTGACGATCAAGGGGCTGCTGGAAACGGATGTTTCGATCGGGGATGTCTTTCAGCTTGGTGAAGCTATTGTTCAGGTCAGCCAGCCGAGGCAGCCCTGCTACAAATTATCTGTCAGGTACGGTGTTCCCGACATGGTTTTGAAGGTTCAGGAAACAGGTTATACGGGTTTTTATTTTCGCGTGCTGCAAGAAGGGCGTGTAGACAAAAACAGCGGCTTGAGACGAATCTCCCGCCACCCGAAAGCATTGACGGTTTCTTTTGCAAATCGCATCAAACATCATGAAAAGGACCATGTCGAGGGCATCAAAAAGCTTCTGGAGGTGGAGGAACTGTCAGCAAGCTGGCGCGCGTCATTTTTGAAACGTCTTGATGGCGAAGAGGCGGATCAGCATGAGAGGTTAACCGGCCATTTATAAACGCCGAAATGAAGAAAGATCCTCCGCTTCAAAGCGGAGGATCCTTTTAGATGGAGCGGATGATCCCGCCTTCCACCCTTTGAGCCGAACCGTTGATAGCTGCGGCTTTTTCCGAAGCGAGATAGACGATCGTGCTGGCGACTTCCTCAGGCTTCGCATAGCGCTGAATTAATGAAGTGGGCTCATTTACTTTGAAGTAATCTTTGACAAACGTATCCAAGTCGGTATTTTCCGCTTCGGCGGCCCCTTTCATATAGTTGGCGACGCCTTCGGTCCAGGTCGGTCCGGGCAGAACCGAATTTACCGTTACATTCGTTCCCTTCGTCATTTCCGCAAGCCCCCTTGATAAGCTGATCAAAGAGGTCTTGGTCATCGAATAAGGAATCATTTGCGGAAGCGGCTTAATACCTGCTTCACTTGCCAGATTGAGAATTCTCCCCGCGTTCCGTTTCAGCATTTTCGGAAGGAAAGCGCGGCACAGGCGGACGGCGCTTAATACGTTCACTTCAAAATACTCAAGCCATTCTTCATCAGTGACATCCGCAAAGTCTTTCACTTCAAAAAATCCCATGTTATTGACAAGGATATCAAGTTCGCCGATCTGCTCCGTTTTTTCAATCAAAGTCCGGCTTTGCTTTGGATCGGACAGATCTGCGGCGATACCGTGAACGGTTCCGTACTTGGACAGCTCATCAACGACTGACTGAACCTTATCTTCTGTCCGGCCGTTGATGATGACCCGGGCGCCTTCAGTCAAAAAGGCTTCGGCCGCAGCTTTTCCAATCCCTGCCGTAGAACCTGTTACCAAGACGAGTTTGTTTTTTAGTTGTAAATCCATACATATCAATCCTTGTTTTTGAAAGTTGAGATGAAAAACATCTATTTAAAGTATAGCGCAGTCGGGCTTTAGCGTCGAAAGCCCTGCTTGACACCTCTATTTTTCCCTTTCTTTCAGCAATTGATGAATATCTTTCATCGGCCGCAGCCAATTTTGTTTCATCATCTCAGCCGCTTTCTCCGGATTGTTTTTTTCAAGTGCGTCAATCATTTGCCAATGCTCTCTGGCTGATTGCAGTTTCGGGGAGGCGGATTGATTGAGAAAGACGTACTTCATTCGTCTGATATGGAGCTGCAGCACATCGGAAAATTGCCGGACATACGGGTTGTTGGCTACGTCTGTTATGAGATTGTGAAAATGTTCGTCAAGCTCAGCCGCCTCATGAATATTCTCGTGCTTGACCGCGAGTTCATAGTCAGCCGTCAATGCTTTCAGCTCGGCGATCTCTTCAGATGTCAAAAGCGGAGCGGCCATTTCGGCCGCCAGAGCCTGAAGCTGGGCGAGCGGAGGATACACTGTCAATACATCGTCGGGATGAATGGATGTAATTTTCGTTTCCTTTCCGGGCCTCATTTCGACAAACCCTTGAGACTCAAGAAGCTGGAGCGCCTCCCTGACAGGGGTGCGGCTGACGCCGAGCGCCTCGGCAAGGTCGATGTCTGTGACTTTTTCCCCGGGTTCAAGCGTCCCGTCGACGATCCAGCGCTGCAACTGATTGAACGCTTTTTCTTTTGCTGAAAGTCTGATTTGCGGAGTGAAATTTTTCGGTATCGGCATGGAATCACCCTTTCTCTATATGCAATATATCGTAATTGCTGTTCACAAAACAATGGTTTCGTTCCGAAAAGATCCTTTTTCAAATCTCGTATACAAGCCTGATCTGATTATAGTATAATAATTCAGAAATTAGGATACGACTGAGTCAGAAAGGTGCTGCCCGGCATTGCTTGGCAGCTTAAAAGGGGAAGCCGGTGAAAGTCCGGCGCGGTCCCGCCGCTGTGATTGGGAGCGAAACGGATGATGAAGAAGTCCGAAAAGCGATGAACAAGAGCCAGAATGCCTGCCTGGATGATGACGCGCGTAATCTGCGAGGACAGATGCGGTGTGAACGGTGTGCTTATTTTTGGCATTCATTGTTTGCTGCATCTTTACTGAGTAGAGATGTTTTTTTATTTTATCCCGAGGAGGAAAGCAAGATGAAGAAGTTTGCATATTTATTGCTTTCACTGCTCCTGGCCGCCGGCGTTCTCGCCGGATGCGGCGGATCGGCGGAAGCGCCGGCGGAGCAGCATAAGCAGGAAAAGACGGCTGAAGCATTTCCGGTTTCAGTGAAGGATGCGACAGGCAAAGAAATCAAAATTGAAAAAGAACCGAAAAAAATCGTTTCTCTGATGCCGAGCAATACAGAAATTACATATGCGCTGGGCCTGGGCAAAAAGGTGGTCGGGGTCACAGATCTTGATACATATCCAAAAGAAGTGAAAGAAGTCGAAAAAATCGGCGGGATGGAATTCAACACGGAGAAGATCATTTCGTTAAATCCCGACTTGGTGCTGGCCCATGCTTCAACGATGCAGAGCGCAGAAGAAGGGTTGAAACAGCTGCGTGACGCCGGTATTACAGTCGTCACGGTGAATGATGCACAGTCATTTGAGGAAACATATCAGTCGATCGAGATGATCGGCGAGGCAGCAGGTGCGAAGCAGAAGGCTCAAGATCTTGTGAAGAACATGAAATCAGACCTTGCCGCCATTAAAGAAAAAGCTGAAAGCATTTCAGAGAGTGAGCAGAAAAAGGTGTTCGTCGAAGTCTCTCCCGCTCCTGATATTTATACGACCGGAAAAGGCACTTTCATGAATGAAATGCTGGAAGCGATCCATGCGAAAAATGCCGCTTCTGAGCAGGAGGGCTGGGCTAAGATGACAGAGGAATCGATCATCAAGCTGAATCCTGATGTGATCGTCACGACAAGCGGTGCTGCGGCCGTCAGCGAGATCAAAAAGCGAAGCGGCTGGAGCGGTGTTAAAGCGGTCAAAAACAATCAAGTATATGACGTGGATCCCGACCTTGTGACCCGTCCGGGGCCGCGGTTGATCAAAGGGGTCGAAGAGCTTGCGGAAACCATCTATCCTGACGTTTTTAAGAAGTAACCGCATTGCGGCCTATCTCATCAGCCTGATCTTTTTGTCGGTCTCTATTCTTATGGGAATCTCCATCGGATCTTTGGAGATTCCCATTCCGTCTATTATCAAGGTATTTTTGCATGAATGGATCGGTGTACAGGGAATAGCTCCTGATCCGACAGAGGCGAACATCATCATGAACATCAGGCTTCCGCGGGTGGTATTGGCATCGCTCGTCGGAGCGGCCCTGGCTGCGGCTGGCGCCGGTTTTCAAGGGCTTTTGAAAAACCCGCTCGCAGACCCTTATACGCTCGGCATTTCATCCGGCGCATCCGTCGGAGCGGTCGTTACGCTGTTTTTCGGGATTCAGCTGCCGGTTATCGGGAGGTTTACCCTTCCGTTTCTGAGCGTTGCCGCGGCGGTTGCCGTGATTTTTTTCGTTTTGTTCTTTGCCCGGCTCGTTCACCCGTCGCTTACGGTAACGGCATTAATATTAACCGGGATTATCTTCAGTTCGTTTTTCGGTGCGCTCATCTCTTTAATGATCGCACTGACGGGCGATGATTTAAAACCGATCGTCCACTGGCTGCTCGGCAGCGTATCGATGCGGGGATGGAGCTATATTGCTCTGTTTTTGCCATTTTTTATAGGCGGTATATGCGGTTTGCTGCTGAACGCAAGAGAATTGAATGTGATGACGTACGGCGAGGAAAAAGCAAGGCTGCTCGGAGTGAATGTGAAGCGGAGTAAATATGTCGTTCTGTTGGCGGGGTCTATTTTAACAGGCAGTGCTGTCGCGGTGTCTGGAACTATTGGCTTTGTAGGCCTCGTCATTCCGCATTTTATCCGGCTTCTGTCTATTACGGATCACCGCCATCTTCTGCCGCTCTCAATGCTGAACGGCGCTTCATTCCTTGTGCTGTCAGATCTTTTGTCGAGAACCATCATTGAGCCGTCCGAGCTGCCGATCGGTATTATTACCGCACTGGTGGGAGCACCTGTTTTCGGCTTTATATTGATTAGGCGTTATCAGGGAGGGCGAGTTCATGATTGATGTCATCCGTGTGTCCGGCGGCTATGGAAAAACGGATGTCTTACAGGACATCAGCTTTGCGGTAAAGCAGGGTGAATTTTTAGGAATTCTCGGTCCGAACGGCAGCGGAAAGTCAACCTTGCTGAAAATATTGTCGGGGACAATCGCCCCTCGAAGCGGTGAGGTGCTGCTTGACTGCCGCTCAGTTGGGTCGTATCAAACGAAGGAGCTCGCTCGCAAAATGGCAGTGCTTCCTCAAAAAACGGAGCAGGCCTTTTCCTTTACGGTCGAGGAAACGGTTCAGTTTGGCCGCTATGCGTATCAATCAGGCTTTTTTCGGCAGCTGACAGCTGAAGACCGTGATGTCGTGAAAAGGGTGATGAAACAGACGGACACGCTTCGCTTTGCCCAAAAATCCATACACGAGCTGAGCGGCGGAGAGCAGCAGCGGGTGTATTTAGCCCAAGCGCTTGCCCAGGAACCAGAATACTTGCTGCTTGATGAACCGACAAGTTTTCTTGATTTGTCATTTCAAAAAAGTCTTCTTGATTTAATGAAACAAGAAACAGTTGTATCCAAACTCGCAGTGATCGGGGTGTTTCATGATGTGAATATTGCGAGTTTATACTGTGATCGTCTGCTGTTGTTGAAAGATGGAAAAGCAGAAGTTATTGACCGCCCGGAAGCTGCCCTTTCTGCCGGGCGTATCGAACGAGTGTATGATACAGATATCACAGCGCTCGACCATCCTGAGCGTGCGAATCCGCAGTTTACAATCAAAGCGAAAACGATCCCGCAGAAAACCAAGCCCCTCTTTCTAAAAGAGCAAATTGAACAATATTTGCCGCACGGCATCGCATTTTTGGCAGACCGCCCGCTGCGTCTTCTGTCTTCAGAAGGGGGCTTTGCTTGGAGACGAAAACTTGTTTTCGCAAGCGGAAACAACTCTGGATGGCCGCATGACCTGTCAGCCTTTGAACAGGAAACGCTGTTTATGCAACATGATGCTGAATTGGCTGACTGTCATATTGTGTCGGAAAGCGGTGATCTTTGCATCGTCGGCATGAAAGGTGTGGATGGGTATTTGGCCATATGGGTGTTAATTGATGGCTGTTTGCACGATGGTCAATTTGTGCAGGCGATAAGTGTTGCAGCAAATGCCGCAGCTCAGCACCGTGTTTCGTGCAGTGATGTGCTTGTAGCGGCCACTCAATCCGGTCGGTCAGCGGATCAAACCGCTTTTTTGACACAAATTCAAAATAAAACAGCGGTTTGTGTGAAAGCTTTAAAAGATTAATTTGACCTGTCTTTGGACAGGTTTTTTTTTATTGTTTTAAAACGCATCAACTGAAGGTGAGGATTCATTCTTTTGTCCCAAATTCGAAAAATGTGTTGTTTAATGAATCAATCAACCTTTATAATAAAGTTCGAGAAAGCGCTTTATTGTTAATATGTTTAAAAATGCAACAGAAGGGAGCGAAGTCACTTGAAAGTAGAGGGAATTATCCCTGCTATATTGACACCGCTTACAAAAGAGCAGGCTTTTCATCCTGGAATCGCCGAAAAGCTGGTGAATCATTTAATTGATTCAGGCGTCCACGGTATTTTTGCCTTAGGGACAAATGGGGAATTTCATTTATTCTCACAAGAGGAAAAGCTTCAAATTGCTAAAACGATTGTGAAAGCGGTTAATAAACGTGTGCCTGTTTTCATCGGGACAGGAGAAAACAGTACTGAGGCGACTATTTCCTTATCCAATCAAATGGCGGATATCGGAGCGGACGCTCTTTCGATCATTACGCCATTCTTTGTCGCACCTTCGCAGGAGGAATTGTATCAGCATTTCCGCACGATTTCTGAAAATGTCGCGCTTCCTGTCCTGCTCTACAACATTCCGTCGAGAACAGGAGTGTCATTGGAGCCCGAAACGGTTGAGAGGCTGGCGGCATTGCCGAACATCATCGGCATTAAGGACAGCAGCGGCAGCTTCGCCAATATTAAGGCGTATCTTGAACGTACAAAAGACCAGTCCTTTTCCGTCCTTGCAGGAACCGATTCATTGATTTTAGACACATTGAAGGCGGGAGGAACAGGAGCTGTGGCTGCCACAGCCAATGTGCTTCCGGAAACTGTTGTTTCAATCTATAAATCTTTTAAACAAGGAAACATTGAAGAGAGTGAGCATTATCAACAGCAGCTGCAGCCGCTTCGCGATACGTTTTCACTCGGTTCACTGCCGGCGCCGTTAAAAAAAGCAGCGGAGCTTGCCGGCATTGATGTTGGACCGCCTAAAAGTCCAATTGCAGAGTTGTCAGGAGAGCCGCTGCTAAAAGTGAAAAAGATGCTGGAAGGCTACGGAATTAACGCAAAACTGGCAAAGGAGCAGTGAGGATATGAAGACGCTTTATCATTTTCAAACAGCCGCCCGAATTGAGGCTGGTCCACATTCACTCAATTTGCTTGGTGACCACTTAGATCAGATTGGATTGAATGAGATTTGCTCGGTGTTTATTTTAACTCAGCCGTCGATCGTTTCTCTCGGCTATGCAGACCAAATCAAAGAGGTGCTGGCTGAGAAAGGCATCTCAAGTGAAGTCAACACGGATATACAGCCGGAGCCGACGGAACAAAACATCGAAGAGGTTTTTCAGCTTTTTTCTGAAGGAGGCCATGACGCGATTCTAGGAATTGGCGGAGGCAGTGTGCTCGATGCGGCTAAAATCCTCTCTGTTCTGAAAACAAATGAAAAACCAATTTCAGCTTTGATTGGCACGAATCTCGTTGAAAAGCCCGGCGTTCCGCTTGTGCTGATTCCGACAACATCCGGAACAGGGTCAGAGGTGACGCCGAATGCGATTGTGACGTTCCCGGAGAAAGAATTAAAGATTGGCATGGTCAGTCCCTATCTGCTGCCGTCGCTTGTGATTTTAGATCCGGTTTTGACGACCGGTCTTCCAAAGGCGATCACAGCTGCAACCGGAATGGATGCATTTACACACGCACTTGAATCCTATATTTCCAACAAAGCAAATCCATTCAGTGACATGCTTGCACTTGAATCTATGAGACTGATTTCCTCAAGTATTCAGGAGGCTTATCACCATGGAGACAACCTGGAGGCGAGAGAAAAAATGCTCGTTGGCGCCATGTATGGCGGAATGGCCTTGACAAGCGCAGGAACAGCAGCGGTTCATGCGATGGCTTATCCGCTCGGAGGAAAATACAAAATATCTCACGGTGTGGCCAATTCAATGCTGCTTCCGCATGTAACGGCCTTCAACGCGGATCATGTAACTGACTGCCTTGCGGATGTGGCCGTCGTGATTGGAATCGAGCCAAAAGGTTCGAAGGTCAGCCTAGCAGAGCAGGTTATACGAAAAATTGAAGAGTGGATCGCAGATTTAAATATTCCGCAAAATTTAAAGACATTCGGGGTATCAAAAGAGGATGTACCATCGCTTGCTGAGGCGGCAGCCGACGTTAAAAGGCTCATGGATAACAATCCAAAGCCGATGTCCATTGCGGAGATTGAAGCTGTCTATTTGAAATTGCTGGATATGTAGGCTGCCCGGATCTGTACATGTTTTTCACCATGAGCCTGTAAGAGGCTCACAAACAAAGGGGGAGTTTGGGTGGATGTTTTAAGCGGTTCGATCATAATGTTTATTTTGGCAGTGATCGTGGTTTACATTCTCTTTACGACATGGCTGACGATGCGGTTTCGCAGTAAATCCAGTTCGGAATTCAACAATGCTGCCAAAACGCTGCCGGCGATTGTTGTCGGGATTTTGCTGATGAGTGAATTCATCGGCACCAAATCGACAATCGGGACCGCTGAATCAGCTTATACACATGGTTTGGCAGCTTCATGGTCGATTGTAACGGTCTCGATTGCGTTTTTTATTTTTTCCTTCTTCTTAGCAGGGAAATTTTATAAAACCGGCCAATATACGATCTCCGGGATTATTAGTGAAAAGTTTGGCCGTTCGACCAAGCTTGTCGTTTCTATCATTATGATTGTGGCCCTTTTACTTGTGAATCTTGGAAACTATTTAAGCGGATCGGCGGCCATTTCGTCTATTTTAGGTCTTCCGCTCATGACGTGTGCAATTATTACAGCGATTGTCAGCACCTTTTATTTTACGTTTGGCGGAATGAAGGGCGTTGCCTGGGTGACGATTCTGCATTCTCTTGTTAAATATGCGGGAGTTCTGATCACATTAGGAGTTGCACTCTATTTGACAAAAGGCTGGGAGCCGATGACGCAGCAGTTGCCGGAGCATTTCTTCACTTGGGACGGCAGCATCGGATGGGGGACAATCGGCGCCTGGTTTATCGGCAACATGGGGGCGATTTTTGCGACTCAGTTTATTATACAGGCTATTACCTCATCGAAAAGTGAGAAAGAGGCAAAGAGATCAACGCTGTATGCAGCGCTGCTTTGTCTGCCGCTGGCGATTGCCATTGGAGTCATCGGCGTTGCTGCACGGTATTTGTACCCGGATATTGATCCAATTTACGCATTTCCGGTGTTTATGCAGCACATGAATCCTGTGCTGAGCGCGATTGTAGCGACATCCCTTGTAGCGTCTATTTTCGTCGGCGTCTCAACGGTTGCGCTGGCGACAACGACGCTGATCATTGATGACTTTTATGTACCGAAAGCAAATCCGACACCAGAACAGCGCATGAAAATTACGAGATATGTTTCTATTATCGTCGGTTTTATTCCGCTGCTCGGGGTTGCGCTGGCGCCAGAATTGTTAACGCTTTCTTTCTTTACGAGGGCGCTTCGGACATCAATTGCCGTTGTGGCGGCGATGGGCTTTTATTTGCCATATTTTAATTCAAACCGCGGAGCAACCATTGGTCTGGCGCTTTCCGGCATAGCGACGACGGCATGGTATTTATTGGACAATCCGTTTGGCATCGATAACATGTACATCGCTATCATTGTTCCGTTTATTGTCCTCGTATTAGACCGTCTGATCAGCTCGCCTGCGAAAAAAGAATCAAATGTGGAGGAGGAATTGTGATGAAACAAAGTGAAGCTTCCCTGCCGATAGATGGTCGCATCAGAGAAAATAAAACCGATTCGGCCAGAAAGGATGCGTTTTTGCCGACAGACTGCCCGCAAAACCATGCAGCCAACCTGCTGGAGCTGGACAATGGTGATCTGTTGTGCGTCTGGTTTGGGGGAACGCAGGAAGGCATCCCGGATATATCGATTTACATGTCAAGGCTTGAAAAAGGAAGTGGTGAGTGGACACAGGCAGAAAAGCTGTCAGGTGATCCTTCCCGCTCCGAACAAAACCCTGTGCTTTTCCAAGAGCCTGACGGCCGGCTCTGGCTTATGTATACGGCACAGCTTTCCGGCAATCAGGATACAGCGGTCGTCAGATACCGGACATCGGATGATAGAGGCCATACATGGAGCGGGATTGACACGTTGTTTGCCGAAGCAGGGACTTTTATCCGCCAGCCGCTCATTGTTCTGGATAACGGCGATTGGCTGCTTCCTGTCTTTTACTGCATCACCCTGCCGGGCGTGAAATGGACTGGAAACCGTGACATCAGCGCGGTGAAAATTTCATCTGATAAAGGCAAGTCGTGGGAGGAAGTGAAGGTGCCGGGCAGTACCGGATGTGTTCATATGAATATTGAAAAACTGCACGACGGCACCTTGCTTGCGTTGTTTAGAAGCCGTTTTGCAGACTCGATTTATGTGAGCCGCTCTATTGATAACGGCCGCACCTGGTCAGAGCCTGAGCCGACCGAGCTGCCGAACAACAACTCCTCCATTCAATTTACAGCGCTTCAAGATGGGACGCTTGCTCTCGTATACAATCATATGAATGCGAATGAAACGACCGAAAGAAGAGCCTCTCTATACGATGAAATTGAGGATGAGGATGATACAAGAACAGGTGTTGACACAGACGCGCGTCCAGCCTTCTGGGGAGCACCGAGGGCGCCGATGACTTTGGCGCTTTCCCGGGACGGCGGCATCACATGGCCTGTCAAAAGAAACATCGAAGTCGGCGACGGTTATGCGCTGACGAACAACTCAAAAGACAAGCTTAACCGCGAGTTTTCCTATCCGTCGATCAAGCAGGGGAAAGACGGTGATCTGCATATTGCCTTTACGTACTACCGTCAGGCGATTAAATATGTGCGTGTTCCGCAAACGTGGGCTTCGGCCGGTCAAGAATAAAGCCGTTTGAACGAGCGTGCGGCACTGGCATGAATTGTATCCCTATATCGCATCATTTATAATTTAAGTTCGAGGGGGCTGTCCCAATCGTTTGAACGGACTCCCTCGCTGTCTCCTTGACTGAGAGAGAATGAAAGAGGGGGTCCATTTCATGAAAATTAAAGTGCTTGGCATTGCGCCGTATAAAGGCTTAGGGGATTTATTGACAGAGCTCGCGAAGGAAGAACAAGACATTCAATTTCAGCTGGAGGTCGGCGATTTACGCTCCGGCGTTGCGATTGCAGAGCAAGCTGAATCGCAGGGAACCGATATCATTATGAGCCGCGGCGGTACAGCCTCGCTCATACAGCAACACGTGCACATCCCTGTCGTGGATATCCCTGTTTCCGGGTATGATCTGCTGCGGGCGCTGACGCTTATTAAAGATTATCAAGGAAAAACAGCCGTCGTCGGCTTTGGAAATATTACCCAAGGGGTTCGCACTATCAGCGAGCTTTTCGGAATAGAAGTTGATTTATATACGATTAAAGCAGAAATGGAAGTATGGGATCTCTTGAGGGACATTCAGCAGCAGGGGACCCAAATTGTATTGGGAGACGTCATTACCGATAAAGCGGCAAAGGAGCTGGGCATGCAAAGCATGCTGATCACGTCCGGCCGTGAATCGGTTAAAGAAGCGTTTCACAGTGCAAAGCAAATGTACCGGCTCTTTAAGGAGGCATCTGAGGAGCAGCGGATGTTTAGAGAGATGATCGATCAGGAAGAAAAAGGGATGATCGTCATTGATGACAACAGCCGGATCCGCTTTGTGAACAAAACGGTAAAAAATTGGATCGATGAGGGTCTTCTTGAACCTATTGTTTCTGCCGATGCCATCCATGAATGGTGGGAAGAGCTGGCTTTTGCTGTACAGTCAATAAGAGAGGGCAAACAAAGCGGGTATTTTCAATTAGAAACAGGAGAAGCCGTCTGGCATATGAAAGGCTCCCTTCTTTCAAAAGGAGAGCTGCTGATTGCCATTGAACAATCAGTGTCCAGCCGCGATCATCAGCATCTTGCATGGTCGTTTGCAGCGCCCGTACATTCATTACAGCCATTTTCATCATTTACACAACAAAGCAGGTCTATGAGGGACACGGTTCAGCAAGCGCAGGCATTCAGCCAGACGCATAAACCTATTTTACTGTACGGAGAGGAAGGAACGGGGAAATCAGATCTCGCCTTTGCGATTCATCAAATGAGCCCTCGGCAGCAGCAGACGTTTGTGACCATTCATTGCAGCAAGGTGAAAGAGTACGCATTGCTGAAAGACCTTCCGGTTGTTCAGAACGGGACGATCTTTCTTCGGCATATCGAGCATCTGCCGCTCGAAGTCCAGCATGATCTCGCCGTGTGGATGAAACAGGATCGGCAAATCCGCTGGCTCGCCTCTTCATCTGCCGATTTATTTGCAGAAATGAAAGCAGGGCGATTTGACCCTGATTTATACAGCTGTTTACAAGGATTGACGCTCTATGTCCCGTCGTTGTCAGAGCGGGTGGAAGACATGGAGGACATGAGCAGACTGTTTATTGCTGAATTTAATTCAGCTTATGGCACACAAGTGGTCGGACTTGCGCCTGAGGTGATGAACGCGTTTCGCAAGCAGACATTTCGGGAGAATGTCCGGCAGTTTAAGCGATTACTTGAGGAGCTTGTGCTGACGGTGAAAAGCGGATATATCACATTGGCTGAAGCCGCACTGCAGCTTGACCGTCTGTCCAGCGAGAACAAGGAAGAGAGCTTAAAAGGCTGTTTGGAAGGGACGCTTGCGGACATCGAACGGCGCATCATTCAAGCGGTGCTGCAGGAGGAGAATATGAACCAATCCAAAGCGGCGAAGCGATTGAATATCAACCGCACCACCTTGTGGAGAAAACTGAAAGAATAGCTTGAGACCGAGGTGTCGATATGACAAACGTACGTTGCAAAAAAGGAGCGGACATCAGCCAAAAAATATTGATAGTCGCTGACGATTTGACGGGTGCCAATGACACAGGCGTTCAGTTTGTTAAAGCTGGACTGAGCGCGGCTGTTCTTTTTGACCAATCCGGTGCAAATCCAGCGGATGTCAAAGAAGATGTCATGATTTTAGATACGGACACGCGCGGTGCGTCGCCGAGCGAGGCTTACAAAGAAGTCAGTTCAGCATCGCATCCGTTCGCACACCTTGAATCATACCTTTTTTTAAAGAAAATTGACTCCACATTAAGGGGAAACATCGGGAGCGAAATCAAAGCGCTGATGGATCTGGGACGTTTTGATGCAGCAGTGATTGCCCCTGCTTTTCCTGATGCAAGGCGGATTACTGTGGATGGCGTTCATTATGTCGATGGCGTGCCCGTTCACAAAACTGAAGCCGCCATTGATCCGAAAACACCGGTTACTGAATCGCGGATCCCTGAATTGCTTTTCGGTCAGACACATGTTCAGCCAAAAGCGGTAGGCATCGAACAGCTTCGCAGACCTGATGATCAAGTCCAGAAAGACCTTAAATCGTGGATAGCCCAAGGGTATGAATGGTTTGTCTGCGATGCAGAGACAAATGAGGATCTGCGCTGCATCGTGCAGGTGTTCATGAACAGCGGGCAATCCATATTATGGGTCGGCGCTGCCGGACTGGCCGGTGCACTCGCCCAACATGTCAGAAAGAGGCCGCTGCAGACAGACAGACGGAATGAGCCGGTAATGATCGTCTCCGGCAGTGCATCGAACATAACAAATGGACAGCTCGCATATTTAAGAGGTCAGCAGGATCCCCTTGACGTGTGCATCAATCCGCTGAACGTATTGAATGGATGTGAAACACGGGAGCAGAAGCGCGCGCTCGATCAAGTGCTGGCTCATCAAGGGAAAGATGTTCTGCTTTATACTGATGCGAAGCCGGAAATGGTGCAGCGCATCATCGCTTTTGGGAGAACCCAAGGCCTTGAGCGGCAGACTGTAGGCGAACGGCTTTCCCGATTTCTTGGTGCAGTTACAACTGAAATCGTCAAGACGACAGGGTTAAAACGCCTCGTTTTGACAGGCGGAGACACAGCGCGTGCGATTTGCAACGAGCTTGGTGCAGACGGCATTCAGCTGCTGGGGGAGATTGAAGCGGGCATACCGCTCGGCAAGCTGCTCAACACAGATATATATGCGGTGACAAAGGCGGGCGCCTATGGTCAAAACGATACTGTTCTAAAAGCTGTTGAGGTGCTGAGAAATATAGAGGAGGAAGACAGATGGCAAAACCAATCATTGCATTGACGATGGGGGATGCGGCAGGTGTCGGCCCGGAAATTATCATCAAGGCATTTGAGCAAAACAGTTTGCATGAAAACGGAACATTATTTGTGATTGGGGATTACAGCATTTTAAACAGAGCGAAGACGTTCACTGGCTCAGCGGCAGACATTGTAAAAATCAGCGAGCCGGAAGAGGCAGCTGATGTAAAGCCCGGGGTCATTCCTTGCCTGGACCTTCAGCTGCTGACAGATGATCTGAGAGTCGGCGAAGTGTCGGCTGAAGCGGGAAACGCAGCGTTCCGCTATCTTGAACAGGCGATTGCCCTTGCCAACGAGAAGCGGATTGACGGCATTTGCACAGCGCCTTTAAATAAAGAAGCCCTCCATAAAGCGGGGCACATGTACCCGGGCCATACGGAAATTTTAGCGGAATTGACGCAAACAAAGGACTATGCGATGATGCTGGCTGCACCGAACCTGAAAGTGGTCCATGTCACAACCCATGTCGGTCTGCTTGACGCCATTCATCTCATTGATGTGAATCGGGTGTACACGACAATTCAATTGGCGCATGACACGCTCATTCGCGCAGGCATTCCGCAGCCTAAAATCGCCGTGTGCGGCATTAACCCTCACGCCGGTGAGAATGGTTTGTTTGGGCATGGAGAAGAGGAAGAGAAAATTGTCCCTGCCGTTGAACGCGCACAAAGTGAAGGTATACAGGCATTCGGCCCGCTGCCCGCTGACACGCTTTTCTTCAGAGCAGTGAGAGGCGACTTTGATATAGTGGTGGCGATGTATCATGATCAAGGACACGGCCCGATTAAGGTGCTTGGCCTTGAAGCCGGTGTGAACATTACAGTCGGCCTGCCGATAATCCGTACGAGTGTTGACCACGGAACAGCCTTTGATATTGCGGGAACCGGCAAAGCTGATCCCGCCAGTTTAGAAGAAGCGGTGAGACAGGCGATCATGCTGTCCGGTACGAGTGAGCGGCATGCATAAAAAAAGAAGAGCCTTCCGATTAAGGAGGCTCTTCTTTTTAGTTCATATAGGTGCCGCCGTTAATATTAATGGTTTCGCCTGTCATAAAGTCAGATTTGTCAGAGGCAAGAAAGGCGACAACGTTTGCGACATGCTCTGGTGAGCCGAGCATTTTCAGCGGAATCCGTTCGACGACTGCTGCGCGATACTCCTCGCTCCACTGCTTGCTCATATCCGTTTCAATCGGCCCGGGGCAGACGGCGTTGACATGAATGCGGTGTTCAGCAAGCTCCTTTGCCAAATGCATCGTTAAATAGTTGATGCCTGCTTTCGATGCACCGTAAGCAGGAGAGGCATTGTGATGCGGTGTTTTGCTCGTCGTAGAGCTCATGTTCACGATTTTTCCGCCGCCCTGTTTGATCATTTCCGGGATGACAGCCTGACACATGAGAAAGGTGCCGGTTAAATTTAAATCTATCACTTTTTTCCACTCTTCAAGCGACGTATCAACGGTTGTTTTGCGCAAATTAATGCCGGCGTTGTTGACCAAAATATCGATCCGCCCAAACCGCTGTTTTGCCTCAGCGATGAGAAGCGAAGCTGTTTCTGGCAAACTGGCATCACCGGCAACATAAGAAGCACACTTTCTCTCAGTATTCAATTGTGTGCACAGAGACTTGAGCAATTCTTCGTTTGTCCCATTGATGACGACATTTGCCCCTTTATCCGCAAGCAACTCCGCAATGGCTCTGCCGATGCCGCGGCTTGCACCTGTGATAATGGCCGTTTGCTGATTCAATTCCATCCTCATCCCACCTGTCTTTGAATAAAACCGTTTACAATTCTATTATAAAAGTGAGTGTTTCTTTATTCAACAACATTTTGTTTTTGATAATTGTTTCGAAAATGTGTGTTTCATAATGAAACGATCTATGCAGCCGTTATAAACAGGGTATACTATAGAGACAAGTGATCAAGAGAGGAGTATGAAATGAAACTCTATACAAAAACAGGCGATCAGGGAAAAACGAGTTTAATTGGCGGAAGGGCCGATAAAGATCATCTTAGAGTGGAAGCGTACGGTACACTGGATGAAGCAAACAGTTTCATCGGGCTGGCTCAATCTTATTTAAAAGCAGAAGAGGCGCTCTTTCATGATGTTTTGTCAGAGTTGACTGTCATCCAGCATGAGCTGTTCGACTGCGGTGGTGATTTGGCGCATGTCAATGTTCAGGAAGAAGGCAAGCTGAAGGCTGAATCGATCACCATGCTTGAAGAACGAATTGATGCCTATGTCGAGGAAGCACCGCAGCTGACTAAGTTTATACTTCCAGGCGGAACAGAAGCGGCATCATATTTGCATGCAGCGAGAACGGTCATCAGAAGAGCTGAACGAAAAATTGTCGCTTTGGCCAAAGAAGAAGACATTCCGCCGCTTGCGCTGCCATACGTCAACCGGCTGTCCGATTATTTATTTGCGGCGGCGCGCATTGTCAATCACCGGCTCGGGGAAGCGGATGTCGAATATGAACGAAGCGCTGACGTATTCCGGACAAAGAAAAAATCAGAATGAGCCATTTACTTCACCAACTTTTTTTCAAACAGAAACGGGTCGATTGAGCAGATCAAGCCGTTTTCCGGCAGGGGAAAACGGCTTTTTGTCGTAAACTTTAAAGTAAGCGTTTTCAAAAAGAGGGGGAGTTCTGTTGAGCAATCGTGGAAAAGCGGCAATCAGGCTGACGGTATCAAAAGATGGGGGCGGCGAATTTCATACGGTTCAAGAGGCAATCGATGCATTGCCGGAGTACAATTATGAACAAAAGGAAATCTTCATTAAAAAAGGCGTTTATAAAGAAGTCGTTCACATCCCTGCGACAAAGCCGTTTGTTAAGCTGATCGGCGAAAGCGGACACGACACCGTCATCACGTATGATAATTACGCAGGTAAGGAAAAGGAAGGGGGAGGAAGGTATGGAACGAGCGGAAGCGCCAGCGTATTTATATATGCAGATGATGTTGAAGCCAGAAATTTGACATTTGAGAATTCGTTTGACCGAACGAAAGTAGATACGGATGGAACACAGGCGGTGGCGGTCTATGCGAAAGGAAACCGGATGATGTTTAAAAATTCGCGGTTTATCGGCAGACAGGATACGTTGTTTGTCAATGATGGAACACAATATTTTGACCGCTGCTATATTGAAGGGGATGTCGATTTTATCTTTGGAGGAGCAAGGGCGGTTTTTGAAAATTGCCAGATTCATAGTACGGACCGCGGCTCCGCCACCAACAACGGCTATGTGACAGCTGCCAGCACACATATCACGAAACCGTTCGGCCTTTTGATCCAAAACTGCAGGCTGACAAGCGATGCAGCTGCCGGAACGGTATGGCTCGGACGCCCGTGGCATCCGGGCGGAGATCCTGACGCTATTGCCAGCGTGTTGTATCGCAATTGCAGCCTGGACGCCCATATTCAGATTGAAGGGTGGACAGATATGTCAGGCTTTGCGGCCGCTGATGCCAGGTTGTATGAATACCGGAATACCGGGCCTGGGGCCATTTTGCATGAAGCGAGGCGGCAGTTGACCGATCAGGAAGCGGAAAGCTGGACCATTGAAAACGTACTTGACGGCTGGAATCCGAAAATGAATTGACACAAGGACCGCTCGGGAAGAGCGGTCTTTGTGATGTTTGGTCTTATCCGAATTACGACTCTGGTCTGACGGTAAAATCAATCTGTGACTCGTTTTGTCGAAAGCAGAAATTGACTATAGTGAATACATGAAGAAGAAAGGAGGAGCAAACATGAATATAAATGGAAAATCGATCATCGGCTTTTTTCTGATCCTGTTTGGCATTTCGCTGTTTTTCGGGGGAGGCCATATCGGGGGGCTGATCACAGGAGTAATCGGTGTTTTGCTGATTTATCTCGGCTTGAAAAAGTGGAAAGAAGACCGACGATTTGCCGCTGTCATCTTGGCCATCATCGGCATCATGTTTTTGGGAGGGTCTCTTCCATTTCTGATCGGCATCGCACTGGCCGCAGCCATGGTTTATTTCGGCTGGAACATGATGAAGCAGAGTGGAAAGCAAGAAGAAAGCATCTATTATGGAGAGAATACAGAGCCTTCTGCAGCATCCTATGATACAAGCTTTGATGCGGAATGGGAAGACTTTTTGAAAAAGAATAAATAAACTTTAGGGAGGACGAAATCATGGCGTTCAAAAGAATCAGAGATATGTTTGTCGCAACAGTAAATGAAGGATTGGATAAAATGGAAAACCCGCGGGTGATGCTGAATCAATACGTACGCGATATGGAAAGCGACATCGCGAAGGCAAAACATACGATTGTCAAGCAGCAGACGATTGAGCAAAGTTTCAAAGGGAAGTATGAAGAGGCTGAAAAACTGACCGTTAAACGCAAAAACCAGGCCCAGCTTGCTTTTGATGCAGGTGAAGAAGAGCTTGCCAAAAAAGCGCTTTCCGAAATGAAGTATTTTGAAGCCAAAACCGCTGAATATCAAGAGGCTCATCAGCATGCGAAAAAACAGCTTGCTGAATTAAAAGAACAGCTGAAAACGCTCGAAGTCAAACTGCGCGACATTAAGGACAGAAAACATGCATTAATCGCCCGGGCAAACGCTGTCAAAGCAAAAGAGCATATGAATGCTTCCTTCAATAAAATCGATAGCGAAAGCGCGTACCGTGAATTTATGAGAATGGAAAACCGTATTGAAGAAATGGAAACGAAAGTCAACAGCTATGCCGAGCTTTCCGCGGGATCTCCGTACAGCCGCCTTGAATATGCGAAAGAGGTTGAACAAGAGCTTGAAAACATGCGGGCGAAAAAAGCCGGATTGGAAAAGAAAACAGCAGCCGGCAATGAATAATCAGGGGGCTTTAAAGGCCCCTTCCTTCAATTTTTGATTTCTTTCAAACAAAATGTTCCTTATAATAAGGAGCATACACTTACTTGCCGAAAGGATTAAGCATATGAAGAAAACGATAGGGAAGCTGATGATTCTCGCCGGCATTCTGATCTTTGCCTGCTTCATCTATAATGGCGCAGGCGGTTTTTCATTCGGCGGTTTCAATCAAAAGGCAGACCATACAGCCGCGGCTTCGCTGAAGGGAATCAGTGCGATCGATATCAACGCCAAAAGCATCACGGTCAACATCAAAGCCGAACAGCGCGATGATATAACCGCCGAGCTGACAGGCAATGCGCGCCTCGAGTCAGCGGAAAAGGGAAATACCCTTCAGCTCACCGTTCACCCGAAGCCTTTTCAATATTTCTTTTTTCAAAAGAATGAACTTGTTGTCAAAGTTCCTTATGAATACAAAGATGATCTGTCCGTTATATCAGGAAGCGGCAATGTGAAAATATCAGGCGGACGTTTAGCCTTAAATAAGGTCACATTAAGCTCAGGAAGCGGTACCCAGAAAGTGGATCAGCTCCAGGCAGAAGAGCTGGAAGTCCAAGGGACATCGGGAAATATTCGTTTGAAAGATGTTCGGACAGCGGAGGGGGATATTCGCTCAACATCCGGAAACACAGAGCTTGAAAATGTGACAGGCAGATTGAACATCAAGCAGACGTCAGGTGACTTGCGAGCTTCTTTTTCTGCTGTTGATGCCCCTTTGAGCATCAAACAGACATCGGGAAACGCCAAACTCGACCTACCCGACGATGCGGACATCAGCCTTGAAGCAACATCGACAAGCGGCAGCATCAGCCATTCTTTTTCCTTTGATCAGATCAGCAGCGATAAACGGACCCTGACTGGAAAAAACGGAAATGGCAAAAATAAAATTGATATCTCGCTGACAAGCGGGAATGTATCCATTGAATAACCAAGCAAAAGAAAGGGGGCCCGGGTCGGCATGCGTCTTACAAAAAACCAATTGATCGGACTTATCATCGTCTTGTTCGGAATCAGCATATTTTTGCAAAACAGCGGGCTTGGAGACGTTTTATTCTGGCCGCTCGCTTTTCTGTTTGCCGGGTATTTTCTTCATAAATATTCGCGCCGCTGGCTCGGGTCCGTGATGTATATTTTTGCAGGCTTCCTGCTGTTAAAGGATATTTTCAGCATTACATTCAGCCTGTTCGGCTTCTTTTTTGCCGCCTTTTTAATCTATGCGGGATACAGGCTGGTCACAAATCAGCCTGTTTTTGACCGCAGTAAACCGAAAGACCGCCAAGCGCGCGAAACGGACCCGGAACGGTATCGGAAAAAAAAGAACGCAGGCCAGCGCAGCTTTTTTTTCGGTGATGTGAAATTGATGAAAACGCCTTTTGATTTAAATGATTTGAACATATCGGGTTTCATCGGAGATGTGAAAATCGATTTGTCGAAAGCGATCATTTCAGATGAGGATCATACGATCGTGATCACCGGGCTGATGGGGGATGTCGACATTTACATTCCGTCCGACCTCGATGTGTCGATCAGCTCTTCGGTGTTAATCGGCGATGTTGATATTATCGGGGAAAGGCAAAGCGGCATGGGCAACCAAATCTACACCGAGTCGGAGCATTACGAACAATCGGCAAGACGGGTCAAAATCTCGATCTCTCTGTTGATCGGTGATGTGGATGTGCGGTTTATATGAAAACGAACAGGCTTGCAAATATTCAGTGGCGCGCCGTCCGTTTGTCATTGGGGGTCAGCTTTACAGTCTTTATTGCCGTTTTGGGCTTCATGCTCTTCTACTATCAGCTCGACCCGCGAGTGCTCATCGCTTCCAGATGGTTCGGCATTCCGTTTATCGCTCTCCTGCTGTTGATCAGTGCTGCTGTCGGCTTCGCTTCCGGCTACATGTTCGGCAATCAGCTCAAAAAACGGCTCGAAAAACTGATCGAATCGATCATAAGGTACGAAAACGGCAATTTTGCGTATAGGATTCCGTCGCTTGGCGATGATGAAATCGGGCTTGCAGCCGATCAATTGAACGAAATGGCCGTAAGGATCGAAAGGCAGGTCGCCTCTCTGCAAAAGCTGTCCAATGAAAGGGCGGAATGGCAGGAGCAAATGAAAAAAGCCGTTGTCTCAGAAGAGCGCCAGCGGCTGGCGCGGGAATTGCACGATGCGGTAAGTCAGCAGCTGTTCGCGATTTCGATGATGACTTCAGCCGTTCTCGAAGGAGCCGCGGGTGATGAGAAACTCACACAGAGGCTGAAAATGGTCGAAAAAATGGCGGCCGACGCACAAAATGAGATGCGGGCGCTGCTGTTGCACTTAAGGCCGGTTACCCTTGAAGGAAAAGGTTTAACAGAAGGGCTTGCCGACCTTTTGAAAGAGTTTAAAGCGAAACAGTCGATTGATATCGATTGGGAAATCGATGATACCGAAAAGCTCGCGAAGGGTGTCGAAGACCATCTGTTCAGAATTGTCCAAGAAGCGCTTTCCAATGTCTTCAGGCATTCAAAGGCGACCAAAGTGTCCGTCAGGCTCTTGTTCAGAAACAAGCAGCTTCAGCTGAAGGTGATTGACAACGGGGAAGGGTTTCAGATGGACGACGTGAAGACCTCCTCTTACGGGCTCAATTCCATTAAGGAAAGGGCGAGCGAAGTCGGCGGGGTGGCGGAAATTATTTCATTTGCGGGAAAAGGAACACAGGTTGATGTAAAGGTTCCGATCTTTGACCAAGGAAAAGGAGAGACCGAAGGTGATTCGAGTACTGTTAATTGATGATCATGAAATGGTGAGAATGGGGCTGGCTGCTTTTTTGGAATCACAGCCGGACATAGAGGTGATCGGCGAAGCTTCAGATGGCAGGCTCGGCGTCGAGCTGGCGATTGAAAAAAAGCCCGATGTTATTTTGATGGACCTTGTGATGGAAGGGATGGATGGCATTGAGGCGACAAAGGAAATCTGCGGGAAGCTTGACGATCCGAAAATCATCGTTTTGACAAGTTTTATCGATGATGACAAAGTATATCCGGTCATCGAAGCAGGCGCGCTCAGCTATTTGCTGAAAACGTCGAAAGCGAGTGAAATCGCCGATGCCATCAGAGCGGCGAGCATAGGCGAACCAAAGCTGGAAGCAAAGGTAGCCGGAAAAGTGCTGTCAAAGCTGAGACATTCGTCAGGGGAACAGCCGCTGCATGAATCGCTGACAGCGAGGGAACTTGAAATCCTCAAGCTTGTGGCGGAAGGAAAAACAAATAAAGATATTGCCGAAGAATTATTCATTACGATTAAAACCGTCAAAACCCATGTCACCAATATCCTTTCCAAGCTTGAGGTCGATGACCGTACACAAGCCGCCGTCTATGCGCACCGAAACAAGCTCGTTCAGTAAAAAAAGCCAAAAAACAGCTTTCTGATGAAAGCCGTTTCAGCCGTTCCAATATTTCCGGTCATCAGCTGCGGGCAAAGTGAAAGATTCTGCCTCAGCGGTTTGAACGGGTTCTGCTGCGGTCTCGTTTTTTTGATGATCATGTTTGCCCGTGATATCGCTTGTCTTGCAAATGAGATCGAGCCGTTCGGCGAGAGCGGTGTTGTTTTTTTCCTGCAAATCAATCAGCTTGCTGATGCCGAGCAAAATAAAGCCGCCGATGACGGAAAAAACCGGTGTGGAGAGATACGAACCAATCGTGAAGAACAGCATCGACTGCGAATCCTCCATATACGGGTCATAAAGGACGTCATTGATAATAAAACCGGACAAAATAATTGCCGCCGCAATCATTACAATCCCTGTTACCTGCAATATCCGCTTCAAGCTACATCACCCTTTCACACCCATTCTATCAAAAAATTCTGCGCCTATCTCACCTTCGCCGCCCCTTTTGTTCCAAAGTCCTGGATGGTGGCTTTGATATGATAGTCGATATCGGCTTTTGTGAAGTAGTGATCCCAATTGTGTTTTTCTTTTTTCCATCTTTTCGGATATTGGATTCTGACATAGTCGGAAAAATCGGTGACATCCGCTTTGATATCGCGCTGCAAGCGGTTGATGAGAGTCCTGACTCTTTTTTCAATATCTTTTTGAATGGAACGTTCAATGGCTTTAATATAATCGGGATTAAAAGAATCCTCGCCTTTATACCAGTCTTCAGACAATCTTCCTTTAATATCGGAATGAACATCAAACTGATATCTTCCGTTTTTTCTCGTTGTTTGAACGCGGTGTGTCATCGAAAACACTTCAAAGGAAAACAAATGCCCTTTGTGTCTCGCATCAATGACGCCGCCTGTCACTTTCCCCGTCAACAAATTCAAAGCCATAATTTCTTCCGGAGAAATATTGGCGATCGGCCTGTTATTTTTGAGAATGGCCCCGCCGCCCATCTGCAGCTCACCCTTTATCGCGGTAATCTTTGGCATGATAAAAGACAAGCCCTTCTGCATGTTAATTGAAATGTCCCCCAATGTGACCGGCTCAAGCAATTTAATCGTCGACTGCCTGTTCTGTGAGACGTTGTGTATCACTTCTGAAGCGGGATCCCCTGCATCATCGATTTTCAAAAAAGGACCGGCTTCTCCTGATGTCATATAGACTTCACTGCTTCTTCTGAGGCTGTTGTCACGGATGAACTGGTTGACTATGGCGTCTAAAGAAATCTCCGATACGAGATCCTCCGAGAACAGAATAACCTGCAGGTGCTGTGAGAAAACCGGGAAGTTTTTCAAAGCGGTCGACCGGATCGTTTGATGGACCGTATCTCCGGAGGTGGATACAACCTTGGTCTGATCTTGGGCGTTGCCGGGTTGGCCGATTTTTTTGGGAACGAGAAACTGAAATGTCATCTTCACTTTTTTGTCGTCTTCGCCTTTGTCCATCGCAAGGCCGATGGCAATGCTGAGCTCTTCGATCTGCCTGCTGTCCCAGCAGCCTGTCAAAAGGAGAGTCAGGGACAGCACGGCTAACAATCCCTTTTGTCTCACGAAGCTTTAAACCTCCTTTTAGCGGAAACGATGATAAACATGAGAAGCGGAAGCACGCAGAAAACGACGATAAAGACATAACCTAAATTATCGCTGAAAACGGAGACATCATTGACGTCTTTCGGCAAAAGGGATGCCAGGTAAGCAGCGGCGCCGATGAAAAATACGTTTTTTTTGACGGGCCATCCGAATACATGTTCAAGCCCTGACGCGGCAAAGTAGGTATAGACGACAAACGTGGAGAAAAACTGAATCGTCCAGATGACGAGCAAAAAAGATTCGAATCGTTCGATGAAAATACCTCTGATTTCAAATGATTGAAATAAAGAAATCGTCGGCCAGGTCATCGTCATCACTTCAGTTGCGGTCAGCGCGCCTACGACTACGGTGAACGTCAGCACATATAAAATAAGCGGGATGCCGAAGCCGATGGCGGTGGCTCTGAACAGCTTTTCTTTGTTTTTAATATACTTTGGCAGAAACAGCATGGTCTCGACGCCTAAAAATGAAATGGAGACAACTGTCAAAGCGCTTGTGACCGAGCCGAATCCCAAACCGAGAATAGGCCTTAAATTGTTGATTTGAAACATATTCAGGCTCAGACCGTAGACGACAAGCAGAACAACGAGCGTGATCGACAGAAAAAACGGGAAAATCTTTGACATGTCGCTGATGCCGCCGACAACCATATAGATCGCGCAAATCACGAACGCGAAAATCGTCACACCCATCGGGGTGAATTGAAGCAGGAAAAATTTGACCATCTCAGCCATCGCTCGCGCTTCAAAGCTTGCCACTGCAAAAAAATACAAAACGATCATCAGGTTCAATAGATTCCCGATGATGAAGCCGCAGCCTTCTTTCGTATAATCAAAAAAGGTGAGGACGTTGTGTTTTTTGACGATTTTGGCGTTCAAATAAATGATCAAAATAAAAACAATTCCTTCCAAAGCCAAAACGATCCAGCCGTCAGGGGAGACCGTTTTTTGCGTGAGTGACCTTGGAAGCGTCAAGAGTCCCGCGCCAAGCATCGTGCTTGTGATAATAGAAGCGGCTTCATATGTGCTAATCCGATCGTGCTGATTTTTTTGCCCCATTTTGATGACTCACCTCACGATTCTTTGTCGGTAAACGAATGATCGCTTCATCCGAATGTTTTAAGCTGAAAAAATGGTTGGGATTAAAATACGGGATGCCAAAGCTTCGCTGCCTCACCAAATGGGTGAAGATCACCATCATCCATAAAATGATCCCGTACAGTCCGAACACGGCAGCGACAATCATGGAAATAAAGCGCAGCACCCGAAACGACAGCCCCATCCCATATTGAGGAACCGTGAATGAAGCAAGAGCGATGATGCTGACGATGATCACCATGACCGAGCTGACAATATTCGCTTGAACGGCCGCCTGACCGATGACCACGCCTCCGACTAAACCGATCGTCTGGCCGAGCGGGTTTGGAAGTCTTAAACCCGCTTCCCTTAAAAGCTCAATCGTCACTTCCATAATCAGCGCTTCAAGCAGCGGAGGAAACGGAACATTTTCCCGCGTGCTGGCAATGGTTACAGCAAGAGCGGTCGGCAGCATCCCCTGGTGAAATGAAACGAGGGATATATAAAAAGCCGATAAAAACAAGGTGATAAAAATCGAGCTGAACCTTAAAAACCTGATCAGGGTCGTGGCGATCCACCGCTCGTAATAATCGTCCGGAGACTGCATCACCATGCCGAACGATGCCGGAACGATCAAAGCAAACGGCGAATAATCGACAAAGATGGCGATCCGACCGTTGAACAGTGCGGACGATACTTTATCAGGTCTTTCTGTGTTTTGAATCTGCGGAAACGGTGAAAACTTGTTGTCTTCAATCAGTTCTTCAAGCACACCCGAATCTTGAATGTCATCAAGCTGAACCTTTTTCAAACGCTTTTTCAGATCGGTGATGATCGCCTTGTCCGCTTTGCCGTTTATATATAAAATGGTTGCGTGTTTCAGCTTGCTTTTACCGATCGGCATCTTCTCAACGATCAAATCCTGATCAGGAACGCGCTGCCTGATGAGCGCCACATTTGTCTCCACGTCTTCGATAAAGCCGACTTTCGGCCCTCTGACGACATTTTCTGTATTGACCTCTCCGAGGCTTCTTTTCTTTTTTGCAAATGTCGGCAGCGAAAAAACGGTATTCATGCCGTTTACCAACAGGAGGCACTTTCCTTGAAAAATCGCGTTTATCGCATCTTTTTCCTTGCGGATGGGCTCGGCGTTCAGTTTGTTTAAGCGGAGGCGGACGTCTTCCAGTGTGAGAGAACTTCCATCAGTGCACAGCGTTTTGGCGGCTTTCTGAATTTTGGTGTCATCATTCAGTTCGCGAAAATACAAAAAATAGAAAATGATGCCGCTGTCCAGCATTTTTTTGTTTTGAACGAGGTCATCGTTTTGCTCGAGATGAGGAAGAAGCAAACTGAGATTTTCGTGGATATGATCCTTAAACTCCGACTGATTCATGCTGTCACCTGCCTTGCTCGTTTCTGATGATGGATATAGGTTATCTTTTCCTGTTAAAAAAACAATATACTGTGTTACAGTAGTGTTTGGTGAAATTTTCATTGAACAGAGACGGAGTGAGAAGAGTTGGCGCAGATCAGGCTTACGGGGAAGTCGGAGGAGATTGAACGCATTATCCAATCTTTTTCAAAGCATTATGACGTATCATACGTTTCAAAGGAATACGGAAGGACAAATCCGAAATATAAATATGCAAAAGATTCGCGAGTTTATATTGAGCTAAAATTAAAATAAAGCTAAAATTTAAATAAGAGGGTTTTTGCAAAATGTATCGAAATAAGATGAATGCAGACTATAGAAGGAAGGGATACATAGTGGATTACAGAATTGAAAAAGATACGATGGGTGAAGTCAAAGTTCCCGCTGATAAGTTTTGGGGGGCGCAAACCCAGCGAAGCAAGGAGAACTTTAAAATCGGTTCTGAGAAAATGCCGCAGGAAATTGTGTATGCGTTTGCAATTTTAAAAAGAAGCGCAGCCATCGCCAATGAAAAACTCGGAAATCTCGAAGCGGAAAAGGCCGAAGCCATCGTGTCCGTTTGCGACGACATTTTGAAAGGCAAATATGACAGCCATTTCCCTCTTGTTGTCTGGCAGACCGGAAGCGGTACGCAAAGCAACATGAATATGAATGAAGTCGTCGCCAACAGAGGTACGGCCTATCTTGAGGAAAAAGGGTCAAGCCTGAAAATCCACCCGAACGATGATGTCAACCGCAGCCAAAGCTCAAACGACACCTTCCCGACAGCGATGCACGTCGCAGCGGTTCTGGCGATTTACGAAAAGCTTGTTCCGGCGATTGACCGCTTAAGAAACACGCTGAATGAAAAGGCGGAAAGCTATCAGGATGTCGTCAAAATCGGCCGCACCCACCTGCAGGATGCGACACCTCTTACACTGGGACAGGAGATCAGCGGCTGGGTGTATATGCTTGACCGCTCTAAGGAAATGATTCTGGAAGCGACCGAGAAAATCCGCGAACTTGCCATCGGAGGCACGGCGGTTGGAACAGGGATCAACGCCCATCCGGAATTCGGCAGCAAGGTTGCCGAAGAAATCAGCAGCCTGACCGGGCAGACTTTCAGAAGCTCGCCGAACAAATTCCACGCGCTGACAAGCCATGATGAGCTGACACACGTGCATGGCGCTCTTAAAGCGCTTGCAGCCGACCTGATGAAAATCGCCAATGATGTCAGATGGCTGGCGAGCGGACCGCGCTGCGGAATCGGCGAGCTGATCATTCCTGAAAATGAACCGGGAAGCTCCATTATGCCGGGCAAAGTAAACCCTACACAAAGCGAAGCCTTGACAATGGTCGCCTCCCAAATCATGGGGAATGACGCAACGATCGGCTTTGCGGCAAGTCAGGGGAATTTTGAATTGAATGTCTTCAAGCCGGTGATCATTTATAATTTCCTGCAATCGGTTCAGCTCCTCGCCGACGGCATGAATTCATTCCACGACAAATGCGCCGTGGGCATTGAACCGAATCAGAAGACAATCGATAAGAACCTGACGAACTCTCTGATGCTTGTCACCGCTTTAAATCCGCATATCGGCTATGAAAATGCGGCGAAGATCGCGAAGCTGGCTCATAAAGAGGGATTGACCCTGAAAGAAGCGGCGCTTAAACTGAATCTGTTAACAGAAGAACAGTTTGATGAGGTCGTGAAACCTGAAGAAATGGTAAAACCGAAAGCATAGCAAAAAAACGGCTGCACATTGCGGCCGTTTTTTTATAGCTATAGCGGTTAAAGGAGCCGCTGATCATTCGTTTCCGGTTTTTTTCTGAGCAATTCGGCGAGTTTGACCGCTTCTTTTTGCAGCGCTTCGTATTCCTTTATATTATACAGCATGCCTTTAATGATCGCGTTTCTAGGCTTTTGTTTCCGCAGCTCTTTGTCCAAAATACCGAGGCTTTCAGTCAGATCGGAAGGCGGGGCCCCTTGATAGCGCTTGTCTGCTTTGATCCGCATTTCTTTAAGCAGGGCTTCTTTGAGCGGATCGAACGTATAGAAAGGCCCGAACCACTTGTCAGCTTCTTCGATGGAAATGAGCGGCATTTCGTTTCGCTTCATGATTCCTTCGGCCAAGTCGTCAAGACGGTTCAGCAGATGGTCTGCGAGAAGGTGAAGATCAATAGAATGGTGCAGCAAAATCATCAATTCAAGATATACGTCGCTCATTCCGTTGATCATAAAGCAGAGTTCGGCGCTGTACGGTTCAATATCTTTGCCGTAAATTTGGCGGATGTTTTCCATATGGAGCTTAAGCGTTGTCGTCCGCATTTTTTTGGCGAAAGATTCAATCTCTTCATTGATCGGCAGCGAGCGTTCATTGAACTGCATGGTGATGAATTCTTTATGCTCAAGAATATTTTCAAAAAATACGGCGAGCTGTTTCCGGTAGACGTCCCGTGGATTGTCATTTTCCGTTTGAATTTTTTGGATTCGGGTAAATATTTTATCGTAGTAATAATGAAGCACTGAAAGGAGAAGCGCTTCTTTTGATTTGAAATAGATATAGAAAGCGCCTTTTGAGATTTGGCATTCCTTTGCAATTTCCTGTACCGATGTAGAACTATACCCTTTTTTGGCAAATAGCTTAATCGCTGTTTCGATTATGACTCTCTCTTTTTCTCTCACGACCTTCACCTTCCTGAAAGGTTAACATTTCAAGTTTTTTAGGCTGCACCCGCTGACTGCGGGGTCACCTCTATTGTCCCGTCATAATTTTAACTAGATTGTAACTTGTTTTTTTGTTTGATATTATTTATATTATAAAGTAAGGTGACCGAGTGGTCAAAATTTGCGGAGAAAGGGTGAATATTGATGAAAGAAATCGATGAAATGATCAGCCGCCTGCGCAGCAGGGGAATCAAAGTGGACAAAGTCAAATACCCCAAACACATGCTGTCGGAAAAGAAATGGCTGAAAAAGCAAAAGAAAGCGATCAAACCGAACTACCGCGATTTCAACGGCTATTCGTTTATATAAAAAAAGACTGCAGCGTCTACAGTCTATTTTTTAGGAACGGATATCGTGTAACAAACACCTGTTTCATCATTTCGAATGGTCATATCAGCTTGATGAAGAGTCAAAATTCGTTTGACGATGCTGAGCCCAATGCCAAATTCGCCTTTCTTCCCTTTATTAAAAGGCTCGTACAGGCTGGAAAGCATCTCTTCTTCAATGTGGGGACCGTCATTTTTGATGATGATCATCGTATATGTTTTCGCAGATTTCACGCTGATTTCGATACGTGTTTCCGCATAGCGGATCTGGTTTTCAAGAACGTTTTCCATCAGCTTGCTCCATTGTTCTTGATCGCCTGTCAACATTGTTTCCTCTTCAAAATCAACCTTCCAGATCAGTTCTTTTTTAGACCATCTCAAGCGTTCAACAACTTCTTTTATCACCTTTTGTATATCAAACGTTCCGTATTGTCTTTCCTGTCTCAGCAAATAATCGAGCTTTGTGAGGTACAAGAGGTCTTTGATTTTCTTTTCCAGCTTTTCAGCTTCACCTTCGATAACATGAATCGTGTTTTCCAAATCGCCTTTCGGATAAATGCCGTCTTTGATTGACTGGGTATATCCGCGG
This sequence comes from Bacillus sp. HSf4, assembly GCF_029537375.1. NCBI lineage: Bacteria > Bacillati > Bacillota > Bacilli > Caryophanales > Bacillaceae > Bacillus > Bacillus sp. HSf4. The sequence goes on along the minus strand of NZ_CP120679.1, from coordinate 3,524,154 downwards.
ATCACCATGACGGGCGTTTTCAGATCGTGGGAGATGTTTTGCAGGAGCGTCCGCTCTGTCTCATCCTTTTGAATCAGTTTCTGGCGCATATCCTCAATGGTATGTCCGAGCTTTCCGATTTCATCCTCCCTGTCGACGATGACCGGATCGTCCCAATCCTGTTTTGAAATCCGTTTGACATGCTTTTCCAGCGTCACAAGCGGCCTTGATAAATACTTTGCCAGCCAAATCGATGGTATCCAGCTTAGCAAAATGACGACGATCAAAATAAACAGAAGCTGTTTGAACAGGGTATATGATAAGTCATCCCTGTAGGAATCAAGCGCATATGACAATAATAGAAACGTCTCATCCTGGGTCCTGAATTTTTTGAGCACAAAGAAAACATGCTTGCCATTGACATTTTCTGAATATCTCTTTGAAGATGCCGTCTGTTTTTTACCCAGTTTTTGCACTTTCTTGATAAACGAATCCGGCAAAATCTGCGGACTTTGGTAGACCGTCCCGTTTTCGGGCAGCAGAACATGCTGTACATAGCGGTTCGTGCTTCGCGAGCCATTGCCTCCGCCAAATTCCCTTTCGGGTGAATCGGAAAATCCGTATTCCGTCAGGACGTGCTGCTCATTTTCAATGTTTGTATAAATCTCATCTGTGAAAAAGTTTCGTAACGTCGATGAAAATAAGAATATAAGGAAAATCGAGACGGTTAATAAAATTCCGCAAATGACCGCCCAGATTTGAAATGCGAGCGATTTATTTTTCATGATTTCAACATCCTGTATCCAAACCCGTAGATCGTCTCCACTTTGAGTTCAGGCATTTTTTTGCGCAGTCTTCTGACAAGGTCGTCCACAACCCGGTCTGTCCCAAAGTAATCATCTCCCCAGACGCTGGTGAGAATATCCTCTCTTGAAAAGGCGCGGCCCTGGTTGTTCATAAAGAGGAGCAGAAGGTCGAATTCCTTTGATGTCAGATTAATCATCATGTCCTTTTCATAGACTTCCCTCAGATCCTCGAAGACTTCATAGACGGAAACAGCCGTTCCTTTTTTCTTTGCGGACGGGTCTTCTTTATATATAAGCTTGAGAAGCTTCTGAACGCGGATGATCAATTCGCGCGGAAGAAACGGCTTGGAAATATAATCGCTGCTGCCGAGTTCCAGACCGAGCACCCTGTCGATATCCGCATCCCGTGCGGAAATAAAGATGACGGGAACATCGGGATCTTCATTTTTTATTTCTTTTATTAGCGTATAGCCGTCGATATCTGGTAACATAATATCGAGAATCCATAAATGAGGTGACTGGCCGATTTTTTGCCTGGCGCTTTCACCATTCAGAAAAGAAGTGACGTGCCAGCCTTCGCTTTCTAAATATTTTGTCAGCAATTCATTTAAATTCTCTTCATCTTCAACTAGATAAATGGTGTATGACAAGGTCGGTTCACATCCTTTCTACGTCATTATACTAGTTTTAACACACGTCTGGTCAATTTTCATAATTTCACATATTCTTTTCATTTTTATCCCATAATGTTTCGATAAGATGCTTAACAGGGAAGAAAGGAATTTGCATGAAATGAAACATATACGGCCGGTATCTCTTTTTTTTGTGAGTGTTAAAGCTTTCTGCCATTTGCGAACGTTGAAGACAAGAAAAATAAAGGAAGTGTACGCTTATGGACTTTAGACGCGATGACGAGCAAAAAAATGAACATGAACAGCCTCAGCAAGAAGAGGCAAAGATACCGCAAACAGCGGGTTCTGAGGAACAAGGCAGAAGCCTGCCGGCAAACGAACCCGAATTGATTTTACAAAAGGATGCGGATGAAGAGCCGGATCCTGCTCATGAGGAAACAGCCGCAGCCCTTGAACAGGGCAGGGAAGCGAGAACAGCAAAAGAAAAGCGGCGCAAGGCATCATGGCTCAGTCCGATTTTGGGAGGCATCATCGGCGGCGGACTGGTATTGGGGATTTCACCGTATCTGCCGGCCGATCATCAAGATGATGCAGCAGGCGGCAAACAGACGGTGCCGAAACAATCGCAGAACTTTACGACAAAGCCTGTGACAGACGCCAACAATGTTGCCGATATGGTGGAAGACTTGGAGCCGACGATTGTCGGAGTCTCCAATATTCAAGCCAGCTTCGGCTTTTCCGAGGATGATGTTGAAGAAAGCGGGACAGGGTCCGGCGTCATCTTTAAAAAAGACGGCGATAAAGCCTATATCATTACAAACAACCATGTTGTTGAAGGAGCAACAAAGGTTACGATTTCTTTATACAACGGGAAAACGACCGATGCCAAGATCATCGGCAGTGATGCGCTGACCGATTTGGCAGTTTTGCAGATCAGCAGCAAAAACGTTGAAAAGGTTGCAAGTTTCGGAGATTCTTCAAAACTGCGGGCAGGCGAGAAAGTGATCGCGATCGGAAACCCTCTCGGCCTTCAATTTTCACGAACGGTCACAGAGGGGATCATCAGCGGTGTCAACCGGACGATCGAAGTCTCCACATCTGAGGGCAATTGGGATATGAACGTCCTTCAGACGGATGCGGCGATCAACCCGGGCAACAGCGGCGGGCCGCTGATCAACTCCAGCGGCCAGGTCATCGGCATCAACAGCCTGAAGATCAGTCAGACCGGCGTCGAATCGCTTGGCTTTGCCATCCCGAGCAATGATGTACAGCCGATTGTCGATGAGCTGTTGCAAAAAGGAAAAGTGGAACGGCCGTTCCTGGGCGTTCAAATGATCGATATGCAGCAGGTTCCTGAACAATATCAGACGAATACGCTGGGTCTCTTTGGAGATCAGCTCAATACCGGTGTGTATATTGATAAAGTGTCGCCGAATTCGCCTGCAGACAAAGCCGGAATGAAGGCGGGCGATGTCGTCATCAAAATGAACGGAACAAAAGTTGAAACGACTTCCGATCTCAGAAAAATTCTTTATACGGAAACAAAAGCGGGAGAGACCGCCACATTTGAAGTGCTGAGAAAAGGCAAGGAAAAAACGCTGAAAGCGAAGCTTACGAAAAGTAAATCATAAATAAAAAAGCCATGGCGCGTGCCATGGCTTTTTTGCGTGCCGACTTTGATATCGGCATCAGAGCGTTTTTTAAAACATTTGAAAGCCATGGCAATCTGCCACGGCTTCTGTATATTACTCGCCCAAAAATGAAGAAAGCATCCAAATTTGCTTATCAATTTCCTCTGTTAAGGCGATATAAAGGTCAGCGGTAGAATGGTCTGATTTATCTTCGGCAAGTTCAATGGTATGCTGAATTTCCGTCCGGATTTGCCGGTAGTCGCTGATCAGTGATGATACCATATCAGATGCTGTTTCTTCTGAACCGGAATCAGAGATGGTGCCGTGATCAAGATATTCTTTCATGGTTGAAAGCGGACGCCCGCCGATGGCAAGCAGCCTTTCCGCGATGACATCGGCTGTTTCAGCGGCGTGATTGTAGAGCTCTTCAAATTTTTCATGCAAGGTAAAGAAGTGCGGTCCTTTTACATACCAATGGAAGCGGTGAAGCTTCGTGTAGAGGATGAACCAGTTTGACAAATTTGTATTCATTGAGTTTTCAAGTACAGGATTTTGTTGTTTTAGTTGTTGTGTGATCATGTAAAATTTCCTCCTCGTGTTTTTCATTTGTTAATTATATTATAACAAATATAAAATTAAAATAAATACTAAATTATAATTATTTTAAATAACCTGATTTAAACAGATTTTTGCCGACCGCCCACTCCCATATCCGCCATGGCAGCAATGCGTGGCAGAAAATCAGCAGGCCTACGCCTTTGCCGATCGGATAGCGCAGCTTTTTAAGCCGCTTTTTTTGCGCGAGACGGCTGATCAATCGGGCCACTTCTTCGGGATTTCCGTATTGCCTGCGGTTTTTTGCAATGAAGTCCGAGATTTGGGCAAAGTATCCGGCGTATGGAGAACCCGCATCAGGGACAGTTACCTGTCCGGCTAAAGAAGTGTCCCAGATCGCCGTCTTATAGGAGCCCGGCTCGATGACGGCCACATCGATTCCGAATGGGCGCAGCTCGAGGCGAAGGCTTTCTGAGAATCCTTCGACGGCATGTTTTGAAGAGGCGTAAGGCGAAAAAGCGGGAAAAGCGATTCGTCCGCTGATGCTGCTGATATTGATGATCTTGGCGCCGCCGTTTTTCTTCATATAAGGAAGAACGGCTTGAGTGACGGCGATTAATCCGAACACATTCGTTTCATACTGTTTTCTGTACTGCTCTAGAGGCAGCTCTTCGGCAAAGCCCCCGTAAGCTGTCCCCGCATTATTGACGAGAAGGTCAACGGCTCCGTAACCTTTAAGTTTTTCAGAGAATGATGAAATGGAATGCTCTTTTGTGACGTCAAGCGCTGTGACGGTAATCGAAGCTTCAGCGCCAAGCTCGGCGATGCGTTTTTGCAATGCTGCCGCTTTTTCCGGCTGCCTCGCCGTTGCGATCACAAAATGGGTTTCGGCAAGCTTTAATGCGGTCAATAAACCAAAGCCGCTGCTGGCTCCCGTTACGATTGCGGTTTTGTCTTTCAAAGCGTTTCCTCCGTTCCTATTTTGACATGTTGACAAATTGTTCTTGCCAGAGGATTGATAACATTGATAGAATTTAGAAAGTGCTAAAAGACCTATTTTTCAGAAAAAGTCTGCTGATTCACGCAGCAGTTTGATATTAAAGGCAGGGTGACACGATGAAAACGAAAATACATCTCCTCTTCTGCATTGTACTATGCTCGACCATGTTTTTTCATGGTTCGGCTAAAGCAGGGGAAAAAAAGAAGCCGCGTATTCAAAGCGTTTCCGCTATATTGATTGACGCGAAATCGGGACAGGTGATATATGAAAAAAACGGCGGCAAAAAAATGTATCCCGCCAGCATTACAAAAATTGCGACAGCGATTTATGCGATCGAAAAAGGAAATCTGAAAGATCGTGTGAAAGTCAGCAAAAGAGCGGCTGATACGGAAGGGACAAGCGTTTACCTGGAAGAAGGGGAAACGGTGCCCTTAAAACGGCTGCTTCAAGGGCTGCTGATGAATTCCGGCAATGATGCCGGAACGGCGATTGCTGAACATGTAAGCGGCAGTGTTGAACGGTTTGCCGACGACTTGAACGCGTTTGTCGCAGAGCGTGCGGGAGCCAAAGATACGCATTTCACAAATCCCCACGGACTGTTTGACAAGGATCATTACACGACGGCCTCGACATGGCGAAAATAACGGAATATGCGATGAGAAACAAGACCTTCCGTGACATTTTTTCACAGAAGCAAATGGCCTGGCACGGCGAGACCTGGGACACGACATTGAAAAACCATCATCGCATGCTGATCGGAGAAATTCCTTATCAAGGGATAACCGGCGGCAAAAACGGATATGTGGATGAATCGAAGCACACCCTTGTCACAACGGCGTCGCGGGGAAGCCTGGATTTGATCGCCGTTGTGATGAAAGCAGACCATCAAAACATGATGTACAAGGATACAAAAGCGCTTTTGGATGAAGGGTTTAACGGGTTTGAAACAGCCGCATATAAAAAGGGAAGCCGGTTTGCGACCAAGGACGGGACAAGCCTTGAACTGGAACACCCTGTATTTGTCACAAAAAAGAAAGGCGAAGTGCTCAGTGAAAGCCTGGGAAGCGACGGAGTGCTGAAAATCAAAGGGGAGGACGGGAGACTGTTGAAATCCGTTAAGATCGCCGATCCGTCCGTGGAAAACGGCGCGGATCAGGCTGCGGCCGCTCAAGGCGGACCGCAGAATAAAAGCGGGCTATTTTTATTCGCCTTCGGTCTGGTCAGCCTGGCGGCCGCAAGCTATGCCGTCAAACGGCTGCGCCAGCTGTAAAAACATCATAAAAGCGTGCCGGTTGCTCATGGCCCGGCCGCTTTTTTTACCTCAGGAAGGTAAAATTATCTTATAATGGAAACATGACGAACAAGGGGGGTTTTTCAAGTGGCATATCATCATCTCAAGGACACATGGGATCTCGATGTTTTCTTTAAAGGCGGGAGCGATTCTAAAGCCTTTCAGGCATATTTAAAAGAAATCAGCTCACTGCTCTCCACTTTTAAAGAAAAGGCGGAAGCCCTGTATGTATCAAAAACGGAGCTCGGCGCCCTCAAAGAGGCGCTGGCGCTCTTTGAAGAAACCGATGTGAAAATCAGGGAGGCGCAGGCGTATATCGGCTGTCTGCAAGCACAGGACACGACCGATTTAAAGGCGAACGCCCTCAATTTTGAAATCACACAGATGGCTGCAGAGTTTCAAAAGGTGTTGACCGTTTTAGACAGCAAGCTTGCTGACGTTTCAAACGAAGACTGGAAAACGATTCTGAAGGATGAAGAGCTTTCGGCTATCGCCTATATTTTGAATGAAAGGCGAACACGGGTAACCGAAAAGCTCGGCACCGAACAGGAGTCATTGATTCAAGGGCTGTCTGTCGACGGATACCATGCCTGGGGGGATCTGTACAACAGCATCATCAATCAAATTCAAATTCCGTATGAAGAAGATGGGGAAACGAAAATTCTGTCTGTCGGACAAGCGCAAAATCTGACGTCCAAACCTGACCGGAAGATCCGCAGCTCCGTATTTGAAAACCTTGATCATGGCTGGAAGCAGCACGCCGATTTATTAAGCAGCACCCTGAATCACCTGGCGGGCTTCAGACTGAACGTATATAAGGCAAGGGACTGGGACAGTGTCCTGAAGGAGCCGCTTGACGTCAACCGGATGAAGCAGGAAACCCTTGATGTGATGTGGGAGGTCATTATCGATCATAAACAGCCGTTTGCCGACTACCTTTTGCGGAAAGCGTCTCTTTTTGGTTTGGATCGGTTGAGCTGGTATGATGTCGATGCTCCAATCGGCTCTGCCGCAAAGGAATATTCGTATCATGAAGCGGCCGGTTTTATCACCAGCCAGTTTGACAAGTTTGGCAAAAAGCTGTCCGCATTTACGGAAAAGGCGTTCAAGGACAGATGGATTGAAGCGGAAGACAGGGGAGGCAAACGTCCAGGCGGCTTTTGCGCCAACTTCCCGGACAGCGGTCAATCGAGGATATTTATGACATTCGCCGGCAGTCCGTCGAATGTATCGACACTTGCGCACGAGCTCGGCCATGCTTTTCACCAGGAAACCATCCTTGGCGAAAGGCCGCTGAACAGGGCGTATGCGATGAATGTGGCGGAAACGGCTTCAACATTCGCGGAAATGATCGTGGCCGATGCCGCTTTGAAAGAAGCTGATTCAGATGAGGAAAAGCTCGTTCTTCTGGAAGACAAAGTACAGCGGAGCGTCGCTTTCTTTATGAACATCCATGCGAGATTTTTATTTGAAACCCGCTTTTATGAGGAACGCAAAAAGGGGGTCGTCTCTGTCGACAAGCTGAATGAGCTGATGGAAGAAGCGCAAAAAGAAGCGTTTTGCGGGGCGCTTGGGGAATACCATCCTTATTTCTGGGCTTCCAAGCTCCATTTTTACATTACATCTGTGCCGTTTTACAATTTTCCTTACACGTTCGGCTACTTGTTTTCGCTCGGTATTTATGCACAGGCTTTGAAAGAAGGGCGCGCGTTTGAGGAAAAATATATCGCGCTTTTAAAAGATACAGCCTCCATGACGGTTGAAGATCTGGCGATGAAGCATCTCGGCGCTGATTTGACACAGCGGGGCTTTTGGGAAGACGCCATTCAGCTGGCTGTCCGGGATGCGGAAGCATTTTTAGCGCTGACTTAAAAAGTGAGATTCCTCCTGTTTGCATGAGTTTACGGCAAACTGGACATAGCTAATAGTAATGTCCATATAGGAGTGAACTGTATGAACGTTTTTCGGATCGCCTGTTTTCTTGTGTCCGTCGTCTTGTTAAACGGGTGTCAGTCCGTTGCCGAACAGCAGGCGGAAGGCGAGGAAACAATCGGAAAGGACGCCCCTGTTGCGGATGTAAACAGCATTCCCTTTGACCGGTTTGTGTTAAAGGTGAGCTACGGTGACGGCAAACATAATACATTTGAAGCAAGCTACGCAAAACAAGAGCGGGAAGAAGCTGAAATCATCGACAGGCTGAACGATCTGGATCGCGAGGGAGAAGAAGCGCTGAACGAAATGAAGATGGTGTTGAGCGAGCTATCAATCGCCAAATCCGATTCGCAGTCAGACGTCATCCGCTATGTGCTGGAAGCCTTTAATCTGGATGAAGGATATGACCGGTTTCAGCTGCAGGTTAAATGGCCTGACGGAACGGCAAAACGGTATACCGGAAAATCATAAAGGAGCATTTCCAAAGCGGAAATGCTCCTTTTTTAGTGTGATTTAAGATTTCAAAAAGTATTTTTCGATATCATCAAGAAACAGGTAAGCCGCTTTTACACCGCCTGCCGTCGTCCAGATGGCATCATCGACTTCATGCGCGTTTCCGGATTTCACTGCTTTTAGCTTTTTCCAAAGCGGATCGCTTGTCCAATCGTTTTGCCATGTTTCTGCATCTTTTTTGCTTTCCGCAGGTTTATATGTGAAATAGAACAGAACATCTCCGTCCATCTCAGGAATCGATTCCTTGTTTTCCGTCATAAAAGCAAACTTGTCGTCTTGTTTTGCAAACAGCTTTTCCTGTTTTTCAGGGAACTTGAAGCCGATTTGCTGCAAAATGATCCCCGGGAATGAATCTTTATAATAAATTCTTGATTGGCCGGCCATAAATCTGACAACTGAGACTCGTTTCTTCTTTTGATCACCGAGTTTATCGCTTAATTCGCTGACCTTTTTATCGAAATCTTCTAAAATTTCTTTGCCCTTTTCTTCTCTGTTTACCGCTTTTGCATAGAGGGAAAAGTTGTCCTTCCATTCGCCGCGGAGCGTTTCAGAGAAAACGGTCGGAGCGATTTTCTCCAGCTTGTCGTAGATTTTTTCTTGCCTCATTTTATTGCCGATGATTAAATCAGGCTTCAATTCGGCAATCGCCTCAATATTCGGCTCGCCTTCAAGGCCGACCACTTTGACGCCTTTCATGTCGTCTTTAATATGATGATACCAAGGGTCGCCTGTCCAGGATTTGACTGCACCCACAGGCTTAATTCCCAATTTCAGCAGCGCTTCTGTTCCTTCATTTGTCAGTACGACAACCCTTTTTGGATTGGCCGGGACCTGATCCTCTGTACCCATAGCGTGTTTAACGGTTATCGTCTTTTTATTGTCTGCACCGTTTGAAGAGTCTTCATTACCGGCGCTGCAGGCCGCAAGAAGTGAAATCGCTAACATAGCGATGAAACCAAGCATTGTCCATTTTTTCATGTTTGTCCTCCCAAAGAATGTTGTTGTTCATCATGATCATAATTTTCAGCAGGAATTTTGTCAATTGTTAATTGAAAATGATTTTCAAGATCATTGATATCTGATACAATAACCGTAGATGTTTCCAGTCAGACTAGGAGAATTTTAATCTATGCTCTTAAGAACGAATAAATATAGAACAATCGTACTACTGTCCTTTATTTTGCTTCTGATTGCCGCACTTTGCGCAAGTGTCGTATACGGCTATACGAATACGTCGTGGTCGATGGCCTATAAGGCGTTCACCGATTTCAGCGGATCCAATGAACATCTTGTGCTTAGAAACGTGCGTTTACCGCGCGCGCTGATTGCCGCAACTGTGGGGGCTTCCCTCGGGGTTGCCGGGGCATTGATGCAAGCGATGACTAAAAATCCCCTGGCTGAGCCCGGTATATTCGGTGTCAACGCAGGAGCCGGCTTTTTTGTTGTCTGCTCTCTGTTTTTCTTTCATGTCGGCTCGCTTCAGGTGATCGCCTGGATCTCATTTTTGGGCGCTGCCGTTACCGCTTTAATCGTCTATTTTGTCGGTTCCCTTGGCAGGGAAGGCTTGACTCCGGTGAAGCTGACGCTTGCGGGGGCGGCGATGTCAGCAATGTTTTCATCGCTGACTCAAGGGCTGCTTTCAGTTAATGAGGCGGCGCTCGAACAGGCGCTGTTTTGGCTCGCCGGCTCTGTCCAGGGACGCGACCTGAGCCTTTTGACGACCGTCCTCCCGTATATCGTTCCGGCATTCATCATCAGCTTTCTGCTTGGATCAAAAATCAATGTCTTAACGATGGGGGAAGATGTGGCCAAAAGCCTCGGCCAGAAAACATGGCTGATCAAAGCGCTGATGGCGTTGGCGATTATCCTGCTGGCCGGCGGTTCCGTCGCTGTTGCCGGGCCGATCGTCTTCGTCGGGCTTGTCATACCGCATTTTGCGAAATATATCGTCGGCAACGATCACCGCTGGATCCTTCCGTATTGTGCCGTGCTGGGCGCAATATTGCTTGTCGTCGCTGATATCGGCGCCAGATACCTGATTATGCCTGAAGAGGTGCCGGTCGGCGTCATGACGGCCATCATCGGAACACCCCTCTTTGTGTATGTTGCGAGAAGGGGGTTCCAAAAATGAAAAATTATCGCAAACTGAGGATTGGAAAAGGAAGCATTTCATTTTTAATCGGACGAAAGGCGCTTTTTTCATTCATCATCTTGGCGCTGCTGACAGCTTGTGCAATCGTCTTTAGCGCCGGTATCGGCGAGCGTTTTATTTCTCCGGGGACAGTCGCGAAAACATTTTTCGGAATGGGAGATCCGGCGGATGAGCTGATCATCATGTCCTTCAGAATGCCGCGGATTTTGGTGGCTTTGTTTGCGGGAATCTGTCTGGCGGCAGCCGGCTCGATCCTGCAAGGGCTCATCCGCAACCCGCTTGCTTCCCCCGACATCATCGGTGTGACGGGCGGGGCATCTGTCGCTGTTGTCTTGTTTTTAATGCTGTTTTCAGATAAAAGCAATGCGCTGATCGTCAGCATCAGCTGGCTCCCTGTCGCCGCATTTGTCGGCGCGGCGCTTGCCGGAATGATCGTCTATTTTCTGTCCTATAAAAACGGCGCCTCAACCTTTCGGCTCGTGCTGATCGGGATTGGTTTTTCAATGCTTGCCAAGTCCTTGACGACATTGTTTATGATCAAAGGGCCGATATACAGAACATCTCAGGCAAACGTTTGGATTACCGGATCAGTATATGGTTCCAACTGGCAGGATGTGAATATTTTAATCCCGGTTGCGCTCATCCTCCTGCTGATTTGTGTCATCACCGCCAGAAACATCAATATTCAGACGCTTGGGGAGGAGCTTGCGACAGGCGTGGGAAGCTCTGTTCAGCGGAATCGCTTTTTGCTCCTGCTTTTGAGCACGGCTTTTGCCGGAATCGCCGTCGCGTTTTCAGGAACGGTCGGGTTTGTCGGGCTGATGGCTCCGCATATCGCAAGGAGGCTTGTCGGTTCGTCGTTCGGCGCGCTGTTGCCGGTGGCTGCGCTGATTGGAGGATTGCTCGTGCTGATCGCCGATATCATCGGGAGAACGCTTTTTGCACCAGTTGAAGTGCCTGCGGGCGTTTTCACCGCTGCCATCGGCGCCCCGTACTTTATCTACTTGCTGTATAAAAGCAGAAACCAATAAAAGGAGAGATTTCATTTATGAGTGCCATTTCAACAGAAACGTTAAGCTTAGGTTATGGAGAAACAATCATTATTGATGAGTTAAACTTAACGATCCCAAAAGGTGAAATCACCGTGTTTATCGGCAGCAATGGCTGCGGTAAATCGACTCTCCTTCGGTCTCTCGCACGTTTGATGAAGCCAAAGGGCGGTTCAGTGCTTCTTGAAGGCAGCTCCATCGCCAAGCTGCCGACGAAAGAAGTTGCGAAGGAGCTTGCCATTCTGCCCCAAGGTCCGACTGCACCCGAAGGCTTGACGGTTCTCCAGCTCGTCAAGCAGGGGCGGTATCCATATCAAAACTGGCTCAAGCAATGGTCGGCTGAAGATGAAGAAGCCGTAAACAAGGCTTTGAAGGCGACAAGGATGGAAGAGCTTGCCGAGCGCACGGTCGATTCATTGTCCGGCGGCCAGCGCCAGCGCGCCTGGATTGCGATGACGCTTGCACAGGAAACGGATATCATTTTATTGGATGAACCGACAACATACTTGGATATGACCCATCAAATCGAAATTCTGGATCTCCTGTTTGAATTGAATGAACACGAAAAACGCACGATTGTCATGGTGCTTCATGATTTAAATCTCGCTTGCCGCTATGCCCATCACCTGGTGGCCATTAAAGATAAGCAGATTTACGCGGAAGGCCGGCCGGAATCGATTATCAACTGCCGGCTTGTTCAGGACGTTTTTGAGATGGATTGCGAAGTGACGAAAGATCCGCTTTTCGGAACGCCGCACTGCATTCCATACGGCAGAGGAAGATGTATCGTACAGCAGGTGGCTGAGTCCCATGCTTAATCTGAACAAAGAGGAGCTTGAGTCATTGCTTCGTTTTCGCTTGGGAACGAAGCAGACCGGCTCCTCATTGTCTGTCAAAGGCAGCCAGCTATTAGATGAGGATTTTTTAGGGAGCTATGTGCAAGATATAAAAGACCGGCTCAACGCTCCGAATCCAAAAGTCGCCGCTTCCATGATCATCAAGCGCTGCGGTATGCTGGCGGCCCTCCATTTCTACCTGTTTACCGTTTACGGAAAGCGCTTGCCAACCGAGGCTTCCTCCGTATCATGGGAAATTGATCCCGATGATGAAGGATGGTTGCCTTCGTTTTATTTTGCCGAGGGAGCAGAGCCTGCGGGGGAAAACCGCAGAAATGCGCTTCAAACACTAACGGAAGACATCTTCAGGAATCATATCGGCCGATTGATCGCTTCCTGCCGCAAAGCATGCTCGATTTCAAAGCATATCCTCTGGGAAAACATTGCGATTTACCTGTATTGGATGTATGAAACGCTTCAGACTGAGACCGCGGATTCAAACGTGAAGGAACGGGCCGCCTCGGATTTTCATTTTCTTTTATATGAAGCACATCCCGACCTTTTTGAAGAGGGCGCTGCAGAAAACCCGCTGAACAGGTTTTACCCCGGCCGCGATGTGAAAGATCGGACACGGGCTACCTGCTGCTTATATTACACGACGGACAAAAGCGGCCGCAAATGCAGCACATGCCCGACAAATAAGCGGAAAGAAAGGGTGTCATGAGTGGAAAAACTCGAGCAGCAGCTGGACGGACTCGTTGAAAAGTATACGGAGCTGCTTTTGGGGGAAACGAATGAAGAGCTGAAAGAACAGGTGAAGATGTGGATCATCTATACCCATATCGCCAAAAGCATGCCGCCGCTCGCCAAGCATTGGAATGCAGCATATCCAGACGCAAAGCGCGACATCAAAGAAGTCATCCAAAGCATCAAAAAAATGAATGAAGCCCACCGCGCCGAAAAATAAGCAGAGATTTGGAGCAATCTCTGCTTGGTTTTCGCTTTATCGGTTTTGCTGGTAAGGCGACTGGTTTTGAAGTGTGGATTGAAACTGCTGATACGACTGCGCGATTTTCTGTTGCTCTTCGGGCTCCACTTTGTACCAGCCGTTTTGAAACATGAGCTGATACAGCCTTCTTTGGCTGTTTTGCGCTTCGTTGAACAGCGGCTGAATCGCCTGGTACAGCGACTCATGGCTCAATTCGTTCAGCGCTGTGGAATATGAGGCCGTCATATACTTTTCAGTTGTTAACAGCTCATTGACGAAATCCCTGTCATTCATCGCGCTCGTATTAGGCACTGGTGTTTCCTGATTGCCGATTTTCTGCTGGTTTTGCTGCTGATTCATTTCATTTCCTCCTATTGCATGTATGCCGACGGATTTTGCGCTTGATTGTTCCTGAGCTGCTCTAAAATCACTCCGTAGTGGTGATGATGCATTTGTCCGACGCGGTCAAGCTCTGTTTTAAGCGACATATCTTGGCACTGGTCGGCCAAAAAGCGTGCTTTTTTCATCGCAAGCAAATTCCAGTGCAGCATATCCTGTAAATATAAATGATCCTTTGTCGAAATGACGGGCGGCGGGGTTGTCATTCCCTGTTGATTCTGGATGATAAACGCCTCCTTTTCTCGTTGATATCACGGAAAGTTTCTCTTGTTTAATAATGTTCAGGTCCACCCATGTTGTGCTTTTTGTACTGCTGGTTTTGGCTTGTCCGTTTTCCGCCGGCGTCTTCCTTTTTATAGTCCGGGCCCGCATTTCCTTTCATACTTGCAGCGCTGACTGCTGCCGAGGACGGATTTTTTCGTTCGCGTACCATGCCTTCACCTCCTCTATATCAATTTGTCCCAAAAGCCGCGAAACATGTAGAGCGAGATGAGGGAGAAGCGCTTCAGGCTCATAAAAAAATTTCTGAAATTTGCGTCAAGGCTATTGAACTCATTTCCAAAATCTTTTAAGATGAAAGAAGACAGGAGTTTATTTTTTTGGAGTAAAAATGAATGAGTATTCATTCAAAGTAGGGGAGGATCATTCATGGTCAAGCATATTCGTAAAGCCGCTGTTTTAGGATCGGGAGTCATGGGATCTGGCATTGCGGCTCATCTAGCCAATATCGGCATTCCCGTTTTGATGCTCGATATGGTTCCGCGCGAGCTGACGGAAGAAGAAAAGAAAAAAGGCCGCACACTCGAGGATCCCGATGTCCGCAACCGGCTCGCACAGTCAGCCGTACAAAAGCTGTTGAAACAAAAGCCGGCTCCGCTGACATCGAAAAAAAACATCAGCTATATCAGCACAGGGAACATGGAGGACGATTTTGAAAAAATAAAGGATGCCGATTGGATCATTGAAGTTGTAGTCGAAAATTTGGACATCAAAAAGCAAGTGTTTGCGAAGGTCGATCAGTACAGAAACAAAGGAAGCATCGTCAGCAGCAACACGTCGGGCATCTCTGTCAGACAAATGGCAGAAGGGAGATCAGCTGATTTCAAAAAAAACTTTTTGGGCACCCATTTTTTCAATCCGGCCCGTTATTTAAAGCTGCTTGAAGTCATTCCGATCGAAGAAACGGACCCTGAAGTGCTGGCCTTTATGAAAAAATTCGGCGAGGATGTGCTCGGCAAAGGGGTGGTTGAAGCGAAAGACACGCCAAACTTTATTGCCAACCGCATCGGAACTTACGGTCTGCTCGTGACCGTTCAGGAAATGCTGAAAGGCGGATATTCGATAGGTGAAGTCGATTCGATTACAGGCCCCTTGATCGGACGCCCGAAAAGCGCGACCTTTAGAACGCTTGATGTCGTCGGCCTTGACACTTTTTCACATGTTGCCAAAAATGTCTATGACCAAGTGGACGGAGATGAAAAAGCCGTTTTCCGTCTGCCTGAATTTATCGGGAAGATGCTTGAAAAACGCTGGATTGGAAGTAAAGCAAAACAAGGCTTTTATAAAAAAGAAGGAAAAGACATTTTTGAACTTGATCCGATGACGATGACATACAGCGAGCGAAAAAAATTAAAAACCCCGGGGCTTGAAGCAGCCAAGCAGATCAAAGGCTATGGAGCAAGAATGAAAGCGCTTGTTTATTCGGATGACCGGGCGGGAAAGCTGCTTTGGAATACGACTGCGCCTGTCCTCGTTTATTCCGCGGAACTGGCAGGGGAAATCGCCGACAGCATCACCGCCGTCGATCAGGCGATGAAATGGGGTTTTGGCTGGTCGGAAGGACCGTTTGAAATATGGGACAGCATCGGTGTAAAGGCTTCGGTTGAAAAGCTTGAAGCCGGCGGCTGGAAGGTTCCTGACTGGATCAAAGACATGCTCGGAAAAGGGCATGAGACGTTTTACCTTAAAGAAAACGGAAAAACGTTTTTCTATTGTTTCAAAAGCGGTGAATACCGGGCGCTTCAAGAAAACAAGAAAAATATTCATCTATCAACAATCAAAGAAACAAAAGGTGTCATCAAGAAAAACAGCGGTGCGAGTTTAATTGATTTGGGCGATGATGTTGCCCTGCTGGAATTTCACTCGAAAAGCAATGCGATCGGCTTTGACATCATCAAAATGCTGAATGATGCGCTTGAAGAAGTCGATCTGAACTTTAAAGGACTTGTGATCGGCAATCAGGCCAAAAATTTCTGCGTCGGCGCCAATCTGGCGATGATGCTGATGGAGGCCCAGGATGACAACTATATGGAAATTGACATGATCATCCGTCAGTTCCAGCAGACGATGATGAAGGTGAAATACAGTTCCAAGCCTGTCGTCGCTGCGCCGTTCGGCATGACACTCGGAGGGGGAACAGAGCTGTGCCTCCCTGCCGCCCGTGTGCAAGCCTCGAGCGAAGCTTATATGGGCCTTGTTGAAACAGGCGTCGGTCTGATTCCGGGAGGCGGCGGTAATAAAGAACTTTATTTGAATCATTTAAAAGGGCTGCCGGAAGGTGTCGAGCGTGATCTGCAGCAGGCGGCAAACAAGACATTTGAGACGATTGCCCTTGCAAAAACATCGACATCGGCCCATGAAGCGAAGGAATTGAATATATTAACCGCTCACGATCAAGTCAGCATGAATCAGGACCATCTGTTGTATGATGCCAAATCGCTCGTGTTGACGCTTCATGAAAACGGCTACCGCCCGCCGGTGAAAGAAAAGGTTCCGGTTGTCGGCGAAACCGGCTATGCGGCGCTCCTTCTCGGGGCCGAAGCGTTGAAATTGTCCGGCGCCATTTCTGAACATGATCTGAAAATCGCGAAAAAGCTGGCGTTTGTCATTGCCGGCGGCAGGGTCGCATACGGCGCAGAAGTAACGGAGGAATATCTGCTCAATTTGGAAAGGGAAGCTTTTCTGAGCCTTGTCAGTGAACCAAAATCCCAGGCGAGAATGCAGCATATGCTTGTCAAAGGCAAACCTTTGCGTAATTAGGAGGGAAAAACATGAAAGAGGCAGTCATAGTGTCGGGTGCGAGAACCCCGGTCGGAAAAGCAAAAAAAGGCTCATTGCGGACGGTCCGCCCTGATGACCTGGGCGCGTGTGCAGTGAAAGAAACATTGAAAAGAGCGGGCGGCTACGAAGGCAATATCGATGATTTGATCATCGGCTGCGCCACACCGGAAGCCGAACAAGGCTTGAACATGGCCCGGAACATCGGCGCGCTTGCCGGTCTCCCCCACACGGTTCCGGCCGTGACGATCAACAGATACTGTTCATCAGGCCTTCAGTCGATTGCATACGGCGCCGAGAAAATTATGCTTGGTGCGGCGGATACGATCATTGCCGGAGGAGCTGAATCGATGAGCATCGTCCCGATGATGGGGCATATCGTCAGACCGAATGCGGCGCTGGCGGAAACGGCTCCCGAATATTATATGGGGATGGGCCACACGGCCGAACAGGTCGCTGTTAAGTACGGTGTTTCAAGGGAAGATCAGGATGCCTTCGCTGTCCGCAGTCATCAAAATGCAGCCAAGGCGATTGCCGAAGGCAAATTTGCCGATGAAATCGTCCCTGTAGAGGTCACCGTCAGGGAAGTGGATGAAAACCATCAATTGCAGGAACAGACGTTTAATTTCGCATGTGATGAAGGCGTTCGAGCGGGGACCACAAAAGAAGTCCTCTCCACTTTGAAACCGGCGTTTTCCGCAAACGGATCGGTCACCGCCGGAAATTCGTCGCAAACGAGCGACGGTGCCGCGGCGGTCATGATCATGGACAGGGAAAAAGCGGATGCGCTCGGACTCGCTCCGCTGGCAAAGTTCCGCTCCTTTGCGGTCGGCGGTGTTCCGCCGGAAGTCATGGGCATCGGCCCTGTTGAAGCAGTGCCGAGGGCGCTGAAGATGGCCGGGCTGGATCTGTCGGACATCGGTTTATTCGAATTAAATGAAGCGTTCGCCTCACAGGCGATTCAAGTCATCAGATCGCTCGGCATCGATGAAGAAAAAGTCAATGTCAACGGAGGAGCGATCGCGCTCGGGCATCCGCTCGGCTGTACGGGAACAAAGCTGACCTTGACGCTGATACACGAAATGCGGCGGCGAAACGAGCAGTTCGGCGTTGTGACGATGTGCATCGGCGGCGGCATGGGGGCTGCAGGAGTATTCGAGTTAGTTTAAAAACAAAGGGGATGGGATCATGGAGCAAACAAAAGACCATATGAAAAAAGGCGGCGCCTTTCTGATAGAAGAAGTGACAGCGGATCAGATGTTCACACCGGAGGATTTCACAGATGAACATAAAATGATCGCCAAAACGACGGAAGACTACATTATCGGTGATGTGCTGCCTTTTGTTGACGAGATTGAGGAACATCATTTCGACCACTCGGTCAGGTTGTTGAAAAAAGCCGGGGAACTCGGCCTCCTCGGCGCTGATGTCCCGGAGGCGTTCGGCGGGCTGGGTCTTGATAAAATCAGCTCGGCGTTAATCACCGAAAAATTCTCGAGAGCGGGCAGTTTTTCCTTATCATACGGCGCCCATGTCGGGATCGGAACACTGCCGATCGTGTTTTTCGGAACAGAGGAGCAAAAGCAAAAGTATCTGCCGTCGCTCGCTACAGGCGAGAAATTTGCCGCATATGCATTGACAGAGCCGGGATCAGGGTCCGATGCGCTCGGGGCGAAAACAACAGCCGTCCTGAATGAAGCGGGGACACACTATATTTTAAACGGCGAAAAACAGTGGATTACAAACTCGGCCTTTGCTGATGTCTTTATCGTATATGCGAAAATTGACGGCGAACATTTTTCCGCTTTCATTGTTGAAAAGGACTATCCGGGTGTGTCAACAGGGCCGGAAGAGAAAAAAATGGGGATCAAAGGCTCATCGACCCGCACGCTTATTTTAGATCAGGTGCAGGTGCCGAAGGAAAATCTTTTAGGTGAAGCGGGCAAAGGGCATGTCATCGCCTTCAATATTTTAAATATCGGCCGCTATAAGCTGGCCGTCGGAACGATCGGCGCATCTAAGCGGGTGATAGAGCTGTCAGCTGCATACGCCAACCAGCGTCAGCAATTTAAAACACCGCTTTCCAAATTCAGCCTGATCGGTGAAAAAATCGCCAATATGTCAGCCAAACTGTATGCGATGGAAAGCTCTGTTTACCGGACCGTCGGGCTTTTTGAAGACAAAATGGGCACATTGAGCGAAGAAGATCAAAAAGACGGGCGCCAGGTGGCCAAATCGATTGCCGAATATGCCATCGAATGTTCGTTAAATAAAGTTTTTGGATCGGAAACACTCGACTATATCGTTGATGAAGGCGTGCAGATCCACGGCGGCTACGGCTTCATGCAGGAATACGAAGTGGAACGGGCCTACCGCGATTCGCGGATTAACCGGATCTTTGAAGGAACAAATGAAATCAACCGCCTCATCGTCCCGGGCACCTATTTGAAAAAAGCCATGAAAGGGGAACTGCCGCTCTTTGAAAAAGCCAAAGCCCTTCAGGAAGAGCTGATGATGCTTATGCCTGAAGAACCGGGAGACGGCGTCCTCGAACAGGAAAAGTATCTGCTGCAAAACGCCAAAAAGATCGCGCTGATGATCGCAGGGCTTGCTGCACAAAAATATGGAAAAGCGATCGATCGCGAACAGGAGATTCTCGTGAATATCGCTGACATCGTCAGCCAGGTTTACGCGATGGAGTCAGCCGTTTTGCGAACAGAAAAAGCCATCACGGCGCTCGGCGAAGAAAAAAATGCCCAGAAAATCCTCTACACGCAAATTTTCACACAGGAAGCGTTTCAGGAGATTGAAAGCCATGCCAAGGAATCATTAATCGCCATGGAATCCGGCGATTCGCTGCGGATGATGCTCTCCGCCCTCCGCAAGCTGACACGCTTTACACCTGTCAATGTCATTGAGAAAAAACGCGAAGCCGCCAAGGCCGTCTTCGAAGCGGAAAAATTTATTGTGTAAATCCAAAAGCCCCGTTCTTTTCGAGCGGGGCTTCTAAGCTGAACAAAGGACTGCAAACAACGGTTTGGGCTTTTAAAAAGATCTGTGTTAAAATAACCTCGGATAAATCGAGAGGGGTGAGTGCATGGCTTTAGATTTTTATTGGTACCCGAAATGCGGGACATGCCGAAAAGCGAAAAAGTGGCTCGAAGATCACGGCAAAGAAATCAATGGGATACATATCGCAGAACATCCGCCAAGCAAGGAAAAGCTGAAAGAGCTTTATGAAAAAAGCGGACTTGAATTGAAAAAGTTTTTCAACACAAGCGGTCAAAAATACCGGGAACTCGGCTTGAAAGACAAGCTGCAAAACATGTCTGAGGATGAGCAGCTTGAATTGCTTGCTTCCGACGGGATGCTGATCAAACGTCCGATTACGACAGACGGCCGGAAGGTAACAGTCGGTTTTAAGGAAGATCAGTTTAAGACATACTGGTTATAATGCATCAAGATGTGATATCTTCAATGTAGGACGATTTAAAACACTTTATGGAGGGGTAGCCATGAGCACACCAAAAGAACTGCGTTATTCTGAAGAACACGAGTGGGTCAAAACCGAAGACGGCAAAGTCAGAATCGGAATTACTGATTTTGCGCAATCTGAGCTGGGGGACATCGTTTTTGTCGAGCTGCCGGAAGTCGGAGACGAAATCAAAGCGGACGAGCCATTTGGAAGCGTTGAATCTGTTAAAACCGTTTCAGAATTGTACGCCCCGATCAACGGGAAAGTGGTTGAAGTGAATGGGGAACTCGAAGACAGCCCTGAGTTTGTCAATGAATCACCGTATGAAAAAGCGTGGATGATCGTCGTTGAACCGTCTGACGCATCAGAAATCGACAGCTTGATGACTGCCGAACAATATGATGAAATGATCAAAGAAGACTAAAACTTTAGGATAGCAGCCTCTCATTTGGACACGCTATAGCATAGAGGGGGTGTCCAAATTGACGCTGAAAAAAGAGCGTATTGATATTACAGAGCATGTGAAAGGCCATTTTAAAGGCGGCGGCATGCATCTGTACCATGAAAACGAACCGATCGGCCGGATGACCGGTATGGATCAATACGAGCTGAAATCTGGATATATATTCCAAGATCAAAAATTTTACAAAATGGCTGATACGATAAGCAAACCGGATGCAAAATATGTGGACTGTGATGACCAGCAAGGCTGGTGTTAAAGGCCGGGCGGTGAATACTCACTGCCTTTTTTTATGAAAAATCTATTTTTCTCTCAAAGGTGATCCATATGCCGGAAAACGAAAAAGTCATGATCGTCGAAGGAAAGTCCGATAAACTGAAAGTCAAACATGTCGTTGAAGAACCCATTGACATTATTTGCACAAACGGAACGATCAGCCAGACAAAGCTCGATGAATTCGCCGAGAACCTGTATGATAAAGACGTTTACATACTGGTTGATGCCGATGAATCCGGGGAAAAGCTGCGCCGGCAGCTCAAAAGGGAACTGCCCGAAGCGTCCCATTTATACATTGACAAAGTCTATAAAGAAGTCGCTGCAGCCCCGAGCCGCCATGTAGCGGAGATCCTGTTCCGGTCAAACATACGAGTGCATAGCAAATTTTTATGATGAGGTGTGTAAAACCTATGCAGGAACTTCAGGAACAAGAATTAAAACAGCTTGAGCAGAAGACATGTGTCCTCTATTTATACACGCCGTTTTGCGGAACGTGCCAGCTGGCTGGAAAAATGCTGGAGGTTGTTGACGAAATGCTCGCCGACATCCCTTTCTATAAAAACAATCTCAATTATTCCCCGTCATTCGCCAAACAGCATGAGATTGAAAGTGTGCCGTGTTTTATTCTTTATCAAAACGGACGGATCGTCAAAAAAGGGTATGCGTTTCATTCCGTTTCCTATTTATATGAGACAATTAAACAAAATGCTGTTGATTAAGGGTATTTTTGACATATTTCTCGGGAAATAACCCGCAAAAACTTGTCGAGCAATTCATAAAGGACTCCCGCTGTATACAGAGAATCTGTAAGTATGACCAATTTACAGGAGGTTATACAGTTGGAGAAAACAGGATTGATAGAAAGAGAGGATCGGTCTCTTTTTTTAAAACCTCTATTATCCACAACAGCTTTGCTGATTACATTTCAAGGAGAAAAAGAAGCTTTTACGTTAGCGATCAACGAACAGGGGGAAATGGAAAAATCTACTCCTGTGGAAAAAGCTCACTTGACTTTTTTTGGAGAGCAAAGCGAGATTATCGACCTTCTTCATGGAGATATTTCCCTGCAGCAGCTCGTACAGCGCGGCACCGTCAAGGTTAAAGGCTCCTTCAGAGCTTTATTGAAGCTCGAAGCGATTTTATGGCTGACAGACGGTTTCTTCAAAAACAGCGACCTTCAATTATAAACTTTCCAAATGTTGAAAATTAGACACTTTCACCGTGTTAAGGCAGACAAGGGGGGAGGCGGACGTTCAGCACGCCTCTTTTATCTGTTCATCAGATCGGATAGGCCGTTTGTCTTACGAAAAGTAGTTGACAACTATTTTTTTGCATGATATTCTACTGTAAGAATTCCGATCATAATAATCAAAAAATAAATATATGTTTCTCTTATCCAGAGAGGTGGAGGGAAGTGCCCTATGAAACCCGGCAACCATCAACAGATGTTGAAATGGTGCCAATTCACACGAAGCGTTAAGCTTTGAAAGATGAGAGAAAGGCCCAAGCTTTCAAAGCCTTTCTGCTCATGTGTGCAGAAAGGCTTTTTTTCATAATATGATTGGACCTCAAAGAATAGAGCAAGAAAGCAGGTGGTGGCTTTGATAAATCTTCAAGGTGTTTCAAAGGTTTATCAGTCAAAGCATGGAGATGTCAATGCCGTCCAGGATGTCACCCTTTCGATCAAAAAAGGTGAAATCTTCGGAATTATTGGATATAGCGGAGCCGGTAAAAGCTCCTTGATCCGTCTCTTGAACGGACTAGAACAGCCCACTTCAGGCACAGTTGAAGTAGCGGGCAGAACGATTAGCGAAATTAAAGGGAAAAAGCTGAGAGATGCGCGAAAAGAAATCAGCATGATCTTTCAGCACTTCAACCTTTTATGGTCAAGAACGGTGCGCGACAATATTGCGTTTCCGTTGGAGATCGCCGGCGTCAGCAAAGCAAAACGGCAGAAAAGAGTCGCTGAACTGATCAAGCTCGTCGGCCTTGAAGGGAAGGAAAACGCCTATCCTTCACAGCTGAGCGGCGGACAGAAGCAGCGCGTCGGGATCGCAAGGGCGCTCGCAAACAATCCGAAAGTTCTCCTTTGTGATGAAGCGACTTCAGCGCTTGATCCGCAGACGACTGACTCGATCCTGGGTCTTCTGTCTGATATCAATGAACGGCTCGGGTTGACGATTGTCCTGATCACACATGAAATGCATGTCATCCGGAAAATCTGTCACAGAGTCGCTGTCATGGAAAACGGCAGAGTTGTTGAAGAAGGCGACGTATTGGACGTCTTCAGAAAGCCGAAGGAAGACATGACCAAGCGCTTTGTCCAGCAGGTGACCGAACCGGAAGAAACGAAGGAAACTTTGAAGCATTTCCTTGAAGAAACGAAAACCGGGCGGACGATTAAGCTTACATTTGTCGGCGAAGCAGCCGAAACGCCGCTGATGACGCAGATCATCCGAACATTTGATGTTGAAGTCAACATTCTGCAAGGGAAAATTTCGCAGACGCAGGATGGTGCTTACGGTTCGCTGTTCATCCATGTTGACGGCGATTTGGATGAGGTCAATAAAGCGGTCGAATTCATCAAGAGCCGGCAGGTAGAAGCAGAGGTGATCACAAGTGTTTGAAAAACTGTTTCCGAATGTAGACATGGAGCAGCTGTGGAACGCGACATATGAAACGGTTTATATGACGGGGATTTCGCTTTTGTTTGCATTTATCATCGGCGTGCTTCTCGGTTTGCTTCTTTATTTAACTTCAAAAGGAAACATCTGGGAAAACAAACCGATTAATGCGGTAATCGGGGCTGTTGTCAATGTGTTCCGGTCGATTCCGTTTATTATTTTAATTATCATATTGCTCAGCTTTACGAAATTTATCATGGGAACGATTTTGGGTCCTAATGCGGCGCTGCCTTCATTAATCGTCGCATCGGCACCGTTTTATGCCCGCCTTGTGGAAATCGCCCTCCGCGAAGTCGATAAAGGTGTGATTGAAGCGGCGAAATCAATGGGTGCGAAAACATCGACAATCATTTTCAAAGTGCTGCTGCCTGAATCGATGCCGGCTTTGATTTCCGGTATTACTGTAACAGCGATTGCGCTGATCGGTTCCACAGCCATGGCCGGTGCGATCGGCTCCGGCGGACTCGGCAACCTTGCATATGTCGATGGATTTCAAATGAACAATAATGACATTATCGTCATTGCAACGATTTTTATTTTGGCTATCGTTTTTATCATCCAATTTATTGGGGATTTTATAACAAATAAACTAGACAAACGTTAGGGAGGATACGAAAGTGAAAAAAGGGTTATTAACGGCTTTACTTATCATTTTTGCCGGCGTACTTGCCGCATGCGGGTCATCGAACAGCGAAGGAGATAAAGACAGCAAAGTGATCACAGTCGGAGCGACGCCGACGCCGCACGCCGAAATTCTTGAAGAGGCAAAACCGCTGTTAAAAGAAAAAGGCTATGAGCTTAAAATCAAGAAATTCACCGATTACAAACTGATCAACAAAGCGCTCGCTTCAAAAGATCTTGATGCAAACTATTTCCAGCATGTTCCTTATCTTGAACAGGAAATGAAAGAAAACGAAGACTACGATTTAGTCAATGTCGGTGCAGTCCATCTTGAGCCATTCGGGATTTACTCTAAAAAGTATAAATCATTGAAAGATCTTCCTGACGGTGCGACGATCATCATGAGCAATAACGCCGCTGAACAGGGCCGCATGCTTTCAATGCTGGAAAATGCCGGTCTCATCAAGCTGAAATCAGGCATTAAAAAAGTGGACGCAACAGTGAAGGATATTACGGAAAACAAGAAAAACCTGAAAATCAAAAACAATGTTGCACCTGAAATGACGGCAAAAGCATATGACAGCAATGAAGCAGACGCCGTGTTCATCAACGTGAACTACGCGATCCAAAACAAGCTGAATCCGAAAAAAGATGCCATTGAGCTTGAGTCTCCAAAAGACAATCCTTACGCGAACATCATCGCTGTTCGCAAAGGTGACGAAGATTCTGCGAAAGTCAAAGCGCTGATTGAAGTGTTGCACTCTGACAAAATCAAAGATTTCATCGATAAAAAATATGAAGGCTCAGTCCTTCCTGTAACAGAATAAAAGTGAAACCCCGGTTTGTGAGCAAACCGGGGTTTTTTCTCGTATGTTGTGCATAAAGTTGTCCATAATAAAGAGAAAATCTACATATTAAATGGAGGAAATTCGCGTGAACCAGCATGAATCAGAAAGCATCATCGAATCCGCCCTGCACGAATATAAAGCGGGAATCGGCATCTTCTCAGAAAAAATGCCGGGCATTGCCACAAAGTACAACGAGTTTACTCAAGAATGCTTTAAAAAGGGTGTCCTGAGCGAAAAAGAAAAGCAATTGATTGCACTCGGGATCAGCATCAACACCCAGGACGAATATTGTATCATCTATCACATCAAAGGCTGCCTTGACAGCGGAGCGAAGGAAGAAGAAATTCTTGAAGCCGTCGGGGTCTCCGCGGCATTTGGCGGGGGAGCGGCGATGAGCCAAGCCGTCACGCTCGTCTTGCAGGCTATGGAAGAATTCAAACAAATGAAACATTGACCGAGAAATTAAAAGAATGTTCCAGCTAGCGCCTGTGAAATGCCGGAAAATCGACAGAGGTCAGCACATTTAATGCATACTCATCTTTGAAGAGTCTGTATATAATTGGTATCATGTAAGAAAATCTCTGAAAGGATGATTCATTATTTGTTCAAGCCAAGATCAGCTTGACCTTGAATTTACGGCGGAAATGGAAAAAGCGATGCACAGATCCCATGGCATGGGTTACGAGGAATACAGCAGAAGCCATGAAAATCGGCTTGAAGTCGAAAAAAGAAGGGAAAAGCAGCATCAAAAAAGCAAACAGATCATTTCAGACATGAAATGGATGAACGGATAAAGCAAAGCAAAAGGACGGAAGATATCCGTCCTTTTGTATGCCCGACGCTTGGATACAGGTTGACCTGAATAAAGACAGAAGATAAAATTATAATATGAACATATGGTCATATTCAGAGGAAAGGAGTTTTGAAATATGAGCCATTCCCACCATCATCATCATACTCATCAAGCCAGCAAAAAAGCGCTTCTTTTCAGCTTCATCCTCATCTTTCTCTTTATGGCGGTTGAAGTCGTCGGCGGGATTTTGACAAACAGCCTCGCCCTTTTATCTGATGCCGGACATATGCTAAGTGACGCTGCAGCCCTTGGCTTAAGCCTCATCGCTGTTATATTTGGAGCAAAGACGGCAAATGAAAACAAAACCTACGGCTATAAGCGCTTTGAAATTTTGGCCGCTTGTTTAAATGGCATCACACTGCTTGTGATTTCACTTTATATTTTTTGGGAAGCGTTCCATCGCTTTTTCAATCCGCCGGAAGTCGAAAGCGCCGGCATGCTTGGGATCGCTTTTCTCGGACTGCTTGTCAACATTGCCGCGGCCTGGCTTTTAATGCGGGGAGACACAGGCGAAAATTTAAATGTCAAAAGCGCATTTCTGCACGTCATCGGTGATATGCTGGGCTCTGTCGGTGCGATCATCGCCGGTTTCTTGATGCTGTTTTTCGATTGGAATGCCGCCGATCCGATTGCAAGCGTTCTTGTCGCCATCCTGGTGCTTGTCAGCGGCTGGCGCATCACAAAGGATGCTGTTCATGTTTTAATGGAAGGAAAACCGAAGCATATCGATATGGAATTGCTCCGGAAAGGGGTGCTGTCGATTCCGTCTGTCAAGGATGTTCACGATCTTCATATTTGGTCGATCACTTCCGACTTTCCATCCTTAAGCTGTCATGTGACAGTCGCAGATAACAGTGACAGGGATAGAATCCTGCAACAAGTATCAGAATATCTAAGGAAAGAATTTAATTTGAAGCATGTCACCATCCAGATAGAAGGTGAAAAGCATTCCCATCATGATTCATGCAATTGAGAACGAGCTCCCTTCAGTGTGAAAAATCCGCCTCCTCTTAAAGCACACTCCCCGAGAACAGATCTTCGAATGCGAGGCAAATGTAAATAATCGTTTTTACTGGATGGTTATGGACGAAGGAAGTTTCTTACGGCAATCACTTTAAGAAAAAAACGATTTTTGTTACACTTGAAAACATGTACACACGAAAAAGATCTTAAAGACTTTTGTTGTATTCAATTTTCATTTGTTATAAAATTAGAATGAGAATAAATTGAGAATAATGATTATCTATATTGGAGGTATATTTCATGGCTGCTTCGACATTAACAATCAAAGATCTTCACGTTGAGATTGAAGGGAAAGAGATTTTAAAAGGTGTAAACCTTGAAATAAAAGGCGGGGAATTCCACGCTGTCATGGGACCTAACGGAACGGGTAAATCGACTTTATCCGCGGCGATCATGGGACACCCTAAATATGAAGTAACAAAAGGCAGCATTTTGCTTGACGGCAAAGATGTTCTGGAAATGGAAGTGGATGAACGCGCGCAAGCCGGCCTGTTCCTGGCCATGCAATATCCGAGTGAAATCAGCGGCGTCACGAATGCCGACTTCCTCCGCTCTGCAATCAATGCACGCAGAGAAGAGGGCGATGAGATTTCGTTAATGAAATTCATCCGCAAAATGGATGAAAATATGGAATTTCTTGAAATGGACCCTGACATGGCGCAGCGCTATTTAAATGAAGGATTTTCAGGCGGGGAGAAAAAGCGCAATGAAATCCTGCAGCTGATGATGATTGAACCGAAGATCGCCATCCTTGATGAGATCGATTCCGGTTTGGATATCGACGCCCTGAAAGTCGTCTCAAAAGGCATCAACAAAATGCGCGGCGAAGACTTCGGCTGCCTGATCATCACGCACTATCAGCGCCTGTTGAACTACATCACGCCTGACCATGTGCACGTTATGATGCAAGGCCGCGTTGTGAAATCAGGCGGACCTGAGCTTGCACAGCGTCTTGAAGCTGAAGGATATGACTGGATTAAGCACGAGCTGGGAATCGAAGACGAAACTGTCGGTCAAGAAGCGTAAGCGTTAGGGGGATAAACATGACATTGGAAACAAAACTATCTGTAGATCGGGAATATGTCAAAAGCTTCTCTGAGAAGCATCAGGAACCGGCCTGGCTGCAAGACCTACGCTTAGAAGCGCTTGAAAAAGCAGAAGATCTGCCTCTGCCACGGCCTGATAAAACAAAAATCACAAATTGGAATTTCACACAGTTTGATAAACATACTGTAGAAAATAAACCGCTTGAATCTTTGAATGATCTTTCAGATGAAGTCAAATCGCTGATCGATCTCGGGAATGAAGACAAGACGCTTTACATCCAAAGAGATCAGACACCGGCTTACCTGTCTCTTTCTCAAGAGCTGCAGGATCAAGGCGTGATCTTCACAGATATTCATACGGCATTTCGCGAACACGGCGATCTCGTCAAAAAATACTTTATGACGGACGGCGTAAAAGTCGATGAGCATAAATTAACTGCATTACATGCAGCGCTGCTGAACGGCGGAGCATTCCTTTACGTTCCGAAAAACGTCGAGCTGAAAGCGCCGGTGCAGGCGGTGTATGTCCATGAAAGCAACGATACAACGCTTTTCAACCATGTACTCGTCGTCGCAGATGACAACAGTGCGGTCACATATGTAGAAAACTACATCAGCACGGTCAACCCTAAAAAAGCGGTATTTAACATCGTGTCAGAAGTGATCACAGGTGCGAATGCCCGCGTTCAATACGGAGCGGTGGACAATCTTTCCGCAGGGGTTACGGCATATGTCAGCCGCCGCGGAACAGCGCTCGGACGCGACAGCAAAATCGAATGGGCGCTCGGTTTGATGAATGATGGAGACACCATTTCTGAAAACACGACAAATCTTCACGGAGACGGCACTTTTGGCGATACAAAAACGGTTGTCGTCGGCAGAGGAGAACAAACCGAGAACTTTACAACACAGATCATTCACCACGGCAAGCACTCGGAAGGCTACATTTTAAAACACGGCGTCATGAAAGATTCCGCATCCTCGATCTTTAACGGCATCGGAAAAATCGAACACGGCGCATCAAAATCAAATGCCGAACAGGAGTCACGCGTGCTGATGCTCAGCGAAAAAGCGCGCGGAGACGCGAATCCGATTCTTTTAATCGATGAAGATGACGTTACAGCGGGCCACGCCGCATCTGTCGGCCGCGTCGATCCGGTTCAGCTCTACTACTTGATGAGCCGCGGAATTCCGAAAGAAGAAGCAGAACGTCTTGTCATTTACGGCTTCCTGGCACCGGTGGTCAATGAGCTTCCGATCGAAGGCGTGAAAAAACAGCTCGTCTCTGTAATCGAAAGGAAAGTAAAATAATGAATGTCAAAGATATTCGCGAACAGTTTCCGATTCTCGACCAACAAGTCAACGGACACGATCTTGTGTATTTAGACAGCGCGGCTACATCGCAAAAGCCGCGTGTCGTCATCGACAAGCTTGACGAGTATTACAAATCCTACAATTCAAATGTCCATCGCGGCGTTCATACATTGGGAACGAAGGCGACTGATGGATACGAAGGGGCGCGCGAGAAGGTCAGGAAGTTTATCAACGCGAAATCGATGCAGGAAATTATCTTTACGCGGGGCACGACAACGGCGCTGAACACGGTCGCGCTCAGCTATGCCCGCGCCAGCCTGAAGCCGGGTGATGAAGTCGTCATCACGCCGATGGAGCACCATGCGAATATCATTCCATGGCAGCAGGCGGTAAAAGTAAGCGGCGCTACATTGAAATACATTCCGTTGCAGGAAGACGGCACCATTTCACTGGATGATGTCAGACAGACGGTGACAGCCAATACGAAAATCGTATCAGCCGCACATGTGTCAAATGTTCTCGGGTCGATGAATCCGATTAAAGAAATCGCCAAAATCGCCCATGACAACGGCGCGGTGATGGTGGTTGACGGGGCGCAGAGCACACCGCATATGAAGATCGATGTTCAGGATTTGGACTGCGACTTCTTTACTTTCTCCGCCCACAAAATGTGCGGCCCGACCGGGATCGGAGTATTGTATGGCAAAAAAGCGCTGCTTGAAAACATGGAACCCGCGGAATTCGGCGGAGAAATGATTGATTTTGTCGGTCTTTACGAATCAACCTGGAAGGAGCTGCCTTGGAAATTCGAAGCGGGGACACCGATTATTGCCGGTGCGATCGGATTGGGTGCAGCGATTGACTTCCTGGAAGACATCGGACTTGACGCCATTTCAGAACATGAACATCGTCTTGCAGCATATGCACTAAAACGTTTTGAAGAGCTTGAAGGCGCAACTGTATACGGACCGAAGCAGCGTGCAGGACTCGTGACATTCAACCTTGAAGACGTCCATCCTCACGATGTGGCAACCGTATTGGACGCAGAAGGCGTCGCTGTCAGAGCCGGACATCACTGCGCACAGCCTTTGATGAAATGGCTGAATGTTTCCGCTACTGCAAGAGCAAGCTTTTATCTGTATAATACAGAAGAAGACATCGATAAACTGATTGAAGCTCTTCAGAAGACAAAGGAGTATTTCACAAATGTCTTTTAATGTGAACTTGGATACACTGTATCGGCAGGTCATTATGGATCACTACAAAAATCCGCGAAATAAAGGGGTTTTAAATGACAGCATTGTCGTTGACATGAACAACCCGACATGCGGTGACCGGATCAGACTGACGATGAAGATTACGGACGAAAAGGTAGAAGACGCAAAATTTGAAGGTGAAGGCTGCTCCATTTCCATGGCGTCCGCTTCCATGATGACGCAGGCGATCAAAGGAAAAGACGTGGGGACCGCCCTTCAAATGTCACAGATCTTTTCGGATATGATGCAGGGCAAAGACTACGACGATTCGATCGATTTAGGCGATATCGAAGCCCTTCAAGGCGTTTCAAAGTTTCCAGCCCGGATTAAATGTGCGACACTTTCTTGGAAAGCCCTTGAAAAGGGTGTTGCCAAAGAAGACAGCGATAATGAATAAAGATTGGAGTGAAAATGGATGGCTAAAAAAATGCCGGATATCGGCGAATATAAATACGGTTTTGCCGACAAAGACGTTTCCATTTTCCGTTCAGAGCGGGGACTGACAAAAGAAATCGTAGAAGAAATTTCACGCATGAAAGAAGAGCCGGAGTGGATGCTCGAGTTTCGTCTGAAATCTCTTGAACATTTCTACAACATGCCAATGCCGCAATGGGGCGGAGATTTAAACGCATTGAATTTTGACGAAATTACGTACTATGTAAAACCATCTGAGCGTTCAGAAAGATCATGGGATGAAGTGCCGGAAGAAATCAAACAGACTTTTGACAAACTCGGAATCCCTGAAGCTGAGCAAAAATATTTGGCCGGTGTATCCGCGCAGTATGAATCAGAAGTCGTTTACCACAACATGAAGGAAGACCTTGAATCTCAAGGCATCATCTTTAAGGATACGGACAGCGCCCTCAAAGAAAATGAAGACATTTTCCGCGAGCATTGGGCAAAAGTCATTCCGCCGACTGACAACAAATTTGCGGCCCTGAACTCAGCCGTTTGGTCAGGCGGATCATTCATCTATGTACCAAAAGGCGTCAAAGTCGAGACACCGCTGCAGGCGTACTTCCGGATCAACTCTGAAAACATGGGTCAGTTTGAACGGACGCTGATCATCGTCGACGAAGGCGCGCACGTTCACTATGTAGAGGGATGTACAGCACCTGTTTACACAACAAACTCCCTTCACAGCGCAGTCGTTGAAATCATCGTCAAAAATGGCGGATACTGCCGCTATACGACGATTCAAAACTGGGCGAACAACGTCTTTAACCTTGTTACAAAACGCGCCGTTTGCGAAGCGAACGCGACAATGGAATGGATCGATGGAAACATCGGTTCCAAACTGACGATGAAATACCCTGCCGTCATCCTGAAAGGCGAAGGCGCTCGCGGTATGACGCTTTCTATCGCTCTTGCAGGAAAAGGACAGCATCAGGACGCAGGTGCGAAAATGATCCACCTGGCACCGAATACGTCATCTACGATCGTGTCAAAATCGATCTCAAAACAAGGCGGAAAAGTCACATACCGCGGAATCGTCCATTTCGGCCGCAAAGCTGAAGGCGCCCGCTCAAACATCGAATGTGACACGCTGATTATGGATAACAAATCAACATCAGATACGATTCCTTACAATGAAATCTTAAACGACAACATTTCATTGGAGCACGAAGCAAAAGTTTCCAAAGTATCTGAAGAACAGCTCTTCTACTTGATGAGCCGCGGCATTTCTGAAGAAGAAGCGACAGAAATGATCGTCATGGGCTTCATCGAGCCGTTCACAAAAGAACTGCCGATGGAATACGCGGTTGAAATGAACCGTTTGATCAAGTTCGAAATGGAAGGGTCAATCGGTTAACCTTTCATATCAAAGGGTGTGATCAGATTGAAATTGGATCACACCCTTAAAAATTTTATGCGTTTTATGTACCGCAGATATCATTCAAGTTGCCATTGTTTTTTAAGAGTGGACAAGAATGGATCTGCGGTTATTTTTTTTATTGATTAAGATGGTCTCACATCATTCATTTAAAACAACGATGATTAAACAAATGCGGTGATACTTCTTTACCTGAAATAATATAAAAAGGCTCCTCACATGTTGAGGGCCTTCTTATGATTCGTGAAATCTGAAATCCTTGCCGCACTGTGCATTTATCATATCAAAGCAGAACTTCTTCGAAACGTTATTTTATTTTTGATTATCTACACGAAAGACCGTTGTATAGTATGTATTGCCAACCAAAGCCTTGTCTCCCTTTGTAAATGTCACTTTTATTCTGCAGTTTCCATAGCCTTTTTTAAATACGCCTTTGTTTAGATATGTATAATCATTTATATCAAAAGAGCGGTGAGAGGGAGAGTTTTTGGAAACATAACCTGTTTTCACAAAGTTGAGAGTTGTCCATCCGTTTGCCCCATACATTTGAAATTTCATTTCCCAGTATGTTTTAGAGTACGTTCCATCTGATGGCACTTTTAGTGTAACATCTACGGTATCGGCTCTTTTTGTATAGCGATTAGCATCTGTATAAAAATCCACATTCCAATTATAATTGTGTCTTCCGCTTCTATCCATATCCGCTGCGGAAGCAATTCCTGCATGTGACGCCAAACCTGCTGCTAAAATCAGCAATAAAACAAATAATTGTAGAAACTTTTTAAACATATGTCATCCTCCAATATAATATAATAAGAACATTTTACCATAATATTTATATAATAACAAATTTTTATTTTGCTAGAATAGTTTGTCGCAACAGTTGTCTTTAAGGGAGATATTCGAACATAGGGAGCTTTATTGGCAGTTCCAGCCCATATCTGCAGGCATCAGCTATTTTCTTTTTCCTTAAAATAGCAATCTGCGGTATGCGGCTTTTCTTTCAAATAGAATCCTTTAGTCAGATGATAAAGTCATGTATAATGTAGGTATACATGTGATTTTCATCCTATTTATAGAAAGGACATGTCCAGTGAAATTTAAGATAAGGGCTATGTTTATAGTGGTCATTTTCTTATTGGGTGCATTGGCCGGAAGTCCCAAAGCCCTGGCCATGCCTTCAAAAGGCGCGGTTAAATTCAGAACAGATGCCAATACCTATTCAAAAAACGCCTCATCTATCGTGGTGACCGGAAAAAGCCCTGTCACAGGGGCGATGATTTCCGTCCGTTTAATCAATAAAAAAGGAAAAGTTCTGTTATATAAGGATATTTATCTAGCTCGCGGAAAAGCTCATTTCCGTGTAAGCTTTCCGACGAAAAGGCTAAAATCCGGCAAGTATGATGTTTGGGTTGATGTTATCAAAGACAGGAAATGGCATGGCGAACTAAAGCGTTACATTAACGTCAAGAAATGACTGTTTTTCAGTGTTCGGTAAGGAGGACGGTATCATGACGGCCGCTGGATTTTGCATCCTATTGTTATCGGCATTCATCCATGCAACATGGAACTATCTTTCCAAAAAGGCTGGAGGCGGAGCTGCTTTTATTTGGCTGTTTACTGCGATTGCCGCCATAGTATACACCCCTTTGGCGATCGGTGTTGTTCTTTATGAAAAGCCGGATTTTGGAATCTGGCAAATCGTATTGATCATGGCGAGCATCCTTGCCCATTTAGGGTTTTTTCTTGTTCTTCAAAAGGGTTACCAAAAGGGCGATCTTTCACTCGTCTATCCGATCGCAAGAGGAACAGGACCGCTGATCACCTGTCTGCTCGCGGTGGTCGTCTTTCATGAACAACTGACGCTGCCCGCTGTCATCGGCATCCTGTTGATTGTGGTGAGCATTCTGTTTTTCACGGGGGGAATAAAGCGGTTAACAGAATCCGGATCGCTCATTCCAATCCTTTACGGGCTGTTGATCGGCGCAATCATCGCAGCTTACACCCTCCTTGACAAAGCAGCGGTCAGCCATTTTCTCGTCCCGCCTTTGCTGTTGGATTATTGCAATACATTAGGGCGCTTCATCTTATTGACGCCTTTTGCCGCAAAAAACTGGCATCAAGTCAGGTCTGAATGGAAGCAACACCGAATCGAAGCGGCCGGGGTCGGTATTTTGAATTCTCTGGCCTACATTTTGGCATTGTCGGTCATGGTTTTCGCTCCTGTCAGTCATGTGGCGCCGATTCGGGAGGTCAGCATTTTGATCGGAACGGTGATGGGGGCCGTCCTTCTTTCAGAAGGGTTTGGTCATCGGCGGATCATCGCGGCTCTTTTTATGGTGAGCGGAGTGATATCGGTAGCCATCGGTTAAATTCATAGGTGAAACCGGTTGTGTTCAGAAGATTTGATCCGTTATATTTGTAGAAAACAGAAATGAAAAAGGTGTTTTGATGAAGACATATATCGTAGTCGGAGCAGGAATTCTCGGAGCGTCCACCGCTTATCATCTGGCAAAAGCCGGTGCAGATGTGACATTAATTGACCGCAGGGATCAAGGAAGGGCTACAGATGCCGCGGCGGGTATCGTGTGTCCCTGGCTTTCCCAGCGCAGAAATCAGGCTTGGTACAAACTCGCAAAGGGAGGTGCCGGGTACTACGCCGATTTGATTAAACAGCTGGAAGCTGATGGAGAATCGGACACGGGGTACAAACGGACAGGCGCCATCAGCTTGCACACTGACGAACGAAAACTGGAGAAAATGGAAGAGCGCGCATACATGAGACGCCAGGATGCGCCGGAGATCGGCGAGATTTCCCGGCTGTCGCCCGCTGAAACAAAACGCTTATTTCCGCCCTTGGCAGACGGATACGGAGCCGTTCATATCAGCGGCGCAGCACGGGTCAACGGAAAAGCTCTGCGGCGTGCACTCGTGAATGCCGCGCAAAAACACGGTGCAAAAGTGCTTGAGGGAAATGCCTCTTTAGTGCATGAAGACGGACGGGTGATCGGTGTTCAAACCGCAGAGGGGACGATGTTCGCTGATCAGGTGCTGATCACAGCCGGGGCTTGGGCAAGTGAGCTGCTGAAGCCGCTGGGAATCCAGTTTGCGGTCACCTATCAAAAAGCGCAAATCGTCCATCTCCGACTGCCTGAGACTGATACAGCCGCCTGGCCGGTGGTCATGCCTCCGCATGACCAGTACATTCTCGCGTTTGAAGACGGGAGAATTGTTGCCGGTGCGACACATGAAAACGACGCTGAACTGGGCGACTGCCGCGTCACAGCGGGCGGGCTTCAAGAAATTTTGACAAAGGCGCTCACCATTGCGCCCGGTTTGGAGAACGGAACGATCCTGGAAACGAGGGTCGGATTCAGGCCGTTCACTCCGGGATTTCTTCCTGTGATCGGTCCGCTTCCCGGTCTAAAGGGGCTGCTGATTGCCAACGGACTCGGCGCCTCAGGGCTGACTTCAGGACCTTACCTTGGCCGAGAAATGGCAAGACTTGCACTGGGAAGGCTCCCAGAGATTGATGTTCATCTGTATGACCCGGCCGGAGCGCTGGACATACAATAGCTTGAAAAAACGTTCACTCATGACAGGAGTGAACGTTTTTCTTTTTCAGAGAAAATGGAGTTTTAAAGTATGAGGCGAGATAATATATATGGAAGAGGAAAAAATAGTAAATCCTGGAGGTGTGTTCATTCGTGAAAGCCATTGCCGGCATCCTTAAAACGATTCAAAGATTGCCTCAACAATGTGTTCTCACCACCATCCATGTCGAAGATTCGGCAATGCTGCTGCAGGAAGAAGGGACCCGAACCGGGATGCTGAGCGCCGGATGCCTTGAAGATGACCCGGCCGTGCGGGACATGGCTGGGCAACACAGCGGAGAAACGCGAACTTTTACATATCATCTGAAAGCCGGGAACGATCTTGCATGGGAGGATGGAGCGGGTTGTCACGACGTAAGCCTGTCAATCGCTGCCGCGATCCCATTAAATCAGCTCTCTCTCATTTGTGAACTAGCAAGGCGAGTGAAGGAGGGCCGGCATGATCTCCATTAACTTTGAGTACTACCGGCCGCAAAGCGCACAAGAAGCGGCACAGCTGTTTCGGGACCTTGACTTGAAGGGAAAAAACCCCGCCTTTTTTTCCGGGGGAACAGAACAAATCACACATGGCCGTTTCAATGCGGTTATCGATATTCAGGAAGTACCCGAATGCCGGATGTTGCAATCTGAGCGGGGCTATCTTGCGCTAGGTTCAGCTTTAACATTGACGGAAATCACGGAAAGCCGGGGCTTTCCTTTATTAAGCAAAGCGGTGAGAGAGATCGCTGATCACACGTCACGCAATAAAATTACGCTCGGCGGCAATATTTGCGGACAGATTTTTTATCGCGAAGCGGTTCTCCCTTTTTTATTGACCGACAGCAAAGTGGTGACGTTGGGAGCCAATGGAAAACATATCTATTCGATTCATGATGTATTTGACAAACAATTGCAGCTGAAAAAGGGTGAAATGCTCATTTTGCTGTTGACTGAAGAGCGCTATCTCCTGCAGCCTTTCGCAAACATTAAAGTCAGGCAGCGGTGGGATACGGGATACCCATTGGTGACGATTTCCGCGCTGGAGATCGACGGCCATATGCGCGTCGCCTTCAGCGGTGTTTGCCCTTTTCCGTTTCGCTCTCAAGAGGTGGAAGAAGTATTAAATGATGCAGAACGGCCTGTTGAAGAAAGGATTGAAGAAGCTGTTCACCGCATGCCCGGCCCGATTTTGCACGATTCGCAAGGGTCTATCGAATATCGGCAGTTTGTCATTAAAAATACGCTGTTTGACATCCTCAGCATACTTAAAAGGTGATCTCACGACACACCGCACTTGAATTTTACATTGAACAAGAACGGCTGTTGTCAGGCTCGTTGCAAAGCCCGGGGACTACGATCATTCATCACATGAAATGAGCGCCTAAGGCGCTTTTTTATTTATTATTTAAAATTTCAGAAAATTATATTGACAGCCACAACGGTTACCTATTAACATAACAATATATAATGTTATATAACGTTATATAATAAAAGCAAGGAGTGAATGATTTGAGTCAGGCTACAGCAAAGGTAAATCCGGGAGTTCAAGGTTTTTTGCAAGATTTGAAGGGAAAAACGATTGATCATGTCTTCTTTGTTGCTTGTGGAGGGTCTTCGGCGATTATGTATCCGAGCAAATATGTGTTTGACAGAGAATCCATATCCATCAGCTCTGACCTCTACAGTTCAAACGAATTCATCCAGCGCAATCCCGTTCAGCTCGGAGAAAAATCGCTCGTCATCTTGTGTTCGCACTCCGGAAATACGCCGGAAACGGTGAAAGCGGCAAGCTTTGCAAGGGATAAAGGCGCGCTGACGATCGCCATGACTTTTGAGCCGGCATCTCCGCTGGCCAAAGCGGCGCAATATGCCGTGCAATACGACTGGGGTGATGAAGCCGCGGCCATCAATACAAACTATGGCGTTTTGTATCAAATCGTTTTCGGTGTGTTGCGGGTGTTGGAAAACCATGCAAAGTTTGAACAGGTGATCGACGGACTTGACAAACTTCAGGCCGTATATGAAGAAGCTTTGCAAAAAGAAGCCGAAAAAGCGCAGCAATTCGCCAAAACCCATCAAAAAGAACAGGTCATTTATACGCTGGCGAGCGGTGCGAACTATGGTGTCGCATACTCCTACAGCATATGTATCCTGATGGAAATGCAATGGATTCATTCGCAGGCGATTCACGCGGGGGAATATTTTCACGGGCCGTTTGAAATCATTGATGAGTCGGTCCCGTTTATCATTCTGCTCGGTCTGGACGAAACAAGGCCGCTTGAAGAGCGGGCGCTTGCTTTTTCAAAGAGATACGGCAAAAAGCTGACTGTGCTCGACGCCAAGACATACGATTTTTCAAATATCAATGAAGATATGCAAGGATATCTCGCTCCGCTCGTGCTCAACCGGGTGCTGCGGATGTATGCCGATGCTCTCGCTGAAGCGCGGAATCATCCGCTGACAACGAGACGGTATATGTGGAAAGTCGAGTATTGATATAACATTATATAACATCTTATTTCAGCCGCGGGTGGCGGCGAGGCCGATCTTTAGCCGTCACCCGGTTTCTTTTTAGCGAATGAAAAGGAGGTATACCATTGAAAAAGAGATGCGTATTTGTTGCTGCCGCCGTTTTCCTCATGCTGCTCACAAGCGGCTGTTCAGGGTTTCAAAGCTCGGGAACAGAATCGGGGAAAGTATCGCTGAAATTTTTCCATCGCTGGCCGAAGGAGCCTGAAAAAAGCTTTTTCGAAGAAGCGGTCAAGGAATTTGAAAAGAGCCATCCCGATGTTTCCATTCAGACGGAAGCGGTGCTGAATGATTCCTATAAAGATAAGATCAAAGTCATGCTGGGGACGAGTCAGCCTCCCGACATTTATTTTGCCTGGAGCGATGAGTTTGCCAAGAAAATCATCAGAGGCGAGAGGGCGCTTGATCTCACGTCTTATTACAAAGATGATCAGAAATGGGCTTCACAGCTGTTGAAATCTCAGATTGAACCGTTCAGTGTTCAAGGAAAGAGGTACGGTGTGCCGTGGCAAATGGCCTCCAAAGAGCTTTTTTACAACAAAGATATATTCAAAAAGCTCGGTCTTTCACCTCCGAAAACATGGGACGAACTCATCGATGTCTGCAAAGTATTAAAAGAAAACGGCTATACACCGATCGCTTTCGGAACGAAAGCGCCGTGGACCATCTCCCACTATATTGCGACACTCAATCAAAAGCTTGTCGATGAAGAAACAAGAGAAAAAGATTATCATACGAAAAATGCCGCTTTCACGGATAAAGGATATGTCGAGGCTTTATCCAAATTGCAGGAGCTTTCGCCTTATTTTTCAAAACACGTCAACTCGATCGATCACGAATATGTCAGGCAGCAGTTTAAAAGCGGAAAAGCCGGAATGATTTATGCGGAGACATCGGAAATTAAGCTGGTCAATGACACTGTCAACCTCGGTTTGTTTCCGTTTCCCGACATAGCCGGGCAAAAGGGGAGACCGGGGATGCTGACAGGTGCGCCCGAGGGCTTTATGATTTCGGCGAACACAAAGCATCCGCAAGAAGCGATGGCGTTTCTGAAATTTTTGACGTCAAAAAAAATGGGTGAAAAACTCGTCAAAGATGTCGGCAAGTTCAGTACAGTCAAAGGAACGGCCAAGCGGGAAAATGCGGATTCCAACCAGCTCGAAGCCGTCAAAAGCCTCAATGAAGCGAAAGGGATGGTCCCTTGGTTTGATATGGATACAGATCCTCAAGTCGTTGATGCCTATTTAACAAACGTGCAGCAGATGCTCAGCGGTGACAAAACGCCTGAAGCGGTGATGAAAGAGGTGCAAAAAGCGGCAAAATCTTAATGCAAAGGAGCTGAAACGCTTTGGTGAACCAAAATCGGTGGCTTCCCTTCATTTTTTTGTTTCCGGCATTGCTTTTTCTTTTGTTTGTTTATTATCCGATCCTGCAAAACATATTCTTGAGCTTTTTTAAGTGGAGCACGTTTGAACCGCAAAAAGCGTTTGTCGGCTTCGGCAATTACATCCAGCTGTTTCGCGATCCGGTATTTTATCAGTCCTTGAAAAACAATGCGCTTTATGCGCTGGTCTCCATTGTGTTCCAGGTCGGCGGCGGGCTGGTTACCGCCGCCATCCTTGAGGATCGGCTTTTCAGAAAACAAGCTCCTTTTTTCAGAACGGTTTTTTTCCTCCCTGTTGTCATTTCCATGACCGTGATCGCCTTGTTGTTTACTTTTATTTACAACCCGGAGACAGGCCTTCTCAATCAGTTTTTAGAGGCCGCCGGATTGAAACAATGGACGAGGGCCTGGCTTGGCGATGAAGAAACGGCGATGCTATCCGTCATCTTTGTTTCTCAGTGGCAATCGGTCGGCTATATCGCCATGCTCTACATCATCGCCATTCAGAAAATCCCCGACGAGCTTTATGAGGCGGCGCGTCTGGACGGAGCGGGAAAAATCAGGACGTTTTTTGCCATCACTGTCCCGGGGACGAAGGAAATGTCATTTGTGGCCGTCGTGATGACATTGACCGGTGCCTTTACCGTCTTCAACGAACCTTATATTTTGACGGGCGGCGGCCCTGGAAACGCCACAGAGGTGCTGGGGACATTTTTGTATAAGCAAGCATTTTCACAGGATATGATGGGATATGCATCAGCGATTGCGACCGTTGTTCTGCTGATCACGCTCAGCCTTTCCGTCATGCAAATGCGGCTTTTTAAAACGGGAAAGGGGGATTAACAGATGGCATCTGGGAAAATAGAAGTGTCCGGGGCAGTTCCAAACCGGAAGGCGAAACCCTCATACCGGATAAAGAAACGCCATATCGGTGTGCCGGCCGTATACTTATATTTGCTTTTATACACGGCCGCTGTCAGCTATCCGCTCTTGTGGATGGTGCTGAGTTCGCTGAAGAGTTCTGAGGACATTTTCGAGCACAGCTGGTCGCTGCCGAAAGAATGGCATTTTGAAAACTATGCGGCCGCTTGGAATCAAGGGATATCGGCTTATTTTTTGAACAGTGTCATCGTCACGTTTCTGACGTGTGTGATCACCGTCTTTGTCAGCGCGTGGGCGGCATACGGCCTTGCGAGGTTTGAATTTAAAATGAAATCGGCTGTTTTTATTTTATGTCTCGGCGGGCTGATGCTGACGCCGCAGATCAGCATCGTTCCCCTTTATTCCATCATTCAGTCGCTCGGACTTTACAATACGTATTGGGCGCTGATCTTGCCTTATGCGGCTTATCGGATTCCTTTTACCATCATTTTGATCCGTTCGTATTTTTTGGCGATTCCGAAAGAGCTTGAGGAAGCGGCATATATCGACGGCTGCACAAGCTTTGGTGTGTTTTTCAGAATTTTCTTGCCAATGGGTCTGCCGATCTTGCTGAC
The DNA here is from genome assembly GCF_029537375.1 of Bacillus sp. HSf4. Taxonomy (NCBI): domain Bacteria; kingdom Bacillati; phylum Bacillota; class Bacilli; order Caryophanales; family Bacillaceae; genus Bacillus; species Bacillus sp. HSf4. The sequence continues at coordinate 3,482,642 of NZ_CP120679.1, read as the reverse complement.
ATCTGCGATTTTGACGGCTTATCATACATGGAACGAATTCATGTTTGCGATTATTTTTATTGATGATGAGAATTTGAAGACGATTCCTGCCGGTCTGATGCAATTCAGGGATGCTCTTGCCACAGATTGGGGCGTTCTGCTTGCCGGCTTGACGATTTCTGCTGCGCCGATCGTGATCCTGTTTTTAGCGATGCAAAAGTATTTCGTCCGCGGCATTGCCGCAGGAAGCATAAAAGGATAATGGGGGATGGATGATGAAAATACTTGCGATAGGTGACAATGTCGTTGATTATTACATCGATCAGGACATGTTTTATCCCGGAGGCAATGCGTTAAACGTCGCTGTTCTCTCAAAGCGGTCCGGAGCTGAAGCGGCATATATCGGGATTATCGGCACTGATGAAGCCGGAGATCATGTATTGAATGTGCTCAAAAAAGAGGGGATCAATATCTCGAGAATCCGGCGGGCCCACGGACAAAACGGAATGGCCGCCGTCAAGCTCAATGAACAGGGGGACAGGGTGTTTGTCCGCTCCAACAAAGGCGGCATTCAATCTGAGCTCGGCTTGTTGCTCACCGATGAAGACACCGCGTTGATCAAAAGCCATGATATCGTTCATACGAGCGTGTACAGCCGGTTGGAGCAGACGCTTTTTGAGCTTAGCAGACTTGCGCCGGTGTCTTTTGATTTTTCGACAAAGCATGACCGGGCTTACATGGAACGTGTTTGTCCCTATTTGACGTATGCTTTCTTTTCAGGAAGCGGATTCACAAAAGAGGAGTGTCTGAGGCTGATTGACGATGCAAGCCGGTTTGGCGTGCAGACGGTATGTGTCACAAGAGGGGACAAGGGTGCTGTGTTGGGCCGGGGAGGAAACATCGTCGAGCAGCCGGTTTTTCCGGTTCGGGCGGTCGATACGCTCGGAGCGGGCGACTCGTTTATCGCCGGATTTTTGACGGCATATCTGAAAAGCCGGGATGTCAAAAAAGCCCTCATGCATGCAGCCGAAGCGGCGGCAGACACATGTCTGACATATGGGGCGTTCGGCTGCGGGCATCCGTGTACACTGCGGGATCAATCCCATTCATGAGAACTGTTAATCATAAACGTCACACGGTTCGTGTGCATTAAAAACAATGAACAATAAATCGGATCGTCTTTGGCGCAGTAGGCGACTTTATCAATCTCAAAGAGGGCATCCCCGATATCGCATGCGAGATGCTTGCTATCCTCCGCTTTTGCAAACACGACGTTTAACAGTTTCGTATTGTAGGCCGGAGTGACCTGGTATTCTGTTTTTAAAATGTGATGCATGGACACAGAGTCGCTGATGAATCGGCCGATATCAGGAAACCGGCTGAGCGGGTAGTGGGTGATTTCAAACGTAAACGGCTGATCATCATTGAACATGACCCGCTTCAGTTCGAGGACGGGGCTGTCAATTGGCAGTTTGAGACGCTTGGCGATGTGCCCCGGAGCTGTAATTGTTTCCACGGAAATGACTTGATGCTTCGGCTTTTTTCCGCTCGACATCATATATTCGGAATAGCCGTCCACGGCAACAAGCTCCCGTTTCATTTTCGGGCTTTTGACGAAGGTTCCTTTTCCTTGCTGCCTTGTTAAATAGCCTTCTTCCACAAGGTCGGAAATCGCTTTTCGGACCGTAATCCGGCTCACCTGATAGGTCTGGCAAAGCTCGCTTTCAGCAGGCAGTTTTTCGGAAGGAGAATAGACGCCGCGCTTGATATCGTCTGAGATGATTTGTTTCAGCTGAAGGTATAAAGGTTTGGAACTATCGTTATTTAACAAAATAGAAGTCCTCCTTAACGTATTCACCATTATTATAATGTATTATTACGTTATAATACAATTCGCGGCTACGCAGAAGTTTGCAAAATGATGGTCGGGTATCAAAGGTGTGGATCAATGTGGGAATATCGGATTCGGATGGCGCTGTTCTGCTGTTTAACGGGGAAATCTGCAGGGAGGAAACAGATTGTTTAAGAAAGAGAGGGCGCCCGGTAAGCGCCCTCGGCTGACAACGTCTAATGCCAAATCTCTTCGGCCCATTCGGGATGATCAATGAATGGATTGCGGTTATGCTGGTATCGTTCATATATGATGTTGTTTCTTCTTCTCTCGAGATCATCGACAGGATCTTCTTGGTTCCATTTCAATAAGACTGCCATTTTGCCGTGGAAAGGCAGGGAGCCGTTGCCTGTTTTATCATTCATTTCGAGATCGGGGTGTCCGTCATCACCTTCATAGCGGACGGCCATATAGAAAATCATTCTGGCGACATCACCTTTCACCCGGCTGTTCGGCTCCCATGAATCACCGTCGTAAAAATTATCGGGGGCACCAGGATACGCGCTGCCGCCTTCATCAAAATCGAGGTTGCCCCGGGCGGAATTCACTTGCACATCGCTTGGCCTGATGTGATGCAAATCTGTTCCGGGCCCTTTGCTTGTACCGAAGTCTCCGTGTGATTTAGCCCAGACGTGCTCTCGGTTCCAGTCGCCCACATTTCCTCCGTTTAAATCTTTAGAACGGGACTGTCCGGAATAAAGAAGCAGGACATGATAGGGATTGGCCGGATCTTCATCCGTCGTTTTCAGCGCGTCCCAGACTTCGCTGTATGAAAGTTCTGTATGATGATCAATCGTTTCGTGGAGCGCTTGTTTGAGCGCCGCTCCCGTTTTCCCTTCAGCATTCTCATAATAATCCTCTAAAGCGCCGGATGGCTGAAGCGAAGATTGCAGTGAAAAAAGCGGGGCGGCGTCGGCTTTTTCAAAAGGGGGGAAAACGGCTGATAACATGAATAGAAGCGGAATGGCAAACATGCGAATCATCGGCTGAAACCTCCTTTTCATTTGTTTTTATTATCCATTGTTTTCATGAAAAGGAAATGTCATTTTGATTACGGTTTTCTTACCGTCTTGTAAATGTAGCTTGCCATTTTCTCAGAATGTTGAGACCTGATCCGTCTCGAAGCTGCTGTTCTGCGGTCCGGATGCCTTCTTCGATTGTCGGATGAAAACCGAATAAGAAATAGCGCAATGCCGCGTTCATGATCACCTGTTTTCTTTCGTATTCCACATCTTCCGAATCATCCCCAAAGAGAACGGCTTCGATTTTTTCAGCCTGTTCGACGGCTGACAGGGGCTTGTTCTGCCTGCTTTCCTCGACATGGAGACCGTATTCCTCAGGCTGCAAAATAAACGAAGTGATCCCGCCGTCTTTGATGGTGAACACAAAGCTCCCCCGGTGGACGGGAACATCCTCAGATCCTTCAGCCCCTTGAACGATAAACACTTCCTGATATGAAAGATGCTGAAACACAGGGTGCATTTTTTGAATGGCTGTTCTGTGAAAAGCGCCAAGCATCAGTTTTTTTGAGTTTGAAAAATTGATCAGTTTGTCGGCTGTATTCAGAATCGTGCGGACGCCGATTTCCTCGCGGATCTGCCGAATCCGGGAAAACGGCTCGCACAGCTTTTCAGCGGCAGTGAAGCCGATTGACAGCTCTTCAAGCGTGTTTGCCGTCTGGCGGGGACAAGCGTCGGCGGAAATTCCCAGCTTGTTCAGGACTTCCTTTATGCTTGTCCCATATTTTGGCGGCAGGGAATCACTGCTGTGCAAACATGAGGGAAGACCGTTTGCTGCGAGAAGAATCGAGACGGGAATCGTTGCCAAAAACGAATGTCTTCCCGTGTACGGACCGGCAAAATCAATCACCTTTTCTTGAATCTCCGGAGATATGGGCAGTTGTTTGGAGTGATTTCTCAAGGCTTCAATAAAGGCGAGCAGCTCTTCGGCCGACTCCGTTTTCATGCGCTCCGCTATCAAAAAAGCGGCGGTCTGGGCGGGTGTGGCTTTGCCTGTCATGATGGCTTCGGCGGCCTCTTTGGCTTCTTCATAAGTTAAATCCCTTGCGCCTCTTTTTCCTCTTGCCGTTTCTTTAATCCATTGCTGCAATATAGACCTCTCCTTTTATCTGCTTCTTTTTCTTATGACTTTACATGAAAATACTAAAAACGAATAGTGGAGATTTACGCTTGTTTTTTTTGGAAGAAAATCTGCCGATGAACTGGATCAAAACGCGTTTTTTAGATAATTTAACTGAAAATCTTCTTGGATTCGGATGATCTTTCAATGCGAACGGTTTCTGGGTTCATTTAAGATGTAAAAAAAGCTCACATTGGATGAAGGAGATGATCAAAATGGGAATGCCGGCCTATCAACGCGGGGATTTGAAAAAGAATGAGAAGCGTAAACATGAGTTTCCCCATATTTATGTCATCCTCGCTGTCATGATTGGATTGATGGCGCTTTCGACATACCTGGTGCCTGCAGGGGAATATCAAAGAGTGGAAAGTCCGGATGGCAGGGAAATGATTGATCCCGGATCATACAAACGGGTTGAACAGACTCCGGTCGATGTGCTGTCGCTCTTGTCCGCGGTTCCGAAAGGGATGACGGAAGCCGCTCCGATCATCGTCTTTACCTTTATGGTCGGCGGTGTATTTGCCGTTTTGCGAAAAGCGTCGGTCATTGAAATAGGCGTCCGCTTGCTGGCGGGCATCTTCAGCAGAAGGCCGGTTTTTGTTATTCCAGTCTTCATCTTCGTTTTTTCAGGTATCGCCTGTTTTATCGGGACACCTGAACTGTCAATCGTTTATGTCCCTGTCATTCTGCCGCTTGTGCTGTCTTTCGGATACGACAGGATGACCGCGGCAGCAATCGCGTTATGCGGGACGATTGCCGGCTTTACGAGCGCCTTGACAAACCCCTTCACAGTGGGCATCTCGCAAACGATTGCGGGCCTGCCTCTTTACTCCGGCATGGGGTACAGAGCGGTCATCTTTCTTGTCATAACGGCGCTTGCTGCCATCTATGTGCTGGCATATGGAGAAAAGGTCAAAGCAAATCCGGAAAAAAGCTTAACAGGAATGGAGGCGGCTGAACCGGTGTCCGCTTTTAAACCGGGCAAACGGGTGAAATGGGCCGGAACCGCGGCACTCATTTTGTTTGCCGGATTGATCGGATGTGTGATTACCTTCCGGTGGGACATGGTGACAATGTCGGGGTATTTTCTAGCGCTCGCCGTTATTCCGGCATGTATTGCCGGAATGAGTGCAAGAGACATTGCCGAATCTTTCAATGAAGGATTTAAAGAAGTCCTCATCGGCGCAATGGTTTGCGGGATTGCCAGAGGGGTCGCGGTCGTCATGAATGAAGGACAGATTATGGACACGATTGTTTATGGGCTGTCACATGCCGTTTCCCAGCTTCCTTCCTATTTGACCGTTGCAGCCATGCTGTTGACACAGATGCTGTTTAACTTTTTCGTGCCGAGCGGAAGCGGACAGGCTTTAATCATGATGCCGATCATGGCGCCTTTGGCTGATATCGTCGGCATGACGAGGCAGACGGCGATACTGGCCTTCCAATTCGGCGACGGCTTTTCAAACATCCTTTTTCCGACATCGGGCTACTTTATGGCGACGCTTGCTGTCAGCCGTATTTCCTGGAATCGCTGGGTGAAATTCATCCTTCCGCTTTTTTGTATCTGGATGGTAGCGGCTGTTGTTTTCTTAATGATTGCCCATGCTGCCGGCTGGTCGTGAAAAAGCGCGGAGCAGCCCCGCTGTTTTCGTTTAATCTTGTTCCTTCAGCAATCCGAAAACGCATATCAAAAGCAATGCGATAACCGATGACAGGAAGATGGATGTGCTGATGCCGCCGATGTACATCCCTCCCAACCGCCGATGATCAAACTGATGATGCCGAGCGTCATGACACCTGACGGAATTGCGTACTGCAATGGGGATTCCTTTTTCCGGAATATAAAGGATATTCCGAAAATGATAGCGGCGAGAAAAGCTGTGGTCAGCCAGAAAGAAAACATACTGTGCCGCCTCCCTTTAGAAATATTTGGTATGGTTCGAATCGCCTTCCTTCATATGTATTCTCGGCAGCATACATATGAAACCAACAAATCTCGGGAATTTTTTAAGAGTCGGTCCCTGTAGTATATCATTTGTTTTTTATTGGAAAAACCACTTAATCGCGATCGGGAAATGGGTATATATTTTGCAATCTCTTGCATTATTGTCTGTCTGATTCTTTAAATCTGTCGATATCAGATGGAGCCCCGAGAGTGGCCGATGATGGTCGCGACCTGCGGAAACATGCTGCGGTTTCAGCGGGAAATGCAGCGAAATCATGGCCGACAATTGCGCTGTAATGGTCGCCCATACAGCGCCCTGATCATGTCCGAATCAAAAGGTCCCCCGGACACTGAGTAATGATTGTTTCAAAGAACGTTAGATTTTCTTACAATCCAAGCATCATTTGAATTCTCAGCGCCAGCCTCAAGCGAAGCGTTGTATCTGCATCTTTCAGGCTTTTCCCGAGCAGCTCTTCGCATTTTTCAAGCCTGTAGATGACCGTATTTCGATGAACATAAAGGCGTTTGGCCGTTTCGGAAATCTGGCAGTGCGTTTCCAAATAAACGGATAATGTATGAAGGAGCCCATGATCATCGCCGGGCAGGTTCGCCAGTTTTTGCAGTGTGTATGTATAAAATTTTTTCAAGTCATCAATGGGAACCATCCTTAAGAGCTCTGAGACATCTTTCGTATGATACGTCTGGATGAATTCGGTGCTTCCGGAAAGGTGTCCGGAATGAAGGGCGTCGACCGCTTCTTTGAAGATGCCGGGAACATCGAGCAGCTGATGGCTGAGGTTGCTGATCCCGAAAGAAATCGTTCGCTGAAAATGCTTGGCACAGAGCTGTTGAAACCGCCTTAAAAAACCGCAGACCGCTGCGTTCATTTCAGCCCAGCTGTCGGTTCCCTCAGCGAGCAGGACACACATATTTCCTTTCGTGAAAAGGTGGGGCGGAAATGGAAAATCGGCCAGCTCTTCTTCAAGACACTCAAACACGCTGTCTGACTCAAGCTGGTTTTCAGTAAAGCTCACCGCCTGTTCTTTGCGGTCCAATTTGCCGGTGATACATACATATTTTTGATCCGATTTCAGCTTGAATTCCTTGGCCCGGTTTTTGATTTCCGCTGGCGAAGAAAAGGAGCCCTCTAAAAAATTGCTGAAAAATTCATTGCGCGCTCTTCTCGTATATTGCTTTAGCGCGTTTTCTTTCATCAGTTCAAAGCCGATCACATTGGCGGCTTGTTCAATCGTTAAAAGCAAGCCTTTGTCCTCTATGGGAATCATCCCGCATACGACCAGAAATCCGCATTTTTTTTCATGAGTATAAATCGGAAATACCGAAAAGGTTTGTCGTTTGGAAAGGGTTGAAAAGCATGTAAATGCCGTTTTGCTGTTTCTTTGGAAAAGACCTTCATAAAGCGGAGGCGCCTCACACATCCCTGCTTTTGAGGAAGCGGCCGGCTTGAGGTGCCGGTTTAAAAGCAGAACGGGCAGATTCAGCGTAATGGAGATGTTTTTTATAAGGGACTGAACGCTTTTTCCGCTCATAATATGGCTTGTAAATTGCTTTTGCGCTTTAATCGCTTGTTCAAGCTCTGCCGTCCGTTTATCTAAAATGCGGCTCAATGTATGATTGACAATGTCTCCGAGGCGGACGTTATCACTTAATTCAATAATCGGAAAAGCCCTTTTATCGGCAAGTTTGATCACGTCTTCCGGAATTTCCTGCAGAAAGCGCTTCGTTTTAAGGCCCAGTCCCGCACATCCGCGTCTGACCATTTTTTCGATCAAATCCTTTAATAATTGCGGGTGGTCTTTGATGTGATAAGCGGTCGTCACCAGAAGCTCACCCTGATGCAAAAAATCGGCAATGTCGGGGGCATCCATCATGTTAATGTGCTCAATCTGTCTGAAACCGCCCGATTCTCCGGCGGCGAGTTTTGCTCCTTTAAAAACGGGAAGCTCCAAGATCTCAAAAATATTCATTGCTGCATTAGACCTCCTTTTTCGTAAACGGCTGTTTCCTTATTAGTCAACATCAACAAAAAAATACTGGATTTGTGACAAATCTGCCGATGTATATGTTTTATATTAACAGTAAACTAGATTTTAGATAGGAAGTTGTCAAGAAATATAACGAGAAAAAGAAAGGAAGCTTCTTTCATGACCATTGATACGCATATAACCGACGGGAGCGCATCGGACAGAATTGAAGACATGATCCATTGGCTTGCTTCATTTGGAAAAAGCGGGGAAGGGGGCGTGACAAGGCTTCTATACTCCGAGCCGTGGCAAAACGCCCAGCATGCTCTAAAGAAGATGATGGAAGGCTTTGGGATGGACGCTTATTTTGATGACGCAGGCAACCTGTTTGGAAGAATAGAAGGAACCGAGAAGAAGAGATCGATATTGACCGGTTCGCATATCGATACGGTCGCAAACGGAGGGAAATTTGACGGAGCATACGGGGTTTTGGCCAGCCTGTTTGCGGCAAAAAAACTCCTCGATACATACGGGCCGCCGAAAACGACCATTGAAACCGTATCGCTGTGTGAGGAAGAAGGGAGCCGTTTTCCTCTGACATTTTGGGGATCGGGAAACATCACCGGTTTGTTTGATTGCTGTCACGCTCCGCCTGTTTTTGACCGGGACGGAATCCCGCTTGAGCGGGCGATGAAGGATTGCGGTTTTGGGAATGGACATTACAGGCCGCCTTTCAGACATGATGCCGAATGTTTTATCGAGCTTCATATCGAACAAGGCGGCATTCTTGAGGCGAGCGGCAGGCAGATCGGAATTGTGACGGACATTGTCGGTCAAAAGCGCTATACCGTGACAGTCAAGGGTCAAAGCAACCATGCCGGAACGACACCGATGAATGTGCGGAAGGATGCGCTGGCATTTTCGGCACTATGCATTTCTTATCTGACAAAGAAGGCGAATGCCGTCGATCCGCTCCTAACAGCGACCGTCGGCCGGCTTGAAGCGAAGCCGAACATGCCGAATGTAATCGCGGGCGAAGCCGTTTTTTCGCTCGATATCCGCCATCATAATGAAGCGGTTTTGGTCCAATATTGCGAGGATATTTTTGCGTTCTTCAGAGAGCTGTCAAAAGAATGGGGCATAGAGGTCGACGTCTCGCAAACGACGAATGTGAAGCCCGTTATGATGGACCCGGAGCTGATCCGTATCTCGAAACAATCGGCCGAGAATGCGCATGTCACGTATCAGGAAATGGTGAGCGGAGCGGGGCACGACGCCCAGATTTTTGGTGCGCACTGTCCGACGGCGCTGCTGTTCGTTCCAAGCAAAAACGGCATCAGCCATTCCCCCGAGGAGTGGACATCCTCCAATGATCTTGATTCGGGAATCCGGCTCTTGTCCGATGTTTTATACAAGCTGGCATATGAATGAAAGGAGAAAGAACAATGACAATCGGAGAAATGAAGATTCCAAAACGGACGATCATGACCCCGGGGCCGGTCGAGGTGCATCCAAGAGTGCTGAGCGCACTCTCAAATCCTATAGTGGGGCAATTTGATCCGGTATTTACAGAAATGATGAACGAAGTCATGCAGCTCTTGAGGCAGATTTTCCGGACGAAAAACAAGTGGGCGTTTCCCCTCGACGGGACATCAAGAGCAGGACTCGAAGCCGTGCTTGCGAGCATCATCTTCCCGAAAGACAAGGTGCTCATCCCGATTTTCGGAAGATTCGGCTCCCTTTTGGCCGAAATCTGTGAACGCTATCACGCAGATGTGTATACGATGGAATGTCCTTGGGGAGAGGTTTTTGCCCCGGAGGACGTCATCGCTGAAATCAATCGGGTCAAACCAGATATCGTTGCGATTGTGCACGGGGAGACATCGACCGGATGCATTCAGCCCCTTCGGGAAATCGGCCGGGCCTGCCGCGAGCTCGATGTTTTGTGTGTTGTCGACGCGGTGGCTACAACCGGCGGCACGGATGTGAATACGGATGAGTGGTGTCTTGACGCCGTCATCGCCGGCACGCAAAAGTGCCTGTCCGTTCCTTCGGGGATGGCGCCGATCACGTTTAACAGCCGGATAGAAGAGCGGATCAACCAACGGAAAAAGGTCGAACAGGGCATTGCGACAGAACAAGATTTGCTGCGGGAAGGCGGTTGTATGCCTGTCGCCAGCAATTATTTTGACATCAGTCAGCTGATGGATTACTGGAGCCCGAGACGGCTGAACCACCACACAGAAGCGACTTCCATGCTGTACGGTTTACGGGAAGGGGCCCGTCTCGTTCTTGAAGAAGGGCTTTCCGAGCGTTTTAAAAGACACCGCCTTCATGAAGCGGCTTTAATAGAAGGAATCAAAGCAACGGGCTTGGACTTGTTCGTGGAAGGAGAGAAGAAGCTTGCGACTGTCACATGTGTCAAAGTGCCGGATCAGATTGACGCAGATCAGGTCAGAAGGATGATGCTCGCCGATTTCGGGGTGGAAATCGCCAGCTCATTCGGTCCCCTGCACGGCAGGATTTGGCGGATCGGAACAATGGGATACAGCTGCCGAAAAGAGAATGTCCTGTTTACCTTGGCTGCGCTTGAAGCGGTTCTGCTTCAGACCGGGGCATCCGTTCTGCCGGGAAAAGCGCTGCAGGCTGCCCTTTCCTTTTATCATGAAAAAGCTGCTGCAGAGGAGGAGTTTCATGAAAAAGTATGACTTGCTGCTGCAAGGTGCCGAAGCCGTCTGTCCTGAAGGTGTGAAAAAAACGGATATCGGCGTAAAAGACGGAATCATCATAGAGCTCGGCGAGCTTGATGAAAACATGGCTGAAAAGGTTTTTCAGGCTGAAGGACTGCACGTCTTCCCGGGAACGGTCGACTGCCATGTCCATTTCAGCGAACCGGGCCGGGCAAATTGGGAAGGGATCGCAAACGGCTCGCAAATGATGGCTGCCGGCGGATGCACCACTTATTTTGATATGCCTTTAAACGGCATTCCCTCAACCGTCACCGTTGAGGCGCTGCGGGAGAAGGCTGACATTGCCAAAGAGAAGTCCCTCACCGATTTTGCGCTTTGGGGCGGCCTTGTTCCCGGAAATCGGGAGCAGCTCAGAAAGATGGCCGATGCCGGAGCGATCGGTTTTAAGGCCTTTCTTTCCATGTCTGGAAATGACGAATTTCAAGCTTCCGACGATATGACACTCTTACACGGCATGAAGGAAATTGCATCCTGTGGGAACATCCTGGCGCTTCATGCTGAAAGTGATGCCATTACCAAGTTTCTGCAAAAAGAAGCGGAAAACGGCGGGATGACGGACGGGGATGCCTATGCTGCTTCAAGGCCGCCTGAGGCCGAAGCAGAAGCGGTTTTCCGCGCCCTGCAATTTGCCCGGATCACGGGCTGTCCGCTTCATTTTGTGCATATCAGTACAAAGGAAGCGGTCGATTTGATTGGGGAAGCGAGACAGGAAGGTATGAACGTGTCATTGGAAACGTGTCCGCATTATCTCCTCTTTGATCATGGGGCGGTTTTAGAAAAAGGGGCTGTGGCTAAATGTGCGCCTCCGCTGCGTTCAAAAGACCGGCAATCGGCACTTGTCAAAGCTTTGCTTGCAGGGAAAATCGATTTCGTCTCTTCAGATCATTCCCCATGCCCTCAGGCATTAAAAGAAGGCGAAAACTTTTTTAGTGTATGGGGCGGGATCAGCGGCGGACAGTTCACCCTGCTTGCGATAATCGAGCTTGCTTTGGCAAACAAAGCGCCGCTCGTTAAGGCGGCGGAATGGACGGCGCGGGCTCCAGCTGAGCGCTTTGGCCTTGGCGAACGAAAGGGACAAATTAAAATCGGCTATGATGCCGACTTTGCAGTGGTGAATCTGTCGGAGACGTTTACTGTGACAAAGGAAAATATGTTTGCGAGGCATCAGCACAGCCTTTATGAAGGCCATGTCTTTCCCTGCCGTATCACGGCTGTCTTCAATCGGGGCAGGCTTGTCTTTGATGGTGAGGGGACGTCTGAAGAAGCCGGGGGAGAGTGGCTTAAAAACAAAGCATATTCAGAGGTTTGCTAAAAGTAAAACAGCCCGGCACACCGGGCTGTTTCATCATTTTTTCAATGCTTTGAAATGGCTTGTCAATATGGAATCGATCATTTCGGCTGTGACTCGTTCGGGCTCAAAGAGGGTGTGCAGCGCCAATCCGTCAACAAGTGCATACAGCCGTTCTGTTTCCCAGCTCACATCAATACCGGACATCTCACCGGATCTATTGATTGTATCGACAGCCAGTCTGCACGCTGAATAAATTTCTTCATTCATCTCCTTCGTTAACGGTCTGAGCGCCGGGTCACTGAGCGATTTCACCGTAAATGAAAGCCAAGCCTCCATTTCCAGTTTTCTTTCTTCGTCTATGGGCAAAAGCTGGAGGAGAAGCTGTTTGACACACTCGACAGGTGTTCCTGTAAACCTCATATTTTCAATCCGCACTTTTACCCTGTTTGTGACAAGCTTCATTGAGTAAATCAACAGTTCAGACTGGTTTGGAAAATAGTGCCGCAAAGAACCTGCGGAGAGTCCGGCCTCCTTTGCAATCTTCCGGACGGTGCACTGTTCCAGACCTTCGCTGTGAATCACATTCCAAACGGCTTCGGCTATCTTCTCTTTTTGTTTTTCATGATCAACGATTTTTGGCATATATTTATTATAACACGGTTGTGTTATTTAATACATGTGTGTTATTATTTTTTTTGACACGTTTGTATTAAAAAGGAGAGGCCAACATTAGATGATCGCTTTTTTGATAATCGCCTGTGAAATTGGATTCTGGATCTTTATTCTGTTGGGACTGTTTTTTCGATATATTGCAAGGAAGAAGACAATCGGCATGATCATGTTTGCTTGCACCCCTGTGTTGGATTTGCTTTTGCTGATAGCGACAGCGGCCGATCTGCATAATGGGGCGAAAGCGGACACACTGCACGGTTTGGCTGCCATATATATCGGAGTCAGCATCGCATTCGGCAGCCGCATGATCAAATGGGCCGATGCCAGGTTCGCCTACCGTTTTGCCGGGGGCCCGAAGCCTGATAAGGGACCGCAATACGGCAAAGAACATGCCAAAAGAGAGCGTGAAGGCTGGCTGCGCCATTTGCTGGCCTGGGCGGTTGGAGCGGCGATTTTAGCCGGAATGCATCTCTACATCGGTGACGCGGAAAGAACCGAGCCCCTCATACGGCTCGCGTCTTTATGGACGCTTATTCTTGCGATCGATTTTCTTTACAGCTTCAGCTTTACTCTTTTTCCTAAGAAAGCGCGTTAAAGGAGCCGGAGATTCCGGCTTCTCAGCGTGTCGACAAACCCTCGCATTCGTTGTCAGGCCTGCGCTTCGGTGCTCACGAATTATTACAAGGATCGGCGACTAATTGCGCAGGCGTCCTGCCTGAACGCCGCCGTCATCACATCCTGTGAAAGTCTGCTCCGATGCTCGGCCTTCCTAGTCTGCAAGGGTTTTCAATCACGCTGAAAGGATGAAAAAAGAAGCCGGGATCCGGCTTCTTTTTTACGGAAAAGAATTCCGCCTCTAAAAAAGGAAAAGCTACAAACAGGCCTAAATATAAGATTCTGAAAAAAACCTGTGATAAACTAAAAAGAGAGGTGAACTGCATTGATTTATATCGGATTAACGGGATGGGGGGACCATGACAGCCTGTATCCGCCCAAAACGAGCAGCCAAAACAAACTGATCCACTATTCCGCTCACTTTCCGATCGTAGAATTGGATGCGAGCTTTTATGCGATTCAGCCGGAGCGGAACAATGAAAAATGGGTGAAAGAAACGCCGGAATTCTTTCAGTTTATCATAAAGGCTTACCAGGGGATGACCGGTCATCAGCGCGGGGAAATCCCCTTTGAATCGAAAGATGAAATGTTTGACGCCTTCAAGCTTTCCTTAACGCCATACATAAAAGCAAACAAGCTAGCGATGGTGCTGTTTCAGTTTCCGCCATGGTTTGACTGCCGGAAGGAAAATGTCGATTACTTAAGATGGTGCAAAGAGAAAATGGGAGACATTCCGTGCGCCCTCGAATTCAGGCACCGGTCATGGTTTATCCCGCAGTTTTACGATAAGACGCTCGCCTTCATGGGGGAGCAAAACTGGATTCACAGCATTTGCGATGAACCGCAGATCGGTGAAGGCAGCATTCCGACCGTCCTTCATGCGACAGACAGCGAAAAAACGCTCGTCCGCTTCCACGGGCGCAATAAAGAGGGATGGACAAGGCCGTCTTCAGGGCAAAACTGGCGGGAAGTCAGGTATTTGTATTTATATAATAAACAGGAACTGCTCGACTGGAAGGAAAACCTGGAGCTGCTAAAACAGCAGTCAAAAAATCTATATGTGCTGTTTAACAACAATTCCGGAGGAGATGCCGCCGAAAACGGCAAACAAATGATGGAATTGTTGGATCTTGACTATAAAGGGCTCACGCCAAGACAGCTCGATTTATTCAGCTAGAAAAGAGGACTTTTTATGGAATATTTCATACTGATCGTACTTGGATTCATCGCCGGAACCATCGGCAGTCTTGTCGGTCTAGGAGGAGGAGTGGTCATTGTTCCTTCTCTGCTTTTTTTAGCCGGCATTCACGGGATGTTTGAACATGTGACACCGCAAATAGCGGTGGGCACATCGCTTCTCGTCATCATTTTTACGGGGCTCTCTTCAACGATAGCTTATATGAAGTATAAAACCGTCGATTACAAGAGCGGTCTTATTTTTTTCATCGGATCAGGGCCCGGAAGCATCGCCGGGGCGCATGTTTCCAAGTATTTCAGCGCAGATTCGTTTTCCCTGTGGTTCGGGATGTTTATGATTCTCATATCCCTTTCCCTAATGCTTAAGAAAAAATTAAAAGCTGCCGATCGGGAACATGCCGGCATCATCCGTACCTTTAAAGATGACGAAGGCCGGGATTACACGTATTCCTACCATCCGCTCACCGGAATTGCGATCGCGTTTTTTGTCGGCTTCCTCGGCGGATTATTCGGCATTGGGGGCGGCTCATTGATGGTGCCGGCGATGATGCTGCTGTTTTTGTTTCCGACCCGCGTCGCTGTTGCAACATCGATGTTTATCATTTTTCTGTCGTCTGTTGCGGGTTCTGTCGGCCATGTCATCTCAGGCCATGTCGATTGGCTCTATGCATTGGCGCTCATTCCCGGCGCATGGTTTGGCGGACAGCTAGGCGCCCTGATCAATAAAAAAATGCAGACGAAAACAATCGTTGTCATCATGCGGTTTGTTCTGATTCTGATCGGACTCAGATTAATCTATCAGGGTGTATTCAGTTAAACATTAGGGAGAGATTTGCATGCGGAAAAAGCTCCATATTTATCATACAAACGATTTGCACAGCCATTTTGAAAACTGGCCGAAAATCGTTGATTATATCCAGACACAAAGGCAACAACACGCGGATCAACAGGAAGAGGTGCTTCTGTTCGATATCGGCGATCACGTCGACAGGTTTCACCCGATATCAGAAGCGTCGTTCGGAAAAGCGAATGTGGAGCTCCTGAATCATCTGCACTATGACGCCGTCACGATCGGAAATAATGAAGGAATCACATTGCCGCATCAAGAGCTGGATACGCTCTATGACGGCGCCTCATTTCCGGTCATTGTCTCCAACTTGTTCGACATGAGGGGAAACCGGCCGCCCTGGGTGCAGCCTTATATGATCAAAACGCTGACGGGCGGCATCACCCTTGCGATCCTCGGTGTGACGGTTCCCTATTATCCGATTTACGCCCAGCTCGATTGGAAAGTCACGGATGCATTCGCAAGCATTGCCGAGATATTGCAAGAGATAAAAGGAAAAGCGGATATCACAATTCTTCTCTCTCACCTGGGCATTTTAGACGATGAGCGCGCAGCGAAAGCATTTCCCGAAATCGATGTGATCCTTGGCTCACACACCCATCATCTGCTTGAAGACGGCATGTTGAAAGACGGCGTGTTGCTCGCCTGCGCTGAAAAATTCGGACACTATGTCGGCCATGTTGAACTCGAGTTCGATAAACGGCTGGAAGCTAAAAAGGCAAGCGTTCTGAAAACGGCCGACTGGAAAAACGAATCGAAAGAAGCTGTGCTGATGCTGAACAAACAGGAAAAAGAGGCAAAACGACAGCTGCAGGAATTCGTGACGGTCCTGGATCAGCCGCTTGAAGCCGCCTGGTTTCGAACATCGCCTTTGCCGCAACTGCTCGCTGACGCCCTGAAGGAATGGTGTGATGCCGAAATCGGAATGGTCAACGCCGGGATTGTGCTTGAATCTCTTTTGGAAGGTCCTGTCACAAAAGAAGACATTCATCGCATTTGTCCGCATCCGATCAATCCGGTCGCCGTTCAGCTGACAGGAGCCGAGCTTAAAGAAATCGTCCGCATAGCTTCGCTCAAGGAAACGGAGCAGCTCCGCATCAAAGGGCTCGGCTTCCGCGGGAAAGTCATGGGGAAAATGATGTACTCAGGGCTTGACCCCGAAAAGCTCTCGGTCAATGGTGCGCAGCTTGAAACGGACAGGGTGTATAACATCGCCACCATTGACATGTTTACGCTCTCGAGACTGTTTCCCGCCATTCGCGATCGCCTTCATATCGACTATTTTATGCCCGAATTTTTGCGGGACCTGCTTTCCTGGAAGCTGAACAAGAAGGGCTCTTCAATCCGGCCGCGTGTATGAACCCCTGTCCGGAAAAGCCCGGAACATGTCTTTCCGCTTTATCATAGATTGGTGGTAAAGGGAGGGATTGCGATGGTAAACTTAACTCCGATCATGATCGAAGATCAGCCCTTCACGGCTGTCACCGTCAAATTGCCAAAAACGAATTTTATGGCGGTTGCAAACGACCATGGATATATTATGTGCGGAGCGCTTGACGTCGCGCTGCTGAACGATAAATTAAAGGAACGAAAGATCGTCGCGGCAAGGGCGGTCGGCGTCAGGACGATCGACCAGCTTCTCGAAGCCCCGCTCGAATCTGTGACAGATGCGGCGAAAGCGCTTGGCATCTATGAAGGGATGAGCGGGAAAGAGGCCCTTTTGAAAATGACGGAATAAAGTTGTCTGATTGAATCGTATATCCCCTCTTACAAGCATACACTTGTGATGTAAGGGGGGATTTTGCTTGCGAAGATTTCGCGGCCCTCTGTCAAAAAGAGGACCTTTGCCTTTTCGGTATGTCATGCTTCTTTCGTTTGTCTTTTTCATTCTTTCCACAACAGCCAGTTTATTGATTATCAACACATCAATCAAGCCGACGCTTCTGAACATCGCGGAGATGGAGACAAACAGGATTGCAACCCACGTCATCCAGGAAGCCGTTGAGGACTATATGAGCGAAGATGAAAATGTGAAAAACATGGTGGAGATGAAGTCGGATGAAAATGGAAAAGTGACGACGATCGACTTCAACTCCCATGTTCACCGGGATATGCATTCGAAAATCACGAAACAGCTTCATCATAAGTTGAAAGAAACAGAAACGGAAGAATTTAATTCTTCTGCAAAAACGCCTAAAGACCGCCATGACGGTGTTATTTACAACATTCCTCTCGGACAGACAACCGGAAACTCGCTCCTTGGAAACCTGGGGCCAAAAATCCCTGTACGTCTCAATATCATCGGCGATGTCTTTACAGATTTCAAACAGAGCGTCAAACCATACGGCATTAATAACGCACTAATTAATATCGGCGTCCTTGTCGAGGTCAAAATTCGCGTGGTCATTCCGTTTGCGACAAAAACCGCGGTTGTCAAAAATACGGTTCCGGCGACGATTCAGGCGGTTCACGGAGATGTGCCAGACTTCTACAGCGGAAGCGGCAGCCAGACGGCGCCATCCATTCAGATTCCGTCCAAAGGCGAAAAAACGGACGAGAAATCCGATCAAAAAGAGTAAATGTTTCCAGGCATTCTGCAAAACCCATGCAGAATGCTTTTTTCATTTAAGCAAAAAGGACATGCGTCTATTTTCTTAAAAAAATACTTTGACATAGGCAAATAGACTGGATATACTATTCAATAATAATAATTAGAAAATTCACTGTTTTCTGATGTTTCAAAAAGGTAAAGGAGGAAGCTTATGGATAATCGTCCGCAATGGGGAACAAGAGCGGGTTTTATCATGGCTGCAGTCGGTTCTGCTATCGGTTTAGGGAATATTTGGAGATTTCCGGCTGTCGCTTATGAAAACGGTGGCGGCGCATTCTTTCTGCCGTATTTGTTTGCACTGTTAACCGCAGGAATTCCTCTTCTCATAATGGAATTTACAATCGGTCACAAATACAGAGGATCGGCTCCGCTGTCCTACGCCAGAATGGGGAAAGGAAAAGAATGGATCGGCTGGTGGCAAGTTGCGATATCATTTGTCATTTCAACTTATTATGCTGTTATCGTGGCCTGGGCCATATCCTACGCCGTCTTTTCCTTCAACTTGGGCTGGGGAAAAGATACAGAAAATTTCTTAATGAATGAATATTTAAACAGAGTTGATATCAGCGGCGGTGCAATCGGCCAATTCGGCGGCTTTGTGCCGGGTGTCTTGATCCCGCTGGCGATCGTTTGGATTGTCTCACTCGGCATTTTATTTGCCGGCGTCAAAAAAGGAATCGAAATTGCGAACCGGATTTTCATTCCGCTGCTTTTGGTCTTATTTTTAATCATCGTTGTTTATTCGGTTACGCTGGACGGAGCCGCGCAAGGGCTGAATGCGTTTTTCACCCCTGACTGGAGCCAGATTACAAACGGAAAAGTATGGGTTGCAGCCTACGGGCAAATTTTCTTCAGCCTGTCGATTGCCTTCGCGATCATGATTACGTATTCCAGCTATTTACCGAAGAAATCAGATATTACCAACAACGCGTTTATCACCGGATTCGGCAACTCCTCGTTCGAGCTTCTGGCGGGGATCGGCGTATTCAGCGCCCTTGGATTTATGGCGGCGCAGCAGGGTGTTCCGGTAAAAGAGGTTGTCTCTTCCGGCGTCGGCTTGGCATTTGTCGTCTTTCCGCAGATCATTAATGAGTTTCCGGCGTTTAATGCGCTGTTCGGCTTTTTATTCTTTGGCTCACTCGTTTTGGCGGGCTTGTCTTCTCTCATTTCGATCTCGGAAACCTATGTTGCCGCAATTCAGGATAAATTCAATGTGCCGCGGCGGAAGGCCGTCCTCTTCGGCGGAGGAGCCGCTGCCGTTTGTTCATTGGTGTTTGCTACAAAAGGCGGCTTGTTCTTCCTTGATGCGGCCGACTACTTTATCAATAATTTCGGTGTCGCGCTTGCCGGGTTGATTGAAGTCATTGCCATCGCTTGGTTTGCCAGAGAGCTCAAATCTCTTCAGGCTCACGCAAATTCGGTTTCCGACATTCAGCTGGGCGCATGGTGGAGAATTTGTTTAAGTGTTGTCACTCCGCTTGTATTGGGCTATATGATGTTTGATAATATCAAAACGAATCTGACAACGGCTTATGGCGATCTGCCGATGGAATTTTTGCTGAAGTGGGGCTGGTGTGTGGCGATCGGCGCCATCGCAGCCGGCATTTTGCTCTCGTTTTCAAAATGGAAGAATGGGATCACATATACGTCACTTCATCAAGATAAGGAGGTTTCCTCATGAGCGGCGCAGCTATTGCTATGATGGCAGCAGGCATCATCATCATTTGGGGAGGATTGGCCGCAAGCATCACAAACGCGGTCGCAAAAAGCAAAAAGTAAATAAACATCCCTATTCGGCTGAATAGGGATGTTTTTTATTTTTTCTTTCTGATTTCCTTTCGTTCCCAGGCCCTCAAGTGAGGATACGGATCAAAAGACCATTCGGTTCTTCCATTATCTTTATACATCCCATAGTGAAGGTGGGGAGGGAATTTTCCGGCTGTCCCGGGCGGCCCGTATCCCGTATTGCCGACCGACCCGATGACCTGTCCCGGTTCAACGATCTGTCCGACTTTCAATCCTTTCGTGAACCCGTTGAGATGGGCAAAGTAGTGGTACGTATTATTGATATCTCTGATGCCGATTCTCCATCCGCCGAAGCGGTTCCAGCCTTTCATTTCAATAATCCCATAGCATGTGGATCGTACGGGCAGGCCGAAGTGGGCAAACAAGTCAGTTCCCTCATGTATACGTCTTCCCCCGAATCCGCGGGCGTCTCCCCACGTGCTTCTGTAGCTGTAATCAGATTTGACCGGCAGGGGAAAAGCGTGTTTTCCCAAATCGATGTGGCCATAGGTTTGGAAAAGTCTCATAAATCCTGAAATAATTCCGACCGTCTGATCCCTTTCATAAAATTCCCACAATCCGATGCGGATGTTATCGATATCTCTTCCATATGTCAGCAAGTATTGGCCGAACGTATAAAGGACATCTTCATCCTGATCAGATTCAGCCCGTCCGTCTCCGTTTCCATCCATTCCGATTCCGTCAAACACTTTGATGCTGAGCGGAGATGTATCGTTAGGATTCGGATTTTCCGGCCCGCTCCAAACGCTTTGCGGAATATAGATTCCGGTGTAGCCTTTTTGCTTTGGCAGGTCTCTTCGGTTTTTGCGGATGTTGATTTCATATTGATCGACTGCTGCAAAAACATACCAGGGAATATGTGTGGCCGCCTCTGTTTTATGATAAAGCGCCATTCTCGTCTGCAGATCCGGCTCTTTCTTTTCCTGCCCGAAAGCCGCGGGCTGCGAGCTGAACAAAAGGAGGATGAGAACGGATAATACAACTTTCACAGTGTCCTTAGCTCCTTTCCGTTTGAATACATTTAGTTTGTGACATATACAGGGAACGATAATATGAAAATGTTAGTAATTACATGTCATGCAATCAACCACTTGTTCACAAATCTGTACTATGTTAAAGTGACTAAAGATGACGATTTAATTTTTAAGCGGTTCCAAAACGAGGGGACATATCCGGCGTTATGTCAGAAATTTCATATCTGAACTTGACTACAATCCACGATGGAGATGATGGAATTGGCAAAGAAAGACGAGCACCTGAGAAAGCCCGAATGGCTTAAAATCAAGCTGAACACAAATGAGAACTACACGGGCTTGAAAAAATTGATGAGAGAAAACAACCTGCATACGGTTTGTGAAGAAGCGAAATGTCCGAATATTCATGAATGCTGGGCCGTCAGACGAACTGCGACCTTTATGATTCTCGGTTCTGTCTGCACGAGAGCATGCCGCTTCTGTGCGGTGAAAACCGGATTGCCGACAGAGCTTGACTTAAATGAACCGGAACGCGTCGCAGATTCCGTCAGCATCATGAATCTGAAACACGCGGTGATCACTGCGGTTGCCCGCGATGATTTAAAAGACGGAGGAGCAGGCGTTTTTGCTGAAACTGTACGCGCTGTCCGCAGAAAAAGCCCGTTTACGACGATTGAAGTTCTCCCTTCTGACATGGGCGGAGACTATGATAACTTAAAAACGCTGATGGATACCCGGCCTGACATTCTAAACCACAACATCGAGACGGTCCGCCGCCTGACGCCGAGAGTCCGCGCACGAGCTACATATGACAGATCTTTGGAATTTTTGCGCCGCGCAAAAGAGATGCAGCCTGATATTCCGACGAAATCCAGCATCATGATCGGCCTCGGCGAAACAAAAGAGGAGATCATTGAGACAATGGATGACCTGCTTGCGAATCAAGTTGATATTATGGCGATCGGCCAATATCTGCAGCCGTCTAAAAAACATATCAAAGTGCAAAAGTACTATCACCCTGATGAATTTGCCGAACTGAAAGAAATCGCTATGGAAAAAGGCTTCAGTCATTGTGAAGCAGGGCCGCTTGTCCGTTCTTCATACCATGCCGATGAACAGGTGAATGAAGCCTCCAAAAAGCGGCAGGCTCAGGCATAACGAAAAAAACGCCAGAACATTTCTGGCGTTTTTTATGTTAGGATCCCGTATTTTTCCCTTTTCCGTCAAGATCGGTTTCTTCATCATCCATCTCTGTCGTTGCCTTTCCCTGCGGCGATTTTTGCATGTCTTTAATCGTATCAGCCATCAGCTGATCGACGTTCCTTGAGTTGGAACCGAGCCGGCTGAAATTGGCGATCGATTGCATCAAGCTGGCATCATCGGAAATGTAAATCTTGTAATACCTTGGAATAACCGATGCGGCCGTCTTTTTCACCTGATCCGCCGTCTCTTCCCGCTCTTTGGTATCCGTTTGATAGACGACGAGCGCCTCCTCATCTGTGACAAGCGCTGAGGCATCTTGAATATTGGGAAGCTGAACCGTTAAACTAGAGATAATATGGGCCATTTCTTCCCGATTGATTTTGGGAGCCCGCATTTTTTCTTTGTTTGCAACAGGTGTTGCCTGATGACGTGCATAACCGAATCTGCCTTTTCGGTCATCGTACGGGTTTGTTTCGTTGTATTGGCGGTTCTTGTCCGCCACATGAACGGTATTCCCGTCTTTCTCATAAATATCGTTGTTGTTTTCTGTGTCATTTAACGCCGCCTGGCATCCGGCGAGCGGCGCCAGCAGCAGTCCTATGAAAAGTAGTTGTTTATTCATTCTGCATTTCCTCCTTGTCTTTAGCTTTTCCAAAGCGGAGGAAATATTCTTAGCAATTGATGGCGGCCTGGGTTTGAATTATCATATAAAAGAGGTGAAAAGAATGATTGTCGTCCAGAACGCTGCATTTGAAGTCGTCAAAGATGTAAAAAACGGTTTTAATGAAGAAGCATTCAAAGCCAGATACTCAGACATTTTAAACAAATACGACTATATTGTCGGAGACTGGGGTTACAGCCAGCTGAGGCTGAAGGGCTTTTTTGACGATCAAAATCAAAAGGCCACATTTGATACAAAAATCAGCACCCTTGATGAATATATTTACGAATACTGCAATTTTGGATGTGCCTATTTTGTGTTAAAACGAATGCGAAAATAAATGGGGGTGTCAAGCTGATGTATTTTGTCGATCGAAACAAAATCGAAAGCACGCTGAACTTTCTTGAAGACGAACTCCGCCTGTTTCATGCGCACGAAGAATGGACTTCCGCTATCGAAAAAAAAGCGCTTGAACGAATCGGCCATACAGTGATCGAATGCATCTTGGATGTAGGAAACGATATGATTGACGGCTTTATTATGAGAGACCCGGGAAGCTATGACGACATCATGGATATACTGATGGATGAAAAGGTTGTCGGCAAAACAGAAGGAGACGGCCTGAAAGATGTGATCGCCTATCGAAAAACACTGGTTCAGGACTACTTGCACGTGAATCATGAACAACTGGTGAAGCTGCTTGAAGAGCACGCGGAAACGCTTGGACGTTTTCCAGCCCGAATCCGCGATTATTTGAACAATGAACTCGGTCCTGTATCGGCATTTAAACCGCATTAAAAAAACTGGAGTGTACAACATGAAAACATACAAAGGATACTTAATTGATCTAGACGGAACAATGTACAAAGGAACGGAAAAAATCGATGAAGCGTGCGAATTTGTCAGAAAGCTGAAAGAACGCGGCATCCCATACTTATTCGTCACCAACAACTCGTCCCGCACTCCGAAACAGGTCGCGGACAAGCTCGTTTCTTTTGACATTCCGGCAACCGAAGAACAGGTATTTACGACAAGCATGGCGACCGCGAATTTCATCGCCGAACAAAAACCCGGCGCTTCCGTATACGTCATTGGTGAAGAAGGAATCCGCCAGGCCATCGAACAAAAAGGCTTGACATTCGGCGGAGAAAACGCCGATTTTGTCGTTGTCGGCATTGACCGCGGCATTACATATGAGAAGCTTGCTGTCGGCTGTCTCGCGATTCGCAACGGAGCGACATTCATTTCCACGAACGGCGATATCGCCATTCCGACTGAAAGAGGTCTGTTGCCGGGAAACGGCTCACTGACATCTGTGTTAACCGTTTCCACGCGGACAGAGCCGATTTTCATCGGCAAGCCTGAACCGATCATTATGAAGCAGGCGATGAAAGTGCTTGGCACGGACATCAGTGAAACGCTGATGGTCGGGGACAACTATGACACAGATATCATGGCAGGCATGAATTCCGGTATGGATACGCTTCTTGTCCATACAGGCGTGACCAAAAAAGAGCATCTTGAAGCCTATCCGGAAAAGCCGACCTATGTGATCGATTCGCTGACAGAATGGATCGAGCGTATTTAAATATAGGCTCTGTTAAAGTTTGTTGTTGAAAATAACCTTTAAATAAAGATTGCTCTTATCCAGAGCAATCTTATTTTTTACTGGTGAAAAAATTGATTAACTGAGTCCTCAGACTTTAGGTGTTCTTGTACCAGTTTCTTTAAGTCTTGTTCATTTTTATACACATCCAATTTATTGTTGTACCAATTTTGTAATTTCTCTTTTGATACAGTGAATTCTCGGTCTGGAAACTTGAATGTAATCCAATCCACATTTTTGATTAAAGCAAAAAGAAATGTGGAATTTGAGATAACAGTTTCCTTTATTTCTTGATCTGCTTTTTTTGCATCTATATCTTTATATTCCAAAGTAATTCCATATGGTTTTTTCTTGGTCTTGAGTGAAACTTGATTCAACTCTTTGTTGTGTGCCAATTGTTTTACGATATTTACAACTGCACTGTTGTCACCCACATATGAATTCTTATATTGAAACAAATCTGTTTTTGAATCAGCATTTAGGCTACATCCACTAAATAATATCATTAGCGATAACAATGAAATGAAATAAATGGTGATACGCTTCACTATTTCCTCTCCTTTTATTTGATTTTTTTTAGCTGATTTTATCATATACAATAAAATCCCTTCTCAAAATTTCTTGTTTTAGGGTTTTAAATGTAATCAATTTATAGAGAATTTAGAAAGTCATAGGATATCATAAGTATCTGTCATTTCAAATAAAAGTGATTGGTTGTGTCAGTAAAAGTCTTGTTACAGCACTTACAGCGATACCGCAGCCGACCAATACATTTTCCGAACCGAGCAACGTATTCCGATGAACAATGAGAACTCTCGAATCCTTCCTTGAAGCGAGTTTCCCTCATTTTATTGATTAAACGACCACCAGCGGAGGAAGAAGGTTCAACATAGCGTTTGACCCATTGATATACCTGTTCTTTTTTGGTGTGTGGTAATTTGTCGATATACTTAAATATCAACATTTATCTTTAACAGAGCCTAAATAAAAAACACTTGTTCCAAATGAACAAGTGTTTTTTGTTTTATTCCGCGTCTTTCGCACGGTGCGCCAGCCTGCTTGAAGCTGCGGCGGCGATGGCGCCGACGATATCATCCAAAAAGGTATGGCATTCGCCCGTTGATTTATCATTTAAACGGCCCAGCACCCCGGGTTTTATTTTATCGATGTATCCGTAGTTCGTATAGCCGATCGAACCGTATAGATTCACGATTGAAAAAGATAAAATTTCATCGACTCCATAAAGGCTTTCATCGGTTTCAATTAACGTTTGGAGAGGCTCAAGAAGCTTTTTCTCCTCCCCTAATATATCCAATTGAATGCCTGTGATCACTGCATTTTGCACTTCGCGCTTTTTCAGGACACGGTTGACATTCTCTTCACATTCTTTTTTTGTTAAGTTTGGATGATACGTTTTTTGCAGGATGTAGACAAGCTCGGCAATATCTGCGACCTTGACTCCCCGTTTCTCAAGCCACTCTTTTGCTGCTGTTTCGATTTGAGTCATGCTGTTGTTTTCCGGCATCATTTTTCACCCAATCTTTTTTACTTAGTGTATACAAATGTCCTTGAAAATGTAACGATTTTCAAAACTGTTTTTCCTGACGGATCATAATCGGGCGTCTTTTCGATTACGATGTGTTAGAAGGCCATTTTTTAGGAGCGCAGGTGATCATCATGAAGGATTTGATTAAAGAAAAGTTCGGCATTCACATCCGCGACATGACGTCATACCTTTCTTACCAGAGTTTTCAGACCCCGAACTCCATTTTTTTAATTGTTCCGGTTTCCCATTTAACACAGACTGAACTGGCGGAATTGTACGGTATGAGTCAGTATTTGCAAGAACAGCGGGACCCATACGTTTCAACTTTTATATTTACGAAGGACGGGGAGATGACCTTTGAGGATGGAGGCGCGACATATGTACTGCTTCAGGCTGCGCCTCGCTTTACGAACAGGTCGTTTCCATTCGGGGCGGAGCTTGCCGAATTTCATCAAAAAGGAAGAGGCTACCCGTATGAGGTAAAAGAAACCTCAAGGATCGGCCAGTGGAAAGAATTGTGGGGCAAGCGTCTTGATCAGCTTGAGCAATTCTGGATTCAAAAGTCCCAATCAAAGCAATTGGAACCCTTTGAAAAACAGTTTATCGAATCGTTTCCTTATTATCTTGGATTGACGGAAAACGCGATTCAGTACTTGGCTGACACAGAATTGGATGATCAGCCGCAATCGATGGATTCGGGAACGATTTGCCAGCAGCGCCTTTCAAGTGAGACATGGAAGCGGGAACCATTGATCAAAGTCCCGCTGGAATGGGTGTTTGATCATGCCGCCCGCGATCTTGCCGAATACACGCGAAGCATGTTTCAAGAAAACAAAACCTTCAATGAAATCGCGTCATTCCTTCAACAATATGAACAAGTCACACCTCTTTCTTCATTTTCAAAACGGCTCCTGTACAGCAGGCTCCTGTTTCCGCTTCATTATTTTGAAACCGTTGAAGGCTATTATATCTCTTCCGAATCAGAGCACCATTACTTCGAGAACAAGCTTGATCATTTGCTGTCCCGCTCAGCGGCATATGAAAAGTTTCTGGGCGCCTTTCAGGAAATGGCCGCCATGAGAGGCGGAGGATATGCTGTCATACCTCTGGTCAATTGGCTGAAACGGACGCCTTAAAACGCCTGGGCGTCTTAACTTTTCCCGCTTTTTTCGATATGCTTAGAGTGGAAGCTATGCTTAGAAAGGAACGAGGCAGCAATGGAAAAACCGTTTGTCTATGTGACGAGAGCTTTACCTGAAGAACAGCTGTCTTCATTAAAAGAAGCGGCTCATATTGAAATGTGGGAAAAGGAAGATGAACCATGTCCGCGGGCGGTTCTGCTTGAAAAAGCGAAAACGGCCGCCGGACTTTTGACCATGCTTTCAGACCGGATCGACAGCGAGCTGCTGAGCGAAGCACGTCAACTAAAAGTGGTCGCCAACTTGGCGGTAGGGTATGACAATATCGATGTCGAAGCGGCAAAGAAGCACCGTGTCATTTGCTGCAACACGCCCGGTGTTTTAACAGAATCAACGGCAGATTTGACTTTCGCTTTATTAATGGCTGCATCAAGAAGGATCATCGAAGCAAGCGATTGGATCAAACAAGGCCGGTGGACAGGCTGGGGGCCGCTGCTGTTGGCCGGTGCAGATGTCCATCATAAAACGATCGGCATCGTCGGCATGGGAAGCATTGGACGGGCTGTTGCCCGCCGTGCGAAAGGCTTTGGTATGAAGATTTTGTATCACAACCGGAGCCGGAGCCAAGAGGCGGAAGCGGAGCTTGGCGCTGTCTATACATCTTTTCCTCAACTGCTTGAACAGTCCGACTTTGTCGTCTGTCTGACACCATTGACAAACGAAACAAAGCATCTGTTCAACCGTTCGGCTTTCCAAAAGATGAAGCGCACTGCCATTTTCATCAATGCTTCAAGAGGGCAGGTCGTTGATGAAGCCGATTTGTATGAAGCGCTTGTTAACAAAGAGATTAGAGGTGCGGGGCTTGACGTTTTTGCAGAGGAGCCGATTTCCAAAGATCATCCGCTCGTGAGTCTTCCTCAGGTAACCGCGCTCCCCCATATCGGAAGCGCTACTAATGAAACGCGGGAAGCGATGATGAGGCTTTGCGCTGAAAACATTGCCTTGGTTCTCGGCGGAGAACCGGCCAGGACCGAGCTTTGATTCTGTCTTCCGTCTCGATGAACGAGTCGGAAGATTTTCTCACAAAAATATTTCTGAATATATAGAATCTTGCTATATCAATGATTGAAGCGTTTTCATTATTTGCTTTCAACCATTGTCATCTTGTCAAAAAAACAATCCCCCATTATAATATTTGTAACTCAAATGTCTGCGTTATGTTTACAAATGTCCTCTTAGAAAGGACGATCGGAAGAGAAAGGTGGAATTTCAGTGAAGGCGATACGAGTGGGGCTTCTAGGTTTAGGAACAGTCGGGAGCGGTGTGGTGAAAATCATTCAGGATCACCAGGATAAATTGACACACCAGGTTGGTTGTCCCGTCACCATTCAAAAAGTACTTGTAAAAGACAAGAATAAGAAGAGGGATGTCGAGCTTTCCCAGGAAGTGCTGACAACCGAAGCTTATGATGTGATAGATGATCCCGAAGTGGATGTCATTATTGAAGTCATCGGCGGAATTGAACAGACAAGAAAGTATCTGCTTGACGCGCTTCGCGCCAAAAAACACGTCGTGACTGCCAATAAGGATTTGATCGCACTTTACGGGTCAGAGCTGTTGGCCGCGGCGAAAGAAAACGGCTGCGACCTTTATTTCGAGGCGAGTGTGGCGGGAGGCATTCCGATCCTGCGCAGTTTGGAAGACGGCCTTGCTTCGGACAGAATCACAAAGATGATGGGAATCGTCAATGGAACGACGAATTTTATTTTAACGAAGATGAACAAGGAAAATGCCTCATATGATGATGTGCTGAAGGAAGCGCAAAGGCTCGGTTTTGCCGAAGCGGACCCGACTGCTGATGTGGAAGGGCTTGACGCAGCGAGAAAAATGGCAATTTTGGCACGGCTCGGCTTTTCCATGAACGTCGATCTTGAAGATGTCAAAGTAAAGGGCATTTCCCAAGTGTCTGATGAAGACATCAACTTCAGCAAACGTCTCGGCTATACAATGAAGCTGATCGGCATCGCCCAGCGGGACGGCAAAAAAGTCGAAGTCAGCGTGCAGCCGACATTGCTTCCGGAGCATCATCCGCTGTCATCTGTGCACAATGAGTTTAATGCCGTTTACGTGTACGGGGAAGCCGTCGGAGAAACGATGTTCTACGGTCCGGGAGCGGGAAGCATGCCGACTGCCACAGCCGTCGTGTCCGATTTGGTCTCCGTCATGAAAAACATGCGTCTAGGCGTCAATGGCAGAAGCTTTGTCGACCCGCAGTTTGAAAAGCAAATGAAGGCGCCGGCGGAAATCTTTGCCCAGCAGTTTTTAAGAATCCATGTCAAAGATCAAGTCGGGTCCTTTTCAAAAATCACCTCGATTTTTTCTGAAAGAGGTGTCAGCTTTGAAAAAATCCTCCAGCTTCCGATTAAAGGTCATGACGACTTGGCTGAAATCGTCATCGTCACGCATCATACGTCTGAAGAAGATTTCACCGAAATTTTGCAAAAGCTGAATGATCTTGAGGTTGTTCACCAGGTTAAAAGCACTTATCGAGTAGAAGGGAACGGTTGGAGCTAATGTGGAAAGGACTTATTCATCAATATCAAGACTATCTGCCAGTAACGGACAAAACACCAGAACTGACGCTGAATGAAGGAAACACGCCGCTGATCTATCTGCAAAACCTTTCAAAAAAGCTCGGCATTGAGCTCTATGTCAAAACAGAAGGTGTCAACCCGACCGGTTCCTTTAAAGACCGCGGCATGGTCATGGCGGTGGCAAAAGCGAAGGAAGAGGGCAATGACACGATCATGTGTGCATCGACAGGAAACACATCGGCAGCAGCCGCGGCCTATGCGGCGCGAGCCAATATGAAATGCATCGTGATCATTCCCGACGGCAAAATCGCCTTCGGAAAATTGGCCCAAGCCGTCATGTACGGCGCTGAGATCATCGCGATCGACGGAAACTTTGACGACGCGCTGAAAATGGTTCGCAGCATTTGTGAAAAAGAGCCGATCGCATTGGTCAACTCTGTCAACCCTTACCGAATTGAAGGGCAAAAAACCGCTTCATTTGAAATTTGCGAGCAGCTCGGGGAAGCACCTGACATTCTGGCAATCCCTGTAGGAAATGCCGGCAACATTACGGCATATTGGAAAGGGTTTAAAGAATATCACGAAAAAAATGGAACAGGTCTGCCGGTTATGCGCGGTTTTCAGGCGGAAGGCGCCGCTCCGATTGTCAAAAACAAGGTTGTTGAAAATCCTGAAACCGTTGCGACAGCCATTCGAATCGGGAATCCGGCAAGCTGGGATAAAGCCGTCAATGCCGCAAATGAATCGAACGGCAAAATCGATGCAGTGTCAGATGAAGAGATTCTCCATGCCTATCAGCTTCTTGCCCGGGAGGAAGGTGTTTTCGCAGAGCCGGGATCATGCGCGTCAATCGCAGGCGTGCTGAAACAGGTGAAAACGAAAGAAATTCAGCCTGGAACGAAGGTTGTCGCGGTATTAACCGGAAACGGCCTGAAAGATCCGAATACAGCTGTAGATGTATCACAGATTAAACCTGTCACACTGCCGACAGACGAAGAAAAAATTCTCGAACACTTAAAAGGAGCCGCACGTGTATGACAGAGGCTGACATGCTGTTTTCCATTACGGTTCCTGGAAGCACGGCGAATTTGGGCCCGGGTTTTGATTCGGTCGGCATGGCGCTGTCCCGCTATTTAAAGCTGTCCGTTTTTCCGTCTGATGAGTGGCGTTTTGCAGCTGAAACAGATGTCCTCGCCGGCATACCGGAAGGAACGGAAAACTTGATTTACCAAGTGGCCAAACGGACTGCTGATCATTTCGGGAAAGAGCTTTCGCCGAGCCTTGTGAAAGTGTGGAGCGACATTCCGCTGGCGCGGGGCCTCGGCAGCAGCGCCGCCGCAATTGCCGCGGCCATCGAACTGGCAAACGAGCTCGCTGATTTACAGCTCTCAGACAGTGATAAGCTCCATTTTGCGAGTCTTGAAGAAGGCCATCCTGACAATGCCGGTGCTTCCCTTTCCGGCGGCCTTGTGATCGGGCTGCACGAAGAAAATCACACGGAGATGGTCTCTGTCAAGGAAATTGATTTGGATGTCGTCGTTGTGATTCCTTTTTATGAAGTGCTCACAAAAGATGCGCGGGACGTGCTCCCTGACAGCCTCTCTTATCCAAAAGCGGTTGAAGCGAGCGCTGTCAGCAATATGCTCGTCGCCGGGCTCATGTCAAAGGACTGGCAGCTTGTCGGCCGCATGATGAAAAAAGACCTTTTCCACCAGCCGTACCGGCGGGCCCTCGTCCCTGAGCTTGCCAAGGTGGAGCATGAAGCGGGCTTAAACGGGGCATACGGAACGGCTTTAAGCGGCGCAGGACCCACGATCCTTTCCTTTATCGAAAAAGGCAAAGGCGAAGCGCTTCAAAGCAAGCTCGCCGCAAAGTTTCCGCACTGTGAGGTCGACTGTCTTCATATACCGGATACCGGCTGTGTCGTCGAGAGAAAATCAGTGAATAGTGTTTAATGAAAAGAGCCTTTAACGGCTCTTTTTTGTTTCTCGCACAAAACAAGGATTTTTATTTAGGAAGTCGAAATAGAATATAGAATTCAACATGAAGGAGGAGAATCAACGTTGAAGCAGCTCATAACTGAAGCAGACCTCATCAAGCTGGCGTCTATCACAGACCCGCAGTATTCACCTGACGGCAGGAAAATCGCTTATGTGCAAACATCTGTGAACGAAGAGCAGGATTCCTATGACGCACAGATCATGGTTTATGATGTTGAAAAGCGGAAAACGGCGCAATGGACGTTTGGAAAGGGCAGAAATCAGCATCCCCGCTGGTCGCCAGACGGCAGTATGCTCGCCTTTACATCAAATAGGGATGAAACGGCACAGGTTTACATCATTCATACAGCCGGAGGAGAGGCAAAAAAGGTGACCGATATTCCATACGACATCACAGAGCCCGAATGGTCGCCAGACGGTAAATCCTTGCTTTGTTCAGTGAAACTGACTAAAGACGAAAGTGTAACAGATAAAGAAAAAACAAAAATTGATGATCACGAACCTTTAGAAGTCGATTCTTTAGTATATAAAGCGGACGGACAAGGCTTTAAGAGGGGGAAATACACCCAGCTGATCCTCGTTGAGCTGGAAACGGGGGATGTTCAACAGGTCACGGATGAGGAGAGAGAGCACTTTAGCCACACGTTTTCGCCCTGCGGGAATAGGATCGCTTTTTCCGCCAATGTGACAGGGAAAGCCGACGCCCGTGTAAACGATGTCTACCTCATGACGCTTTCGACAGGAGAGACAAAGCGGCTCACAGGACAAAACGGGGTGTTCTCGTCACTGTCTTTTTCACCTGATGGTCAGTATCTTGCGTTTTTAGGAAATGAACAGGAATTTAAAAATGCTACCTTTGATAAAGCTTGGCTGTACGATATGGAAAAAGATCAAGTGACTTGCCTGACAGAAATGCTTGACGTCCATCTTCAAGACGCGGTTGTCGGGGACAGCCTTGTCGGAGGCGTCCTCCCGAAACCGGCCTGGACAAAGGACGGAAACGGCTTTTATGTGATTGGAACCGACCAGGGCTCAACAGGCATATATTACATATCAACAGAAGGCCTTGCATATCCGGTCCGATTTGAAAAGGAACATCTGAACGGGTTCAGCCTCCATCCGGATGAAGCGGGCTTTGCCGCTGCCATCGCTTTGCCTGATTGGCCGAGCGAGCTTTATGATGTCCCTCTGGGGGAAGACAAAGCAGAGCGGCTTACAGATGCCAACCTGGCTTTTATAGAGGAACATATCATCTCAGAACCCGAAGAGCTGCAATTTGAAACAAAGGACGGTTTGACGGTGCACGGATGGCTGATGAAACCGGCACAATATGAGGAAGGAAAGACGTATCCGCTTATTTTGGAAGTGCACGGCGGCCCTCACGCCATGTATGCCAATACTTATTTTCACGAATTTCAAGTGCTGGCTGCCAAAGGCAATGCCGTCGTCTATGTCAATCCGAGAGGAAGCCATGGATACGGGCAGGAATTCGTCAATCAAGTGCGGGGCGATTACGGAGGAGGAGACTATGAGGATGTCATGGCAGCTGTAGACTATGCCGTTGCAGAAAATGACTTCATCGATCGGGAAAGGCTCGGCATCACGGGAGGAAGCTACGGCGGCTTTATGACGAACTGGGCCGTCGGCCATACGGACCGCTTTAAGGCTGCGGTGACGCAGCGGTCGATATCCAACTGGATCAGTTTTTACGGTGTGAGTGACATCGGCTACTTTTTCACAGAATGGCAGCTCGGTGCAGATCTCTTTGAAAACCCGGATATGCTGTGGGACCGTTCTCCTTTGAAATATGCGGAACGCGTCAAGACCCCGCTGTTGATCCTGCATGGCGAACGGGATGACAGATGTCCGATTGAACAAGCTGAACAGCTGTTTACCGCGCTGAAGAAAATGGACAAAGAAGTGAAGTTCGTCAGGTTTCCGAACGCATCCCACAATTTATCAAGGAACGGGCATCCAAAACAGCGGATCAAGCGGCTGCAATATATAGCGGAATGGTTTGAAGATTATTTATAAACAAAAAAGGCTGCCGTTGCGGCAGCCTTTCGGGTCATTAAAATACTTGTTCTACTTCAAGAACGCCCGGTACTTCTTCCAAAAGGGCGCGTTCAATTCCCGCTTTCAGGGTGATGGTTGAACTTGGGCAGCTTCCGCAAGCGCCGAGCAGGCGAAGCTTCACGATGCCGTCTTCCACATCGACAAGCTCACAGTCTCCGCCGTCGCGCAGCAAAAATGGACGAAGTTTGTCCAGGACTTCCTGTACCTGTTCTTTCATTTCGACTTCTGTCGTCATTCATATCGCTCCTTTCAAATCATACAACCATTATATTCAGTCGAACAATAAAAAGCTATTGTTTGGTTTCATCGTTTTCCCACATATTATATCATATTTACCGTTAAAGACAAAAAACGATTTTCATTTCTGATATGGAGCACGGGAAAAAAATAGACTAAAATAAAAGTAAACAGAAAGGAGTCTGCTTAGATGAAAAAACCTGCTGAGCTTTTTGTCTATGGTGCGGAAGTTCTCTGTCCAAGCTGTGTCAATCTGCCCTCATCAAAAGAAACATATGAATGGCTCGAAGCAGCCCTGAAACGAAAATATCCCGGCCAGCCTTTCTCGATTACCTACATCGATATCCACCGCCCGCCGAAAAATGATCCTGAAAAACAGGAAATTTCAAAAAAGATACTGAATGATGAATATTTTTATCCGCTCGTCCTTGTCGGCGATCAAGTGGTCGGCGAGGGAAATCCAAAGCTGAAGGACGTCTGTAAAGAGATGGAAAAGCAAGGATATGAGCCTGCAAAAATATAAACAGCATGGGATTTTACCCCCTGCTGTTTTATTTTTGCATGATTGTTCTTTTGGAAAACAGGACAGACTAACTAAGGCTGATGGATAAAAGTTCGGGAGTGTGTTGTATGGCAAACGTAGAAGGGCAAATCGTGTCCGGTGTATTTGACGGTGAAACGAACGTGTTTTCATTAAGAAAAATCAAGCAGTTTCAAACGCAAACAAATTTGAATGCAAATCAATTGCAGGCTTTGCAGCAGTATTTAAAGCAGCATGAGCATGAAGAAGACGGACAGATCATCACACTGTATGATCAAATGCTTGTCCCTCTTTCCCGAGACGACATTCAAGCTTTGCTGCATGATTTATCAAAGGTCCAATCCTTATATCATTAACAAAGAGGCTGAGCGGCCCCAGCCTCTTGTCTATCCTCTGTTCACACCCGTTTTCCTGCACGGATGTCATCCGTCATTCCGGGGTAGGGCGCTTTTGAAATAAGCTCTTCATTATCGATGCCGGCGTTCTCCATAAACGTAATGTCGGCAAATTCAGGTACGACATATTTTGGATATGTCTCATATTTTTCGCGTGATTCCTCCATTAAGTCAATATGGTCATTTTGAAAGCAAACCGTGATGTCAGGACGTTCGTGCACCCATTTTGGGAAGAAGATGATGCCGTGCATCCGCTTTTCCTCCGGCATAAAGTTTAATGAAACATCAGTGCCTGTCGGCTCGGTCCAGGATACTTTATAGACGCCGTCAGTCAGTTTGACGATATTTGTTTCCTGATCGCGGACCCAGCGGCCCCCCACCATTCCGCTGTGAATACGGTAGTCGATGGTATGATCATTTTTGATATAGATCTCATATTCCCAGCCGTTTTCATAAGTATAAATCATATGACTTCCAACAAAATCTTTTACATCTTCATTCATTAAAATCTCTCCTTTATTGTAAACTTAAACATGTTTATATTTACATATATAATTATAGATTTTTCGCGGATAAAATTCAACTCACAGACGCTTTTGTCAAAATGGAGGTGAAATAAAAGGATTTTAGGAAATTATGCTAATATTTAGAAAAATACATTGTCAAAAAATGAGTGATTCTGTAAAATGAAAAGCAACCCATAAAAAGGAAAAAATCGAAGGGAAGGAATGATAATCGGTTGAAGACAAAAATCGCATACGAAGAAGTCGCGAAAATGCTGAATCAATGGTATGTCATGATTAAGCGCCACGAAATATCCCAAGCGGTCTCCATAAAACATGAGATTGAACACCTGCTGCCATATATGGAAGAAAATCAGGATTTGCTGCTCTATTTTAATCTGCTCGACTACCGCCATAAATTGGTAACGGAAGAATTTGCCGCTTCCAACAGGCTTTTTGAGGACATCCAGTATCAAAAAGCCGATATGCAAAGCACCGATGACATGATTGAATATTATTTTTTCTTTTTTGCCGGCATGTACGAGTTTCATAAGAAGGACTACACAAATGCCATCAATTACTACAAAATGGCTGAGGACAAGCTTAGAAAAATCCCCGATCAAATCGAAAACGCCGAATTCCATTACAAACTGGCCATCGCCTACTATCAAATCAAACAAAATTTCTTCTCCTTGAACCATGCGAAAACAGCTTTAAAAACCTTCAAAATGCATGATGATTACATCCAAAAAGCGATCAGCAATGAAATGCTCATAGGTGCGAACAAACTCGATTTATTTCGCTTTGACGAAGCTGAACAACATTATAAGCAGGCGCTTAAAGATGCTGAACTGATCAAGCACCATGTCCTCATCGGAATGGCGCATCACAACTTGGGGTTAAGCTATTTTAACCGCGATCTCCTCACCCTGGCGGAAAAGCATTTCATAGAAGCGCTCTGTTTAAAAGAGCATGAGGAATCGGTTTACGGCATTCATTCAATGTTTGAATTGACCCACGTCCTGTACAAAGCGGGCCGCTTTCATGAAGCGCGCGAATGGTTTGAAAAAGGATTTTCCCGCGCGAAAAAAGCAGGAGAAAGGGAATATTTGTCGAAATTTAAACTTATACATGCTCTGTATGATGAACAAAATCCACTGATCGTCGAAAAAGCTTTAGAATACCTCAAAACAATCAATCTTTGGACGGATATAGCGGAATTAACACTGGACGCTGCGCTTTTCTATAAAAAAAATGGTGATGCAGACAATGCTGCCGGATATTTTGAAGAGTCTCATCATGCAAGAGACCAAATTCTTAAAAGAACGGAGGAGATAAAGTGAAAAAGATCATTGCCGTTGTTTCAACGGCCGTTTTCGCCGGCCTTGTCGTTTTGAGTTTTGCGTCTCAGGCAAGCAACAACGCCGAGTTGGCGGGACGTGCCATTTTTCTTGATCAAGCGTCCGCAAAGCTGATGGCGGGAAGAGCGATCTTCCTTGACAGCTATCCCGGAACATCGCTTGCAGACAAATCTTCTGCATTAAGCTGACAAGCTCGTCGGACAAGTCTCCCCCAGACTCGTCCGCACACTGCCATCCATTTTATAATGGCGCCATGATCGGCGCCTTCTTTTTTTGGAGCTTATGAAGCCAGCTCACATAGAAATGAAGGAGTCAGAGGATGATACATATTCAGAAGAATTCAGAGCAGGCGATGATCGTATTACATGAAATATACGGGATCAACCGGCATATGGAAGATGTTTGCCGCTCGCTTTCCCACCGCGGGTTTGATGTCATCTGTCCGAATTTATTAAATCAGGAAAAACCATTCGATTATATGGAGGAGAAAGCCGCCTATCTTCATTTTATGGAGAACGTCGGTTTTGCGGGTGCTGCCCGCAAAATCAAAGCGTTGATATGTCATTTGAAAGATCAATATCAAAAGATCATACTGGTCGGGTTCAGCGTGGGAGCGACTTTAGCCTGGCTGTGCAGCGAAGAGAAACACGTCAGCGGGGTTGTCGGATATTACGGCTCCCGTATTAGAGATTACTTGGACATATCGCCTGCATGCCCCGCGATGCTTTTCTTTTCGGAAAAAGAGAAGTCTTTTGACGTCGACGAAATTATTGCAGTCCTGGAAGCAAAATCTGTTAAAGCGTTCAAGCTGAATGGGGCGCATGGATTTAGCGACCCTTATTCAGTCAATTACAACAGCGATTCTTCACAGATTGCATACGAGGAAATGATGGACTTTTTAAAACAATGGCGGATGGTTGAGAAGACAGAACAGGTCACTTTGTCTGACTAAACTTTGATTCTGCCAAAATTACGATATCATGTAGAAGCGTGATATCCATTATGAATCATTTTTGTGGATAAAGTCTATTATATAGGACAACAAGGCAAGAACTAAACGGACCGTATAAGCAGCACCCCCTTTATAGGGAAGTGGAGAGCCAAAATTATTTTAAAAAAACACTCTCAGGACACCGAGAGTGTTTTTTTATGATATTAATAAAACAAGCCCATCCTGACAGATGAACTTGTTCCGGTCTGAAAATACATATTTCTGTCATGTGATGCCAGAAAGTACAACATTTTTCTCAGCGAAAACTCAAATCGGAAAGCCCTTGATATATCAAGGGTTCGCAGGAGAGGCGCACGACGGCTCTCGAAACCCTATCCATTATGATGCTTATACATCCAAAGCAGTCCCGATTTCAACAGGCGCGGTACTCGGCCGATCAGCGGCCTGTCAGCGACCAGTCCGAAGCCGGCTTTCTTGCCGAGTGAGCCGAGTACGCCTTTCAGTTTGAATTTTGGCATCTCTTCCGGGAGAGGCTCGCCTTTCCAGCGCCATTCCAGAACCTGAACGATCTGCTCCGCCTGTGCTTCGGCAAGCTGTGCACTTGGTGCGTGAGGAAGGCTTGCACAATCTCCAACGACATAGACGTGTTCGTCGACAGGCAGATTGTGGTGCGGTGTTAAGACGACGCGGCCTTGCGCGTCCTTTTCCACATCAAGCTCGCGGACGACTTGATTCGGCTGGATGCCCGCTGTCCAAACGATCGCATCCGCTTGAATCGGATCGTCATGGTTATAGACGATACCTTGCTCCACTTTCGTAATATTCGCACAGTTAATAATCTTGACGCCGTGCTCTTCAAACCAGCTTTGAACATATTTGCTCAGCCGCTCAGGGAAGCTTGACAAAATGAATTCACCGCGGTCGAAAAGAATAATGTTCAAGTCTTTTCTGCTCTCTCTCAATTCGCTCGCAAGTTCTACACCGCTCAGTCCCGCACCGACGATCGCAACGGTTGCTTCCGCGTTTAAGTTGTTGAGCGCCTGATAAGTGTGGCGCGATTGATCGATCGTCTGGATGCTGTATGTGTGTTCAGGAGCACCAGGCACATTGTGATATTTATCTTCACAGCCGAGT
Source organism: Bacillus sp. HSf4 (assembly GCF_029537375.1). Taxonomy (NCBI): domain Bacteria; kingdom Bacillati; phylum Bacillota; class Bacilli; order Caryophanales; family Bacillaceae; genus Bacillus; species Bacillus sp. HSf4. The sequence goes on along the minus strand of NZ_CP120679.1, from coordinate 3,443,992 downwards.
CCGATGACTGCATCATCATAAGAAATCGGCTCTCTGTCATGAAACAAAACCTTTTTTTGCTCAAGGTCAAGACCGGAAATATCGCCGTATTCCAGCTTTAATTTAGGGTGATCCGGGAAGGATACTCTGATATGATGATCAGAAATCGTTCCGGCAGCAAGTGCGTAATATTCGGTTTTTAAACAATGGTAAGGGTTTCTGTCAATTAAAGTGATCATCACATCATCAGGCAGCTGATTTGGCAATAATCGATGGATGACGCGCATATTTCCGTAGCCGCCGCCGAGCAGGACTAAATTTCTCATTGCTAATTCCCCTTTTCCCCTCAGATTCAGAAACTGATCTATTGCAAAAATAAAAAACTATGAAAATACCCTCTAGAATTATATCTAATTTGATGTAAAATCACAATATTTCTCGGAAAAATAACCTACACAAACACCGCTTTGGCACAATTAGTAAAACTCTTTAAAGTATTAATATGTTACAAAAGCTTTATCAAGCAAATGAATACTTTGACTATTCAAAGGAGATTAGGGTACGATAAAAAAGATAATGAGAGGTGAGAGAACGTGTTTCCAATTGTTGAATTTTGCGTCAGCAATCTTGCCCAAGGTTCCCAGGAGGCAAAGGAAATTTTGGAAAAAGATCCGAATTTGGACGTCGTTGAATACGGCTGCCTGAGTTACTGCGGTCAATGTATGCAGACAATGTTTGCTCTTGTGAACGGTGAAATGGTTTCAGGGAATAATCCGGCTGAATTGGTCGAAAATATATATGAGTTCATTGAGGAAAATGAAATGATATAAGCGGGGTCATGCGAATGATCCCGTTTTTTTTATCAGCCTAAACCCTTATTTGAAAGGGTTTACATAAAAAGAGAAAAAATTCTTAAAAATTTTTGTGGACAGGCAAAAAATTAATTGTTATCTTAATAAAAGTTTAAAAAATAATAAGAGGTGTGGTCATTGAACATATTATGGGGACTTCTTGGAATTATTGTCATTTTCGCGATTGCGTTCTTGCTTTCAGAACATAAAGGCAGAATTAATGTAAGAACGATTTCCATCGGTTTGGCGATCCAGCTCCTGTTTGGCTTTATCGTACTGAAATGGGAAACCGGGCGGGAGGCGTTTCTTTGGTTTACGAAAGCTGTGCAAAACCTCGTGAATTATGCGAATGAAGGTATCAGTTTTCTTTTCGGACCTCTATTAAAAGTGGGAGACAGCGCTGCCTTTGCTCTCAGCGTTCTACCCGTTATCATCTTCTTTTCATCGTTGATTGCCGTTCTTTATCATCTGAAAATCATGCAGGCGATCATCCGGTTTATCGGCGGAGGATTGTCCAAGCTTCTTGGAACGAGCAAAACAGAATCACTTTCAGCAGCGGCGAATATTTTTGTCGGGCAGACCGAAGCTCCATTGGTCATTAAGCCGTTTATTGCCAAACTGACAAAATCTGAGCTGTTTGCGGTTATGACAGGCGGACTGGCTTCAGTTGCCGGCTCTGTTTTATTCGGCTACGCCCTTTTGGGAGTTCCTCTTGAATACTTGCTGGCGGCGAGCTTTATGGCTGCACCGGCAGGATTGATTATGGCAAAAATGCTGATTCCGGAAACGGAAAAATCGATGGCTTCATCTAAGGATATTCAAATGGCTGAAGACGAAGATGCTGCAAATGTCCTCGACGCCGCGGCAAAAGGGGCATCAACAGGTTTGTCGCTTGCTTTGAATGTCGGCGCCATGCTTCTGGCGTTTGTTGCCTTGATCGCCGTTTTAAACGGAATTCTCGGAGGAATCGGCGGATGGTTCGGCTTTAAAGGCCTGTCTCTCGAATTCATACTCGGATATATTTTCGCGCCGCTCGCATTTGTCATCGGTGTCCCTTGGGATGAAGCCGTTCAAGCCGGGAGCTTCATTGGTCAAAAACTCGTCTTAAACGAATTTGTTGCTTACTCCAATTTTGCGCCGGTAATGGAGCAGCTTTCTGCGAAAACCGCTTCAATTATCAGCTTTGCCCTTTGCGGATTTGCCAACCTGTCTTCGGTTGCGATTTTGCTAGGTGGGCTCGGAGGAATGGCGCCAAACCGCCGTTCTGACATCGCCCGTCTCGGTTTAAAAGCCGTAGCGGCCGGAACATTGGCCAACCTTTTAAGCGCGGCAATCGCCGGAATGTTCATCGGATAAATGATAAAAGCTCCCTGCAATATCGCAGGGAGCTTTTATGTATGAAAAACGGGGGATATTCGTATTGTGTCCATCCCGTTCAGCTTTTATACTAAAAGAAATAAAAAAAGTTGGAGGCCGCGATGAATTATTTTCGTTTTACTAAAATGCACGGTTTAGGAAACAGTTATATATATGTCAATCAATTTGAAGAAAATCTTCCGGAAGAGCTTCTGCCGGATCTTGCTGTCAAAGTTTCTTCGGTCTACACGGGCATCGGCTCGGACGGCATGATTCTGATTTGCCCTTCTGATAAGGCACCGGTTAAAATGCGGATTTTCAACAGCGATGGATCGGAAGGGAAAAACTGCGGAAACGGTTTGCGCTGTGTCGCCAAATATGCGTATGAGCATAACCTGGTAAAGGAAACGTCTTTCTTAATTGAAACATTATCAGGCCTCGTGACGGCAGAAGTCGAAGTGAGAGACGGGAAAGTGGTTTCAGCGACAGTTGACATGGGCGAACCTCGCCTTTTGAAAGCGGATATGCCAATGCTCGGGGAAGAGCAATCGCAAACGGTCAATGAACAGATGACATTCGCCGGACATGACATGAAAGGAACGGCTGTATCAATGGGCAATCCCCATATTGTTTTTTACTTGGACAATATTGAAGAAGCACCTCTTACGACATTGGGTCCGGTGATTGAAAAAGACGAGAGATTCCCCGAAGGTGTCAATGTAGAGTTTGTGGAAGTGGAAAACGCGCAGGAACTGCATTTCCGCGTTTGGGAAAGGGGCTCAGGCATTACCCAGGCGTGTGGAACAGGCGCCTGTGCGGCCGCGGTTGCCTCCATTCTGAACGGCTTTTCCGAAAGAGAAACCGACATTACCATCCATCTTGCCGGAGGGGATTTGATCATTAACTGGCAAAACGACGGCCGCGTCATGATGACGGGTCCGGCGGAAACGGTTTGTGAAGGCGTATATTACATTTGAAGACAGTCTGTTTGAGAAATGCGGGATTCACATTTATAATAAAGGTACACATGACAGCTGAAGGAGGTGCTTTGTCATGAGTGAAAAAACGATCACGCTTACGGAAGCGGCCGCCATTCATATTAAAGATATGATGAAGGAGCATGAAGAGGAAAATGCTTTCTTAAGAATCGGTGTAAAAGGCGGCGGATGCAGCGGCCTTTCCTATGGCATGGGCTTTGAACACGAAAAAAATGAAGATGACAATGAATTTGCCCAGCATGGGATCACGATGCTGATTGATCAAGAAAGTCTTGATATTATGAACGGAACGGTTATCGATTTTAAACAGTCCATGATGGGCGGAGGCTTTACGATCGACAACCCGAACGCCATCGCATCATGCGGCTGCGGCTCATCATTCCGCACGGCGGTAAACGCCGGTACGCCTGAAGAATGCTAGGCGGTAAAGCCCGCTATATCAACGTTTTCAAGACGTCAGATTTAACGATGATATGTTTCGATCATCTAATCGGAAACTGACGCGCAGGATTGTTAATTACGCCGGAAAATCCGCGATTAACATTCATTGTTCGGAATAAAAACGACCCCAATTTTCGGTCGTTACGGTTGTTAATAACGTCTTTCTTTGCGATGTATCTTCAAACCATCGTTAAGGGAGGCGTTTTTATTGTGGCGTTAAAAAAGAAGCGCAAGAGAGTGACGAATGTTTCCGATAATAAAAAAGGATATCCGCGACTGTTACTCAGCGAAGCTGTAGAAATCGTCTTGGCCGGCAAAAGAACTGAAGGCTTACGTGATAGGACGATCGATGATTATAAAAAGATGTGGCGGTACTTTACCGACTGGCTCAATGACAACTACGAAATTACATATATCGACGAAATAACAACGGAAATCTTGCGAAATTATATCAACTATATGAAGTACGACAAACCCCGCTATCACGGACACAAGTATATAAAAACCAAAAATACGGAATTAGGTTTGTCAGATACAACGATTAATATTAATTTACGAACGATAAAGGCGATCTATAATTACTTGGATCGAGAAGACCTAATCAAAGTCAATCCGGTTACACGTATTAAACTACTACGTCAGGATATCGACCTAACCAACTGCTTTACGGAAGAGGAAGTTAAATCGATCCTACAACAACCGAATTTAAGGGATTATGTTGGATTCCGGGATTATTGCGCAATAAGTCTTTTATTGGACTCCGGGCTTCGAAATGAGGAAATGTTAAGCCTTCGCGATAAAGACATTGATTTTTCAAGTCGATTTCTCACAATACATGCAGACAAGAGTAAGAACAGAAAACATAGGCTGGTCCCTGTATCGTCTCATTGCATTAAATTATTGCTTCAACTCATTGCTGAAAACAAGTCGCATTTTAAGACAGACCGCATTTTCTTATCGAGTTATGGAGAACCACTTACTGCCAACCATTTCAGGAAACGTTTGAAATATTACGCGGAGAAAGCGGGTATTGAAGGCAAGAAAGTAACTGCACATGTTTATCGGCACACATGGGCTAAAACGATGATTTTAAACGGTTGTGATCCATTCACTTTACAGAAAATCGGAGGGTGGAAGGATATCAGAACGATGCGCCGTTATATTCAGATGGATACGAAGGAGATGCGAAGAAGTCACGACGATTTTTCGCCATTGACATCGATTAAAAAGAAAAGAACCTAAAACAAAAAAAAAGACGACCACCCGTCGGAAAAAATCCGATAGATAGCACGTCCTAACCCTACGTCTATCCTATCGAAAAAAAGCGTTCTAGTCAACGTTTATTTGAGTGCGCCTAATTTTCCGATATGGGTCGGTATGTCTCCGAGGAGAGAAAACCGAATGTACACGAAAGAATCCGCTAAAATGGCGTCTTTCCGTTCTGTGGACGAGCTTAACGACGCCATCCGCACGCATATCTACTGCAATAAATCCGACCTAACACCGGCCGCAATCGAGGTTCTCAAGGTGTTGTCGCGCCATGCCTGCAAAACTCTGGGCGTCTCGTATTTGAAGCTGCAATCGATCGCGGATCTAATCGGTCGGCATCGTACAACAGTCATCCGGGCAATCAAACGCCTAGTAGACTGCGGCATCATTCGCAAGGAAACGAAATTCAGGCCGGTTTCCGGCGGCAACGGCGCCAATATATACGTGATTCTGCCGGCTGATAACAACGATGCTACTCCGCAAATGCAACCCCGTTCGACATCGGACAAGCCTACGGAAGCACCGGCTAAAACACCGAAAAGTACGGGCGAAGCTGTTATTTCTAAAAGCGTAAATAAATTACTACGTAATACGTATAGTGCGTTCAAAGCTACGGTCGAATCGTTTGTAAGCGATCGGAAGCTGACGAACCGGCTATACGGTATTTACCTTGCGCATACGTCGTATTTAAAGGGCGCATATGATTCCGATATACTCGAAGAAATCGGCCTATATGCGGTACGTCAAACGTTCATAGCAATGAAACGAAAGCGTATTCGGAATCTTGCTGGCTATTATAACGGCGTGCTGGACCGGGTGTTAGATCGTCTTTACGAGACAAGATTCGATTCGTTAATCGAGGGGTAAAGAGGAGAAAACTTCGTCATCCGTTTCGTTAACGCTTCGTTCGTCTGTTCGTCACCAACTACGCGATCTCTTTCGTTCGGGTTTTAGTTAATTTCCGTCAGTTTCTCGTCTTGTTTCGTTCGTTTATTCATGAAAAACACAGCTTTATTCTTATGTTAAAAGAGGTATTTTTCGGTTTTTTTTCTTGAGGTGGCAAAATAATTCAGTTATTCTGACAATGAGGAGGGGATGAGATGTATATGCGAGGGAGACGAAGACCGGCGAATAAATATAGTGAGAAAAATACATACAAAAGTAAGACTCTTTCTGATGTGTGTAAACAGATTTGTAACGTAAAAATGTCTGAAGGACTTACAAAAGAAACAATTGATCGCTACCGCCGGGTTTGTGAGAGTGTGGAAGAATTCGCGGAAATTAAAGGTCTGACCACCAATATTGAATCTATAGATGTCGAGTTTGCAAGGCAGTACATGACCTATATACTGCACGAGAAGAAAACGTTTAAGGGGCACCGTTATAAACCGGAAAGTGTAAAAACTCCGGGGTGTTCTCCGAAGTATGCAAATGACCACCTGAAAACTATGAGAACAGTTTTTAATTTCTGTATAAAAGAAAATATGATTTCGGAAAATCCATTTCAAAAAATAAATAAAGTCAAGCAGCCGGAACCTGTAATTCAAATATTATCTGTAGAGGAGATGAAGCAACTTTTAAAAACACCGAATAAACGAAAGTTCTCTGAGTATAGAGATTACGTGGTTATGATGTGTTTGATTAACTCTATGTGTAGAATAGGAGAAATGGTCACTTTAGAGATTGAAAATATAAATTTTGAGCTAGGTTATATTGTCCTTGAAGCAGAAAAGACCAAAACAAGAAAAGGCCGTATGATACCTTTGGACGGAAACACGATGAGGTTGCTAAAAAAATTATTACAAAGGAATACACGATTTAAGCCAAGCAAGTACGTCTTCATTACGGAAGAAGGGAGAAGACTGACGACTGACAATTTTAGAAAACGGCTTGCCGATTACGCTGAAAAGGCAGGAATACATAAAAGAGTCCACCCGCATTTATTTAGACACACTGCGGCGAGTATGTTTTTGCAGGCCGGAGGAGATCTTAGACATCTGCAGACGATCATCGGCCATAAAGATTTACGTATGGTGTTGCGTTATACTCATCTGTCGTTAGAATCGCTAACCAGGCAGCAGAATGAATACTCAATAATAAATCGAGTGACAGATAAATTAAATAAACCCAGGAAGACGAAACGATCAAAATACGCAGCAAAGGATAAAAACTCCCGGTCAAATCTCGATGTTCTCTCCGAAGCGCCCAAACAAAAGCAGAGAATTACAATTGAAGATGCGCTTACGATTATTCTCCGACAGATGGAAGCCAGCGGGAAGAGTGGACGCACAATTAGCGATTATCGTCTTTATGTAACCCATTTTAAGAGTTCGGAAAAGCTAACGTATTTAAACGAGATCACAGACGACTCAATTCATTTATGGCTCGAAAAAATGGATGTTAGCACACAAACAAAGCGCAATCGTTTGAAATGCTTAAAAGCGTTTTTATCGCGGTGTTTCGAAAATCGATTGCTCAATACGGAGTTTTGGAAAAATGTTAAGGTGGATTAAAGAATATTATTTACGTTTTTACGAGGCGAATGTGCAAGCGTTTTTGGATGCGCGCAATTAGTAACGCGTTATCTTATCGGGATGGTATTATCCGTTGTTACAGGTATGCGTATGGGGGAGGTTCTCGGATTGAGATGGTCGGATATAGACTTCGAAAAGGGGTATTTAACAATTCGACAAACTCTCGCGAAGGTAGATGAAGAGGGCAATTATGGATTAGTTCCCGAGGTCAAAACTGCGGCAGGCTTCAGGACCGTCCATTTACCGAAATTCTTTATCGAATATTTAATCGAACATAAGAAAATGATCCGGCGCGAAAAAGAAATTCTCGGTGAAGACTATATCGATAATGATCTCGTAGTGTGTACGAAGCACGGTAAGTGGGTGCATCCGAATAACTATCGACGGGCATTTACTCGGTTAATTGCGCAGCTCGATCTATCGAAAATCCCTCCGAAGAATTTACGACATACTTAATCAGTATCGGGATCAGTCCGAAGATTGTTCAGGAGCGTTTAGGTCATGCGCATATCAAAACGACGCTCGGAACGTACAGCCATGTTTTGCCTTCGATGCAGGCGGAATTAGTCGGAAAACTGGACGAGTTGATCGCGAAAGTGTGACCGATATACGTTCAACCCCAACGTGGTTATCGGCAATCCACGACGCCAGACAAGACGCTGCTTGCGATGTTTAACGTTAAGAAACCGTAGAAATGAAAAAAGCCCCGCATTGGGGCTTTTCTTACGTTTGCTTACGGGTAGCTATTTGATATACGCCGTCAGACTGGTCGGTTGCTGAAACAACGCTAATGCCTATCGTTAATACCGCGGCGGCTAAAATGGGAATAACGAGCTTTTTAATACTCATATAAACACTCCCCTTTTTTAATTTGTGTTTGCGCATACATCATTTTTTGAAGGAACTCGATTGAGTTTCTGTGGTCTTTTCTTTCAAGGTATTGGTTGGAGACTTCAAGCGAAAGCTCTTCTATGTATGCAAATATTTTATTCTCCTCCAAGTATTTAAATACCTCTAAAATCTCTTCTTTATTCACAGAATAGATATATAAGGCCTCAAGATATTCAAATAGGGAAGTGAATAGGGTATCATTGAATTTTCGAGCCTTTTGTTTGCCAATACGAAATATCTCGATTGCGCGCTCGTAGTTTTTCTGCTTAAAAAGAAGTTGAGTGAAGTAATACAATGATTGTGGTAGGTTGTTATATTCTTCTTTTAGGTTAATCTCTACGGCTTTTTCAGCATATTCAACTGCTGTATCAATGTCCCCCATACATTCATGACAATCGGCTATATTGAAATAGGCAGAACTAATAAGCCTTTTATTGTTAATTTCTATCGCTAATTCGAGTGCGTTTTCCAGGTGGGGTAAGGCTTTGTCGTGGCACATTAAATCGTCATAGTTGCCCGCGATTACAAATAAACATTGGATTTTACGGACTTTGTAGAGTTCGTGATTATTATATATTTTAAAGGCTCTTAATATATGATACATGGACACATGCGTCTGTTTCATGATGTAGTACGCTTCAGCCATTTTAAAGTGAAACTCGGCTTGTTCTATAACATCAGTAATGATAGATAGCTGCTTTTCTGCGTTTCGATAAAACTCTATCGCTTTGATGTACTGTTTTTTCTCGAATTCATACATGCCCCTAAAGAAAAATGAGTAGTAACTAAGGAGGCCATTTAAATCTCTTCGAGGTTCCTCGATTTGGGCTAACAATTCGTGTATTGATTGTCCTTGTTTTCTTTTGTTAGTAGGTTCTAAATATTCTAACATTAATTGATGTCTAAAACACATCAACTGATAGTAAAGGAGTAAGTCCTGATCTTCTTCCATTTGATTGATTTCCTTCTCTACTTCTTCTTTTAAAGCCTCTGCATCTGGCACGCTAAACTCTCTTATCATTTTATACCATTCGTGGATTTTCACTCCGACTTTTGCCGAGGGTATCAACTGTTTCACTTCCACCTCTCCCTTTTTATTTCCTTTTGTAAATATATTACTATACTTAGAGTGATAATAGGTTGAAAAGTGAAAAAATTTTCGGTATGCCGCAATAAAAAAGACGCCTGTTAGGGCGTCTGAATCTCTAAATACTCTTCTTCATACCGCATCTGCGGCACTCACGCAAGAAAACGCCATCCTTCACCGAACTTTTGAACAGCGTATAATCACAGTTGTCGCAGCGGCCATAATGAACATCCGGATATTCCTTGTAGTCGTAGATAATCGTCGTATCGTATCCTTTTGTTTCGTAATCCATTCGTCCTCAACCTCCGACTATTAGAATACGATAAATGGCCGGCACATTCAACGCCATTCATGGAACGAAGGAATCCGCAGTAACCCGTTTTTCGTCTTGAATCGGTGTTTGACGCGACACTCAATCGGCTCAATATAGACGTATTTATCCGTTTCCTCAACGCCTTTTCTCTCCGAATGTAACTTTCGCCGCGCATCGTACGGCATAAACTCCATCACACCGGCATATTGTCCGTCCATATACGAAAGCAGCAGCGCATTATCTTCTTTGAGTAGCCCCGTTATCAAAACGTCAGTATATTCGTAGTTAACGATCTTCAGCCAGCGATCTGACCGCTTATTTTCCGCATAAACCGAATCAGCACGCTTCATAACGATGCCCTCGATCTTATTTTTGCGGACTAATTCGAAATAATCCGCAGCAAGGCCACGCACACCCTCGACTACTTTAACGTTGGGGTGATCGATCTTTAGGCCGGCCAGGAGTTCTTTCCGTTTATACAGCGGCCTAGACGTAACTGAAACGCCGTCTATCCGCAGGACATCGAACACGCAAAATACTATCGGATGATAACTTTTTCGCGACTGGAACCGTTCCATGACGGCCTCGAAATCGCCGGCGCCTGTCGGACCGGGCACTATAAGCTCGCCGTCTAGTACGGTGCCGTCCGGTATGTCGAGCGTTAATAGTTCCGGAAATTTAAAGGTGACTTCGTTGTTGTGGCGTGTGTATAGGCGAATTAAGCCGTTATTCCTGGACGCGATCAGACGGATGCCGTCGAATTTGGTTTCCGTGATATAGTCGTCAGAGTTAAACGGCTCCTTTGCGGATTCAAGCAGCATGGGCGAAATAAACAAAAAGAATCACCTCGTTTCAGCGTAGTTACTATAATGATATAGTAATAGTCCGCCGAGACAAAGCGATTCGGTTACGGTAAATTATTCCGTCATTTAAACAGTTTGCGGAGCGCTTTTCCGGTTTGCTTCCCGGCTGCCCTTCGTACGATCCGTTTTCCTACGGTTCCTTTCTTGACCGCATTTACATCGCCAAGCAGGCGAGACAGTCCGTAGAGAAAGCCGCGTGTTTTATTGATCGACATTCTGCATCGTCTCCTTTCAACGATTTTTCCACGAAATTAAAGCGTAGGAGCCGCCGGAATCTACTGCGGGTATATTAGGTATCGGCGGCCGCTTAACGCCTTATTTTCCGTCAAAATACTTTCGAACATCGTGATAGCGTTCGACTGAATCACGTTTAAGAATTTCCGATGACTGGCCGATCGCCTCCGCTGCTTCTGCGCCTAATTCTTTCACCTTCTCTGCGACATCAACTACGTCCGGATTATCCGTCAACGCCGCAAGATAGCGAGCACACGCAACCATTTCGACTAATGCTGCGTATTCTTTTGTGTTCATCGTAATCCCCTCCGATCGTTACCGTTATTATAACGGAAAATCTATTCGTCAGTACCTCCGTGTTTGGTTGCGATTAGATAGCCGAGACACGTAAGCGCCGTGTTGAAGCCGATCTGATACGCTTTGCCGGCGTCTTTGAACGTCGCGACAGGGCGCTGATATAGATCGAGAAGCTGATCGGTCTGCTGCCGGGATAATCGCGGCGTGTCGGACCACAAGCGTTTTATATAAAGCGTCATTACCGATTCCTCCTCGATTTAAAGAATAGAAGCGCGATAAAAACGACAGCTGAGCCGAGGCCGACGTAGTCCAGGACGGAAAGCCGGCCGAAGTTCATATCCGCAATCCAGGCGAGCAAGACGACGATTAACAAAATTTCCGTGGTATTAATTCGTTTCATTCGTGTTATAATTGATTGACAAGGGGCGCAATGCCCCTCGTAGGTTAAGTACGGCGACGGTGTTTCTTTGCGGGAAGCCGTCGCTTCTCACTTTCGGTATCTTTTCGCATCTTGCGGAGTTCTAAGACGATCTTTAGAATCCCGAGCCAAGTTGCGATGATTGCCGAAAGTTTCATCACTATGTCAATCAATTACGTTCACCTCCTTTCGTTACTTTAATTATAACGCATAACCGTTATAACGTCAATACGTCATTTACAAAAATATCGCTTTTACGATATAATGAGCGCAGGAGGTGCCGGCAATGATCGTTAAACTAAAATTAGCCGAGCTACTTGATCGGAAGGATATGACGCAGAAGGAACTCGCTGAACTGACCGGAATACGTCCGTCTGCTATCAGCGAACTAAGCCGCGGAATTAAGGAACGGGTACAACTCGACCACCTTAGCCGGATTGCGACTGCGTTGAATATAACGGACATACGGGAGCTTATCGACTTGACCGAAGACGCTGACGAATAGGTTGGCGTCTTTTTAGTGTGGCGAAAACAGAACAGATAATGTTGTTGAAAAAATAAGACGCCAATTAAGGCGCCTTTATCTCGTCTTAAACCCGTTCACAAAGCTTTCTCCGTCCTGCTCCATTTTAATGAGCTGCTGGGCGCTTTGGCTGATCCGTTGTGCCAGCGCCTGCTGCGCTTTCCCTTTGAAACTGTAGAGAAGCGATGAATAGACGCTGTTCATTTCTTTCTGAATCTCGTCTACTTTAAATTTGGGTTTTAGGGTATTTCGAACGGATTCGAGCTTGGCTCCTGCCGTGCCTCTCATACCGGATTTCAGCATATTAAGCTGCCTTCGCTTTTCCATTGGGTCGTTTTGCTTTTGAATGAAGTTATCTAATGTATCCATTTATTCCACTCCTAAAGTTTTAGCCAGTTAGCGAGCATTTTATCTTTTGCTTTAAAATCCTTTGCGATTTGCGCAAGGTAGCCGCTGATGTCTTCCAAATCGGAAATCGTATTTTGCAATGAAGCAATGTATGCTTTTTCAGCATGGACATCGTAAAACAGCGGATTTCCTTTTTTGTCAAACGACTGTGCCAGATCATTCAGCGTATTGTTTACGTCATCGAGCGTAAGCTGATCGTATAAGCCGTGGCCGACTTGGCGATAGGTCTCGTGTTTCAGATCGTTTATCGTGGCGTCGTGCTCCTGATAGGCGTTCTCGGCCTCTCTTTTCATTGTGCGCAGGTCATTGATGATCGCGTTTACTTTTTCCGCGAGCTGCTTCGCGACTTCAGGCGTAACTTTAATCGCGTCGCTTCCAGATGCAACCTCGGCCGGCAGCATCGCGTTTAAATTTTTGTCATAAACGAGTTCATCGCCTTCTATATTTTGAATGTTGCCGTTTTCGTCGAAGGAGAAGTTTGATTTATTTATCCCGTGTGTGTCCGGATTTTGAAAGATAAGCGTATTAGCGAAATATAGGAGATTTCTTCCTACCTGTTGAAGCTTATTACCGTCGAGTCTTTCTTCGCGATTTGCTTCAGCGAGAGAAGGGTCTTTTGTGTAAATAGTGGTACCGTTATGGCGGTCATACTCATCCCACCAGCCGGAACCGACCATGTCGTCCGGATTGATGATCGATTTCACATATGAATTATAATTGCCGTTATTGATCTCCTTCTGTTTTTCCTCGGAATGCAGATGAACGATTGAAGGACTGTTGAAAGCAACGGCGTAAACATCATTGTTGACCGCGCTGTATTCCGCCTCTGCGCCGCCAAGGGAGTGCCCCGTCGTAGAAACAATCGTCGATGTTCCTTTATACTTTTGTTTGACTTCTTTAACTAACCGATCAGCCTGATTGATTTGAGTCGTCTTTGTAATGACTTTATAGTTTCCGGATTCCATCATCTGAAGTTGTTCCATCGATCGTGTATACACACCGAGCGTTTTGGACGTATCTTTTGCGTCTTTTTCGATTATATATTCAGTTTCCTGTTTAGGATCTAACCCAACAACGACATTTTCAAGGTCTGCTTTTGCTCCGTCTGCTTCCAGATTTTTTCCGAGATCAGTTCCTGCGAAGGATACGACAACATTTTTTGGATTATCGGATTTTACCCATTTACCGTTTTTATTTTCGGCTTGTGACAGAACAACCGCATCAAGTCCGGTGTCATCGTCTGTTTTAATTTTATCAACATACCAGTAGGTGGCTCCGGAAACAGATGAATTAATCCGTATGTACTCTTTGTTTTTTAATTTTTTTCTGAGATAATCATAGTTGTAAGATCGCTGGCTTATACGATAATAAGTCTCATCAGTAAGATTTGACTTTTTTATTTTGTTACTCACGATACACAACACCTTCCGTGTAATGGTAAAATAATAATAGGAAAGGAATGAATTTCATTTGAAAAAATACATTATTATCCTACTATTGTTAATTATAGCAGGTGGAGGGTTGTTTATGAAGCACCAATATGATGTCAAAAAAGAAGAGGCTGCACTTTTTGAGAAAGCAAAAACTAAGATGACTGAATATCTACATAATGAGTATAAAGGTATAGAAAAGATTGCTTATTATGATGATTATTTTATTGATCCAACCGGAGCTATCACCGTTGAAGGGTATTTAAATGGTGATAAGTCTAAAGAGTTCGATGGTTTATATGATCCGGCGAGTGATAAAATAGGAAGCTCGTCTGTAGACGCAGAAGAAAAATAGAAATAGCCCGCTCGACAGAGTCGGGCTTTTTTGTATACTTATTCGTACGTAACCACCGTGTTTTCTACGCGTTCAACTGGACGATCTCTTCGATCGGGCAATCCAAGTATTCGTATATTTGCGCGATCACCTTCAAGGCAACAAACTCTCCGCCAGTCATCTTCGCCAATGTTGACGACGATATACCCAAGTCGTTTCTAAGATCCGTTTTATTCTTCTACCTCAACTAAACTTATAATTTCACTGATTTCTTTAATGTTAAAAGTGTTAGCGATTCGCTCAATATGTCCAAAATTGATATTTTGTCTCTTCCCATTCATTAATTCACTAAGCGCAGCGTGTCTTATCCCGCATTTATCAGCAAGACCCCTAAGTGAAAGATTTTCTTTTTCCATAATAGACCCGATATTCACACTGACTTTTTTCATTTTTGCCCTCCAATTGCATTTTTTTTTCTTGACTTTACGTAATAGCGTACCATATAATCCTAACTAAGATGGTACTCGAAAGCGTAACAAAATCTCGAGGAGGAATACAAATGCAAATTCGTTATGTTCGAACTGTTGTGGGATGGTGGAATGTCTATCCCGCAGGATCAGACGATCAATTCGTTAACTTAAATCCGGAGGAATTCGCTGAACTCTTGCCGCAAGTGTCCCGGAGAGCATTCGCAGGCTGCGCCGAAATCGGCGTCACGGCAGCGCGAGAACTATTCGGTGAGGAGGTGCAGTCGGCATGATGGATACATTTCAACCGCAAGCAGTAAAGCTGTATTATCACGGGGAAACATTCGATACAAAACAGGAAATACACGAAATTTCGGACGCCTGGTTAATCGCGGACGACGTCGTTGGGACTTATTCGGATGACTGGCTGGTGTTTTACGATACTGGCCGATTAGAAAAAAAGAGCGATGGGTACCATCTTTACGAAAACAACTACCCTCGATTTTTTACGGTAGACACGCCAAAGGTAGGCGCAGACCTCCGCAAAATCGATGTTTCTGAACTTGCAGGCATGTCATTTACGGATTTCGTTCGAATTGGTTTTTCACTAGGGGAGGGTTCACGATGATGCAGTATACAGTTTCTAAAGCGGCAGTTAAAAAAGCAACGGCGCGCCTCGGCCTTTCAAAAGCGCAGGCACAAAACGTATTACCGAAGTATGCTCAAGGCGCTTCGTTCGTATGGACACTTGACTCTACAAGCGGCAGCCAGTCCGTTTATGATAATCCCCGCGAACAGGTGCGCCTGGTCATTGCGGAAAATGGCACAATATTAGACGTTTACCCGGCGGACTATGCGCTTCAGTCTCTGAACGCTTTATCTGAAGACGTCCTGCAAACGTTGAAAGAAGCGACACGTAACGCCTTAATTGCGAAAAGGGACGAAGTTCATCGCAAATGGTGCGAGGTGGAGGTCGAGTTCCATTCGAACAGCTACGAGATTGCTAGGCGGCGGCTGGCTTTAATAGAGGCGACCGGTGACGATGAGCTGCGAATAAAAAGACGCCTGGCCCAGCTTTGTGCCGAAAACAAACGGCTGCACAACGAAAGGTCTGCGTTGAGGAAGGAAAGGACCGAATTGGAACGTGCGCTTGTGCCGTACATCTAAACCGGTATGTGCCAATCCGGAAGTGTATTCGTAGTGGGATAGTTTATGAGGGCGAAAATAAAACAAGACGAACGGTTGCGGGAACAACTCAATTCGTCTCTAAGATTATCGGATATTATTTGAACAATTGACGGGCTGACGGGTCCGTCTTTTTTATTATAACTGACAGAACTTAAGTTCGTAAATGTTTTTTGTTCAAAAACGTTGCCAATCCGAAAGTCGATTCGCAGTTACTATCGAGAGCATTTTTTCTTCGAAAGGGTGTCTAGATCCAGAAGTTACCTTGCGGTTATTCTCGAAATGCTGTCCGATCCGGAAAGTTTATACGCAACTAATAGTGAAGGCGGAAAAATTTTCGTATCTAGTGTTGCAAAAACGAATACTACCTACGTGTTATAAAGTGTAAGGAGGTTTTCGAAAAAATTTCTGAAGTTAATGTCGCAAAAATAGGTGGTGTTTGCACGTTATAAAAGTGAAGAAGGAAAAATTTTAGGTTAAGATGTCCATTTTCAGAAGTCTATACGCAGATATAAGTGAAGGCGAAAAAAATTTCGAAAAAATGTTTCAAAAATGACGGTGACCTACCCATTTTATAAGTGCATGGAGGTGAACAAAAAAATATTAGTTGCAAAGCCAAATTTACAAACGCATCTATTATTGAACACGGAAAAATTTTTGATATTTATGTCCCAATAATAAAGATTGACTACGTGTTCTATAAGTGAACACAGAAAAATCTTCGGAATTGATGTCCCAAAAACAAGGGTAGCCTACCCGTTATATAAGTGAACGCAGAAAAACGTGTGCCAATCCGAAAGTGACTTCGCAACTATTTATGACAGCGAAATTTTAAAAACGGTGTCCATTTCGGAAAGTTGTTACGCATCTATAAGTGAAGGCGAAAAAATTTCGATATTGATGTTGCAAAAATGACACTACATGTGGGGTTGTATAAGTGAAGGCGGAAAAATTTTCGTAATTGATGTTGCAAAATTAAGTGTTTCATGCACGTTATAAAAGTGAAGAAGGAAAAAGTTCGAAAATGATGTCCCAAAAATGACGGCGACCTACCCATTTTATAAGTGTAAGGAGGCGGTTTTTACAGAGGCGGCCGAATTGTGCGATAGTAATCGAGGTGCAGGCGGATTCGGGAGTAGCAGGACAAGACAGCGCTAAAGCCAATAGCGCCGTCGGTCCTCGAAATGATCTTTATATTGGTCTCTATTATTTCGAAAAGACTTTATAAACATTAGAAAAATCAGATCAAGCAACTTCTCAACGATCCAAGCTACAACGATATTTATTATGAACAATTTAACTCCTCCCCCTTAAAAGATATTGAGATCGGACTAAAATGTCCGCTCTATCTATAAGTGGCATTCGTATGACAGGGGGATAAAGAAGCTACGTACTTAATAGTGCACATCAGTATTGATTTTTTAGGAAGTTAGGATTTTTGTGCGACTTAGAAAAGTCGCGGGTATTATTTAGTGAAAGATATTTCTAAAGCTTTTGTAGACTTTCGTTACTTTTCAATTAAAGGAGGTGAGAAATGGTGTACATTTCTAAAGAATTATTTGTGATTATACGCATCTATAAAGGGATGACTCAGGAGCAGTTTTCTAACTTTTTGGGAATCAGCAAGCAAACAGTAAGTGCAATTGAGAGGGGAGAAAGGCCGGTTTCAAAAAGAACGCACCGTAAGATTATTGAAAAGGTTGAAATCACGGATGAATTTTTACGGTTCAAAGAAAAACACGAAAAGTTAATTAAAATTTAAGTCCTAAGCCAGGATCGGAGGTTAGAAAAATTGTCAACCTATATCATATAAAAAACCATAAAAATACCCAATTATAATATACGATAAAAATGGAGGGGATGCAATGGGGTCAGCGACAAATAGGCCGGACCAACACCGCCGATATGATGCGGAATATAAACTAAATGATGCAGAAGGTATTCGCACCTTATTGCGGGATTATGACAAGCTTTTTCAAAGGCGTTTTGAAGGCGATACCGCAGCTTCTGATATCTTACTTGACTTAGAGGATGCGATCGATGCTGCCGAGCTAACAGCGCTTCAGGGCGAGGCTATTCGCTTAATTTATATGGAAGATTTAACGCAACAAATGGCGGTTGAACGAATGGGGATCGAGAGAAGTGTGGTGTCAAAGCATTTAACAGCCGCAGTTAACAAAATCGCGAAAATTTATGCTTATTGGGCGGACCGAGGCGAAGGGTACTGCGCCAGTTAACAAAATAAAACAATTCAAAACAGGGGGAATTCTATTATGAAGAAATTTACTGAGCTTGAGCGCAATCTGATCACGGTTATCTTAGACGGACGTCGCAGCGATTTCAAAAAGGAACAGGATTTTGAAAAGGTCTTCGGAAGAAACGCGAATATTGATCTCGTAGAGGGTCGTAGTTACTTACTGGATGACGCATTATTCGGGGAAGGCGTAAGTGTCCCGGATATTATCGGCGATCTTCTTTACGAAACAGAAGCCGGAAACATTCACTATGAAGTCATGATTGACGCTCTCGAAGCCGCGGTAAACGAAGATTGGGCTAACGTGCCGAGCGTTGATGAGGCTATTTCAAAAACATTCCATCAGGAAGAATCTGTAACATCACTTAAATACTTTTTGGAAGCGTACAAAGCCATGCATACCTACGCTGGAGAAGAAGGAGTGTATTTAGATCATGAGATAGATTGTGTGGGTAACTCGGTACTTAAGGGGGTGGGGGTAAATAGTGAAGACTTTCGGGAGACATTAACTGAGTATATTATTGAGGCACAATCGACAGACGAAGTAATGCAATTGTTATTGGATAAAGTAGACTGGTCCGTAGGAATAGGAGACTTTGATTTTCTTACACAAGCTCTTGAGGCAACTAGAATATTAGATTGTCGAGCAGCGGAAAAAGGTTTAGATTTGATGCCCCATATTTTCGATGTTGAAAGGATAGTTTTTAATGCGGCCGGTTTCAATTATTTATTCCGTGAGATGTGCGACAATTACCTCGATTTGTATTACGAAGGGAAGAAGTCTCTAAAAGATACAATGAACGATATTAAGAAACTGGCTGAATCATTATGACAAAACTTTAGGTGTAGGATATGACATTCACCCGACCATAATCCAAGCTTTACAAAATACAGTTTCTACCGAGGAGGTACGTGAAGATGGAAGAGAATAACGGAGTAGGAGTTTCACTGACAAGGGAAGGTAAGACGCTGATGATTTCAAATAACCCGTACTACTATAACCAAATGATCGAATTAAAGGTGGACGGCCCAACGAAACAGGCCGTTCCCCTCCCGCGTTTTATGCGATACCTGGTTGATATATTTGGCTACGACGCGATCAAAAAAGCTATCGATGAGTTTCCGCAAGAAATTCGTTATAAAACTGCTCTCGAAAGGGTTAACGATGATGCGGAATATAAGGCGAAGCAGGACGAAGCAATGGCGAAATTAAAGCGGGAGGTTGAGTGATAATGAACGAATTGCAAAAAGTATTTAATTATCAAGATCAGCAGATCAGAACAGTCGTGAAGGACGGTGAACCTTGGTTTGTCGCAAAAGATGTTTGCGATGTCCTCGAAATCGGAAATAGCCGCCAAGCTTTAGCGCGATTAGATGATGATGAAAGTATGTCATTTGAAATGACACACCCTCAATCACCGTCAAAAACAATTATGATGCAAGCTGTCAATGAAGCAGGGCTTTACACTTTGATTCTTGGCAGCCGCAAACCAGAGGCCAAACAGTTCAAACGATGGATCACGCACGAAGTCATCCCGACAATCAGAAAAACGGGCGGCTATGTCGCGAATGACGATCTATTCATTCAAACGTATCTGCCGTTTGCAGACGAACAAACAAAACTTTTATTTAGCGCAACTTTAGAGACTGTACGCAAGCAAAACGAAGTAATTTCCGAAATGAAACCGAAAGCGGAGGAGCATGATCGTTTTATTTCCGCGACAAACGTGCAGACGTTAGAGCAGGTAGCCAAATCGATTGGCATTGGGCGAAACAAATTAACGACATTCTTACGGACAATCGGTGTATTTGTGCGGAAAGAGGGATCGCCGGTTCCTTATCAGCGTTACATCAACGAGGGCTATTTTAAAGTTAAACAGTCGCCGTCTCGGCTTTACGGAGTTAACTTCGTACAGACGTACGTTACTGCGAAGGGAGTTTCATTCATCGACAGGAAGCTGGAAGAGTATGGGGGAGCACGAGTAGTCAATGCGTTGCGGATAAAGGAAATTAAACAGAAGGTTCAAGGTGATTGCAGACCAATTTTTAACGGGAGGCATGTTGTGTGAATCGTTTATTCTACTGCTACTCAACAACGCTCATGCACTTTTTGAAAGCGGCTGGGCGCCGCTATAAATTTACGAGGCTCCATCCGCGAACTAATAACCGGATGTGGGTATTCGATAGAGATGCTGAATTAAGCGCTCTACTGGACGAATATGACGAAAGAAAAGCGAGTATGAAGGCGCGGTAAGTAACGCGATTAGTCAACGAAAGGAAGTCGATAGTAAATGGGAAAGCAATTCGAGAAGCTTGCTGAAGAAGCGCTACAACGAAAAAAGTATGCGATGGAAAGAGACAGCGGTCTCTCCGGCAACGCACCGATACCGCACGATCTATGGCGCCGGCTTATACCTATCGCGAGAGAATACGAGAAGGGAAACGTTGCTATAGCGCAACTGTATACGTACCTTCTGGCGTATGTAAACGGGCGTCCCAATAACGATCGATATATGAGCGCTTTTCCCTCGACGGATAAGATCGCCGAAGAGACGGGGATAGGGCGAAATAGAATAGCACGATTAGCGAACGTATTGGAGGCGGTTGGTTTGCTGGAAACTGCGTATGATTATACGTTGAGTAGGCGAAATAAACTCTACTTTCCGCAATATTACAGCGATTTGAGCGACGAGGAAATAAGGCGGAGGCTCGATAAGTTGTACGGTCAATCACCGTAGAGTGACTGACGTCAATCACTGTAGAGTGATTTACCTAAATCACCGTAGAGTGACGGTAATAATAACAAACGCAATAATAACGAACTAATAATAACAAACAAATAATAGCGTACCTATTCGCTAACGCTCATAGACACGCGGATATTATAGAATCTTAGATCCTTAATCATTAATACCTTATCGCGATAAAGAACTTAATAAATATATCTGCGGTCACGAAGGAGCGAAAGCGATGGAGTGGGCGCTATTCTTTTTTATACGAAAGGATTGCGTTAATACGCACAATTAATACGGATAGTTATCTATGTATTACGAGAGGGGATACGCACAAAACATCCCGATATGCTGTCTTACGTTATGAGAACGGTATGCACAACTTTTGCCTTTAGCTGGCTATACGTTATGAGAGGAACAGCGATTGTAAAGAAGGGACGCCACTTCGGAAAAACTACCGAGGCAGCAACCGAGAACACTGGCGCCTTTCTTTATGGTCGCTATACGATAAGAGGTACCGGGTAACTACGGCAGGGTGGCGGTAGGTACACCGCATATACGCACCGCCTGTTGCATACGGTAGGGGCATCGCTATACATATAGGAAGGGAAACGGTGAGGAGCAGGCGAGAGGGACAACGGGCTGACACCCGAACATCAGCGAGACTGTGTCGAAGGATAAGCCCTTCCGAAACTCACGGGGTCAGCCGACCGACACCACCGACCTACTACCGATATGCAGTATCTTATACATACCGGCCCGCACCACGCTATAACACTAACGTTGATCTGACGCGGTTTCTCGAATGCATAATGTTAATACGTTTACTTGCGATATGTAACGTCCATCGAACGCAGTAATATCAACGATTCATTCGTTTGTTCAATGTAACAAAAAGTGTTTGTGTTACATTCGATATGCAAAACGATGAATGTTTTATTCAACGGAAATCCCAAACGAAATCCGAAAATCATCCGACCCCCAAGCCGCCCCGACAAAACCCGGACGACTGCTGTTCAGAACTTGCGCACAATTTTTCGAACTCGGGGCGTAACTCAAACGGAGGTGCTGCCGTTGAAACCGATCAGACCGATGCGGATAGAATTCGAATCAGCCGAGAAAGAAGCGGAATTCGATGCGTGGGTATTTTCGAAAGAGAAATCGCAGTCAGAGTCCGCAAAAAGATTGCGAAAGGCTTTAGCGTCTTATACGAAAATGAAAGATAAACGATGATCTAACGAAAAGGAGGCGGAATCATGGCGATACAATGCGACGAGTGTCTAAAGGATTTCGAAGTCCGACCGAAGGAACGTCCGCTGAATAATTCCGGAGTAGAAGAAACGTATTTCAAATGTCCGCACTGTTCGAAGCACTATTCGGTAATCATCACCGATCGAGAAACGCGGAAATTAATTCGCAAGGTCAAGCGGCTGCGTCAAACGGATGATTCCGTGAAAGAAGCGGACGAGATTCAGCGGCAGATCAAAACGAAGGTTGACGCACTTAAAGAGGAATACCGAAGGACATAACGATTTTCACGCGCAAATCACACGAAATTAGACGTCTTAGCCTCCGCCGAGGGTATTCGGTAGGGGAGCGGTTGGAAACGCTAATTTCGTGCAAATTTCAAACGTATGCGGTGGCGGAATAGGTAGACGCAAATTCGCGGGTGCATCGAGAGAGTGAAAGACTCCTAACTTTGCTGGTATAGAAGCACACACGGCCCGGAATAACCAGTATGCGAGGTGCAAATCCTCGCCCGCATATACGAAGGCGCCAAACAAACGGCGCCTGTTAAATTTAAATTCTTGAAAATCTGTAGCGATTTTTGATAAATCTGTCGTGATATTGTCCTAAAGAAGACGCTGACATTAGTCCATCATATACGCTCTTGGGTACTCCGTAATAATCATAAGTCCCGTTGTGAAATGCAATTCTTAAGACCTGAGAATACGGATCATACCCGACTGCTCTTAAATTCGAAGATCTTACCGGAATCAAATTCATATATCCACCCCCTTTTTGTATGTATTTCTACAAATTAGATCAAAATACCTGCAAAGGATAAAAAAGGAGAGGGTAAAAATGCCTGAATTTAAAACACTAAAAGAAATCGTAGAGCAAATCAAGGCCTGCGACTTTGAATGCGAAGCGGGCCCGCTGACTAACAACGTAGCTTTTCAAAAGCTTGCGGAATTAGCTGACGTCAAATTACCGAACTAAGACGAATTTTATACGCAATCAGAACGAGGGCGATCCGAATAAGGGTCGCTCTTTTTGTGCTTGCGTTGCCTACGGGCCTTCCGGTTCGCAGGCGATCCTAGGGGCGCATGTTCCTCGGTGGCGATGCGGTCTCCAAAACCGCGTGGGCAGGTTCGATCCCTGTCGCCCCTGTAAGAGACGGTTTTGCCGTCTTAAATAACGAAAAAGGAGACGATGTGAATGGCGGAATCAAAGCGCGAATCAATCGGCAAAATTAAAATCGACTTGGATGTGTCCGACGCGATAACCGGACTCAAGGCGGTTCAACGCGAAGCAAAGGCGGCGACTAAGGCGCTAGCTGAATTGCGGGACACTGCGAAAAAAGTTGGGGGTATAGACGATAAGTACGACGAGTACATCGCGAATGTCAAAGAAATTGCTGGTGAATTTTATTCGGCGGACTTTGCGTTAACTAACGAGTTGATTTACCGAGCCTACCATCTAGGAAAAGGTTGTGAGCTTTTTGTGCGTAGGTGTTCCGGAACTAGCACGTCAATCAATGCACTAGAGAAAACTTTCGATGATGTAAAGTATCTCCGACGAGGAACCCGATACCAATCGCCTGATCTTAGTGGGAAGGTCGTTTTTGCTGATGCGGGAGTTTCAATTCCTAAAGAACACCGAGCCAAGAGAATTTACAGGATTGCATCTGTAGAAGAGCACGAATTTCAGTCGAAAACCATGCCGTTAGGTGTTACGTACACAGAAGCAACTGTAGCCCGATAAATAAAAAGCACCGAAGTCTTAAACCTCGATGCTTTCGTAAGCTTCCGATATCTCTTCCGCAGTAATCCCGATATATTTTAACGTATCGCGCTCGCTTGAGTGGTTGAGTATCGACATGATGCGCGAAACATCAACGCCGTTCTCGTAAAGCCGGTATCCAAACGTCTTCCGCAGCGTATGCGTACCGATGCCGCCAATCTTATCGTAAATGCCGGCTCGTTTGGCTGCGTCGTTTAGGATACGATAAGCCTGAACGCGGGTGATCGGCTCGCCGCCTTTGCGGCTGGCAAATACGTAGTCATCGTCGTCACCTTCGAGTTGGGATACGATCTTGAGAACGGAAGGGCTGAACGTGATCACGCGTTTTTTCTTCCGTTTCTTTTCTCGGAGTGTGATCGACTTCTGGCCGCGAAGCTCTCCGATTTTAAACAGCAACAAGTCGCTGATACGCAGGCCGAACGCCGTGCCTAATTGCGCCAGCCACTGATCACGGCCCGGCTTGAGCGCTTTTATGAACTTGTTATAATCGCGTTTTGATTTTATCGGAAAAACTTCGTTTGCCATATCGATTCACTCTCCGTAACATAAAAATGTTTTTGTTACATTCATATTGACGAAAAATATAACGAAAGTCAATACGAAATTAAACGAAAGGAGGCCGCCAATTTTGGCTTACACTAACGGGAAGTGGCTGGATCGCGAAGAAAGACAGGAGCGGATCGATTTATTGACCGAGCGTGTCCGTAAATTGGTGGCGCTCATTAAGACCGGTAAAGCTACGGAATACCACATCGATACTTTCCGGAAGGATAAAGCAGAATTGACGAAGCTGAGGCGGGTCCATAAGGCCGAACTCGATGTAGCGTACTTTACTTACGAGTACCTAAGCGACGGTTTGAACCCGGATAATGAGGACAACGTTGTTCGGAATTCCGACGATGGAACTCCGCATGACGGGATCGAGAATATCGCGAAGATTCACGAAGAGTTTTTCGGTCTTTGTAACTATGTAAATAACGAAAAGAGAAACGCACGGTTGGCGATTGCGGCCGCCCGGGGCCATTCAAAGTCTGGGATGTTTTCGAACGCCCTTCCGTTACATCAAGCGGCTTTCCGAAAACGCAAATACATTCTGATCATCTCCGAAACGGACTCGCTCTCGAAAAAACTTATCGGATGGGTCAACAAACAGATGAAATACAATCAGAAGCTGCGTGAAGACTTCGGTCCTATGATGCACGAATCCGCAAGCCGTAACGAAAAAGATAACGAAGAAGCGTTCATCACAACGACAAATATCCTGATTGAATCGTCTTCGTCCGGTAAGCAACTTCGCGGTAAAAGGCACGGGGCTGTCCGGCCAGATCTCGTTATTATTGACGATCCGTCGTCCAGTAACAACGAAGGTACGAAGGAAGCTCGCGAAAAGCTCGTTCACTGGTTTAACTCCGTTGTCGTACCGATCGGATCTAAAGCGACGGCGATCATACTTGTCGGAACGATGGTGTCGGCGACGGGTCTATTAAACCACGTTCTGAAGCGGAAGGACTTTAAATCGAGCTTTCATGGCGCCATCATCAGTGAACCTTCGAATCCGCAGTTATGGGAAAAATACTGCGAAATCTATGCGCGATCTGAGTCGATGGAAGAAGTCGATGAGTTTTACGAGCGAAACAAAGAGACGTTGGAGGAAGGTGTAGAACTTGCGTGGCCTTGGCGTTGGACTTATCGCGAGCTCATGCACGAAAAGGTAAACATGGGAACGCGGGCATACAATTCGGAGTTCCGAAACCTTGCGTTCAGTGAAGACGAACAGTTCTTCTTCCCAGAAAACTACGCTTATTACCATTACTACCACGAAAACGGCGTTGCCTATGTCGTCTATAACGAGCTGAAAATACCGATCAAGGACTTGACGATCAGCGGCGCCTGGGATATTGCGCAGGGAAAAAACGCTCGGTCTTGCTACAACTCGGTTATTACGCTCGGAAAGCATGAACCGACCGGCTATATTTTCGTACTTGACGAGTACGCATCGAAAGAGCCGGCGCATGTTTACATTGACATCATCGTTAAGAAGATCAAGCAGTATCGTCACCGGATGTTTAACGTTGAGACAATCAATGCTCAACACGAGTTTTATCGACAGCTCCAAGAGGCGGTTAGAAAAGAAGGATTATATACGTGCCGGGTCAACGATGTAAAGTCGCACAAGTCATCGAAAGATGAGCGTATCCAATCGTTAGAACCGATGCTTCACAATAAAACGCTGATTCTTAACGACCGTCACACGATGCTCCTAGATCAGATGGCGCAATATCCTTTCGGGGATTACGTGGATTCACTCGATGCACTACAGCAGGCCGTCGAGGGAGTTTTCCGACCTAAAACGAGGCTTGTAGCAAAACCGAATTGGATTTAAAGGGGGAGGCGACATAATGACACGATTAAAAGAATTAGAGGCAAAACTAACGTTACAACAACGAAAGGCCGCGCTTTTGCTCGTCGAAAACGAGCTGATGGCCGAAGAAAGAAAGACGCAGGAGGAGCTCGCCAAAGATATTGGAGCCGACCGCGTCACAGTCTATCGATGGCGGACGCAGAACAAAGCGTTCATCGAATATATGAACTTGCTTGCGGACGATATGCTCTCCGGACACAGATCAGAAGTGTATGCGCAGCTAATGAAGCTCATCCGAAGCTCTCAACCGTCAGTAAAAGCGATTGACTTGTTCCTTAAACGTTACGGCTTGCTTACCGACCGTCAGGTCACGGCGACAGAAAACGAAGGCGGAACGTCCAGCAACGAAGATATCGCGAAAGAAATCAAAGACATTGACGAATTGCTTAACGACGGGAACGAGTAACTATGAATCTATTTAAACGAAAACATGACGAGGCAGACGAATTTACGTACGTTAAAACCTACGGAATTATTCGTAAAGGCGCGCAATTTCCGCCGCAGGATTCGATCGAAAGACTCGCTAAATATAAGCGGGCTAAGAAATGGTTTGACGGAAAGCAACGCGATGTGTACGAACGGGCAACGGCCATTTTAAAGGATTCGCCATTCTCGGCGCAGCTCGAAAAGCTCTATATCGCGGTTAACCTTGCGGATATTCTCGTCACAAAACCGGCGGACTTACTTGTCGGCGAGCCGGTCCGTTTTGAGAGCGGAAAATCGGACGATAGTAAAGAACAAAAAGCGCTCAATAGATACGTAGAGGAAAACGACATCAATCAACTGCTACACGAAAGCGCGACAGCTAACGGATATCGCGGTGATGCGTGGTTTAAAGTTCGCTATGGCTATCGTCAGGATTATTCGGAGCTTAAAAAGATGGGACTTATAGAAGGAGATGCGCCAGAAGGCGCTGAGATGGAGCCAATCATCGAACACGTTAACGCAAGTTGGGTATTTCCGGAGACATCAGCCGGCAATGTAAAGCAGACCAAAGCGTTAAATATTGCGCAAGTCGAGTGGGTTGAAACAGAAAAAACGGAGATTCCTTTCCTAAATGTCGAGCGGCACATCCCGGGGTACATTCTATACTCGCGCCATCGACTCCATGAGAACGGCGTTGACACATCGACAGGAACACCGGTACAGCTATTTACTATCGGGGATGAGGTTCCAACAGGACGAGATGAGGACTTAGATGTGACGAATCTTCCGCATATTCCCGTTTTTCACATACCGTATAAATCGGTCGATGACTCGTTCTTCGGAATCGGCCTCATCGAAAAGCTCGAAACGGTATTCGCCGCGATTAATGACCGCCTTGTTCAGATCGATTACATCCTCTGGAAGCATAGTGATCCGACAGCGTACGGTCCGGATTTAGAAGCGACTAACGGAGCCGTACAGTTTGGCGGTAAGTATATTCCGGTGACTAAAGAAGATCCGACGCCTGGATATATGGTGTGGCAGGCGCAGCTAGACGCAGCTTTTAAAGAATTAGATATTCTGTTCAGCAACGTCTTTCAGATGTCCGAGACTCCGCAATGGCTTTTCGGAACAACGATGTCCGGCGATAATTCCGGCGGAACCGGTACTTCGCATACTGACGGAGCCGCAATTAGAGCGAGATTCATGCCAATCCTTTCGAAAGTAAAACGTATCCGGGCCCACTACGATAAGGCGATCCGTGATGCGCTTTGGACTTGCATGCTTTTCGATAAAGAATTCGGAGGATTAGACGTAGCAGATCCGGTCTATCCGAAAGCCATTTGGAACGACGGCATTCCACGAAACGAAAAAGAAGCGGCTGAGATCGCAAACATTCGGACCGGCGGCAAGCCTACGATTGACGTTCGCTCTGCTATTAAAGAGCTTGACGAAGTTGATGACGAAAAAGCCGAAGAGATCATCCGTAGAATTGAAGACGACGAAAAGAGCGTCAACGGGTTCGTAGACGGTTCGGTATTTAACGAGGGGACTTCGGAGCCAAAAGCGCC
Source organism: Bacillus sp. HSf4 (assembly GCF_029537375.1). Taxonomy (NCBI): domain Bacteria; kingdom Bacillati; phylum Bacillota; class Bacilli; order Caryophanales; family Bacillaceae; genus Bacillus; species Bacillus sp. HSf4. The sequence continues at coordinate 3,415,682 of NZ_CP120679.1, read as the reverse complement.
GGTGGAGGAAAAGGAAGAGATCGTCGAAGAGGTTAATGAATAATGCGCGTTCCTGAGCCGACTTACAAGTACGAAGTAGATCAGCTTATCGCGTATTATCAAGACGCTGTCCATGACATCTTAGCCGAGTTGGAGCGCGTCGACATCGATAATTTCCGCAGGGCAAACGCAAAAGCAACTCTCGATTCGATCGCGGAAATCCTTTCGGAATTAGACGATAAGTCGAAAGCGTGGGTCGAAAAGAACATTCCGAAAGCGGCTAGAGACGGCGTAATAAACACGATCGTCTCTCTTGGCGTTGCGGAAACAGTAGAAAAGGCGGCTCATATCGCTTCATTTTCTCGGCTCAATAAAGAAATGGTCGAGGCTGCGGTTGCCGATACTCAAGCGGATCTATTAGCGGTTACGCAGAACGTCGACCGGAAAACGAAAGCGGCTGTCCGAAAAGCCGTCTCCGATTCAATGCGTTACCACATGACGCGTGGCACGAACGGTCGCCGAACTATTGCGTCCGACATTCGAAATACACTTCAGCAGTCGGTAAAGACCGGAATTATTGACGCAGCAGGCAGGCGTTGGCGTCCGGAAGTTTATGCGGACATGGTAGTCCGAACGAAAATGATGGAGACTTACCGGGAAGCAACGACGAACGAAGCGTTAAAAAGAAACGTTTATTATGCCGTTATTTCTTCGCACGGAGCGAAGGATGCTTGTCGGTTCTACGAAGGGAAGATCATGAAATTGACGGATGACGCACCGGGGAACTATCCTACCTACGATCAGTTGAAAGCTTCCGGCCAAATTTGGCACCCGAATTGTAGGCATACATTTTCGCCAATTAGAAATCCAGAGGGGGTTTAATGTTGAACGTTAATAACAAAATGCGCGTAGGAATCTCGAATGATTCACACGGCGTCAGCAAAGTCGTAGACGAATCGCTCGACGGCACGAAAGCCATACCGGTTGTATTCGTACAGAAGACCGCAGACGGAAGGTTTTCATACGGAACTGATCCTGAAGCTGGTACGGAAATAGACAATGAAATGCGGCATCCGATTGAAACCGATCCGGCTGGAACTACCGAAGTTGTTGACGAAGATGCAGACGGGGTAAAGGCGGTTCCGATCGTTCCCGTAACGAAGAACGCCGAAGGGAAATTCGTTTATACAAGCGTTGGCGGAAGTAATACCGACGTTGATTGGGCGGACGTTCAGAATAAACCAACAACGTTCCCGCCGTCATCACATACGCATCCGATTTCGCAAATTACGGATTTACAAACAACGCTGAATTCTAAATTGACCGCGAACCAAGCGGCTGCATTAGTAGATAGCACAGCTACGGATGTCGAAGGGTTGAAGGCGGATCTTAACGCTCTACTTGCCGCACTTCGAACCGCAAAAATTATGGCGGAATAGAAGGACGTCGAATAAGACGTCTTTTTACTTTGTCCAATATCGGTTATGACATTAAACTATCCGGTAAATTCGTCGCGTTGGACGTTAAAAACGTAATGGGAGGAAACAAAGTTATGGAACTATTGAAATCACTATTGCCGTTAGATTTACAGTATTTTGCGGAAGAAAATAAAGATCAGGCGGAACCCCCGGCTGCGGAGCCGAAAAACCCCGATACACCCGAACCGCCAAAAGACGATGTAAAAACGATACCTTACGACAGATTTAAGCAAGTTAACGACGATTTAAAATCGTTTAGATCTACGTTTGAAGAATTAGGAATTGACGGAGTGGATTCACTTAAAGCGCTTGTCGAAGACTACAACGCGAAGAAAACTGCCGAAGAGGAACGCAAGCGCAGCGAAATGACGGAGCTTGAGCGCCTCCAAAACGACTTGAAAGCGAAGGAAGAGGCCGAGAAAACTCTCGCTCAGCAACTCGAAGATCTTCAGAAAGCTAATGAACGTGAAAAAATCCGCAATGAATTTATTAAGGTTGCTACGAGCAACGACGTCGCCTACATCGACGATGCCCTTGCGTTGGCTGACCTATCCGCGGTAAAGGTCGAAGACGGAAAGGTTGTCGGAGTGGAGGACGCGGTCAAAACGCTCGTTGACAATAAACCGTTCTTAGTCAAGAAAAAGGCGCCCAAGCCTATTGGACAGAGCTCGAACGGAGATGCCGCAGGAGCTTCTGAAAAGACAGCGGAACAACTATTGAAAGAAGCCGCAGAAAGAGCGAGGCATAGCGGTCGGCATGAGGACAAAGTGGCCTACGCAAAATTGAAAAGAGAATTATTAAAGTAATCAGCGCCTTTTAAAGGGCGCTTTTTTAATGCGCAAATAAGGGGGAAATTGAATGTTAGAATCGAGAATTTTGTCAGGAGAATTAGTAGGTAAAAGGGAATCCGTTGTAGATGAGATTCTACTTTTAAATGAGCATCAGACGCCGCTATTGAATCTATTGGGATTCAGTGATCCAGTAACTCAGGTTGAGCATCAATGGTTCGAGGACGAAATGATCTCTGATCAATCTACAATTGTAGGCGCCAAAACTGCGACAGACACTGATCTGGTCGTTGCAGATGTAGAACCATTCTGCCCTAATCAAGTAATCCAAATTGGCGATGAGTTGCTAAAAGTAGTATCGGTTAATGATACCACACTCACAGTCGTTCGAGGATATGCTGGGACAACTGCGGCCGATATCGCCGATGGTGCAGTAGTAGAAGTTCAATTCGTGGAGGGTCAAGAGGGTGCAGACGCTCGCGATGCTAGATACAAGCCAAGAAAACGCGTATCCAACATCACGCAAATCTTCGACGAAACAATTTCCATCACTGGTACTGCAGCAGTCGTAAGCAACTACGGAATCGACAACCTATACGAATACGAGAAACAGAAGAAACAGCTAGAACTTGCGCTGCAGCTCGAAAAAGCGGCCATTAACGGTATTAAATACGAATCACCTGATGGAATCGTTCGTCAAATGGAAGGTATGCGCCAGTTCATCAAAACTAACGTAATTGACGCACAAAAAACGGCACTAACTGACGAGCAGGTCAACGATGCGATGCAGAAGATTTACGAGAAGGGCGGATTTACAACGGGAGGAATCTTCAAAATCATGGTCGGTGCAAAACAAAAACGTGCGATCTCAAACTTTGAAAAATCTAAAATCCGTCTGACTCAATCTGAAAACTCTCGCGGCCAGGTTGTGGATCATTTCGTATCTGATTTCGGTCAAGCGGAAATCGTTTTGAACAATAATCTAAAAGGGGATGAGTTGTTTATCTTCGACGCAAACCGCACAGAGATCAGACCTCTTAAAGATCGTGGTTTCTTCCACGAGTATCTAGGTAGGAAAGGCGACCGTTTCGAAGGTCAAATCGTCGGTGAGTATACGCTTCAGTTCCTGCAAGAAAAAGCTCACGCACGAATCAAAGGATTGGCGTAATCAACGGCCCGCGTTTTGCGGGCCTATTTATTTTAACAGAGGTGTTGCGAAATAATGGCGGAATTTAAATCGAAATATCCGGAACTCGGATTCTACGTGGACGGCGAATTCAAGTCGTTTAAAAATGGCGTATATAAAACGGAAAGTCAGGACGAAATCAAAGTCCTATCCGAACTGGCAGACGTAACTCGAATCGATAAACCAACGGAGGAAGCCGCACCTAAACCGGCAGCTAAGAAGCAAACGCGTAAATCCTCCGCAAAATGATAGGAGGTGGCGCTAATGGCGTTAAGCGTCGAAGGTGCTGACGAATATATCAATAGTTTCACGATCGATAACGAAGATTGGAACGATTATGCAACCGAAAAGAAGCAACGAATTATAAACAGAGCCGATGACGTTCTAGTGCGTAAATTTCCCGACTACAAAATACCGGACAAAGCGGTCTATGAGTTTGCGAACGTGCTTGCGATTGCCTATAACGATACGAACCGCCTGAACAAGCAAGGTATCGCGTCCTTCTCTATTACGGGCGTTGCGTCCTTTAACTTCAAAGATACGTTAAATGTCGATGATGAATCGTTGATCCCGAAAAAGTCGCTCGATCTTATCGGAGAAGAAAACGGTGTGAAACTCGGCGGCAGGCGTATTCAATGGACGGTGATGTAAATGGCGATCGTTCCTATGCGTCAGATCATTACGATTGAACGCGACTCTACCGGAGAACTTGATCCGTGGGGAAATCCCGTAAAACAAGATCCGATCATCTTAAAGTGTCGCGTTGATGAAGGCTCACAGATTACTTCGTCACGATCTTCCGGTGTTATAAAGAGCGAAGAATCCGTTGCGACAGCGAGAATTCTAATTGACAAACTGGCAGACGTTCGGTACTCGGATACGGTCATATTTACGAATGAGCTCGGAGAAACGATCAAGCGAAAGCCGAAAGAAATCAACGTAAAAAGACACATATCCGGTAAGCCGATTCTGACGGAGGTGGTTGTTTGAGTTTCGTTCTGGACGCAGGCGATTTCCTTAGTCGATTCGATCGAACTGAACACGGCGCAGAGAGGGCGGCTACTCAAGCGATGGAGGACAATGTCGATGATCTCGCTCGTATCGCTCAAAACATCGCGCCGATTAAAAAAGGGATTCTTCGTCGGGGTATGAAAAAGAAGGTAACGCTAACACGGAACCGATTGATTGGCGAGGTATCCTTTCGTGCAGTTGAAAACGGATTTAACTACGCAATATGGACGCATGAGGCCGACTACAATCTCGGTCCTACTTCTGCACAAGCTGGCGGAACAGATGGATATACGGTCGGTAACAAATATCTGGAACGTCCGTTAAAGGGGAAAGCCGAGAAGTATATAAAAAACGTCGCAAATGCCGTCGGAGAGGAGTTGAGGTAAGCGTTGAAGATACTCGAATTAATATCGTTCATTAAGTCGCGGGTTCCTGGCGTTTACTATCCTAACCGTTTCCCTCGCGATGCGGCTGACGAATGTATTTCCGTAAAACTTACCGGAGGGTTTCCGACATCGCAATGGACCGGGAAGAAGCAGCCGTCGTTTCAGATATTAGTGCGAGGGCGGCAAGCAGGCGAACAAGATTGCGAGGATAAAGCTAACGAAATCTTCGATTCGCTTACCAACCTTAAAGAAGTAATCATCGGAGAAAGTTCTGTTGTGATCATTCGCGCTACGACTTCGGTTCCTTTGTTTATAGGCTATGACGACAACGATCGTCCTCAATATTCATTAAATTTCGATTGCGTGATTCGCCCCTGATTAGGGGCTATTTTTAATGCGAAAAACAAGGGGGAAACTATATGGCAGCAGGTATTAAAGGTATTGACGTTCCAATCGGTCCAGCCATTGTTGAATATGGCGAAGGAGCCGATATGGTAACTTTCGACATCACTAAAGGTGGAATTCAATTTAAAGTTCAAACATCAAAACAAGATACTACAGTCGATCAATACGGGGACACAATCGTTAAGTCCACGATGAAAGGTCGTACTGCGGAGGTAACAATCCCGTTCGCTTTACACGATCTCGATCGGCTTGCGGTCGCTATTCCGAATAGCCGGCTAGTCACCGACAGCACAGATCCGGCAAAGAAAAAGCTCGTTGTCAGCGGTAAAGCGGGCTTCGATATGCTTGCAGCGTCTAAAAAGCTCGTCATTAAACCGACTGCTCCGACAACTACTCCAAACGATTACATCACGATTCCGTTAGCTGGCGCAGTCGCCGATCCAGAATACACCTACGATTCGGATAATGAGCGTATCTCAAATCTGACTTTCGTTGCGTATCCGGATACAGACAATGACGGTGATTTATTCATTATCGGAGACGAAACCGCAACTGCATAAACGTAAAGGCATCGCTTTATTGCGGTGTCTTTTTTATTTGAACGAAAGGAGTTGCTTTATGAAGTTTTTTGCTAGAAAAGATCCGGATCAGCTTTATTTCGGAGAGTATCCGGTTGAGGTTCCGAAGCTTACTCCGAATAAGTGGAAGCAACTATTTGGGGCCGTAGATAAACTGCCTGGCATTATCGTCCAAGTATTAGGAGCGCCCCAGGAAGATTTTTATTCATACGTAGTTACTGGCCTCGAAGTAGGTCTTGACGAAATCGTCGGGATTGTATCGGTTTTGAGCGGCGTGGATAAGGAGTATATTGCGGAAAATGTCGGAGCTGACGAGATGTTCGAATACATCTCCTTAACGGTTAAGAAAAACCGATTGTCGTCTATGGCAAAAAACGTGAAAAGCCTTCTTCCGAACCTCGGCAGTTAGGCGAAGAAGAGGGCGATTCTTATACGATCGATGATTACCTAATCGACGCGGCCATTATACTCGGCGTCACGCAACGTCAGATCGAAAACGATTATTATATGGTCGATATCCCGAAACTCATCCATGCGAAGACAAAACAGAACGCACTAAAACGCCTTGAAGATGTGCGGATACTACTCGCCACAAATAATCGGTCAAGTGAGGATTCGTCCTACAATGCGTTAATGGCCGGTTTATCAAAAGCAGCCGGAATCGAAAAGGCTAATCAATTTGATAGGGACAAATTCGAACAATTACGCATGATGCAATCAGCTTTTCGGAAAGGGGGTAACTAGATGGCCGGAGCAACAGTCGGAGAAATACGCGCCCGTTTGATTCTTGATATGTCCGATTGGTCGCGAAGAACACAGCAGGCTCGGAACGATATGACGCAGATGGGTCGGTCATCCGAAAACCTATCGAAGCAAATGGGGCTTGTTCAGAAGGCGTCATTAGCCGTCGGCGGTGCGGTAGCGGCCGGAATCGGGGCATCCGTCAAGACCGCGGCAGATTTCGAAGCGGCCATGTCGAACGTTAAAGCGATCAGTGGCGCAACCGGCGACGAATTCGAAGCGCTAAAGAATATCGCGGCCAAGATGGGTGCCGAAACGAAATTTACAGCGGTAGAGGCGGCGGAAGGTCTGCAATACCTTGCGATGGCGGGCTTCAGCGTAGAGGACCAAATCGGATCATTACCGGCCGTCCTTAACCTGGCGTCTGCGTCTAACGAAAGCCTCGGCCGATCAGCCGATATCGTATCGAATATCATGACGGGGTTCGGCATCAAAGCGGAAGAGTCCGGACACGCGGTCGACGTTCTTGTGAAAACGATGACGACAGCGAATACGGATCTCGGCCAATTGGGCGATGCAATGAAGTACGTCGCTCCTGTTGCTCATTCTCTCGGATATTCAATCGAAGACACGGCAGCCGCGGTCGCAAAAATGTCCGATGCGGGTATACAAGGTTCCATGGCGGGCACGGCGCTGAGAGCATCGCTCTTGCAGCTTACGAATCCGGTCGGGCAGTCGGCGAAAGCGATTAAGGAGTACGGTATTAACGTAAAGGATGCCAATGGAAACTTGAAGCCATTGCCGGAACTGATCGGGCACATTGCGAAGAGATTTGACGGAATGACAAGCGCACAGAAAACGGCCGCAGCCGCACAGCTAGTCGGAACTGAAGCTGCATCCGGATTCGTTACGCTACTTGGCATTGGTGAAAAGGGATTGCGTGACTATTCGAGTGCCTTAAAAGATGCGGGTGGAACAGCGGATAAGGTCGCTAAGACGCAAATGGATAACCTGAACGGCTCCTTCGAAGAATTTAAAAGCGCGTTAGACGGCCTCGGTATCAAGATCGGCAACGAATTCTTGCCTACTTTCCGAAAAATTGTCGAAACAGGGACGAAGATTCTCGGTTTTCTCAACGAGCTAAATCCGGGGATCATTACGACAGGGCTCGAAATGGCCGGCACAGCCGCAGCAATTGCGCTCGTAGCATCATCGATTGTTAAACTCGGAATTGCGCTGAAAGGATTGAATATGACGCCTGTTGGTGCGGCGATAACAGCTCTCTCGCTTCTTGGCGGCCTATTAGTCGGCGTAAAGAAGAGTTATGACGAAATGAATACGGTTAGTTTAGAGGCGGCAGAGGCGAAGCAGAAGGAGATCGAAGCACTCGATAAGACTGCGGCCGAGTTCGATAAACTTCAGTCAAAAACGAAATTGACCGCGGATGAATTCGCGCATTACCTCGATCTCAATGACCGGTTAAAGACGGAGACGGATCCAGACGCTATCAAGCGGATCAAAGACGAGCAGGCGGATTTACAAGAACGATCCGGCTTGACGAATGAGGAGTTCCGCCGATTTTTGAAACTTAACGGGGAAATCGTTGAGAAGGCACCGGAAACGAATGCGGCGATCAGCGAACAAGGGAACGCCTTCGCAAAAAATACGGATGCAGTTAAAAAATTGACCGAGGCCAAAGCGGATGAGCTTCGTACTGAATTAGAAAAACAAAAAGCTACGGCTCAGAGCAAAGAAGCTGAATACCTTCAAAAACAGCAGAACCTTAAAACGGATATAAAAAAACTAGATGGAGAGCGAGCCGAACTAGAAGGGAAGATTGCTGATCAAACGCAAAAAGTTAAGGATGTAACCGCCGAACTTAACGCAGCAAAAGAAGACGGTAACGAAAAAGCGCAGTACCAAGCTGAAATTGATTTAGCCGCCGAAGAAGCGACGCTCAATAAATTGCGGGAACAACTTGTCGCAAATCTCGACAATCTACAGACAAAGCGAAAAAGCCTGGGCGAAGTAAAAAAGGAACTCGGCAAACTAGACGAGATTAACCAGAAATTGATCGATATTGAACTTCAACAGTTCGGACTGAACGCGAAAAAAGGCGAAGGCGTAAACGTACTGAGGAAGGAGCTTTTCCGTCTAAAAGACGTGAAGGCCAACCTTGAAAATAACACGTCTGCGGCGGACAAAAAGACGAAGGAATATCGGGATTCCGTAAAAGCCGTTGATAAGGAAATTTCGCAACTTAAATCGGCTTTGAGTCGGGTTCAGGACATTACCAAAGAAGCCGAGACGATGAACGAAAGACTAAAGCGGCGGATCGATAAAAAGATCCACGTCACCTACAGCATGGACGGAACGGAGATCGAAGAGAGTGCGGAGACATTCAAGAAGACGCACGGTAAAGGCGGACGGGAAGTGCCGTTCCACGTCGGCGGTATTGTCGGCCGCGGCCAAATCAACAAGCTCCATACCGGAGGGCTTGCGTCTAAGTTCGAAAACGCTCCGATGAGCCACGAAGTCGACATCCGGGCACTGCGGAATGAAATGGTCCTGACGGAAGCGCAACAAGCGAATTTAATGCGGATGATTGACGCTGGACATACGGCGGCAATCGGAAGCCAGGTCGGATCCTCGCCGGAAGTATTGGCGGCTCTCACGTCTATCGAAAGGGCCATCCGTAACAGTGACGGCCAAGTGATCGTGATGAATGACGAAGTGGTCGGGCGCTTGGTCGAACCGCATGTCAGTCGGAAGCAAGCGGAAGAAGTGAACGTCTTGAATGCGTTTAATGTTTGACGGACGGAGGTGATTACGTTTGGAAAAAATTCCGATAACGGACAGTAATTTTAGGATCGTTTATCCTAACGGGTCCACCGTCGATATGGCGAGGGACCTTTCGGTTTTAGTTCGGAGTTTCGTTGTGTCGGCGCCTTCGCCTAGTATTTATTACGAAAAAATCGAAGGAACAGACGGGAGTATACGGACCGGTAAAGATTTCGGAATACGGTCGATTAAAGCGGAATGTCGTATGTTTGCCGAAGATACGGACGACTTTTTTCTCCTACGAAATAAAGTGGTCGCGGCTCTCTATAAACAATCGCAATACTACGTTATTTGTGAGTCAGAGCCCTATAAACGTTGGAAGGTCGAAGTGAGTTCGTCATTCGATCCGGACAGAGTCGGAACAATCGGAGATTTTACGCTGCAATTTGATTGCGCTGATGTGTTCGCGGAATCTCTCGGAACAACGCTAGACCCGTTCACGTTTGACGCAGATAAATGGCTTTTAGGCGAGGGTTTCACGGACACTATTCCGGCTTATACTCACACGACGACTTCCTTTTCAATATATAACGCAGGACACATTCCGATTGATCCTATCGAGATGCCGTTGATCATTACGTATAAAGGCGGGTCGTCTAACTTGACTATTACGAATGAGACGACGGGGGATTCTTGGAAGTATACCGGGTCTACTGCGTCCGGGGACACTATCGCGCTTAACCGTGTCGTGGCGACTAAAAATAACACTAGTATTTTCGGGAATACCAATCGGAAAATCATAACGCTTGCTCCGGGTTGGAATCGATTCAAACTATCGGGAACTTCCGGCAGTTTTGAGATCACTTTTAATTTCCGTTTCTACTATTTATCGTGAGGTGGTGTTTTGAAACCTTTATATATTCGGAGTATTCTCGGACAGGAAGAGGCGCTCACCAAGTATAGTGTCACAAGAAAACGAGGCCTTAACAGCGAAAAATATATCGATGTATCGGTAGTAAAGCACGAGACGAATGCCCAATCTTATCCTTTAGTTCAGTCAGAGAACATTCTTATCTACGAAGGCGAAGAGTACATTATCCGCCAGATGAACTCGTCTTTAAATTCCGTAAAAGTAAAAGGAATACACCGCATGTTCATCGATCTGGCTGACGAGTACATCTACGAGGTAAACGAAAAAGAGAAGGACTACACGATCGAGGAAGCGTTGGATATTGCGCTCAAGGGCACCGGATACGGCTATCAAGTTGATAAGACCGGATTGCCCGCGACGGTCAAGATGTCGAACTTCGGGGACGGCTTTTCTATCGATCTCCTTAAAAAGATTTCTTCGGAGTTCGGAGTTGAATATGACTGCGCTGGCAAAACGATCTATCTTGCGAAGCAGATCGCGAGATATACCGACAATCAAATACGATATAGGCTCAACGCGTCCAATCCAACGAAAGAACTCGATACGAGCGAACTCAAGACGTATATCAAAGGCTTCGGCAAAAAAGACGAAAAAACTGGTGCTTATGCGGTCACGGCGGAGTATCGGAGCCCGTTAGCGGATGTTTACGGAGTTCGTCACGCTACTCCTGTTCGGGATGATATATATACGGAAAGTAACAAGGACCAACTAATTGCGCGGATGAAGAAGGAGCTTCACGATTATATAAACATTTCAATTTCTCTGACATACATCGAGCTTTCGTATCTCGGCGTACAAGATATCCGTCTCGGCGATTACGTTTGGTGTATCCTCGATCCGTTTGATATAGATGTTCAAATCCGCGTTGTTGAAGTCGAGGATTATTCCGACCCTTTAAAGTCTCCGAAAATTACATTCGGAAGTATTGTTCGAAAAGCACCGAATTTAATATCTGATTTCAAGAAGACGCAGCAGGCGATCTCTAAAATCGTTGACCCACAGACCGGCAAATTGCGTGAAGGCTCCGTTACCATCGGAAGCGGAACGAATTTCGAGGACGGATATGACCCGACTTTGATTAACATTCCGCAATACGGTCTAGCTTCAGCGACTACGGACGGATTGATGAGTTCGGCGGACTTCGTAAAACTAGCGAATATTCTAGTCGGACCAGACGGGCAAGTTGTTGTCGCGCTGGCCTCTGAAACTAACGACGGCCTAATGAGTTCAGCGGATTTTACGAAGCTGATGCGGATAATCATGCCTGTTTCGGGTGATGTCGATATGCAATCGATCTTGGATCGTATAGCTGCGTTAGAGGCAAAAGTAGGAACATAATAGAGGAGGAATCGTATGGGTAAGTATAGGAAAGCCGGAACCACATGGGACCGAACATTTCGAAATAACTATAATCAGAATTTAGACGACATCGATGCGGACATACAAAAAACCCGTTCGTCTCTGACAGATCACGAAACATCAAAAACCGCCCACACGTCGGATCAAATCGACCACGGCGGTTTTTCTGTTGCCAACCGAATTAAAAATCTATATTCTCGGTTTGCTAACCTTGTATTGAATCACGACGGGACCAGTATAAAAGAGGTCGTCGACATACGTGTCGCAATGGACGGCTCGATCCATCCGACGGCAAAAGACCGTCTTGACTACGATTACAACAAAATCACCGACCGCATCCAATGGGTAAGCGTTAAAGATTACGGCGCCCTTGGCGACGGAGAAACGGATGACACGGCTGCTATCCAATCAGCATTAGACGCGCGGCTAAGCGCAAGCAAAATGCATTTTGTTCGTTTTCCGCCCGGTACGTATAAAGTGACGACATCCCTTCGCGTGGATAGCAATACGTACCTATGGATGGACGGAGCGACAGTCGGACGTTTTTCGCAGCACAACGCGACGATCTTCGTTTTATATAGAGACGGAGTTGTCACGCCGGGGTATAGTGGCGTTAGTAACGTTATATTTGACGGCGGCACAATCGAAGGAAATTCGCATTTATATACCGGCGGCTTTACGCTGCTTACGGCTCCGCACGCGTCTAACATTATGATTAAGAACGTCACCTTTAAGAATGTTCGCGATAACCATGCAATTGATTTACCGGGATCAAAAGACGTTTACATTAAGAACTGCTTTTTTCTCGGACAGGAAACAAGTGCTTCACGGTTCTTTGCGGAAGCGATACAGTTAGATACGGCAAAATCCGGATCATATGGAACGATTGACTCCGGAAATTTAGATGGCACAGTCACAAAAAATGTGACGGTTGAAAACTGCTATTTTGGGGCTTCGAGGGAGATGGGTGCTTTTCATGCTGGTGTCGGATCGCACAGTGCAGTCACCGGTAAATTCTATGAGAATATCAAGGTCATAAACAACACGTTTGAGGATATGCGTTATTACTCCGTTAAGCCTATGAAATGGCGCGGTGTCGTGGTTTCGGGAAATCGGTTCTTAAACACTTATGGCGGCGTTTACGTTGCGCCTATCCCTGACGGTCAGCTATACGATTTAGGCGGAACAAAAGTCACTTACGAGACAGGAAGCGACGTTGTGATTAACGCTAATACTTTCGAGAACATGGGAGAAAAAGCGATCTACGTTTTGGGTCGAAAAGAAATCTACCAACAAGACGTGACGATTTCTAATAACATCGTTTCAGGGACGGCAGACGGCAAAAAAGGGATATTCATTCGCTACGCAGATGGAGTCAACATCAGCAACCACCAAAGCAAAAACACAGGTAGCCAGGCAATTTATGCGGAGTTTTCCCAAAATATATCTGCCAGTGGGGGAGAATTCAAGACGACCAAGACAGACGGGATCAAGCTTAATGCGGTCAAACAAGCCAACATCAATAACGTGTCAATTCAAGATACCGGAACGCACGGAATCATGACGTATGGAGGATGCTCCGGAATCGATCTGAAGTACAACAAAATCACCGATCCTTCTCAGTCAAGCGCGGGAGGATTCGATGGCATTTACATGTCAAACGATACGACTGATAGCTCTCTGATTGCGAACAAAATCCGCAGCTCTAAAAAAGCGCCTCGCCGCGGTATTTGGGTTACAGCAACCTGCGACAATATCGTCGCATTTGGAAATGATACGCGGTGCCGTGCGGTCGAAGCAGACTCGTACCGGAACAGCGCGACCAATAAAATAGAAACGTCCGGAAACGTATAAGACGGGAGGGGAACGGATGGTTTACAAGAATGCAGATATTCTATTCGATGTTAACTCGAAGATAAAGCGAAGTGTTTCGGCAAACATTCAATTTAGTACGCAAGATATAGGGACCGCAAAGTTGTCGTTTAACCTGACAAAGGACGGTGTACCTTTGCCGATAAGTAAGGCAACCCATGCCAAGCTATTCATGAGGTTTACTGACGGCAGCCAGGTCTATGTCAATACAGAAGTCGAAGACGCGCTGAAGGGCGCTATTTTTTATGTCTTGACTGCGGACCAAGTCACGCATTACGGAACGGTTAATGCGGAGCTTTATGTTAATTATGACAACGGACAAAGCGTTAGCGTGCATAAATTCTCGTTTGAGATCGATAGAGCACTTGTCGATCAGGATATCGCCCCGGTCGCCGAATACTACATCGAAGATTTTGAAACGCTTAAAGCCGTTATCCAAGAAATGTCGGCCGATGCTGAACAGATGCTTGCGGAGCTTCAGGCGAAATTCGAGACTCTCGACAACATCGAAACGAAGACCGGAGCCCAAGAAAAAGCGGACACAGCTGAAGCTAATGCGAAGGCCTATACGGACATTCACGCGGCTAAAATGGATAATCCGCACGCTGTTACGAAGTCACAGGTCGGACTGGCAAACGTTGATAACGTGCAGCAGGCGGCGAAAATCGATTTTGATAGCCACGTCGGAAATAAGAGTAACCCCCACGCAGTAACAAAAGTACAGGTCGGCTTGTCGAATGTAGACAACGTGAAGCAAGCGTCTAAAATGGAGTTTGATACTCACGCGAACAACACAACGGTTCATATTACCGCAAATGAGCGGACTAAGTGGGATGGCGGGCAGCTTAAGAAAATCAGCGCTGATGATGGTGGGGTAACTGCCACAGCAAACAACGGTGAAGATGTCTTAGAAAAGGTAACTTCATTAGGGAAAGGAATGGGGACATTTTATGCGGCGGGAGGCGCAGTAAACTCCCCAACTCCAATATCAAATCGAGGAATGTTTCATTTTACGAGCACAGATACCGAGGGAAAAGGAACGTTTGGATGGGTCATTTCTACTGATTACAAAAATAATGTCTATTCGAATTACAGAGACGGTAATCTCGGCTGGATGGGCTGGAGGCGTCTTCTGCCAGCAAGTGAAATTGAATCCCCGACGTGGGTAAACGTTACGTTGAAAAACGGAGCGACATCAGGGGATAGGACGGTCCAGTATACGAAGGTCGGTAATATGCTACAGCTTCGTGGACATGTCGTAACAAGCAGAGAGGTTGTATTCGGATCGATACCGACTTCGTTTGTGCCGGCAAGTGGTGCGGTAGTAAACGTATCTGTAAGCGGGACGATGGGTAATAGTAAGCTGATAATTTATCCAGAAGGGGATCTAAAGCTCACCGGAATACAATCAAATAACGATAGTGCGGTGACGGGTTATTATTTGGACGTTGTTGTTCCGATCAATTAGGAGGTGTTTTTATTGATCCAAGTTTTTCAGTACGACATTAATTTTCTCCTCACAGATATTCTCATAGTAGAGGAAATCGACGAAGAAGGTAACTACGTTTTACCAGAAAACTCGACCACAATTTCTCCGCCAGAAGGTTTGTATAAACCGAAATTCTATCCGGACGAAAATGTCTGGAAAGAGTCGGCTACGCAAGAGTACATCGATAGCATGCAGCCGCCCCCATCAGAGCCTAGCGAAGTCGACAATCTGCGGAAACAGGTCGCTGATCTTTATTATCTAATGGCGTTAGGGGGTTCGTAAATGACGATTGATTGGTTTACGTATATCAAAGGTTTTTACGAAGATGGCCTCTGGACGAAGAAACAAGTTCACGATGTAGTGGCTGCCGGCCGCATCACACCTGAACAGTACGAAGAAATCACCGGAGATCCATACGATCCGGATTCGCCTCCGAGCGAGGATGCAAGCGGCACAACGACATAAAGAACGACAGAGGAGGCGTAGTTAATGGGTGATATCGACGTAATCAAATATTTTTTTACGCAAGGGCCGTTCGCGGTCCTTTTTACGTGGCTGCTGATTTACGTTATGAAATCGAATCGTGAACGTGAGTCGAGGCTACAGGATCTACTCGATAAATTCAGCGATAAATACGACGTCATTATCGACAAGCTCGATAGACTCGAAGAAAAGTTTCGCGGAAGAGATTAGCGCAGCCCGTTCGGTGAGAGTCCGGCGGGCTTTTTATATACGGAAAAATAACGAAAAGGGAGACGATTAAATGAAAAAAGTTTGGCTCGATGCAGGACACGGCGGCAAAGACCCAGGCGCAGCAGCAAACGGACTAAAAGAAAAAGACTTAGTCTTGACGATGGTCAAACATGCAAAATCTTATTTAGAGGCTAATTATAAGGGCGTTGAGGTCAAGTTGACTCGTTCGACTGATGTCTTTTACGAACTGTCAGAGCGTGCGGATATGGCCAACAGGTGGAACGCTGATCTTTTCGTTTCCATTCATGTAAACGCCGGCGGCGGCACTGGGTTCGAAACATATCGCTATCCGGGTACTAAAGGGGACACCCTCAAGCTACAAGAAACCCTTCATAAAGAAATCCTTGCGACCATGAAAGGGTACGGACAGATTGCGGACAGGGGGTTAAAACAGAAAGACCTTGCGGTTCTCCGTGAAACTCACATGCCGGCAGTTCTTACCGAAAACCTGTTTATCGACCGCAAAGAGGATGCGGAACGTCTCAAGGATTCCGGCTTTGTAAAAGCAGTCGGTGAAGCACATGCGCGTGGCATTGCAAAATATCTCGGCCTGTCCGGTGGCTCAAGCAAACCCGCCGAATCAAAACCGAAAAAAGAAGCGCCTAAAAAGGAAACCAAAAAGAAATCATCCAAAAAATACACGCTACCGACCGGCATTTACAAATACAAAAGCCCGATGATGAAAGGAACTGCTGTCCGACAGATTCAGGAGGCTTGCGCAGCGGTTTATTTCTATCCGGACAAAGGCGCCAAGAATAACGGAATCGACGGCTATTATGGACCGAAAACAGCGAACGCAGTCAAACGGTTCCAGTTGATGCACGGGCTGTCTGCTGATGGAATCTACGGACCGAAAACGAAAGCGAAACTTGCTGCGGCATTGAAAAAAGAAGGCTATTCCGTAAACTAATCGAAAAGGGAGACGATATTATGAACGTAAAGACAACTGAAAAAATTAGCGTAGGAACAGTCGCTCGGTTCGTGATTCTGGCGCTTGCACTCGTTAACCAAGCGCTTATGATGACGGGGCACAGTCCGATTCCGGTCGATGAGGAAGGCGTGCAGCAATTTATTTCGCTCGCATTTACCGGAGTGGCTTCGCTGTGGGCGTACTGGAAAAATAACGACGTGACGAAGAAAGCGCGGACTAAGGGCGAATAGGTAACGGAACTTTTTGGCGAGCACCTACGTATAAGATCGTAGGTGCTCGTGTTACATAATCTATAAAACGGGGGAAATGTTAGTATGGAACGTAAGTTTAGTCTGGTGTAATTTGTTCTCGGCTGGATCGTAATTGTGGCCGGCATATTGACGAACATCGAAAGTACGCTGTATCTTAACGCGAATCAATACGTAGCTGACGGAGAATCACCGAAGCCGGTTAGAATGATGGAGATTGTTTCCGATATCATTCATCCGTTATATCAAGGCGGTATACTGATCGCACTGTCGTATCTATTAACCTACGTCAAAGGCTTCGGAAAAACCGAATAGATCGTCTGGCCCCGTCCTTAATCGGATGGGGCGTTTTTTTTTTCGTCATTTTTACGACTAGGAACGCTTGTCATTCCGGATAAGTTTGGGTATTATTGTGTTAACGAGATCCGTCGCTATGAAAGATCGGAATTAACAACCATTACGAACAATAACAATCGTGCAAATCGTTTATAATCGTTGATATGGCGGGATTTTCATCTAACGAAAACTAATCGATTGATTTACGATCGACAACCCGAACGCCATCGCATCATGCGGCTGCGGCTCATCATTCCGCACGGCGGTAAACGCCGGTACGCCTGAAGAATGCTGATATACGCGGGTAAAACAACGCCTTTCTCATCGTTTTTGTGAGAAAGGCGTTGTTGTGATATGAAAAGCTTTTATTGCGACTAGGGGGTAAAGACGTGAAGGTTATCCCGGTGAACGAATTGCCAAAAGGGACTGTAACGGAATTTTTTTGCCTCCATTGGGGCAGCCCTGAAATGGTGAATTCAAATGGAACATTTCAATGCGATGAATTGGAAGGGTATGCTGTTTTAGATGAAACGGGCAAAATAGCAGGTCTGATTACTTATATCATCGAAGAAAACGAGTGTGAAGTCGTCTCTTTGGACAGCACTATTGAAAATAAAGGGATTGGCTCGGTTCTTTTAAAAGAAGTCGAACACGTTTCCGAACAAAAGCAATGCAGCGTGGTGAAGCTGATCACCACCAACGATAATATACGCGCCCTGGAATTTTATCAAAAGCGGGGCTATGTATTCAGAGAGCTCTATGTGAATGCGGTGGAAAAAGCAAGGAAAATCAAACCGGAAATTCCCCTTACGGCGGATAACGGCATTCCAATCCGCGATGAAATCCTGTTGCTGAAAAGCTTGGCATAAAAAAAGAAAGTGATTTAAAAGCACCCTGCCTTAATAACCCGAAGTGCGGAACATAACCATCCCTCATGCTCATTTTGCCCAGCCGCACCCCGACGGCTGGATTTTGGCAAATGAACATGACAATCCCAATTGTATGATGAATAGCAACATCTTCTTTTCATACAGGGGGATGGAATCGAAGTATGATTGGACAGTCAGGCGAAAACATAAATATGCGGGAAATCAAAGAATTGATTAAAGAAAGGCATCCACCTCGCCTGGTTTCAGCAAGGGAGTATTTCTATTTTTGATTAAACAGACGATGGAGGTTGCTCGTATTGTTGGCGATTGAGGTTAAATAACGGCTTCCGCTCACCATTTCCTGATTGCAAAGAGGGCATAAAGGACGTTCACTGCTCGTGAAGTTTTTTCTCATCCAGCCGTTGCATTCCTCTGCTGTGCACTCCCAAGTGCTGATATCTTCCTTGGGCAAAGGTTCTTGATTTCGGTTGTTGTAGTAAGACATACCGTCACTTCCTAACAAAGGTTTTTATTCATTTTAAGGATATTTTGTGAATCCTAAGACATTCTATTCGTTTATTTGTTATTCTATTCTGGACAAGTTCTTTTAGGAACAAAAGCCCATCAGGGAAAAGGGGACCCATCATGGAAGAAAGAATCAACTGCAAAGCATGCGGTCAGCTTATTCCATACAGCTCAAAAGTATGTGAAGCGTGCGGATGCGAAAGCCCGCTTCCTCAATCACAAAAAATCAAAGACAGGATGATCCTGACTGTAGCAGGAATGGTTGCGATTTTAACGATCGTGCTGATTTTGGGAACGCTATTTTCATATATGAATGTCTTTTGACAAAAGGAGCCTTTTCTGTAAGGCTCCTTTTTGTTTTATTTGTTCTCAAACATGCTCGTCGAATGAAGAGGCTGAACGCGGGCTTTGGGATCCATATAAGCTTTTGCGTTGTTTACCGCGGTCGGAGCTTCTCCAAATCCGCTTGCGATCAGCTTGACTTTTCCTTCATATGTGCAGATATCACCGGCTGCATAAAATCCTTCAATATTTGTCTCCATCGTCGATTTGACAACGATCGAATTTTTCTCGATCTCGAGCCCCCAGTTTTTGATCGGTCCGAGGGAT
Organism: Bacillus sp. HSf4; assembly: GCF_029537375.1. Taxonomy (NCBI): domain Bacteria; kingdom Bacillati; phylum Bacillota; class Bacilli; order Caryophanales; family Bacillaceae; genus Bacillus; species Bacillus sp. HSf4. Next base: position 3,396,427 of record NZ_CP120679.1, on the reverse strand, counting down.
GAAACAAATCCGAAGTTGACGATGACGTCATCGACATCAATGACTTCTTTTCTTTCTCCTTTGACTTCCTCAATGACGATCTGCTCTATTTTGTTTTCGCCGATCAGCTCTGTCGGCACAAACGGCGTCAGCACGTTGACTTTGGAATTTCGGAGGTTTTCGACGCTGTGTTCATGGGCGCGGAATTTGTCGCGGCGGTGAATGATCGACACCTCTTTTGCAATCGGTTCAAGCATCAGCGCCCAGTCTACAGCTGAGTCCCCTCCGCCCAGCACTGCAACGCGTCTGCCGGCGAATTGATTCAGATCATCGATGAAGTAATGAAGGTTCGCGTTTTCAAATTGAGCCGCGGATTCAAGTTCAAGCTTTCTCGGCTGAAACGCGCCGTTACCGGCTGTAATAATGACAGTTTTCGAATAGTGAACTTCTTTGTTTGTGACAAGCTTAAATATGCCGTCGGCTTGCTTTTCCACGCTTTCGACAGCCTGTTCAAGGCAAACGGTCTGTTCAAATTTGGCCATTTGCTCCTTTAAGTTGTCGACAAGCTCCTGGGCGCGGATTTTAGGGAAGCCGGCAACATCATATATGTATTTTTCCGGATATAAAGCGGACAGCTGGCCTCCGAGCTGCGGCAGGCTTTCGATGATTTTGACGCTCGCCTGTCTCATTCCGCCGTAAAACGCGGTGAACAGGCCGACCGGGCCGCCTCCGATAATCGTAATATCATATACTTTTGAGTCTTCACGCATGAAAATAATGCCTCCTAAATGAAAATTGTTCTTAATTATATCATATCACATAAAATAAATACGAGTATGTCTGTTGTTTTTCAGCGGTCAAAACCGCTTTTCGCCGGCGGCATATCGAATCTTGAAAAACCAATTCTGAATCGCTATGATGTAGTTGTGAACATTTCATAAATGTTTTATGAATTTTTTTTGTCAATCAGTTGGAAAGCGATCCGTTTTTGGACGGATCTAAAGTGAAGGGTTTCACAATCTTTTTTTCATAAAAAGCCGGAGAGAGGGCGAAAATAACCCAAAGGCTATTTTTATCCGGCTTAGCAGTAAAATATAGAAAAGGTGGATGTGATTCCGTTGAATAAGCCAAAAGTAGTAGTGTTAGGTGCAGGTTACGGTGGATTAATGACTGTGACGCGACTTGTCAAAAAAATCGGCATCAATGAAGCGGACATTACGCTTGTCAATAAGCACAACTATCATTATGAAACAACATGGATGCACGAGGCAAGCGCAGGCACGCTTCATCACGACAGGTGCCGCTATCAAATTAAAGATGTCATCAACACATCCCGCGTCCGTTTTGTTCAGGACACGGTGAAGAAAATCAATAAAGAAGAAAAAAAGGTCGTTCTGGAAACCGGCGAGATTGCATACGACTACCTTGTCGTTGCCTTGGGAGCCGTTCCTGAGACATTCGGCATTTCGGGATTAAAGGAATACGCTTTCCCGATTTCAAACATCGATTCCTCCCGCCAGCTTCGGGAGCATATTGAATACCAGTTTGCGACATACAACACAGAAGCCGAAAAGCGCCCTGAGCGTCTGACGATTGTTGTCGGAGGCGCAGGTTTTACTGGAATCGAATTTTTAGGTGAGCTGGCCAACCGCATTCCCGAATTGTGCAGGGAATACGATATTGACCGCCAGCAGGTCCGCTTGATTTGCGTCGAGGCCGCACCGTCCGCCCTCCCTGGTTTTGACCCCGAACTTGTCGATTATGCGGTCAATTTCCTTGAAGGAAAAGGCGTCGAATTCAAAATCGGAACAGCCGTAAAAGAATGCAAACCAGACGGCATCATTGTCGGAAAAGATGACGAGACCGAAGAAATCAAGGCCGGAACGGTGGTGTGGGCTGCCGGTGTCCGAGGAAATCCGGTGATTGAAGAATCGGGTTTTGAAAATATGCGCGGCCGTGTCAAAGTCAAGCCGGATCTTCGGGTTGACGGCCATGATGAGATTTTTGTCATCGGTGACTGCTCGCTTGTCATCAACGAAGAAACCGATCGTCCATATCCGCCGACAGCGCAAATTTCCATGCAGCAGGGAGAGACTTGTGCGGCAAATATTGCGGCGTTGATCCACGGCAAAGAAACTGAAACATTCACGTTCGATAATAAAGGATCTGTCGCTTCGCTTGGCGAACACGATGCAATCGGCATCGCTTTCGGCAAAAAAATGACCGGTACAAGTGCTTCCTTTATGAAGAAGATGATCGACAACCGTTCGCTCTTCATGATCGGAGGACCGGGGCTCGTCCTGAAGAAAGGGAAATTTAAATTTTTCTAAGAAGCTTGCAGCATGTGCTGCGGGCTTTTTATTTCCGATCAAAAACTTCAAAAATGAAAGAAAACGGAAGAAGGTCTTGTTTTTAAGCGCTTACATGAAATATTCCGTTATATTTTCTGACTTTCTCATTGACAATCTTCATGATATTATTATCTGAAAATTAAGAAAAAAGGTGTGTGTGTGATGAAGACTTCTTCAACTAAGCAGCGCTCAGAAACCTGCACATTTTGTTCAGGCAAAGGTTATTTTCAGCTTCTGCTCGGCGGTTCGGAAACGTGCAGCCACTGCCAGGGGACCGGAAAAGACCGCTGAATCAAGACTTTCCAATGATTGACTCAAGCTCCTTCTCCAATGTACACTAAAAGAGGTTACTTGGGGGTGGAAGGCTTTGATCAGTTTACCAGTTGTCATCATATCAGTTGTCTTGTTTTTCGTCTTGTTTTTCGGAATCGGTTTTTTGCTGAACATGCTGCTCAGGATGTCGTGGATCATGGCTGTCATTTATCCGATTGTATGCCTTTTCATTGTCAATAAGGAAAAATTAATTCGCTATGTGGAGACGCCCGGAGAGGCGTTTTCCGGACTTTTTGACAGGGTGGCTTCATTGGCTGCGGCGGACATTATTATTTTAGCAAGCGGGATGGCCGGGGCCCTTTTGTCAGGAGTCACGATCAAAGCTTTGCGAAAAAGAGGATACCAAATGTTTTAACCTTCTTCTTTTTGCTGAAGAGGGTTTTTTGGTGTGAATTTTCCCAACTTTCTTGAAATTATCTCGCCATCTGAATATTTCCGCCCACTCTTGGAAACAACTAGATGGTGAGAGGAGTGGGAAGATTTGAGAAAAGTGATAACAATGTGCAGGCGCTTTTTGATGACGATATTGTTCGTCCTGGCTTTCATGACGACTTTCTTTGCCGTATCAGGCGTCGAAGCAGAGGATTTATCAAACTGGGCAAAAGAACGGGACCTGTCCCTTAAACAATTGGGGCTAACCTTTAAATCACTTCCGAAAGAAAGGGCGGAAACGACGTCTTTGTCTGCCGCCAAGCAAATTAAAAACAAACCGAAAAAACTTGAAGACGCATTTGACTGGAGTAAATATCCGAAACAAAAAGTCACGGCAACAGGCTATACCGCAGGGGTTGAATCGACTGGAAAACAGCCTCACGATCCTGAGTACGGGCTTACATATTCAGGAGTCAAAGTGAAAAGAGATTTATATTCGACCGTTGCAGCGGACCCGAACGTGTTTCCGATCGGAACGATTTTGTTCATTCCCGACTACGGCTACGGCGTGGTCGCTGATACGGGATCGGCGATTAAAGGGAACAGGCTGGACCTGTATTATGAAACGGTTGAAGATGTCTATAATGAATGGGGAAAGAAAACCCTTGATGTCTATGTCATTAAAAAAGGGGACGGCTCCGTGACCGAAGAGGATCTCATGAAGCTGAATGAAAACAAATCGATGCAGGTATTCAGGCAAAAATATAAAATGGCGAAAGAATAAGCAAAAAAACGTTTAAGTCCGAAAAACGGGCTTAAACGTTTTTTATTTTACATGAATAAATAGTGCAGAATCAGCGTTAAAGCGATGCCGGTCAATCCTCCGAAAAAGACCTCGATCGGCTGATGGCCCAACAGCTCTTTTAACTTTTTTTGCTTTTCCTCCTGATGCACTTTTGGAAAATCCTTTGCCTCACTGACAAAGCGGTTGAAGTCGCGGACGAGCCGGTTGATGACCGTCGCCTGTTCTCCGGCGTGCCTTCTGACTCCGGTCGCATCAAACATCGTAATGACCGCAAATATCGAAGAGACGGCAAATAAAGACGAATCCATCCCATGGTCAAGAGCCACACCCGTTGACAGGGCCGTAACGGCCGCTGAATGAGAGCTCGGCATCCCCCCCGTGCTGGTCAACAGCCGCCAATCCCATTTTTTTGAGACGACAAAATAAATGGGCACTTTGATGAACTGAGCAAAAAAGATGGCAGCGAAGCTCGCCAGTAAAGGAAAGTTATTGAGGATTTCCATTTTCAGAACATCCTTTCTAAAAAAAAATAGAGATGAATTCAGAAAAGTATGCGGTTATTTGCTAAAATATATCATATGAAACCTCATAAGGAAAAAATGTTTTTCCTATTATAACATTGTTGCTTCAATTTTACTCACTCTGCTGGTAAGGAGCTGTGGACAGATGTTTTATGCCTTTAAAGACTTTGAAAAAAAAGAAACGCTGCTGATCGGATTGTTTAAAAAAAGCCGTCTGTACGGAAAAGCGGAAGAAATCGACCGCCTGTTGAACGGCCAGCTTTTGCAGCTGTTAAAAAACGGTGATGTATCCTCCAAAAAAGCGCAAGTTTCTAAAATATTTACCCCCTCGCTTACGGGAGTTAAACGGCTGTATGTCGTCGGATTGGGCCGGGAAGCGGACTTCTCGTTCGAGGATGCAAAGCGGTGCTTTGCAGAAGCGGTTCAAATGATTCACAAAGACAAAAAGCAGGACATAACCGTTTTGCTAGACAGCTTTGTATCTGATCAAATCGATGCAAACGATGCCGCCCATGCACTGGCGGAGTCCTGCATGCTCTCAACATATGAGGTGCAGGATTACAAGCACAGACCGAACGAACCCGAGCACCACCTGCAAAACGTTTTCGTATTAACTGATCATGACCTGAAGGAGGTTCAGGCAAGCCTTCATGTCGGCCAAGTGTATGGACATGCCACGAATTCAGCCAGAACGCTCGTCAATATGCCGGGCAATATGCTGACCGCGGCCGATCTCGCTTCCTATGCGGCTGAACTGGCGGCTAAATACGAATTCGAATGCGAAATCCTTGAGAAAGAGGAAATGGAAGAACTCGGCATGGGCGGGCTCTTGGCGGTCAACCAAGGGTCTGAAGAACCGCCGAAAATGATCGTGCTTAAATATCAAGGAAAAGAAACATGGGATGATGTGATCGGTTTGGTCGGCAAGGGAATCACGTTTGATACAGGTGGCTATTCTCTTAAAACGAAGGACGGCATTGTCGGGATGAAATCGGATATGGGAGGAGCCGCAAGCGTTTTAGGGGCGATGGAAGCGATCGGCGAACTTCGTCCCGAGCAAAATGTTCTCGCTGTCATCCCGTCTACGGACAATATGATTTCCGGAAGCGCCATGAAGCCCGACGATGTCATCGTTTCCTTATGCGGCAAGACGATTGAAATTTTGAATACGGATGCTGAAGGACGGCTTGCCCTGGCCGACGGTCTGACTTATGCGAAACACCATGGAGCAAACGTATTGATCGATGTCGCGACACTGACAGGCGGCGTCATCGTCGCTCTCGGCACGGAAACAACGGGGGCCATGACGAATCACGCGCCGCTTTATGACCGGGTGCGGGAAGCCGCTGATGAAGCGGGAGAAGCGATCTGGCAGCTTCCGATAACAGAAAAGGACAAAAAGAGAGTGAAAAACAGCCAAATGGCCGACTTAAACAATTCGCCCGGCAGAGAAGGCCACGCCATAATGGCCGGGACTTTTCTCGGTGAATTCGCAGAGCAGACGCCATGGGTGCATCTTGATATAGCCGGAACGGCAACGACAAATCAGCATACATGCTTCGGGCCAAAAGGCGGGACAGGTGTGATGGTGAGAACGCTTGTCACGTTTGTTGAGCGGTTTACAGGAGATGTATGATCTTTTAGAATCCCCTTCACCAGGGGATTTTTTTATTGGTTAATTTTCACATTTTCAAAGCTTCATTGACGCAATCGCAAAAGATGTGGTAATATACGTTCATTACTTTAATTATCTACTACATTAGCAAACTAAAGTGTTTTTTCGGAGGTTTAAATATGAATGCAGTTGTGATTGCAGTTATTGTTATGCTGATATTAAGCCTGCTGCGGGTCAATGTTGTCATTGCCTTGATTGCGGGCGCCCTTGCCGGCGGTCTGACTGGCGGGCTCGGCCTCGGTCAGACGGTCAGCGTCTTTACCGAAGGGCTTGGAGGAAATGCGACGGTAGCCGTCAGCTATGCGCTTCTCGGCGCATTCGCGGTCGCTTTGACGAAAACGGGCCTCCCGGATGCCATGGTTGAAGCGGCTGTAAAGCTGATCGGCAAAGAAGGGGACACGCGGCGCAAAACACTGTCAAAAGTGTTGATCGTTCTTGTGATTTTAATCATTTCCTGTATGTCGCAAAATGTCGTTCCCGTTCATATCGCATTTATCCCGGTGTTAATCCCGCCGCTGCTCAAAATTTTAAATGAGCTTCAAGTTGACCGCCGGATCATTGCGTGTGCGATGACTTTCGGATTAACGGCTCCGTATATTTTGCTTCCGGTCGGTTTCGGCCAGATTTTCCAGGGGATTTTGAAAGATAATATGAAAGACGCGGGACTCTCCGTTTCTCTTTCGGATATTCCGCTGGCGATGATCATTCCGGTTGGTGGAATGGTTGTGGGGCTAGCAATCGCCGCTTTCGTATACCGGAAACCGCGCACATATGAAATGAAGGAAATCGCCGGTCAAAAACCTGCGGCTTATACGAAAAAAAGCCTCTCTATCGCAGTGCTGGCCATCGCCGTTTCATTAAGCGTGCAGCTGTATTTGTCACAAAGCCTTGATGTTGACGGGATGATCTTCGGCGCGCTCAGCGGATTGGCGGTCTTATTCTTAAGCGGCGCCATGAAACGAGGCGAAGCCGACGAATTGATCACAAACGGGATGAACATGATGGCGTTTATCGGCTTTGTCATGCTTGCCGCTGCAGGTTTTGCCAATGTGCTTGAGAAAACGGGCCATGTCAAATCCCTTGTTGAAGCATCCACCGGTTTGATCAGCAATAACCAGGTTGTCGGCGCGCTATTGATGCTGATCGTCGGGCTGTTGATTACAATGGGAATCGGCTCATCATTTGCGACGATCCCGATCATTGCCACGATATTCGTCCCGCTCTGCTCACAGCTCGGCTTCAGCCCGCTGGCGACGATCGCCATTATCGGAACGGCGGCAGCTTTGGGAGATGCCGGCTCGCCTGCGAGCGACAGTACGTTAGGACCGACATCAGGCTTAAATGCCGATGGACAGCACCATCACATTTGGGATACTTGTGTGCCGACGTTCATCTTTTATAACATCCCGCTGATCCTGTTTGGCTGGATCGCGGCTATCGTCCTTTAATTTTGGATATTTGTTAAAATGAAAAGAGAACCCGCAAAGGTCAGGCTGTCGAGAAAATCTCGACAGTCTTTTATTTTTCCCTTAAATCATCCATTTCTTCATTTTATAATAAAGAAAAGGACTTAAAAGGAAGGTGTTTTGCTAATGTTCTACACCAGAAATTCTTCTCAAAACGAAGCCGAATTCGTATTGCTTGATCAACTTGTTGAAGAGGATCATCTGCTACGCAAAATTGACAAATACATAGATTTCTCGTTCATTATTGAAAAGGTTAAGCCTTACTACAGTGAGAATAATGGCCGGCCATCTCTCGATCCATTGATTTTATTCAAAATGATGTTTATCGGATACCTGTACGGTATCCGTTCAGAAAGACAGCTCGAAAAAGAAATTTACTACAATATGGCCTACAGATGGTTTTTAGGATTAAATATCAATGATCCAGTTCCTCATCATTCAACGATCAGTTGGAACCGACGCACTCGTTTCAAAGATACAACCATTTTCCAAGATATTTTTGATGAAATTGTCCTTCAAGCCATCAATCACGAAATGGTTGGCGGGCGTGTCCTTTTTACCGATTCAACCCATCTCAAAGCCAACGCCAACAAGCATAAATATACGAGGAAAACAATTGAACAGGATACACAAAACTATATAAAGGACTTGGATGAAGCCGTGCAAGAAGATCGAGAGGCGCACGGAAAAAAGTCTTTAAAAGCCAAAGAGGAGGTGAAAGCTAAAAAAGAAATTCGCCACAGTACCACCGATCCCGAAAGCGGCTATCTTTACCGTGAAAATAAACCTGAAGGTTTTTTCTATTTGGATCATCGAACAACGGATATGAAATACAATATCATCACCGATGTCTATGTAACACCTGGCAATGTCCATGATTCTGCACCTTATCTTGATCGTTTAGATCACCAAATCGGACGATTTGGTTTTCAAGTTGAAGCCGTCGCTCTGGATTCCGGCTATTTAACAACACCAATCTGTAAAGGGCTTTCCGACCGCCATATTTTTGGCGTCATTGCCCACAGACGCTTTCATCCTAAAAAAGGTTTGTTTCCTAAATGGAAGTTTCAATACGACAATGAAAAAGATCAGTACATTTGTCCAAACGGACAAACACTTTTTTACTCCACAACCGATCGAAAAGGCTACAGGTTTTATAAATCAAATCCTGAAAAATGCGCTTCATGTCCTCTGCTTGAGAGCTGTACACGATCTAAAAACCATCAGAAGGTCGTTTCAAGACACATATGGGAGGATCATAAAGAAAAGGTCAGGGAAAATCGTTTGACTGCCTCAGGAAAAAACCTCTACAAAAAAAGAAAAGAAAAAATAGAGCGAAGCTTTGCAGATTCAAAACAGCTGCATGGGCTTCGCTACTGCCGGTTGAGGGGAAAACGGAATGTGACGGAACAAGTTCTCCTCACAGCTACCTGCCAGAATATGAAGAAGATTGCCACACACCTAGCGAAGCTAGGCTAGGAGTGTGGGAGGCCTTTTTCTGTTTCTTTGTAAGAAGAAAAACATATCAAAACCTATTTAAAACAAAAAGCTTGTAGAAAAACATGGGTTTCTCTACAAGCTGAAGGTTCTCTTTTTTTAAAAAGTGGGATTTCTTTTGAAGCCGGCGGCTTTCTGAACCGCTTTGTAAACTTTTGAGGCGAGGGCGGCCAACAGAACGGAGAAGGCCAGATCCTTGATGAAAAACCAGGTCATCATGACCCAGGCGTAAGAATAGGTGATCGGTGTGTTCAGCCAAGTTTTAAAAGCGAAATACATATAGTTGACGCCGATCAGGTAGATGATCAATGTACCGATGACTGAAGCGGTGAAAAAATCGGCTGCTTTCGGCTCGGATTTTCTGTCTGTGATCCAGCCTGCGGCATATGCCGCGGGGATGTAGGATAAAATAAAACCGCCGCTGCCCTTGAAAAGAGCGGATATTCCCCCGGAAAACGAGGCGAAAACAGGCGCGCCGATAAAGCCAACCAACGCATAAACAATCATGGATAACGCCCCCAGTCTGCGGCCGAGCAGAAGGCCCGCCAGCAGGCAGAAAAACGGCTGCATCGTCAGCGGAATTCCGCCGATTTGCAGGAAGGGAGCAAACGAAGTGATGTTGGCGCCGATTCCCATCAGAGCGGCAAACATTCCAGCAAGCGCCATGTCACTGGCACGAAGCTTTTGTTTTGTCATGTTGTTCTTCCTCCTTCATTCTCCTCCTATCGTAAAAGATGATGAAAGAGTTTGTCAACCTTATTTCTATACTAGTTAACAAAAGAGAGGTGCTTGCCACATGTTTTTTGGAAAAGCAAAACAGCACAAGCCATCTGACAGAGTGCCCCCGAACCAGAATGTCACCACGACGTTTCCCGTCCTTCACACAGGCGATGTTCCCGATTATGGAGATTTGTCAAAATGGAATCTGCAAATCTACGGATTGGTTGAACAGCCGCTCTTATTATCCTTTGAGGAACTGTGCGAGCTCCCGGAAAGCGAAGTGTCAAACGACATCCACTGTGTGACGGGATGGTCAAAACTCGATAATGTCTGGAAGGGAATCAAGACACAGGAGATAGCCAAAATCGCAAAGCCGCTTGAGGAAGCCCGATATGTGATCTTGCACGCTGAGGAAGGCTGGACGACCAATGTGCCGCTGAAGGATTTTTTGCTGGATTCCTCTTTGCTGGCCCACTCCCATAACGGCGCTCCGCTTACTCCTGAGCACGGTTTTCCGCTGAGGGCGATCATGCCGCACCTTTATTTTTGGAAAAGCGCCAAATGGCTGAGGGGCATCCAGTTTACAAAGGAAAACCACCCGGGATTTTGGGAGAAAAATGGTTACCATATGAGGGGAGACCCTTGGAAAGAAGAAAGATACAGCTTTGATTAAAAAAAGACAGAGGCCTGCGAGTAAGCCTCTGTCTTTTGAACATGTCACGCCCCAGCCGCTGACGACGAACTTTCAAGCGCCAATTCCGGCGGTACATAGCTGTCATTTAAAGCTTTTGCCACCGCTTCATATGTGATATGTCCGCTTGCCACATTGACGCCGGCCTTTAAGGCTGGATTTTCAAGAACCGCTTTTTCCGCGCCCTTGTTTGCGATCTCAAGGGCGTATGGAACCGTTACATTTGTCAGCGCCACTGTGGATGTCCGCGGGACGGCGCCGGGCATGTTGGCGACGGCGTAATGGACAATGCCGTGCTTTTCATATGTCGGATTGTCATGGGTCGTGATGTGGTCAACCGTCTCGACAATTCCGCCTTGATCAATGGCGACATCCACGATAACGGAGCCGGGCTTCATCTGTTTGACCATTTCTTCCGTCACCAATGTCGGAGCCTTTGCGCCGGGAATCAGCACCGCACAAATGAGAAGATCGGCTTCAGCGACAGCATCGGCAATATTGACCGGGTTTGACATCAGCGTTTTGATTTGATGGCCGAACTGATCGTCAAGCTGGCGGAGCCGATCTGCGTTCAAATCGATCATTGTCACATCGGCGCCAAGACCCGCCGCGATTTTCGCCGCATTTGTGCCGACGACGCCTCCTCCGATAATCGTCACTTTTCCGCGAGCCACACCGGGAACGCCGGCTAATAATATGCCTTTTCCGCCTTTCGGCTTTTCAAGGAATTGCGCACCGATCTGGGCGGCCATCCGTCCGGCGACTTCCGACATCGGCGTCAGCAAAGGAAGGGAACGGCCGTCACTTACCGTTTCATAAGCGATGGCGATGACACCGCTTTGTTTTAGAGCTTCAGCCAAAGAAGGCTCCGCAGCCAAATGGAGATAGGTGAACAAGATCAGCCCTTCGCGAAAATAGGGATACTCTTCAGGCAAAGGCTCTTTTACTTTCATCACCATCTCCGCAGTATTCCAAACCGTTTTTGCTTCTTCGGCGATCTCCGCACCTGCTGACACATAATCCTCATTTTCGAATCCGCTTCCCGCACCTGCATCTGTTTCCAGGATGACGCGGTGGCCGGCGGCAATCAGCTGCGCTGCTCCACCGGGAGTCAGCGCCACCCTGTTTTCATTGTTTTTGATTTCTTTCGGAACCCCGATCATCATCGCGTCGCTCCTCCTTCTATGGTTACTGTTCTTTTAGTTTATACTGACAATTTAGAATTTTCTTTGTTCGAATAAGAAAATAAAAAAACATGCATTTGTGGAATCTCACAAATGCATGTTGCGAAGCTTGATTTCAAGGTAAATCGTAAACTTTTCATTAATGTTTTTTAAATCGATTTCCGCGATTTTGCCGATCCGCTTCAGCCTGTAGTTTAATGTATTGACATGAATGTTCAGCTTTTTGGCAGCGGTGTTGACATTGCTGTCACACTCGATAAACTGCTCAAGGGTCTCGACGAGATTGGAGTGGTGTTCTTGATCATAAGCCTCAAGCTGCATGAGCGAATAATTTGGATAGTTCGCGTGTTTTCTTTTTTCGGCAAGCACATCGAGGTATTGATAAATGCCGAGCTCTGAAAAGCTGACGAGATGCTTTGTTTCGTCCGCAAACCGCTCCTTTACTTTTAAGACGGAGAGCGCTTCCTGATAGGATTGGTGCACACGGGTGATCGACCCGTACATTCCTCCGATCGAAATCGTGCAGTCGTTCAGCTTGTACCGCTCACTAAGCTGCTTTTGAATACTTCCGGCAAACTGTTTTAAATCGTTAAAAGGCTGTCCGTTTTCCCCTGTTTTCGGAGCGGCGAGGATGATCAGCTCATTATAGTCGATCGTGGCCAGCGAAATTTGCACCTGCTGTGTCGTCTCCAATAAATAATTGAGCTGTTTTTCGGTTTTTTCCTCAATTTCGTTTTTCAGGCGGATGATGAAGACAGAGTAGGAAGACGGCACCCTGATGCCGAGCTGATGAAAGCCGTCGGCAATTTCCTGTTCCTCTGAAATATGCCCTGTGAGCAGCTTCCAGAAAAATTCCTGGCTGCGCTGTTCATTCTTTCGTTTGCGGACCTGGTATGGCAAAAGCTTATTCTTCACGGAATCGGCGGCAAGCCTTAAGAGGTGAAGCTCGTCTTCCGACAGTGTTTTTTGGCTTTCGAGAGCCCAAATGAAACCGATGACTTCGCTGTTTTTCCAGATTGAGATCGCCACGCGGCTGCTCAGACCGACTTCATCGATTTGCTCCACCCTGATCGGTTCGTCTGTTTTCATCAAAGCTGGAATCGTTCCGTCTTTCCAGAGCTTGTTGATCACCTTTTCCGGAACGCGCCGGCCGATGATCGTCGATGTTCTCGCCGGATCGGTATAGTCGCTGTGCGTGCTGTAAGCAAGGAGGCGGTGGTTGACATCCTCTATCGTAATCGGGCAGTTCAGCACCTCGCTGATATGATCCGCCACATCTTCCAAACGGTCGTATTGGTATTTAAAAGGATTCACTCGATTGTTCATAAAAAACCCCTACTTTTATGTTTGCATGAAAAAATTTTGACATATACCCATCTTACTTTTATTATGAATATAGTTGTTTGTGAAAATCAACAAAAAAGTTAATCGCGATTCATTATATTTCATGAATGGTGACAGCTATTACAACAAATTTAATTATTTTGGAATAAGAGGAGTAGACAGCGGTGTTGGTATTAGAGAAAATTAACAGCATTTTATGGGGAGTCCCGGGCATCGTTCTGCTTGTAGGGACCGGAATTTTTTTGACGGTGATCCTGAGGGGGCTTCAATTTAAACGATTGATATATGCTTTCAAGCTCGCTTTCGGAAAAGAAAAAGAGTCTGCGGGTGCAGACGGCGATGTCAGCAACTTCAAAGCGCTGATGACGACGCTGGCCGGGACGATTGGAAACGGCAATATCGCCGGGGTGGCCACGGCGATTACGGTAGGGGGCCCGGGGGCTTTGTTCTGGATGTGGCTCGTCGGCCTTTTGGGTATGGCTACCAAATACAGTGAAGCTTTGCTGGCAATGAAATACCGTGTCAAAAATGAACGCGGCGAGTATTCCGGAGGACCGATGTACTATGTTGAAAAAGGTCTCGGAAAGAAGTGGAAGCCGCTCGCCGTCTTGTTTGCGCTGTCGGGCGTGCTCGCTTCTTTTGGAATCGGCGACTCTGTCCAGTCCAATACGATTGCTGAGGTCGTCACACATACATTCGGCATCCAAGATTGGATTATCGGCCTTGTGCTCGCAGTGCTGACAGCGGCGATTATTTTCGGCGGCTTTCAGCGCGTCAGCACGGTTGCAAGCATTTTTGTGCCGGTGATGGCGATTCTTTATATCGGCGGTTCATTGATTATCATTTTCCTGCATTATGATCAAATCATTCCGGCGTTTCAGCTGATTTTCTATCATGCTTTCAACCCGGTGTCTGCGGCTGGAGGCTTCACAGGAGTGGTCGTGTCCGAAGCGATCAGAAACGGAATGTCCAAGGGGATCTTTTCAAACGAAGCCGGTTTAGGAACAGCGGCTCTCATCGCCGGGAATGCCAAAACCGATCATCCTGTTAAATCGGCGCTGGTGGCGATGACGGGAACGTTTATTGTGACATTGATCGTTTGCACAATGACAGGGCTTGTCCTCATCATTACAGGGTTCTGGGATCCTTCAGGCGGGTTGATTTCCGGAGTTGCCCATGATACATCCCTTGACGCGGGGGCGCTCACGAATGCGGCGTTCGCCTCTTCTTTAGGGTTAACAGGGAAGTACATTGTTACGTTTTCGGTGATCTTTTTCGGCTATTCAACAATTGTCGGCTGGTATGTATATGGAGAAAAATGTCTTGAATATCTTGTCGGCTTAAAATGGGTGCCGATTTACCGTGTTGCTTACGTATTCATCACGTTTTACGGTGCTGTGGCAAGCCTGAATACGGTATGGGCTTTTGCCGACATGGCGAACGCGTTGATGATGATTCCCAACCTGGTGGCTCTTGTTTTATTATGGAAGGTCATTCGCGCGGAAACCGACGATTTCTTTTTAAATCATTACAACCGGCAAAAGCCGGCGAAACTAAAAGCCGGGTGAGGCGAAAAAGCCTGTCTCCAAGATAAGGAGACAGGCTTTTTTGGTCTGAGCGCCTTCTCGGCGTTTTTCTTCATTATAATGCAATCCATCCTTTTCACTATGGACTTTAAAAAGCTTGCACATAGTCAAATAGAACCATCGCTTTTGATTCAAATTGAATATTTGATGAAAATTGAGATTTTTTTACTAGATTTCTAGAATTTTTGCTGGATGGAAATAGAGGAATGATAAACCTTTAGACTCATTTTGTAAAATAACAACAGATTTGTTTGACTGTGCCTCAATCTTGTTTTTATAATAAAAGCGTTCAAAAAAATAAGTTATTTAGCCCATATCTAGGGCGAATAGCGCAGGAGGTATAAGGAATATGTCAGGAATCATTCGTGTTACGCCGGCTGAACTGCGGCAAATGGCTGACAGATATCAAAAAGAAAGCGGAGACGTTACTGAACAGGTCAACCAGCGTCTTGATCAAATGATCAACCAGCTTCAAGATATGTGGGAAGGTGAATCAAGCCGCGCGTTCGCAGAGCAATATCAAGAGCTGAGACCTTCTTTTGTGAAAATGGCTGAACTTCTAAGCGACGTTTCTAAACAGCTTCATCAGACTGCTAACACTCTTGAAAGCACTGACCAAGACATCGCTAGCCAAATTCGCGGCTAATTTACAGATTAGAAGAAAGAGAGAAGCGCCTAATTCAAAAGAAGATGACGGCGCTTTTTCTATTGAGAGGTGATGAACTGGTGTATGTTGACATTACCATCGATTTAAAACATTATGACGGCGGCGCTTTTGATCTCAGACTGTCAGATTACCATTCTGTCAAAAAGGTGGTCGACATCGCTTGGCAGGCCAAGAGCATATCTGTCCCTCCCCGCGAAGGCTGCTGGATCAGGGTGACAAATAAGGATGCCGTTTTTTCAGGCGAATACACACTGTCACAGTGCGGTATAACGACTGGAGACCGTCTTGAAATATTATGAAAGGATCTGGATGAATGGCAGAAAAAAAGAAAACGTATCTGGAAAATCAACTGGAAGCCGTCATGACGAAGGAAGACGATGCTTACATTTTTCGTTTTCAACGAGAAAAGATCAACCTTGTCAACGGCTTGGAAGCAAACGTCATCAAAGAAGTCGATCCTTCCTTTAAAAAAGAAACCGTCATGACCGATGATGAAGTCCAAATTTCGATTCAGCCTCCTGCTGAATATAAAGAATTTCGCTACTTGAAATCCAAAAATAAAAAAAGCAAATGGCTTTTCGCCTACCAGCTCGTCAAAGCTGTTGAAGAGCACTCGGTCAAAAGGCTGCATCTCATTGCGACGCCGGAAAACATTGTCTTTGACAAAGGGTTGACCCCGAAATTTTTACATTATGGAGTGAAAGAAAGCATTCCGCCATACGAACACGATGAAGAAAGACTTTTTAATGAAGTGAAGGCAGCAGCGGCGCTTGCCGTTGACGGCGAATTCACCTTTGAAGAGTATTTAAAATACAGCGAAACCATCAAGTTTTCAGACGAAGTGAAAAACATCGTCTCAAGCGGGACATACGGCGATTTAAAAGCTGTCATTCAAAGACGGCTTGATGAGCTTGACGCCGAAGAAAAAACGCTTGTCCACCTTCCGAAGAAGAAGTGGAAGACGCAAAGATACATAGGATTGGGCCTTATTTTATGTTTAGTACCGGCTTTATTGTTTTCCTTCTATTCTTTATTCTTCGCTCAGCCAAAACAGGAGGCGTTTGTCGAAAGCAACCGCTACTTTTTAAATAAACAGTACAGCAAAGTCATCAGCACGCTTGATAAATACAAACCTGATGAGATGCCGGATTCCGTTCAATATCAGCTCGCATATTCCTATATGATTGTTGAAAACGCGCTGAAGGAATTAGACTGGCAGGAAGATGCCCTGAACAGCCTTACGCTGCAGGTCGATCCGAATAACTTCCTCTACTGGATTCAGATCGGACGCGGGGAAAATAAAGAGGCGTTAGAGACGGCTCGTAAGCTGGAAAACAACTTCCAAATCATATTTGCAATCTCGAAATATATCATTGAGATCAAGACGGATAACCAATTGTCAAGCGAAGAGAGGCAGAAACAGCTGGATCCGCTGCAAAAGGAATATGACGAATTGTATGAGACATTGGAAAAGGAAAAAAACGCGCAGAAAAATACTGAAGAAAACCAGCAGGTAACGACTGAGCAAAAACAGGCTGATATAGAGGCTGCAAAGACTGAACAAGAAAAAGCGGAAAAGACTGAAAAGGAGCAGGAGAAAAAAGAAAATAAAGAAAAGGAAGAGCAAAAGAAAAAAGATGATAAATAAAGTGAAGATAACCTGTTGTTGGCAGGAGGCGGAAAAATGAGTCTGTTATGGATTTTTTACCATGAAAATTATCAAAAAATAAAACTGGATGATCACAGCAGCCGCACGCTGACAATCGGACCGGATGTCAAGCATTCCGTCACCATCAGCCGTTTTCCGTTTGAAAAAGGTCCGGTGACATTGGAAAAACAAAAGGACTCCGATCTGTACAGCGTCTATCGCAAGGATGAGCCGGCCTCTTCTTTGGCGCTTGGTGATAAAACGGTCCTAAAAGACGGCGCCGGGGAGCTGACGCTCTTTTTAACGGAAGAATCCGAAGACGCCCCTGCCTATTATTTAGGAGAGAGAAAAGAAATCGCTGTTTCCTCCTGCAATGAGGAGGCGGATGTCTCTTTTACCGAAGCGGATTCGCCTTTCGGAGACCGCGGCACCTTCTTATTGATCCGCCTTGAAGGCAAGTGGCATGTGATCCCGAATGGTGCGCTCGTCTATATGAACGGGGAAAAAATAACCGCTCCTGCCTTGGTGCAAAATGGGGATGAAATTTTATACGGCCTGAATGCGTTCCGCATCATTGAAAACGACCTTTTGGAAATTCATGGACAAGAGGAGTTTGCTACAAACCTGGAAAAAATGCTCAGGCCTACCTCTGAAACGAAAAATAAATATCCGCATTACCGCAGGCCGCCGAGGATGATTTACGACCTGCCGGATGAGAAAATATCCTTCAGCTTTCCGGCGCAGGAAAGCGATGAGAACAACAGAGGCTTATGGCTGATGATATTGCCTCCGCTTGTCATGCTGCTTGTGATGGGAATCGTGGCGATCATTCAGCCGCGGGGCATCTTTATCGTCGTTTCCCTGGCGATGTTTATGATGACGCTGATTACATCAACTGTGCAATACTTCCGTGATAAAAGCCAGCGCAAAAAACGCGAAGAAAAAAGGGAGCGCGTCTATACGCTTTACCTTGAGAATAAAAAGAAGGAATTGCATGAACTGGCGGAAAAACAAAAATTCGTCCTGGAGTTCCATTTTCCTGCCTTTGAACGGATGAAATATTTAACAAAGGAAATCAGCGGCCGAATTTGGGAAAAAACAATTGAAAGCGCAGATTTCCTGCAAATCCGCCTTGGCACGGGAACGGTTGCCTCTTCCTATCAAATCAACCTGAATGGCGGAGATTTGGCAAACCGTGATACAGACCATCTGCTCGAACAGACGCAAAAGATGGAAGAGGTTTACAGAGAACTAAAAAACGCGCCGATTACCGTCAATCTCGCCGAAGGACCGATGGGGGTTGTCGGAAAAGAAGCTGTCGTCAAAAACGAGATTCATCAGCTCGTCGGACAGCTCGCTTTCTTCCACAGCTATCATGATTTACGCTTTGTCTTTATTTTTGACGAAGCCGAGTATAAAGAATGGGAATGGATGAAGTGGCTTCCGCATTTTCAGATGCCGCATACATATGCGCGAGGGTTTATTTACAACGAACAGACGAGGGATCAACTTCTTTCAAGCGTCTACGAGCTGTTAAGAGAACGCGATTTGGATGAAAACAAAGACAAGACCCGGTTCAGACCGCATTTTGTCTTTATTATCACAAACCAGCAGCTGATCGCTGAACACGTCATACTTGAATATTTGGAAGGGAAGCAGAAAAACCTCGGAGTGTCGACAATCGTTGCGGCAGAGACGAAAGAAAGCCTGTCCGAAAACATCCATACCCTCGTTCGTTATATTACCGAACAGGAAGGCGACATTCTGATCAAGCAAAAGAAAGCCGTGCAGATCCCGTTTCAATTGGATCAGCATACAAGGGAAGACAATGAGATCTTTTCACGTACATTAAGGACGCTTGACCACCAGCTCGGAATGACCAATTCAATTCCTGATACGGTTTCGTTCCTTGAGCTGTTCCATGCGAAAGAAGTCGATGACATCGGTATCGGACAAAAGTGGCTGACAAGCGAATCGGCCAAATCGTTGGCTGTGCCGATCGGCTATAAAGGAAAAGATGACATCGTGTATTTAAACCTGCACGAAAAAGCACACGGTCCCCACGGATTGCTTGCGGGGACGACCGGATCGGGAAAAAGTGAATTTTTGCAAACGTATATTTTGTCTTTGGCTGTTCACTTCCATCCGCATGAAGTCGCTTTTCTTTTGATCGACTATAAAGGGGGCGGAATGGCGCAGCCGTTCCGGAACATTCCCCACCTGCTCGGAACGATCACGAACATTGAAGGCAGCAAAAACTTCAGTACGCGGGCATTGGCATCAATTAAAAGCGAGCTGAAGAAAAGGCAGCGCCTTTTTGATCAGTACAGCGTCAATCATATCAATGATTACACAAAGCTTTACAAGCAGAAAAAAGCGAAAACGGCAATGCCTCACTTATTCTTAATATCGGATGAGTTTGCCGAATTAAAAAGCGAAGAGCCGGAATTTATCCGCGAGCTCGTCAGTGCGGCAAGGATCGGCCGAAGCCTCGGCGTGCATTTGATCTTGGCGACGCAAAAACCGGGCGGCATCATCGATGACCAGATCTGGAGCAACTCGAGATTTAAAGTGGCTTTAAAGGTGCAGGACGCTAATGACAGTAAAGAGATCCTCAAAAACGGGGATGCGGCCACGATCACGGTAACCGGCCGGGGGTATTTGCAGGTCGGCAACAATGAGGTATATGAGCTGTTCCAGTCTGCCTGGAGCGGAGCGCCTTATGCCGAGGACGCCTACGGAACGGAAGATGAGGTGGCAATCGTCACCGATACCGGATTAATTCCTTTATCAGATGTAGACGCAGACCATGCCTCGAAAAAAGAGGTTCAGACGGAAATTTCCGCTGTTGTGGAACAAATTGAGCGCATTCAGGAGGAAATGGGAGTCGAAAAGCTCCCGAGTCCTTGGCTGCCGCCGCTTGAGGAACGCATTCCCAAAGCGCTTTATCCGTCGGAGGAGGCCGATACATTCAACTTCGCCTTTATCGATGAACCGGAAAAGCAAAGTCAGGAGCCGATCAGCTACCGCATGATGGACGACGGCAATATCGCCATCGTCGGATCATCCGGCTACGGAAAATCGCTGAGTGCGATCACCTTCCTGATGAGCTTTGCGGCTGAATACACGCCAGAAGAACTGCACAACTACATTTTTGACTTTGGAAACGGAACGCTTCTGCCGCTTGCGAGACTTCCGCATACGGCCGATTATTTCCTGATGGATCAGACAAGAAAAATCGAAAAATTCATGGTCCGCATCAAAGAGGAAATCGAGCATCGGAAAAATCTGTTCCGCGCCAAAGAAATCAGCCATATTAAGATGTACAATGCGCTGAACGAAGAGAAGCTTCCGTTCATTTTCATCACGGTTGACAACTTCGACATCATCAAAGATGAAATGCACGATCTCGAAGCTGAATTTATTCAGTTCGCCCGCGACGGCCAGTCATTGGGGATCTATTTGATCCTGACGGCGACGAGGGTCAACGCGATCAGACAGTCGCTGTTGAACAATCTGAAAACAAGGGTCGTTCATTATTTGATGGACCAGTCCGAAGCCTATTCCATTATCGGAAGGCCGGAATACAGCCTTGAACCGATTCCGGGGCGTGTCATCTTAAACAAAGAAAACCAATACTTTGCGCAAATGTTTTTGCCTGTTGAAGCAAACAGCGATATCGAACTGTTTGAAAACATCAAAGCCGATATTCAGGACATTGCCGAGCGCTTCAAGGACATGAGAAAGCCTGCGCCGGTGCCGATGCTGCCGCTGGAGCTTTCCGTGACGCAGTTGATGAGGGACTATCCGCTTCAGCCTGAAAGAGGACTGATTCCGATGGGGCTTGATGAAGAGTCTGTCGAACCTGTTTACTTTAACCTTGAGAAAAATAAACATTGCCTTATCATGGGGCAGACCCAGCGCGGAAAAACAAATGTCATCAAAATCATGCTTGAGCATCTGCTTGATCATGATACGAAAAAGATCGCTGTGTTTGACTCCATCGACCGCGGCTTATCTCAATACGCGACAGAGGATCAGATCAGCTACCTTGAAACAAAGGATGACATTCTTCTATGGCTGTCCGAAACAGAAGAAATCTGCCGGACGAGGGAAGCCATGTATGTGGAGGCTGTCAGACAAGGGGAAATCGCAAACCTTGACTTTTCGCCGATGGTCTTTATCGTCGACGGAATTTCGCGGTTCCAGCAGACGATTGACGCATCGATCCAAGATAAGATGGCGATGTTCATGAAGTCTTATGCCCATTTAGGTTTCCACTTTATACCTGCCGGAAACCACAATGAATTTACAAAAGGATATGATGCATTGACAAGCGAAGTCAAGCAAGTCAGACATGCCGTCCTGCTGATGAAAAAGTCCGAGCAAAACTTGATCCAGCTTCCGTATGAACGGCAGGAGCCGGAAATTCAGCCGGGCTTCGGCTATATCGTTGAAAACGGCAGGGAAAGAAAAATTCAAATTCCTTTATGTTCTGTAGAAAGGAAGAAAACGACATGACGGAACAACAAAAAAGCACTCTGAAAATCATCAGCGCGATGGTCATCATCATCCTTCTGCCCGTCTTATTCTTTCATTTCATCGGCGAGAATCCGACGAAAAAGGTTTCGAGCGCGACAAGGGAAATCGCCGTTGTCAATGAGGATACCGGCGTCTTGAAAGAGGACGGAACCGTTGATGAAGATACGTTATTTGGAAACCAAATATCGGCGTTTTTGGCTGAACGTCCGGACTACAAATGGACGGTCGTCAGCCGAAGCGCCGCCGAAAGCGGACTTGCGGAAAAGCAATACGATGCGATTGTCTACATCCCGTCCGATTTTTCGCAAAACATTTTAAGCTATAATCATAAACGTCCGCAAAAAGCGGAGTTGGAATTTAAAATTCAGGGCCAGCTTGACGCCGTCAACAAGGAAAAAGTCCAGCGTGAGCTTCAGGACGCCCAAAAAACGGTGAGCAAGAAAATGACGACTCTGTATTGGGGGCTTGTCAAACAGGAGGTCAAAAAGGTCAGAAAAGAATTCGACAGCATCGTCAACAAAGAGTCGGAATTCCAAAACGCCATGTACAACTTTTATAAGCCGAGCTCCAATGACTTAGCGGGCGAGGTGAACAGACAAAAAGAGATGATCGAAAGCCTCAAGGAGTCGATCAATGAAACACACGGCACATCAAAAGAACGCAACGCAAGCGTTGAAGAAACGAAAAAGCAGCTGGACAGCTTTGTTGACAATGTCAATCAGTATAAAGAGTACCAGGAAAAGCAGTCAGAGCTGCTTCAATCAGCCCAGGCGGACAGTGAAGAACAAATTCAAGACGGCCTGACATCCATCAAAGAAAAGCAAGCCAGCGCCCAAAGCCGCTTCAGCGAACAAATGAACGGTATGGCAATGTCGCTCAGCGGTTTGCAAAACCAGTTTAGCTTGACTTCTACCTCTCTTGAAAACCTGCAAAAAACGCGGGAGGATCAGATTTCAATCCAACTGAATGGGATTAATTCGATCCAAAATAAGTTGATAGATAACTATCAGGCTGAAACAAGAAAAGCGAATTTGAGTAAGCTTGAGCCTGACTTAATTGTATTACGGTCTGATCTATCGAAAGGCTCTGAAGATGATTCACAAAACGGCACGGACCCGGGTGATGAGGATAAAAATGATCAGGATAATAATCAAGATGATGAAGAACAGCCGAACAATCTAGAAATCAATCTTCAAGAACAGCAAGATGAATTGAAGAGCATTGCGGCTGAACTGAAAGAATTATCGGACGGGTTAAAAGATTCTTCTGATAACGATGGTGGAGGTACGGAACCAACTCCTGAAGAACCAACTCCGAACCCGAGCGAAGATCCGACTTCCGAAGAACCGGCTCCTGATCAGAGTGGAGACCCTTCAACAGAAGAACCGACTCCTGATCAGAGTGAAAATCCCGCTGCCGAGAACACGACTCCTGATCAGAATCAAGAACCGGCAGCCGACACTGGAGAAAACGGACAGCAAGACACATCAAATCCTGAAGATCCGACAAATGATCAAGCAACAGGTGAAGACGGAGATACCCAGAACCCTGGAAATGAGCAGCCTTCAGAAGGATCGGATGACGAGGTTGCCAAATTAAAAGAGCAGCTGAATGAAGCTGCTGCCCGGCTTGAAAAGGTGGAAGAAGACCTTCGTGCAAAACAGGACACTCATAATGAAGAGCTGAAAAAGAAGCTTGAAACCTTGAGTGGGGAAATTACAAAGCTAAATGAAAACATTGACGATTTAAAGAAAGAAATAGTGGATCTGAACGATAAGATTACAGATCTCAACAATAAACGAACAGAAGATTTTGATGCTATCTATAAGAAAATTCAAAATATAGAAGCGAGAGTATCAGAAAATCTTCCGGAAGATAGCACCTTAAAAAAAGCTTTTGAATCTAACATACGTACGAGAGATGTCGATCAACTGCTCAATTACTATAAGTTACTATCAAATTATGAAACAACATTTTTCGGTTCGGTCAATTATTCAACTAAGGAAAGCGTCATCTCCGGGACGCAAGACGGTCTCAATACAGTCCTTAAAGTCGGTGAAACCGAAGCGGAAAAATGGGAAAACCTTAAAAACAACATGCTGTTATCAAATGAGGACATTCAAGATTACACAGAAGGCATGTCCGATTTTGTAACAACCTACGGAGAATTCATTGATGAAAAGCAGACGGAAACGCTGAATGAGCTTAGCACAATCTCAGAGAGAGCAAATGCCGTCTCTGAACAGCTCAGCAATCCGGTGGGTGCCGGAACGGCGGTCTTTGAAGGAGATGCGACAGACGGCTCCATGGTGATCAGCATGCAGGATACGCTTGGAAATGACATTCTGCAGCTGTCAGATATGCTTGGTTCCTTGTCAGAAACGCAATCAGGCGTCATCGAGTACACCAACAATATTACGGAAAGTGTAAACGATGTTCAGCAAAAAGCGGATACCCTGAATTCAAACTGGGGTCAGAACGTCAATACGACAAAGCTCGTCCGCGGCGATGTGTACAGCATCCTCGGCAATGCTTTTGGAGGAAATGACGGATATGTATACGATCATCTGGCGAGTCCTGTGAAAATCAGCGGGGATGTTCCTGAATCAAAAGCGCAAAACGTACCGCCGGTTGTCATTCTCGTCATTGTCATGATCTCAAGTTTGTTGATCGGATACTTCAGCCACCACTACCAAAACGCTCCGCTTCTCGTCAGAGGCGCGCTGTTTGGAATACTGAATATCATTGTCGGATTGATGATCAGCCTGTTCGGCTTGAACATCTACTCTCTGGCAGATGACCAGGCCTTGATGTGGTCGGCCTTTACGATCATGCTGCTTGTCGCAAGCTCCGCCGTCATCCGTTCGGCATTCATGCTTGGCTCCATTGCCGGAGGCGCGGCAACAGCTTTCATGATTTTGTTCTACATTGCTCCGCTGCTTGATTTGGCCATGCCGAATTTCAGCTTCGAGAATCCGGTGTCAACCGTATATATGTCCATTCAGTATGGAACAGGCGATATGTTCGCACTCGGAATGGGAGCATTGGTTCTTATCGCAATCATCGCATTGGCCGTTCCGTTTATTGTCGATTTTGCAAAATCAAAAACGGAGGAAAGCGAGAATGACATTGATGCGTAATGCGAGATGGGGAAAGAAGGGGATCATGGCTGTCATGCTCTCCTTCTTTCTTTTCACACCGCTTGTGAAAGCGGATGAAACCGATGAAGTCGACGTCAAGCCAAACGAGTATGAAAAGCAGGATGTCAAAATCGAAACGGACTACCTGCAGGAAGACGATGCTGTATACAAAGAAGATATACCGATACCGGAAGAGCTGAAGGAATTCTCATTTTCGGACAAGAAAAAAGACGGTCCCCTCGAACAGCTGAAAGGTCTATCGGGAAGCTTCACAAATAAAAGCAATTCCGTCGCCTCAAAGCTGAAAGAGCTCAATCTGTCATTTTCAGCGGAGCCATCATTAGGCAAACAGGAAGATGACATGGCAGAAGACAAGCAATCCATCTTCCTCCCTATCTTGTATGGAGTCCTGATCCTTCTCTGTATTGCGGGCCTGTTCTTCTTGATTCCGAGAGTTGTCAGCGGCCAGCAGAAGAAATAGGGGCTGCCTTTCTTCCGAGACAAACCGCGGAAGCACTTGAGAAGCCTGCCGACGAATCAGTACAATGATGGATAAGGAGGGAATTCAGATGCATTTATCCATTGTCACAGGAGCGTCAAAAGGCCTCGGCGCAGCGATTGCCAACGGTTTTTTGGAAAACGGCCATTTGGTGCACACCGTCTCCAGGACCAAGTCCGATATTTGCCATGACAGACTGATTCAGCATGAGGCTGATCTGACAAATCCGGCGGAAACAGAGAAGTGGTTTCAGCAATTGACTGATTCTGTGCAAATCGACGAGTTGGCTTCGATCACACTGGTCAATAACGCCGGCATGGTGACGCCGATCAAGCGCGCAGGCGAGGCCGGGCGGGAGGAACTGAGCCGGCACTATAACCTGAATCTGCTTGCTCCGGTTATCCTCAGCCAGCAGTTTACAAAGTGGCTCGCTCCATTTAATGGCGAAAAAACGATCGTCAATATTTCGTCCGGTGCAGCCAAAAACCCTTACAAAGGCTGGAGCGCCTATTGCAGCTCAAAAGCCGGGCTTGATATGTTCACTGAAACATTCGCCTTTGAACAGGAGGACGAGGAATATCCTGTGCGGATGATTTCGTTTTCTCCGGGAGTCATGGATACCGGCATGCAAGAGGTCATTCGCTCATCATCCAAAAAAGACTTCCATGAGATTGAGCGGTTTAAAAACTATCAAACAAAGGGCAGCCTGAGAAGCACTGCCTTTGTTGCCGGAATGCTTCTTGATCTGCTTGAGACGGAGTTTGAAACCGGCAGAGTGTACGACATCAAAGAATTTTTGTGAAAGGCAAAAACAAGCACAGTGAGATATATTGTGCTTGTTTTTTTATTTTCGCCCTCAGGCTTTAGTGTTCTTTAAGAAGGGCTGCCCACATTTCTTTGTGTGGGGTGTAATCATTCGATGACAATGTGTTTTGTCTGTGAATGATAAAAGCGGTCATGATGAAAAATGATGTGCCAGATCAATTGAGATTTGCGCGAAAATATGTTAGGATTCTAAAAATATATAAAGGAGGGGTTTACATGAGAAACGTAACATTAATGGATGTATTCACCCATCCCATTGCACAAAAATATTTGACTCGTTCAGGCGTCGCCCATGCCGTTGCCTGTGCTTTCCACGCATATCGTCTGGCGGTAAAAACGGGAATAGACCCCGATCTTGCGACAAAATCGGCATTGCTCCACGATATCGGCCATTATGAATGGTATACGGACGGGGAGTGGGACTATGAAAAATACAAACAAAATGATATTCATGCCATTAAAGGAGCTGAGCGGGCCCACAAGCTTCTGATCCGGCTCGGCGAGGACCCGAAAGCCGCAAAAGAGATCGCTTTGGCCATTCTCCTTCATACCGATTCATACTTGCCTGAAGGCGATCTGGACAAAAACACGCTGCAGCAGATTGTCAAAAAAGCGGATGAACTCGATGAAGAGCCGGGCGGCAATCACCACTACCGCAAAATCGACCATAAGCTTGCGATCGAAAAAATCAAGCAGCTTGATCGGATGGTGGATCAAGCGCGTTTACCCATGAAAGAAACGGTTTAATCTGACAAAGGGTTATATTCAAACCTTTCCCCTTTGTCATTTACATAGACGGAACGGATGATCGTTCTGTTAAACGGCACGCGGTCAGCTGTTTGACCGGAAACATCGATCGTGACGGAATACATCCCCGCTTTTTGAACGTGCTGCAAGGCATGGAGTGAAGCGGAGCGGAGCTCTTTTTTCTCCACTTGCTTTCCATTTTGATAACGGATTGAGCGGACGGCCGTTTTCACATTTGCAAGACTTGACCCTTGTGCCTTAAATTCCTTTTCAATTTGCTGATCAAGAGGGGAGTCAAAGGTGACGACGAATAAAAAAGCTTCTTTCTGTTTGACGGAAGACGTTATTTTCCACTTGCCAGAGGCCGGATTTTTGATGACAGCGGAGTGAGCATATCCGCCCGCAAACACATCTGCTGTTTTGGAAAGGGAAAAATCTTTCGTCGCTTTGCCATGAGGATCTGTCAGTTTGATATTTCCCGAGGAATGATTGCTCAGCCAGTGAATGGTTATTTCTTCTACCCCTTTCTCCACCGCAAATTCTTCTTCTGTAAGGCCCTCATTCACCCCGCCTCTTATATAAGGATAGGACCTATTTTCTTTTGTCAGCTTGTTCATTTGCATGTTTTCATCAGTTCCCAATAAAGACTTTAATACAGGGAACGTCTCGCTTCCTTTAATGATGGAGAAATGATCCCAGCTGCCGGTGTCGAGATTGACGGCATATGGAAGCCGGGCATTTTTTTCAACGACGGCCCCGTCATTTGCGCCAAACATGTTTAAATAAATGCCTCCGAAAAACAAGACGCTCCCAAATCCGCCGATTTTATTGCCGGCGAGTGTAAAATACTCGGTTTTCTGTCTGTTGGGATGGCTGTCGATCTGCTCGCGGAATGCTTTCATATACCCGGTTTGCAAAGAATAGACCGCATCATTTTGCTGGCCTAAAATGTCCGCGAGCCATCCGGCCCAGCTGCTGTATGCAAGGTCGGCAAGCTGTGAACCGTAGTGGGGAGTCCCGAGTGTGATGACGTGTTCGACATAGCGGTAAGCATCATGGCGGATCAGGGCGGACTGGCTGTCAATCCCGCCTTTGCTGTAGGATATGAGAATCACTTTCCTGCCGAAATGATCATACATCTCGCGGAGCTTGGCAGCGAGGAGGGCCCCGTTATCATCCATGTCTTTATCGGGATGGAGATCGATAAAAGCCGTTTCATAACCGCTTTTCCAAGCCTGTTCCGCCATGTCGTTTTCATCAAACCAGGCAGCGGACGAGCCGTTTAAGCCGTGGACGAAAACAAGCGGCGGTTTTGCCGGATCGGGCTTTTCAACAGGATCGCCTGTAAACCAGTAACCAGGATTGCCTCCTCCGCCTTTAAAGCCTCCAGCATGTGAGCCGAGAGGAAACAAAAACAATAGAACAAGCAGCACCAGCGCCATTTTTTTCATAAAGTGTTCACCTCATGTTTTATTGTAAACGCTTTCATAATATTTTCTTGAAGTGCACTTTATTCCCAGCGGGTGAAAAAAATTTAGAAAATTTTCGAAAATAGCAGGCATATTTAAAGAAGACCGGATGCCGCCGGTCTTCCCATTGTTTTATTTGGTCTTTCTTTCCTTTAGATGAAACTCTTTTTCCTGTTTGTCCGTATTGAAGGATGAAAACAGTTGACAGACGATGGTGTCAATAGTACTTTTTAGAGTAATGAATAAACCGGGAGGAAACAAAGCTTGTTTAAATCAAAAACCCATTTTTGGACCGTGCAGATATTATTGATTCTGCTGATTATTTATGTGTCGACGAAGGTGACTTTTCTTTTCCAGCCGATTATCATATTTGCGTCAACATTATTTACCCCGATTTTAATCGCGGGCATTTTGTATTTTATATTTAACCCGATCGTACGGTTTCTCGAGAAAAAGCTGCCGAGAACGCTGTCCATTTTGCTGATCTATTTGGCGTTTTTGGCTTTCATCGGCTTTGTTTTATCATCTGTCGGGCCGATTTTTACAAAACAGGTGAGCGACCTATTCAGCAGCATCCCTGGATATGTGAAGCAGATACAGGTTTTTATTAAGCAATTATCCACTTCCCAATGGTTCACTTGGATGATGAATCAGGATTTCGTGTCGGTTGCAAAAATCGAAAACTCGATCGGAGAGTTTCTGACAAGTCTTCCTGAAAATATTACGGGCAGCCTGACATCTGTATTTGGCTTTGTCACCAATATCGCGCTAACCGCCGTGACCGTGCCGTTCATCTTGTTCTACATGCTGAAAGACGGTCATCGTTTTCCGAATCTGGCGGTCAAAATTCTCCCGGCCAATTACAAAAATGAAGGGCTGAAGATTTTTAAAGATCTGTATGATACGCTTGCGGCGTATATTCAAGGCCAGCTGATCGTCTGCCTTTTTGTCGGAACGGCTTGTTTTATCGGCTTTTGGATCGCCGGAGTGAAGTATGCGCTTATTCTCGGTCTGATTATTGCGGTGACAAACATTATTCCCTATGTCGGCCCGTTTCTCGGCGCGACCCCGGCTGTGATCATCGCGTTTCTCGATTCGACGACAAAAGCGATCATCGCGCTGATTATCGTTGTCGTCGTCCAGCAGACGGACGGCAATCTGCTCTCTCCGCTTATTATCGGAAAGCGCCTGAACACGCATCCGTTGACCATCATTCTCTTATTGATCGGCGCCGGCAGCTTCGGGGGGATTCTCGGCATGATTGTCGCGGTGCCTGCCTATGCTTTGCTGAAGGCTTTTACACTCAATATCATCAGGCTTGTCCGTTTGCGGCAGCGCTCCAAAAAAGAATCGGCCGAACGTACTTGAACGTTTTTTCCGCTTTCACATATCATGCAAATAAAATGGTGGGCGGAGGTGTGAAGATGCCAGCAATCGTTGGTCCGGTTTTGATCAGGACACTCGCTGACGACAGTGCAGCCTTTTTTGGAGATGTGTTTGCGATTTCCCCGAAATCGACGGATTTTTCCGGAGGAGGGGCGGGTTCTTTTTCAACAGGCGATTACAGCGTGGTTCATAGCGGAATCAGCAATACGGTCCTGACAGATGCCGATGTCTTGGATGGAATACAAGGCTTTAACGGCTGACAGCCTCTTTTAAAGAGGCTGTTTGTTTTTTATAGTATAATGGGAAAAAAGATGGGTAGGGCAGGTGAAAGAGAGTTGAAAATAAGGAAAGCCAACATCATCAATCAAAAAGAAATGATCACAGATGTATATCTTCATGAAAACAAACAGCAGTTTCATACGCTTGTGGCAGTGCCGCAATTGGAATGGAGCACGCTGATCTCATATGAAGAAGAAAAGGCGGAACTCATTCAAAAACTGAATGCTTCCTTGGCCAACATCGCAGAAAAAGAGGCCGCTGAAGAGCTTTCCCAAAAAATCGCGCATTGGGTGACGGAAATGTAGCCTTCAGTTTATGCTCTTTCGTTTCAAGGCATACTGATAAAAAGCAGCCGCAAATGTGTAAGCAATGATAAAACTGGAGGGTCTGAATGTGAGCGATCAATCAATGGATCTATATTTACAGCAGGGGATGCACGGACCACGCGAGACAAAACCGGATGAACGCCGGCTGTTTTTAGGTTCGCTGAGAGAAAGGGTGCTGATCGCCCTGACAAAGGGACAAGTGCTCCGCCAGAAAGCATACAACGAGGTGATTGAAGCGATCGGGGCACATGCCGATGCCGAGCTGCTATTAAACGGTGAGATCGACTACTCCCGCTTTTCGGCCTACATCAAGGAGGCGAACAAGCATGGAGTCCCATTTTCGATCGTATCTGATCATGAGACGGATACGCCGCTCGGACTGATTTTGGTGTCGAAGGATGCGGTGGAGAAGGAAACGATTTATATTCAAGATGATATATTTGAACGCTCGACGCTAAAAGAGTAGGCGTCTGGCGCTAGCTTTTGTTTTTTTCTGAAAACGTGATAAGCCGCTTGTGGCGCGGCTTATCAAGGGTTTTCGCTCGTTTTAAGCCATTCACTTGTCTTTATAGATAAGGTATAATGTTATCTATCATCCAAAAGGCAGGGAGGGCGGCAATGAAAAAAGCTCTTATTTGTATAGATTATACGAACGATTTTGTTGCCTCTGACGGCAGACTGACGTGCGGAGAACCCGGACAGAAAATTGAAGACGCCGTCGTGCGGCTGACGGAAGCGTTTATTAAAAACGGGGACTATGTCGTGTTCGCTGTCGATGCGCACGATGCGGAAGATCCGTATCATCCGGAAACCCGCCTGTTCCCATCCCACAATGTGAAAGGGACAACAGGGAAAGACTTGTACGGAAATCTTGAAACGCTTTATCAAAAACACGCACACGACAACCATGTTTACTACATGGAAAAAACAAGGTATTCTGCTTTTGCGGGGACAAATCTTGAGATCAAGCTTCGCGAAAGGGATATTAAAGAGCTGCACTTAATTGGTGTTTGCACGGATATATGTGTGCTCCATACGGCAGTAGATGCTTACAATAAAGGGTTTGACCTTGTCATTCATCAAAAAGCAGTGGCTAGCTTTAACCCGGACGGACACAACTGGGCTCTTTCTCATTTTGCAAACACCCTGGGAGCCTCAGTATCAGATTGAGGAAGGAGAAATGAAGGTTGGAACACCGGTTTACAGACGACAGTCTATCACTACACACAGACCTATATCAAATTAATATGGCGGAAACGTATTGGCGCGACGGCATTCACCAAAAGAAAGCGGTATTTGAGCTGTTTTTCAGAAAACTCCCTTTTGACAGCGGCTTTGCCGTATTCGCCGGCTTGGAGAAGGCGATCGAATATTTGCGTGATTTCCGGTTTACTGAAAGCGATTTAACGTATTTAAAAGAACAGCTGGGATTTAAGGATGACTTTCTCGGCTTTTTAAAAGATATGAGATTCACCGGTTCGCTTTATTCCATGCAGGAAGGTGAAATCGTCTTTGGCAATGAACCGATCATGAGGATCGAAGCGCCTTTGGCTGAAGCGCAGCTGATTGAGACGGCTTTGCTCAACATTGTGAATTACCAAACATTAATCGCTACGAAAGCGGCCAGAATCAAAAGTGTGATCGGAGATGAAACGGCGCTTGAATTCGGAACAAGGCGGGCGCATGAAATGGACGCCGCGATGTGGGGAGCAAGAGCGGCGATTATCGGCGGTTTTGATGCGACAAGCAATGTCCGCGCCGGCAAGCGATTTGACATTCCAGTCTCGGGTACGCATGCACACGCGCTTGTCCAAGCTTATCGCGATGAATACACAGCTTTTAAAAAATATGCGGAAACCCATAAAAAATGCGTCTTTTTGGTCGATACATATGATACGGTCCGTTCCGGCATTCCCAATGCGATTAAAGTAGCAAAGGAATTCGGCGATCAAATTGAATTTTCGGGAATCCGCCTTGACAGCGGCGACCTTGCCTACCTTTCCAAGAAAGCGAGAGCTATGCTTGATGAAGCCGGATTTAAGGATACAAAAGTTGTTGCATCAAGCGATCTTGATGAATACACGATCATGAATCTGAAAGCGCAAGGGGCGAAAATCGATGTCTGGGGCGTCGGAACAAAGCTGATCACCGCTTATGATCAGCCGGCGCTCGGAGCGGTTTACAAACTCGTGTCCATCGAAGAAAACGGTGAAATGACCGATACGATTAAAATCTCTTCAAATCCGGAAAAGGTGACGACCCCGGGCCTGAAAAAGGTATACAGAATCATCAATCAGCTGAACCACCATTCTGAAGGGGATTATATCGCTTTGGACTACGAAAAGGTCAATGAGCAGGAACGGCTTAAAATGTTCCATCCCGTTCACACGTTTATCAGCAAATTTGTGACGAACTTTGATGCCAAAGACCTTCACAAACCGATCTTTGAAAAAGGCAAGCTTGTTTATGACAATCCATGCATTCAAGACATTAAGCTGTATGTCCAGGAGAACCTTAATCTGCTTTGGGAAGAGTATAAACGGATCAGCAAGCCTGAGGAATATCCGGTCGATTTAAGTGAAGCATGCTGGAATAACAAAATGCAGCAGATTCACGAAGCCAAAATGAAAGCGAAAAAAGGTCTGGATCAAAGCTGACTCTGTAAACGATAGTTTTTACCATAACTCGGGATTGAAACAGATAATTTCTTCGGGGATTATCTGTTTTTCAATACGCATTTTGAGCGGTTTATCCATCCGGCAAAATCCGCTCATTGATCACTGAAGAGCAAAGGCGCCTCAGTCCGCTAGGGGGAAGATGAATGAGGGTATTTGTTGCCAGACAGCCAATCTTTAACCGAAAAGAGCAAGTTGTCGCATATGAGCTTTTATACAGAGGAAGTGAAGAGAACTTTTACTCTGGTATAGATGGTGACCAAGCGACGACGGAATTAATGATTAACAGCTTTTTAAATATAGGAATCGATAAGTTAACTGAGGGCAAAAAGTATTACGTGAATTTTACAGAGGGTCTTTTGGCATCAGGTTTGCCGACTTATTTTGATCCGGACCGGCTGGTAGTCGAAATTCTTGAAG
Organism: Bacillus sp. HSf4; assembly: GCF_029537375.1. Taxonomy (NCBI): domain Bacteria; kingdom Bacillati; phylum Bacillota; class Bacilli; order Caryophanales; family Bacillaceae; genus Bacillus; species Bacillus sp. HSf4. Next base: position 3,363,280 of record NZ_CP120679.1, on the reverse strand, counting down.
ATGTGCCGATCACCGTTGAATTGATTCAAAAATGCAGGGAATTGAAAAGACTCGGCTATACGATCGCCTTGGATGATGTTTGTTTAAAGCGCTTCGTCACTTGCGATTTGCTTCACCAGCTTTTGGAGTCCGTCGATATTTTGAAGGTCGATTTTTTCAAAACGACGCAGCAGGAAAGGCGGAGCATTTTGCAGTCGTGCCGGGCTCACCGCTTGATGTTTCTCGCCGAGAAAGTGGAGACGAGAAAAGAGTATGAACAGGCGGCAAAAGATGGATTTCATCTGTTTCAGGGCTATTTCTTCAGCGAACCGATTGTCATTGACGGCCACGATATTACATACCATTTTCATGCCTATTACGAATTGCTTCACGAGCTGAGTGAAGATCAGCCTGATATTGAAAAGGTCACGAATATCATTGAGCGGGATTTGTCGCTTTCTTATCAGCTGCTGAGGCTTTTGAATTCTCCCGCCAACAGGCCGACGCAAAAAATCAAAAGCATCCGCCAGGCGATCGTGCTGCTTGGGTTTAAAGAAATTAAAAGATGGATCTTCATCCTCTCTTTTAAAGATTTAACGAAGAAGCAAAATTCCAGCAAAAACGAAGTGGTTAAAATATCGCTGATCCGTGCCAAGCTGTGTGAACTGCTGGCGAAAAAAACACGCCGCTCCCAGCCGTCAGCCTATTTGCTGACAGGCATGTTCTCATTTATTGACACGCTGCTGCATAAAGAGCTGAAAGAAGTCGTCAATGAACTGCCGCTGACAGAGGAAGTAGGTCAAGCTTTGCTCGGCACAGAAAACGATTACCTGAAAATCTTAAGGCTTGCGAAGTCGATCGAACGAAATGAATGGAATGATGCAGCTGAATCAGAAGGCATCACAAAAGAGGACGCATATCGATGCTACCTTGAAGCCATTGACTGGTGCCATAAGATCTTGTAAACAAAAAATTCCGGCTCTTCTCCAAGAAGAGGCCGGAATTTTTTTTGATTTAAGACCAGCGCAAAATCAAAAATATCCGACTGTTGGGGTTGATGAGCATGATCGTGATGCCGTCCGGATTAAAGGATGCATCAAGCCCGCTCCGGACGCCGGTTTGCCTGAGCAATGAAATAACGGTTTCCTTTTGGGAGCTTTGGGCGGCGGTCATGATTTTATGAGCCAGATCCCTGGAGGAAGAAAGCCTGTTTAAGATCGTATGGCCGTCGGCCAAGAGATTGCCCGCATCTTTCGCGGAACGGCGAAATGTACTTGTTTCGACTTCGGGATAGACCGGACGCCAATGGTAATAATGATACGGAAAACAGTATGGAGGATACACATTGAACACCTCTTTCTTTCATTTTACGGGTCCAATTGCGGTTTTTGCGGTGTGAGCCGGACGAATGGTTTTTTTCGGCTTGGATTTGCGCGGGGGTCTTTTGCGTTTTTTTCGGTGTTGTACCCGTCATTGCGTGCCGCAATATCTTAAGTTTTTCTATTGGAGGAAAGGTCATACTTTCGTTCTACACTCATAAAGCGAACAGATTTCACCTCCAGACATGATATATATAGGGGTTTAGCGGAATGTAAAATTTGAAAATGAATAAATCAATTAAAAATTTTATGTTTCATTAGGAATTGAGTACCATTGACACATCGTGTAAAATAGGTGTTATGGTCTATTGAAAGTTTGCGGTGTAACGCATGAATAGAAGGGCAACTTTTCGGTGAAAAAGAGACCAATTCTCTTTAAACTTGTATTAACAGATCAAATACCTATGACTCGTTCACTATACACAAATTGATTGATCTTCCAAAAGGAGTGTGGAATCGGTGGAAAAGCAACAAATTGAAGAATTAAAGCAATTGCTTTGGCGGCTGGAAAATGAAATCAGAGAAACAAAGGACTCCTTGCGCAAGATTAACAAAAGCATTGATCAATACGACAAATACACATATTTGAAATCCTCTTAAGAAGACTTGTTTTCAGACAAGTCTTTTTTTTTGTGCCGAAAACCAAAAAAAGGTTAAATTATTATATAATTGTTAAATAAAAAAAATGCTCTGTCAATCGGGAATTTGATTTAGTAAAATATTAAGAAAGGAGTGAGCACCATCTCTAAGCTTTTTTGTCTAGACCGCAACAAAATCAAGCAAAGAATGAATCATTTTATAGACGATGACATTCCCAATCCCGACTTAAATCAGACTTTACGCTCCTTTGTAGATGCAAAGGACCAGTTGCCTTTCGCCGAGCTTGTTTTTTACCATTACTTTAGTTTCGGCGGCACGGACACCAAAGCGGCAGAAACGCTCGCAGCCGGAATTGAACTGCTGATCCTTTCTTTTGATATTTTCGATGATTTGGAGGATGAAGACAGCTTTGACGCACCTTGGATGAAGGCGAACCGCTCAATCGCCCTGAACGCGGCGACGGCTCTTTACACCCTCAGCATCAAAGTAATCAGTTCTGTTTCAAATGATCCTTTGTTTGTGCATAAGCTGATGGAATATGTATTGCAATCATCGCAAGGACAGCATGACGATCTTAGTGATAAGCCCGCCACTGAAGAAGAATGTCTTGATATGATCCAGAGAAAATCTGGTTCGCTAATTGTTATACCATGCGTTTTGGGGACGGTTCTAGCCACAGGAGAATTCAATCCAACAGTTGAAGAATACGCCTATCAGCTCGGGATCGCCTTTCAAATCGAAAACGATTTTAAGGCCCTTTTTTATGATTCAAAAAGCGACATCGCTAAAAAGAAAAGAACGCTCGCATACTTATATTTGTCACGAAAATTTAATCAAGCTTCAATTGATTTGTTAAAAATATTTGAATACAAGGATAAAATTGCCGATATAGAAATAAAATGCTATAAAGAGAAATTGAAAGAAGCAGGCGTCACCCAATATATGTATGTCATGAACCAGCTTGCTATTCAGAAGTTTAAAAAAGGAATCGAAAAGTTGGAACTGGGAGAGAAAGAGAAGAAAAAACTGGTTTCTTTGATTTTAAATAAGTTTGAAAGGGAGGATTAAAATAAATCGTGCAGGAGATTGTAAGTTATTTAATCCAACATCCAGAGGTTTTAGAACAGATTATTAAGGGAAATGCCAGCTTGATTGGACTAGATCAAGATCAAATACTAAGTATAGTAGAAGGTTTTAAAGAATGGGAATCTATTGGAAGAAGAGTTCCTGTTTGGGGATAAATTTAAAATTAGGACGTTTAAAATGAAGTTTTCGTTGAAATTGATTTCGGTCGCCTTAGTTGCTATTAGTTTTATTTATACTGTTTTTGTTGTATTTCTATGCTATAACAACATGTTTGTAGGTGCATATTTAGAGTACAATTCTAAAAATCAGCTTGTTGTTGAATATGTTGAGAAAGATTCCTTAGCGGATTATACCGGTTTACAATCTGGAGATATCATTCTTGAAGTAAATAACGAAAAACCATCTACAAATGAACCAAAGAAAAGTATTCTGTCTGACGTTCGCTCATTGTCGATTGAAAGAAACGGAGAAATCATTACTACTGATACTAGAGAAACTATTATAAGCTATGATATCTTATTTACTGTTTTAATTCCGGTTGTATTTTATTTATTATGTATGTTATGTGTTTTTTTGATCTTAAAATCAAATAAAACTAAAAAACAAACATCATCTTTTTTGTTGATTTTATTTTTACTCGTAATTTCAATAGCATATGTTAGTATTGGCGGCGTATCAAGAGGTGATAAATTTAGTAGATATCTAAATTTGTTAACTTTCTTATCCATACCTGCTAGTTATTATCACTTTATACTTCAATATTTCAAAGAAGTTGGAGAAAAATTCTTCAGCAATAAAATGTTGTTGCTTTATATCTTGCCAATCCTAAACATCGTAATAGAAATTTTATATGATCTTTTTGGAATTCTTGAAGAGCCTATAACATATATCAATTTATTTTCGTTTTTTATTGGAATTGCTTTAGTTTACGCAGTTATTATTTATGGTTTAATTAAGTATAAGCATAATGAACAAATATATTTTCTGAAAATGCTTATGTTGGGAAATTTCTTTGGAGTCTTCCCTTTTGTAGTGTTTTTTGTTATTCCAATTTTATTAATTGGTGATTATATTTATTCTGCGGCAGTAGTTGCTCCATGTATATTAATTATACCATTTTCTTTAGTTTATCAATTTATCTCTAATAAAATTTATGATGTAGAGTTTTTGGTAGGAAGATTAAAATACTATGGGTTATTAGCAATTATTCCGACAATAATTCTGATATCGTCTATTAAGTTAATGAAATATCAAACAGGTGATTATTATGATTTAAGATTAGCTGTTTATATTTATCTTCTCATGCTCGGAGTCTTCTATTTAAAAGAAATCTTAGACTACCGCTTCCGTCTGAAGCGGTTCTCGGAGAAGTTCAATTATCAAGACAGCATTTTTAAATTCACACAAACGATTCGCTCCTTCACATCTTTAAACCAGGTTCTGTTGGAATTGAAGCAAACCATTTTAGATGTACTGGTTGTCAGTCAGGCGCATGTACTGAGGGTCAAAAACAATGGATCAATTTCCTTACTCGAAGGAGAAACGGAAGAGTACCCTTGGATTCCGTATGAAAAAGAAGTCGCCAAGGTCATCACCGAAATCGGCAAAATCGTCGAAGTCGACCGCGGGTTTTTGATTAAAATCGGGGAGCGGGGCGGAACGTCGTATGTGATGCTGTGCCTGTCGGTTTTAAACACGCCTAGATTGACCCGTGATGAGATTTCCTGGCTGGAGACGCTGGCCTTTTATACGAGCGTGTCCTTGGAAAACGTGCTGAAGATCGGCGAGCTGATGGAGCATCTGGAAAATGTCAAACAAGAAGGGCCGAATCCGGCTTGGCTGAACAAGCTGATGTTTGCGATCGAGGAAAAGCAAAGGTCTGATTTGGCACGTGATTTGCACGATTCAGTGCTGCAGGACATGATTTCATTGAAGCATCAGGGCGAGATGTTTCTGGCCGATTTTGAAAAAGATAAAGTCTGTACGAATCAAATCCGGCAAAGGCTGATCAATATGAATGAGCAAATGTCCACCGTCATCCAGACGACAAGGGAAACATGCCAGGAGCTGAGGCCGCAGCTCTTGTATGATCTAGGCCTTGTTAAGGCGCTTTCCAAACTGGCGGCACAGCATCGTGAATCTTCGGCGATTGAAAAAATCCGCCTGAATACGGAAAAGTTTACAAAGGTATTGGATCTCGATACACAGCTCAATCTGTACAGGATTGTCCAGGAGCTCTTGAGCAATGCGGTCAAGCATTCAAAAGCTACTGAGGTGTTGATTATGCTTGTCTGCATTAAGGAAAAAGTCGTGCTGCATTATGAGGACAACGGCATCGGCGTCGATCAGGACAAGCTTTATCAAAACAGCGCAAGCATGGGGCTGTCAGGGATTCGCGAGCGCGTCCGTGCATTGAATGGAAACCTGGATATTCAAACGGCAGAAGGGAAAGGATTCAGAGTCGTCATTGAAATGGAATTGTAATGATTCGTTAACGATTTTGCTTGGCATCTGCCAAGTTTTTTCTATAAAATGGTGATAGGGCAAGGTAACGCAAAAGGGAGGAAATTATGAGAAGATTACTTGTGATCGATGATCATCCGGCTGTTATGGAGGGGACGAAGGCAATTCTTGAAACAAATCAGGACTTCATTGTCGATTGCCTCAGCCCTGAAGCCAGCGAACAATTTCTGACGAACCATGATTTTTCTGCGTATGACCTGATCTTAATGGATTTGAATCTAGGTGAAATCAACGGAATGGACCTATCCAAGAAAATCCTTGAGACCTGTTCATCATGCAAAATTATCGTATATACCGGATATGAGGTGGAAGATTATTTTGAAGAAGCGATTCGTTCAGGTATGCACGGTGCGATCAGCAAGACGGAATCAAAAGAAAAGATCATCGAGTACATATACCAGGTGTTGGACAATAAAATTGTCGTCGACTACGATTATTTTAAACAGCTGATTACACAGCAAAAGACGAAGACAAACAGCCAGCAGACCGAGCACGAGCTTTTGACAGAAAGGGAATGCCTGATTCTGAAAGAAGTTGAAAAAGGCTATACGAATCAGGAGATTGCCGATGCCCTCCATTTGAGCAAGCGCTCGATTGAATACAGTCTGACGTCGGTATTCAGCAAGCTGAATGTCGGCTCGCGGACCGAGGCTGTGCTGATCGCGAAATCCGAAGGTGTACTGTAATCAAGGAGGGACTTGTAGAGTGGAGACAAAGCACACACTTCTCGAAGCTTTAGGGATTGAACTGACGGAATGCAACAAGGAACGGTGTGTCGCCGTTATGCCTGTTGATGAACGGACGCGACAGCCTTTTGGCTATCTTCACGGAGGCGCATCTGTCGCGCTTGCCGAAACGGTCGCCAGCATCGGAGCATATCAGCATATCGATCCAAAACAGCAGGCATGCTTCGGACTTGAGATAAACGCCAATCACATCAAGTCCGTTAAGGACGGAACCGTTCAAGCTGTCGCAACCCCTCTTCATGTCGGGAAAACGACGATGGTGTTCAACATTGAAATCCGCGATGAACAAGACCGGCTCATTTGCATTTCAAGGTGTACGATGGCGGTCATCCAGCGGCCTTCATCATAACGATACGTTGTAAAAAAACTCGCCAAACGGCGAGTTTTCTTTATACATGTGAATCTTCCTTCTTTTTGCCGATTACATTCCGATAGCCTTCATAATCATCCTGCACGCTTTTCTCTTCCATTTTAACCCCCGTATTGTAGGCGGCCCTGGCGATCAGGTGGGCGCCCACCGGAGACGTCAGGAAGACAAAAACGATGCCGAGCAGCACTTTGGCTGTAATGATGCCGTGTAGCAGCCAGAAATAAAAGAACACGCCGAGGAGAACAGCGATGACTCCCAATGTGGCTCCTTTAGAAGCGGCATGAATTCTCGAATAGACATCAGGAAGCCTCAATGTCCCAAAAGAAGCGGCCAGGGAGATCAACGCGCCCAATAAAATGAAAAAAGCGATCAACAATTTAGCGGCTTCGATCATTTTCGATAATCTCTCCCTTCTCAAGGAATTTAGAAAAGGCAACGGTCCCGATAAAGGCAAGAATACCGATCAAGAGGATAACCTCTAAATAGGCCGTCGTATTTAACAGGATGGAGACGAGAGCCGTAATTCCGATCAGGTTGATGCCGATCGCATCAAGGGCCACCACTCTGTCCGGGATGCTCGGTCCTTTAATGACCCTCAGGACGTATAACAAAGTGGAGACCGCCAGAATACCGAGCGACAATTGCAAAATAAATTCAAACATCAGCGGCTTACCTCCTTAATGGCTTCTTCAAATGAATCGCGAATGTCGCTGATGGCTTTTTCGGCATCATCTATATCAACCGCATGAATATAAAGAATCGAACGGTCATCGGAGACATCGACGACTAGCGTGCCGGGTGTCAGCGAAATCAGATTCGCCAAAGTCGTGATTTCCCAGTCCTCTTTAAGGTCTGTCTTGAACGCGAAAATGCCCGGTTTATTTTTCAGCTTTGGCGACAGGATCGTCTTCAGAACGGCCACATTGGCTAAAATCAGCTCTTTCATGAAAATAAACAGCAGCCTGACAATCGCCCATATATTAATCAAATAAAAACGGCGGTGGAAAAAACGCCTCATCAAAAAGAGCGTGAACAATCCGATCGCGTAACCGATAATAAAGCTGGCAGCGGTGTAGTCGTTGTTTAAAAACATCCAGCATAACGCAAGAATAAAATTCAACAAGATTTGTAATGCCATGCGATCTACTCCTTCAAAACGGCTTCAATATATTTTTCCGGGTTGACCAGCGTGTCGGCCGCCTGATGAAAATACGGTGCGACAAACTCGGTGCCGATTCCGATGGCAAGGGACAGAAAGAGCAGTATCGCCGCCGGATAAAGGTAGCTTTTGAGCGGTTTTGCCGCCGGGGCGTCTTCCCGTTCCTCACCCCAAAAGCCGTTAATAAAAATTTTCATAACGGAATATAATACGAGCAAGCTTGATAAAAGCATGAGCAGTGTGATGACGAACTCTCCGCTTAAAAATCCGCCTTCAGCGATTTTCAGCTTGCCGATAAATCCGCTAAAAGGAGGGACTCCGGCCAATGAAACGGCGGACATCATAAACATCCAGCCGAGGACGGGATGGTTTTTGATGAGTCCGCTCATTTTTTTCAGGTTGTGTGTTCCGGTCAGCGCAAAGAGCGTTCCGGCAAGCATAAACAGCGCTCCTTTGATGATCATATCATGAATCAGATAATAGATGGCCCCCTCGATCGACGCCGGTGTATTGGCGGCGATCCCCAAAAGGATCACGCCGACCGCTGTCACGATATTGTAGATGATGATTTTTTGGACATCCCAATATGCAATGGAGCCGATCACGCCGAAGATGATGGTGAGTGCCGCGAGCCAGACCATCAGCTGGTGGGTGAAAGCGGCATCTTGTGTGAAAATCAGCGTAAACACCCTTGCGATCGCGTACATTCCGACTTTGGTGAGGAGCGCTCCGAACAAAGCCGAGACTGGCGCAGGCGGTGCGTAGTATGAACCCGGCATCCAGAAGTAAAGCGGGAAAATCCCGCCTTTCAGACCGAAAACGATCAGAAATAATACGGCGATGACGGTGATCAGTCCGGTTTGGCCGGATTCAGCGATCCGAACGCTCAAATCCGCCATGTTCAAGGTCCCCGTCACAGCGTATAAATAAGCGACTCCAATGACGAACAGGGCGGAAGAAATGATATTAAAAACGATGTATTTTAAAGATTCCCGCAGCTGAATCTTCGTTCCCCCGATGACGATCAGTACATAAGAAGACATCAGCAATACTTCAAAGAAGACGAACAAGTTAAACAAATCTCCTGTCAAAAAAGCGCCGCTGACGCCTGCCAGGAGGAATTGGACAGCGGGATAATAAAAGAAGCGCTCCCGCTTTTCCCCGATGGAACGAAACGAATAAAGAACGGTCAGAAATCCGATGATGGCCGTTGTGAATGCGAGAAGGCTCGCGAACTGATCGGCGACAAGGCTGATCCCAAACGGAGGTTTCCAGCCGCCGACGTACAGCGTTTGGATGCCGTCTGTAAACACGGTTTGCACGAGGAAGCCTGCCGCAATCACAGCTGCAAGGGAAGATATGGCACTGAATACACGCATTAGTTTTATCGATTTGTTCATAAAGATAAGCAAAGCGGCTGCCAATAACGGAATGAGAATTGGCAGGATTACAAGATTATTCATGTTGATCATTTCCCCTCATTTGATCCATATCATCCATTTTCAGCTCCTGGTAGGCGCGGAAGGCCATGACCAAAAGAAATGATGTCACACCGAAAGCGATAACGATGGCCGTTAATATCAGAGCCTGCGGCAGCGGATCGACATATGATGCCGTTCCCTCTTTTAAAATGGGCGGAGCACCTTTTTTTAACCCTCCCATCGTCAGCAACAGAAGGTGGACGCCGTGGCTGAGAACGGCCGTTCCGATAATCACCCGCAGAAGGCTCTTGGACAGCATTAAATAAGTCGCTGCCATAAATAGGATCCCTACGATAAAAGACATTAAAATTTCCATTATTCTCTCTCTCCAATCGTCTGAATAATGGTCATGGTCACGCCGACCACCACGAGATACACGCCGATATCAAACAATACGGCGGTGGCAAGCTCCGTTTTCCCAAGCAGCGGAAGATCAAAATAATCAAAAGCGTGCGAGAGAAACTGAGCGCCGAAGACAAAAGAACCGATCCCCGTGCTGAGGGATATCAATAATCCGGTTGCGGCCACATAAATAAAGTTGATGGGGAGAATGTTCCGCACCGTTTTTAAGTCATAGGCGAGCAATAGCAGCACGATTGACGAGGAGGTCATCAAACCGCCGATAAAACCTCCACCGGGATCGTTATGGCCGGCCATAAGAATGTGGAAAGAAAAGAGCAAAATAATAAAGGCGGCGATCTTCGTAACCGTTTGAAGGATCACATCATTTGTCTCGTGTTTTCTCAATGCTCTTCTCCCCCTTTCTCCATTCTTAGCTTGATCATTCCGTAAATGCCTAACGCGGCAATGGCAAGGACGGTAATTTCAAACAATGTATCAAATCCCCTGAAATCGACCAAAATCACGTTGACGATGTTATGGCCGCCCCCGAGTTTATAGCTGTTTTCGATAAAGAAAGCCGAAATGCTGTCCAGCGTCCGCTGGCTGTTTGCCGACAAAGCCAGAAGCGTTACGACCGCACCGACTCCGATCGAGACGATGGCATTGGTCAGCCTGAATTTTGCCGACTTCGGCTTGAATCTGAGCTTCGGTAAATGGTAGAAGCACAACAAGAACAGCGCCACGGAGATGGTCTCAATAATCAGCTGTGTCAGCGCCAGATCCGGCGCTCTGAAAATGACAAAGAATAGAGCGAGCGTATAGCCGATGACACCGAGTCCGATAATCGCCGTCAGCCTTGACCGCGCGAAAACGGTCGTAAATGTCGCGGCAATCATCACGATCGACAGGACGAGCTCGTACACGCCGATTGAAGCATTTCCTTTGACGTCATATGAAAAGCCTCCTGTGATCGCAAGCGAGCCGCCGATGAGAACAATAAAAAAGACGAAAACATAGACAAGATAATCGCGGAGAAAACCCGTCATATATCCCCTGGTCAACCTGTTGGAGCTTTTCTCAAGGCCGGTGAGGGAGCTGTCATAGAGCTTGTTCAGCGTCAGCTTTTCCGGGAACAGACCATAGACTTTTTTCCATTTGCTGATGGTCAAATATGCGAGAACTCCAAGGACAACGACGCCGACCGTCATGAAGAACTCCGGTGAAAAGTCGTGCCACATGTATATATGAACTTTGAACTTCTCATCATCGCCCAAAAGGGTCGGCATAATCGATGCGGCGGCAGGTTCGATGATGCTGTACGACAAAATGTTTGGGAAAAAGAAAAAAATCACAACGAGAGAGGCGAGAACAATCGGCGAAATCAGCATGCCGAGCGGAGCCTCATGCGCTTTTTTCTCCAGTTTTTCCGGCTGATATTTTCCGGTGAATGTTTTGAAAAATAAAACCATGCTGTAAATAAAGGTAAACACGCTGCCGATCCATGCCAAAACAGGAAGCAGGACACCCCATGTATCGGCATGATAAAGACCGAAATCCGTGATTCTGAGCATGCTGGTGAAAAACATTTCTTTACTCAGAAAACCGTTGAACGGCGGCAGTCCGGCCATCGAAAACGCGCCGATCAGCGTGATCGTAAAGGTGATCGGCATGACCGTCATCAAACCGCCGAGCCTGCGGATGTCTCTCGTTCCTGTTTCATGGTCGATAATCCCGACGGCCATGAACAGGCTGCCTTTAAATGTCGCATGGTTGATCAAGTGAAAGACGGCGGCGATAACCGCGACCATGTAATATTCAAAGTTTTGATAGTGCAATGCGGCGGAGCCGACGCCAAGCATCGACATCACCATCCCGAGCTGGCTGACCGTCGAAAATGCGAGAATCGCTTTCAAATCAGTCTGTTTGACCGCATTGAAAGAGCCCCAGAACAGCGTGACAATCCCCGTAATTGAGACAATCCAAAACCATTCTCCCGAAAAAGCGAAGATTGGTGTGAATCTTGCGACAATATAAATACCCGCTTTTACCATTGTAGCGGAGTGCAGATAGGCACTGACGGGTGTCGGCGCTTCCATGGCATCAGGAAGCCAGATATAAAATGGAAATTGCGCCGATTTTGTAAAGGCGCCGATTAAAATCAACACGAGTGCGGGAATATAGAAGCCGCTGGCCGAGATGAGATCGACCTGGCCGATCATCTCTCTAATGCTGAATGAACCCGTTATCGTGTAAAGCAGGATGAAGCCCCCGAGCATCGCCAGACCGCCGAAAATCGTGATAAGCATCGATTTTGTTGCGCCATAGCGCGATTTTTCCCGCTTGTACCAATAGCCGATAAGCAGAAAAGAGGATATGCTGGTCAATTCCCAAAATAGATAAAGTACAATGACGTTATCAACAAGAACAACTCCGAGCATTGCGCCCATAAACATGAGCAGGTAAACGTAAAACGGTCCGAGCTGTTCTTTTTCTTTAGACAGATAGTAGATGCTGTAGAGGACAACCAAAGAGCCGATCCCTGTTATCAAGAGGGCAAACAGCAGTCCGAGGCCGTCGACATAAGCGGTGAAATTGATCCCGAAGGACGGAATCCACTCCATGACGGCTTTTAATGTGCCGCCATCGGCCGTCATCCCGATCATACGGAAAAAATAAATAAATAAGAGAACAGGAAGTACCAGGACAAACCATCCCGTATGAATCTTCCGGGCGTATTTCGCCAAGAGCGGGATCAAGAAAGCGAGTGCAAAAGGCGATAAAATAGCAATATGTAAAGACGTCATCGTTAACCTCCCTTAGGTAGCATGTATAAATACATTCTGATCCATACTAAAATTTTCAAACGTTATGTACTTTTTTAGAGCTGGTGACCTAGACAAATTATAACTCAAATTTTAATCGGCTGCATGATCGCAAAAGGTTTGCTGTTTATGCGGTCTTATGAACCTGAAAACAATTTTAACAAAAAATGAACGATTTGTATAATGGAAAGTTTTTTTGAACAAGCTGAAAACTGAGGTGATGAAAGATGAAAAGAAAAGCTTTTGTCAGCTGCAGTTTATTTTGTTCGCTTTTTGCGGGAGCGTTTCTGATCAACAGGGAAATGACCCGTGAGGCTCCAGCCGATGCAGAAGCCGCCGAAAAACGGCAGTACCGCGGCGATTACACCCCGATTAAAACAGGGACCGATGATATGCGCTTCACAACGAATGAACGCGTCCCTTTTAAACCGAGAGAATATATCAGAGTTGAAAAACGCTGAAAGCAAAAAAGGAATCCGATCGTATAGATCAGACTCCTTTTTGTTTTTTTATGCGCTTTTTACGAGGTGAAAAGCTTCAATAATATAGTCGCCGCAATGACGGTGGACGCACCTCCGATACGCGTTGAAATTTGCGCGAAAGGCATGAGCCCCATCCGTCCTGAAGCTGAAAGAATCGCGACATCCCCGGTTCCGCCAAGTCCGCTGTGGCAGCCTGTGACGATGGCTGATTCTACAGGATACATGTTCATTAATTTTCCGACGTAGTATCCTGATGCCACCATCGCAATTACGACAGAAGCACAAACGGCGATAAAGCGAAGCGAGATGACGGATGCGACATCATCAAGCGGGATATAAAGAATGCCAAGTCCGACCATCAATGGCCACGTAAAGCTTGAGGACATGAATTTGTAAAGCTGGTGAGCGCCTTTTTCCATGCTCGCCGGCAGAAGCTTCGCGTATTTGACCAGGGCTGCGGAGATAATCATTAAAATTGCTCCCGGAATCGCGATGAACTTGGATACCAGGCCGCCGAAAATGAAGAATGAACAAGCGATCAAGACGCCCGCACCCATTAATTTCAAATCGATTTTAGCTTCCTCTTCTTTCTGATTGAATAATTCATGATCTTTGTTCGATTTGACGAGGCGTCCGTTCCCGTTTAATTCCGGCCGTTTTTCACCAAGTTTTTTCATCAGGCCTGCGGCGATAATCGCCACCACGTTTCCGATAATAGCGGCTGGAATCAGCTGTGATACAAACGCTTCATGAGACTGGCCCAATATTTGCGAGTAGCCGAGAGAAAGCGGCAAGATCCCTTCGCCGATGCCGCCGGCGATAATCGGCACAATGATAAAGAAAAATGCTTCATAAGGACTGTAGCCAAATAAAAAGCCGACAAGAATTCCGGCGGTCACAGCGGCGATCGTACCGGCCAAAAGCGGAACGAACATTCTCATAAACCCTTGAATCAAAACCGTCCGATGCATGCCCAAAATGCTTCCCGCTACAAGGCAGGCAATATAGAAATATAGAAAATTCGATGTCTTCATCAGTGTGGTAACCGCTTCCAAAGAAACGGGATTCAACACTTTAAAAAAGACTAAAAATGAAGGAACGAACAACGATAGAATAGCCGGACCGCCGATGTCTTTCAAGATCGGAATGCGCTGTCCGACATCCCCGAGAATGATTCCGAGAATCATGATGATGGCAAAGCCGCCGAGCATGTCATTCGGCAGTTGATTGAAATAGGCTGCCAAAAAAATAATCAGTGCGAGCGCAATGTACAGCGGGAAGGGAATCACACCAACCTTCCAGCTGATCAATTTTTGGAAAATATTTTTATTTTGTTGATCATTCTGATTTGTAATCGGTTTCAAATCTTTTGCTGCTTCCATGAAAAACACCCCCATGTTTGTATGGTTTCAATTGTAGAAGAGAAGTGTCAATTTTGTGCATTTTTTTAATTAAAATAAGCGATTGATAATTAAATAAAAGAGAGAAAAGGGTGTTTTCTTTGCTGAATCAGCATATTTTATAGGAATTTTGACTTAAATGGGGAGCTTTTGGCCCCGTTTTTTAAAGTGAGGAATAAAAAATCCCCCGAAGTCGTTTTCGGGGGATTACGAAGTCCGCTTTGTCAGAGAGCCCAGCACATCTCCCATTTTGACTTTCAGTGAGGGGCCGAGGCGCTCAGCGGGGACAAAGGTGTCTTTTTCAAACAGGAGAATAACGGTTGAACCGAACGAAAAATAAGCGATTTCTTCTCCTTTCCGCCATTCAGTTGAATTCGACAGCATGACGATCGAGTTAATATACATCGCGCCAACCTTCACCAGTAAGGCTGAACCATATTGATGCCTGAATTCGGAAATCATTCTGTGGTTTTTCGTCAGCGGCGATTTTCCATATGTCAAACCGATGGTGTTCACCGGGTATGAAGCGCTTCCCAATGAATATTGCTTTTCAAGCGTCCCGTCGGCCGGGCTGTGGATTCTGTGGTAGTCTCTCGGACTTAAATAGATGATGATATATGTTCCGCCTATATAGCGGCTTGCGACTTCATCTCTGTCGATCATTTCCTCCAGAGAATAAGGCTTATTTTTCACAATAAACTGTTTGTCGGAAGAGATTGTGCCCCATTCTTCAACAACCCCGTCCACCGGACTGATCAGGCTGTTTGGATCAGAGGGAAG
Organism: Bacillus sp. HSf4; assembly: GCF_029537375.1. Taxonomy (NCBI): domain Bacteria; kingdom Bacillati; phylum Bacillota; class Bacilli; order Caryophanales; family Bacillaceae; genus Bacillus; species Bacillus sp. HSf4. The sequence goes on along the minus strand of NZ_CP120679.1, from coordinate 3,348,131 downwards.
CGGGCGCACTCCGTTTTTCAACTTTCTGATGAACAGCTCATGCAGACTGTTAAAAGAGCCGACGTCTTCCAGCATTTCTTCGGTGTTGATACGAAAGGTTTTGATATAGGAGGGGATGAGCGGTTTGCTGAGCTTTGACTGGGCAAATCTTTTCAATGCCGTTGAAACTTTCTTTTTATTTGTCAATTCAATCAAACATCGGTAAAGCCGCTTTTTCAAGCTGTTCACTCCTTTTGTTGTCATCGGTAAAAAGCAGCCTGCTTTTATATAACGCCGAGCGTATAGCCGATCGTAATAAAAACGAGACACCAAATTAAAGCTCCTGAACCGGCATATATCAGAAACCTTTTCATTTTCATTTCGTTCATTCCGGACAAATAGCATGTGACATGGCGAATGCCGGGAACAAAATAGCCGAACACAATCGTCCACGGACCGTATTTATCAAACCAGCGGTGAACAGTATCCAATCTTTTCGGCGTTAAACCGATCCATTTACCGAACCTGTCAAGCAGCGGCTTGCCGATTTTATTCCCTAAAAAATAGCTGATGATCATCCCCGACAACGCACCGGAGAAACTGATCAACAGCGACAGCTCATAGTTTAGGATATGTATAGAAGACAGATACCCGACAAATGTCATCATCACCTCGTCGGGTATCGGAAGGCCTACGATGCCGAGCACGAGCATGCCGAATATCGCAAAATACCCGTAGTGGGAAATTAATTCTTTTGCCAACTCCATGAAATCCTAGCTCACTTTCTTCAATAGATTTTTCCCTTTTAGACTGATGACTCTGATTTTGCTGACCATGAGATAGGACAAACATAAAGAGAACATAATGACCGTTTTTGGGCCGATAATCCCCCATAAAAGGTTGAGGCACACCAAAATGGTGCCGGCAGCGGTAATGGGCAGCCCCGTAAAATAAGTTTGGTTCTCAGATTGAATATTAAATCGGGCCAGCCGCAGAGCCCCGCAGACCGGGAATAATAGTGTAGAAGGGAGGCCCAGAACCGGAGCATCATGAAAAACGATCGAATATGTAATAATAGCCGGAGCGACACCGAACGTAATAATATCAGACAAAGAATCCAACTCTTTTCCGAACAGGCTGACGGCGTTTAATTTCCGCGCCGCCATGCCGTCAAGGCTGTCCAAAATGGCGCCGATGATCACAAATATAATCGCTAAAAATAAATACCCTCTGAATGCCAGCAATATTGAAGACAAGCCTGAAACAAAGTTTCCAATCGTTATCAAAGAAGGTATGATAGATTTTTTCAATGTTTTCGCATCCTTTAAATAAAGCCGATTAATATAGAAATAAACAATAGTTAATTGTATACGATTTAAACTGCATCTGCAATAAAATTCCTGTCATGATTTGCTAACAAGACTTTTTCATCATACCATAAAAGTGGTAAAAACATTGCCGCCCTCGCAAAAATTTTATCTTCAATTAAGGTCCGGGCAAATAGAGATGCCCTCTTATTCCATCAATCTATTTTCGATCCCGCGAAAAATCCCCTTCCGCCTGATGGCAAAAAGGGGAGGAGGATTTATAAATATTGATTGATCGCGTTCATGTCATTGGTATTTAATTTATATTGGAATACCGGTCTTCCGATGGTCCCATAGGCCATTTCCACATCCAATACTTCGATTTCCTCAAGGAATTTCAAATATTTGCGGATGGAAACCTGCGAAATTTCGGTGTGCTTGGCTAAATCCTCCGTCGTGAACGTCATGCTGTCAAACGATTTGATGCTTGACCAAATAAGCTTCAGCGTGCTTTTTGTCAGCCCTTTTGGCAAATGGACTTTTTCCGGTGTCCGCTTTTTTTGGAACAGCTCGACATCCAGTTCTTTTTGGCTGATGTTCCGGTTGCTTGAATAGAGGTGCTGTTTCCGTTTGTAATCGGTGAGTGCGGACTGAAACCGTTCAAATTCAAACGGCTTGATTAAATAATCGACAGCTCCGAAGCGCAACGTTTTTTGCACAACGTCCATCTCGCTCGCCGCTGAGATGACAATCACATCGACGGCCTTGTTTTGCCGCCTGATTTCCGTTAACAGTTCGACTCCGTTTCTGCCGGGCATATAAATGTCAAGCAGAATTAAATCGATGTGCTCCTCTCTGAGAACGGAGAGAGCCTCTCTGAAAGAAGCGGCGACGCCTTTTAACTGAAAGCCGTCGATTTGGCTGAGGTAGCGCTTATTCAGTTCTCTCACCATTGGGTCATCTTCAACGATTAATACATCAATCATAGTCATCCTCCTTTGGTTCATACGGTATGCGGAGACTGAATGTCGTTCCTTCATGTTTTTCGCTCGTGACGACAATATGTCCGTTTACATTTTCCAGGGCTTGCTCGACAAAATAAAGTCCGAATCCGCGGTTGGCGCCTTTTGTTGAAAAGCCTTGATCAAACATTTTCTCCTGCTCCTCTTGCGATAAGCCGATACCCGTATCTGTGACTTCAATGTCCAGAAGGCCGTCATGATACCGGAAAGAAATCGAAATATTTTTTTTGTCAGCAGAGGAGACGGCGTCCAGCGCATTGTTGAGGAGATTTCCGATGACGGTGATCAAGTCGTGGATCACCGCAGTGTTTGCGGCATTCGGAATCCTTGTGCTGCAATGGACTTCAAGGACGGCACCCTGTTCTCTTATATAGCTTTGCTTGCCAAGCAAAAAGCCGGCGAGCACGGAATTTTTAATGTGGTTGATAATTTCGTTCGCTTCGGCCTGCTGATAGATCGCGATGTCTTTAATATAGTTGCCAAGCTCATCATAATTTTTCAGCTGGACAAGTCCAAGAATGACATGAAGCTTGTTCATGAACTCATGGGATTGCGCTCTGAGCGCGTTTGCGTACATTTTAACGCCAGAAAGCTGTTCAGCTAAGTGTTTGACCTCGGTTTTGTCGCGAAATGTAGCAATGGCCCCGACGATGTCTCCTTTTTTTAAATGGATCGGAACCTCGTTAAAGACAAGCTCAAGCCCGTTGATCCTAACGTCGCGGTCATTGACCGGCTGCTGGGTGTTAATGACCTGCTTCAGCCGGGTGTTTGGCAGAAGCTCGCTCACGTCCCGATCAATCGGATTTTCATCGATCCCCATTTTTTTGAAGAGGCGTTTTGCTTCCGCGTTGGCAAGCTTGATTTTTCCGTTTTGGTCGACGGCGAGAATGCCTTCTTTGGTCGATTCAAGCATGGCGCTCCGCTCGTTCAAAAGCGTTGCGATTTCATACGGTTCCATGCCGAACATGATCGTTTTCACTTTTCTGGCCACGATGACGGCTCCAATGATGCCGACACAGATGCTGAGGACAATGACCGTATATAAAGGCCGAAGATTTTGCTCGATGATCTGCTCAATTTCGTTAAGAGTGATGCCGACGGCAACGGCGCCGACCTGTTTTCCTTTTTCATTGAAGACGGGAACAAAAGCTCTCAGTGATTCACCAAGCGTACCTTTCGCCGTGCTGATATGCTGATGGCCTTTCAGCGCCTCTTTTTCATCTCCGCCCGCAAATTTCTTTCCGATTTTGTCGGGATCCGGATGGGTTTTTCGAATGCTGTTCATGTCCATGACGACGACAAATTCGGTCTTTGTCGCTGCTTGAACACGGCGTGTATAGCGCTGCAGCTCTTTGTATCGGCCGCTTTCAAGCGACTGCGCCGTAATCGGAGCTTCAGCGACCATCTTCGCCGTCTGGAGCGCGATCGTCTGCTCCTGCTCGCGGATATCCCGTGCGGTTTCCGCGCCAATCATAAAAAAAGTGATGAATAAAGAGATAAAGACAACAACACAGACAAAGATCGTTAACCGTGTCTGCAGCTTTAATGTTTTTTTCAATGGCGATTCCTCGCGATCTATTGATAAAGTCAACAAGTAATACTTTACAGGTAATTGGCGAATTTGTGAAGAATCCTGCATGTCCCTTGACATAAACTTAGATTAAAATAATGGAAAATATTCTTGTCAACAGGTACTAAGTCGTACATAATGAATGATGGAACATATCAGAAAGGGTCTTTTTTATGAAAAATACGTATATATCAGGTTTTTTCCCGTTTATTGCAATCCTTCTTTTTAGTTCATCGTTGGCCATTTCCTCCGTGATGTATGCTATGCAGGTCCTGTCATCCTTCGGTATTTATAAAGGGATGCTTGAGTTTTTTTCTGAGAGCGGTATTAGAATGGCCTTATTTATCGTGTTTGCGCTTGTCTTTTTTATGGTGTTTTCCGCACTCAAGCTGATTGCCAATACGGTAACAGAACTCTCGCTTTTATTTTTTGCCAAGGATCCTGAAGGGGCAAACTTGAAGAAAATCAGGGCCGGTTCCGCGATTTATCTCGGAGCGAGCCTTTTGTCCTTTATTTTTGTCCAATATGCGATAGGAATTGCAGCGATTCTCGTATTGGCGACACTTGTTTACTTTGTCTATATCGTGTATACGATTCACGGTACGCTGTCATTTTTTTCACTCATCGGTTTTGTGATGTTTGAACTGTTGTTTTGGTTTACATTTTTGATTGGAACGATCTATATTGTCATCAAGCTTTACAACAGCATGATGGCCAGCTTGCCTGTATAGGCGGATTAGGCTAAAAAAAACCGGAGCATGGACATTTGTCCAGAGGCTCCGGTTTTTTTAGGATAGAAACCTTTTTCTGATTTCTGGTCCCGGGATCGTGCATTCATTTTTTTGGCCAAACCATTTATAGCGGTTTTTCGCAATCAGGCTGTAGACGGCGTCGCGAAGCGGGCGCGGCACGATTAGAAAGACGGCCGCCGCCTTCCACGGACCTGAAAGGTTTTTCAGCACGCGGAGCGCCGCCGCCGATTTTTGGTAGATGCGGCCGTTATCGATCAATATAAAGCTGTCAAAATGATCGGTTGGGAGCTGATGGTTCTTGAGCAGCTCCCCGCCGATGTCGGATTGCAGAGAAGCGAAGGAAAATAAGCCTTTCGGATCATGTTTAATGATGAACTGAACAGCTCCGTCACAAAAATTGCAGATGCCATCAAACAGAACGATGCGATCAGGCATTTCCGTCATACGTGCATCAGCTCTCCCTTCTAATATGCGTATTGAAGCGTCCCTTTCCATATTAAAAGCTGGGGTCCTGTATGATGAAGAAATTCGACATTGCCTTTTTTCTCTTTTCCAACCCATACACTCATTGTATACGTATCGGTCAATCCGACAAACCACAGGTCTCTGTAGTCGTTTGACGTTCCCGTCTTGCCTCCGACATATCCACCGCTGAAATTGGCTTTTCGTCCGGTTCCTTCTTGAACAACCGCTGACAAGAGGATGCGCAATTGATTGTTTGTCCGCGGGCTGAAGACCTGCTTCGGTTTATCTTTCCACTTGTAAAGCGTTTTTCCTTTTAAATTCGTAACCTTTGTGATCGCATGGCTTGGCGTATAGCTGCCATCATTGCCAAACGTCGTATAAGCGTTCGCCATCTCAAGCGGTGAAAAGCCATCCGTAAACCCGCCCAAAGCGGCTGGGAGACGGTAGTCCTTCGGATCGATTTTTTCAAATCCAAACGGCTCTAAATAGCTGAACCCTTTCTGGACGCCGATTTGATTCAACGCCCGGACGGCCGGTGTATTATAGGAATATTTAAAAGCCGTTTTGATCGAGACGGTTCCATATGTTTTTTCATTAAAGTTGTTCGGGCAGTAATCTTTGCTGCAAAATCTGCTGGCATCGATCATGCTGCCGGCCGTGGCGCCCGTTTCTTCCATATAAGGTCCGTAGTCAAGCAGCGGCTTGATCGATGAGCCGGGCTGCCTATGGGCTTGATAAGCCAGGTTGAAATCGTATTTCTTATAATTTTTCCCGCCCGACATGGCGACGATTTGATGGGTTTGGTGGTTGATGACGACGGCACCTCCCTGGACTTCTGCATACGGGAGCCGGCTGTTGACTTGCTGGACGACTCTGTTTTGCATCTCGGGATCAAGCGCCGTGTAGATTTTAATGCCGCCTGTCAAAAGGGAGCTGATCCGGTTTGACAGCTCTTTTTCAATTTTCTCCTTCTCTTCCTTTGTTTTCGCCTTTTTCAGCCGTTTGTCAAAGCCTTCGGAAGACGAAACCAATTTGGTGAATTCATCATTGACATATGTTGCGTAATCGGGATAGGCGTCTTTCTTTTCTTTCACATTGAGTTTAATTTTTTCCTTAACCGCTTTTTTATATTCTTTCTCATTGATGACGCCCGCTTCTCTCAGCTCAACCGAGAAGCCGTTTTTGACGGGTTTTTGTGTAGTCAAAATGTTTCAAAGGATCATATAATGTAGGGTTATTAGGGATCGCGCAAATAAACGCCGTTTCAGCGAGCGTAAGAGATTTGAGCGGCTTGTTGAAATAATATCTGGACGCAGATCCAATCCCGTATACGCCATTATTAAAATAAATCGTATTTAAATATTTCTCGAAAATCTCTTCTTTTGATAGCTTTTTTTCAAGCTGATAGGAATACAGAAGCTCTGTCAGCTTGCGGTCGAAAGTCCGTTCATGGCTCAAATACAAGTTTCGCGAGAGCTGTTGGGTAATCGTGCTCGCTCCCTGATCAATGCCGCCTTTTTTAAAATTGGCTGCGGCGGCCCGGACCATCCCGAGAAAGTCAAAGCCTTTATGTTGAAAGAAATGGCGATCCTCCGATGTCAAAAACAGCTGCTTGACATGTTCGGGAATATTTTTGTAAGAGACAAACACCCGATTCTGGTGATCAGAGACAATCTCTGAAATCAGAGCGCCGTCCCTGTCATACATGTAGCTGTTTTGTACAAGGCCGATGTCCTTTAAGTTGATTTTCTCATCGAGCACTTGGTCGAGAGGCTTCATTTTTTCGGCTTCTTCACCTGAGGCCATTAAAGTATATACAAATATGGGAATAAACATGATCAGCAAAATCCATCCAAGGATCAAACGCAATTTTGTCACTCTATGTCACACTCTTTTCGCTAAATTCTAGCCATATCGTACCATTCTTTTTCAAGATCGAGAAGAATAATTTGATAGATTTCCTTATTTTTATATGTCAGCTTGCCTTTGCTTCTGATTTCTTTTGCTGGGACCTTTGGAACAGCAGGAGGCAGGCTCCGCTGAAAAAGAGAACAGCGGTTGCGTAAAAGGCGGAAGAAATGCCGAAACCGCTTGACAGCATACCGCCGAGCACCGGACCGATCACATTGCCCAAAAATCTGAAGCTGACATTGTAGCCAAGCACTTCCCCCTGGATGTCACCCGGTGTTTGAACGCGGATGGATGCCGTGATGCAGGGAATCATTCCGCCTAAGGCGATTCCGAATAGAAATCTGAAAGCCACAAGCGTTTCATAAGTCGATGTGAGCCCTTGGGGAATGACACATCCCGCTGCCAAAAGTGACAGTATGGCTAATATTTTTCCATGCCCGAACCGGTCGCCCAAGGCACCCCATTTTCTCGCGGCCAAAAGGTTTCCGAGACCGGTTGCTGAAAAAGCGAGCCCGGAAAAAAACGCAAGGTGCTCTGGGCCGTGCAGCTCGCTGACATACAAGGCGAGCAGCGGCTGGACGCTGAAGTTCCCGATTTGAATCACCGCCGTCAGCACCATGACAGTGATCAGCGGACGCCGTTTTAATATCGTTAGGAGCACTTGTTTTCTTGTATATGGAACCGTCCGGCTGCGGTGCGCTTTCAGCGGATGTTCCCGGACACCGACAAAAACGAGGAAAACCGCACCGTAAATCACAAACGCCGTAATAAAAAAGGTATATGTAAAACCGGCATGATCGGCGAGAAGGCCGCCGAGCAACGGGCCGAACAATCCTCCCGATACCGTGCCCATCTGCAATGTGCCAAGCGTTTTGCCGGCTTTCGATTTCGGCGTCTGCGCCGAAATCATCGCGAGGGAGGTAGGGATGAAGCCTGTGACAAGGCCCATTGCCATTCTCAGAAAAAACAGCTCATATACAGAGGAGACAATCGACATGAGGAGAATGCTCGTTCCAATGCCGGTCCCGGTGATCAGCAGAATTTTTTTATAGCCGTGTTTATCACCGAATCTCCCCCAAAAAGGAGAGACCAAAAAAGCCATCAAAAATGTGACGCCAAACACATATCCGCTCCATTTTTGCGTAAATCCGTCGGAGTAGCTGCCGAGCGTCTCGATATAGAGAGAAAGAAACGGCAGAACCATTGTGGAGCTTGCCGCGACAAAAAAATTTGCAAACCACATGATGACTAGGTTTTTCTTATGAACAGAGATGAGAATCACCTTCTTAAAAAAATGAAGTTCCATTTCATTATAAAGGAAATGTTGCAGAAGGACGGGACGGGCGACTTTTCGATGTGAAAAAGGCGTTTGAATGAATTTTCGTCATTTTCAGAAAATATGAGCGTGAATATAGAAATATAATGATATAATAAAAGAAAGAAGAACGGAATTTTTAAAAAAACAGACAATGAGCCTTGGCCCCGGACGATCAACATCCGCTGCCCACAGTTGGGAAGGTTTTATACTGCGATAGAAAGGCAGGTGTGAACATTGAAACAAAGCCCCTTACTTGTTATTGATTTTGAATTTACAATGCCGGAGGGGAAGTATCATCCGCAAAATTTTTTCCCGGAGATTATCGAAGCAGGGATTGTAAAGGCGGTTGATGATGAGGTGGTTGAAACGTTTTCAAGCTATATCAAGCCAAAGAAGTTTCCCAAGCTGACGCGGCGCTGCAAATCTTTTTTGAACATTACGCAGGAAGAAGTCGATCAAGGCATTACATTTCAAGCATTGATTGAAAAGCTGAAAGAGCTTGATCCTGATCAAAACAGCGTCATCATTACATGGGGAAACATGGATATGAAAGTATTAAAGCAAAATTGCATGTTTAACCATGTCGCGTTTCCATTTAAAGGAGAAATGAGGGATCTGTCGATGGAGTACAAGGAATTCTTTGGCGACAAAACGTTGACGAATTTGTGGAAAGCGGCTGAGGAGTACGGGGACTCCGGCACCGGGAAGCAGCATAAAGCGCTTGATGACGCCATGACGACCTATAAATTATTTCAGCTTGTCGAACGTGATAAACAGTACTTGGAGAATCCGAAGCCGACGACGATCGGCGACCGGATCGATCTGTCAAAGGTATTTCCCCATGCAACATAAACAACCCAATCTTAAACAGAAGATTGGGTTATTTGTTTGGAAAATATTCTTTTTCAAGTGCAGCGGCGCATGCCAGCGATTTCGCCGCGTAATCTGACGGATCGTTTGCCAATTCCGCTTGAAAACGGCTCAGCGCCTCGCGAAGTGAATCCTCGTAATCCGGCACAGGGCCGTCGTAAGGCTTCACCATATGGTGCGGAATGTTTGTCTGCTCACGGTAAGCGAGAGCCTTTCGTTCATGGAAAAATGCCACTTCGGCATCTTTGGGATGATGAAGATCCCCCTGCTTCGGATGGGTTAAGACGGCGAGAATTTTCACTAAATAGTGCATCGGCTTGATATCCGTTATTTCTCCTATATAAACGCCTGTTTTATAAAAACCTTTTACCTGATCTCCGACTTGAAACTGATTCACTGCGTCCACCTCCAAATGGTATGATTATATTTGGAAACAATAAACAATCGGGGGAGTGGCGCCATTGCTCATTCAGTTTATGCTTTATTTTCCTGAAGATAAAAGAGAGTATATTCCTTCTTTTATCACGTTGGCCATTTTCTTTATCATCGCTCTTTTTGTATTCCGGCTGATCATCAGACATTCCAAAAAAGAAGCTGAAAAAGCGGAAAAGCTCGAACAAGAAATGCAGCAAGAAACGCATAAACGATAGACATGCCGTGATGCTTATGAAAAAGCCGTTTTTAAGCGGCTCAGTCCGTCCTTTACCACGGACAGTGAACATCCGACATTCATTCTGACAAACCCTTCTCCACCCGGGCCGTACTTCGGTCCGGATTCAAGAATCAGCTTTCCTTTATGAAGGAGCCTGCGCTTCAATTCCTGATCTGACAGTTCGAGGGCTCTGCAGTCCAGCCATGCTAAATATGAGGCATCCGGCTTCATCATCCGCACCTCAGGCAGCTCCTGCTGCAAAAAGCGGCTCACTTCCTCCATATTATGTTCGATATAGGGGATTAATCGGTCCAGCCAAGGTTCGCCTTTTGAATATGCGGCTTCAATGGCTGAGACCGCAAATGCGTTTAGCGATGACAGCCCTTGGCGCTGCATCACCTGTGTGAAAGCCGCCCTTTTCGCCCGGTCGGGAATGATGATGGCCGAGGCCTGCAGTCCGGCCAAATTAAATGTCTTGCTCGGAGCGATGCATGTGATCGAAAGCTCTGCGAATTCCCGGGAAATCGAGGCAAACGGGGTATGTTTGCGCCCATACAGCATCAAATCGGAATGAATTTCGTCAGAAATGACCGTCACCCCATGGGCAAGGCAGAGCTCGCCAAGCTTTGTCAGTTCTTGTTTCGTCCAGGAGCGGCCGGAAGGATTATGCGGACTGCAAAGAATGAAAAGCTTCACATCTGGTTCGCTCAAGCTTTTTTCAAGATCGGCAAAATCGATCTCATAGCGTCCGTCTTGTTCGATTAAAGGGTTATGTAATACAGACCGTCCGTTTTTCGTCACCATGTCAAAGAACGGGGTGTAAACAGGCGGCTGAACGACGACTTTGTCACCCGGTTCAGTGAATGCCTGGACAGCGGTGGCAATCGCTGTAACGATGCCGGGGCTGAACGTAATAAACGACGGTTCAGTCTCCCAGCCGTGGCGGCTGTTGAGCCAGCTGACGACAGCTTCCTTCGTTTTTGCGCCTGCCGACGTATAGCCGAAAACCCCGTGCTCCAGGCGCTCTTGAAGAGCATCAATAACCGCTTCAGGCGCGCGGAAGTCCATATCCGCCACCCACATCGGCAGCGCGTCATTGACGCCGAATAATTCTTGTGTTAAATCCCATTTCACAGACTGCGTTCCGCGTCTGTTATGTTCTGTATTAAAATCCATGATCTCACCTCATGTCTTTTTCATATGTTATACATTAACGATGATAGCAAGAGATTGCAATCTTTTCGCGGAGAAAGCCTCATTTAAAAAAGGAGTGGGTGCAAATGGAATGGAACAGCGTGCTTGAATGGGCTTTTCAGCGCCATCTCAATCCGCTTAGCTGGTATATCCGCCCGTTATTTCTCATTGTGCTTTGTTATTTTTGTTATAAACGATCATGGAAAGGCGTGATCATCACCTTTTTGCTGATGATGAGCAGCATGGTCTGGTTCCCAGTCCCTGAGACGATCGATCCCCGGATGCAGACTGTTTTGGAATATGAACAAATGCTCTTGTCCTCTTCGCTTACAGCCATGTTGACGATTGCTTTGATGATGGGGTTTCTCGTTTTGATATGTGCGGCATTTTGGCAGCGCTCATTGGGATGGGGGCTCGCGGTATTGAATGCGACTCTTGTCGGCAAGGTTGTCCTGTCGCTGGTTATGACGGGGGAAAGCGGCTGGGCGCCGCTTGGCAATACGGTTTTCGGCCTCGTTCTCGTCAACGGCCTCGGAATTTATTTGATCACTCGGCGGCGGAAAAAGGAAAACGCGGATCTTTAAAACGGTGTTTTTTATCAAAGATTGGCCAGGTTATGATACAATAGCTTTGAAAAATTTCAGTTTAAGCGGTGATCCATATGAAAGAAAGTCAGGCAGCAGCTCAAATTGTACAGATGATCAAAGAATGGGACCCTTTCTCCGCCGGGGCTGATTTTTACGAAACAGAAGCGGCGGAAATCGTTCAGGCCGTCTACACCGAGGACGATAGAAACCGGCTCGGCAAGGCGATTCAAGCCGTTTTTGAAGTGTCATTTGACGAGACACTGCCATTGGAGGAATGCATAAAAATGGCAGATCGGCTCCTTGTACTGAAAGACAGCAGTTCCTGCTAAAACATAGAGTCCAAACTGTTTAAAAAACCGCCGCTGGCGGTTTTTTATTTTATGTGATGACAAAATTAGCGATTTTGTCTGAAACAAAATCCGGATTTTCCTCGGGAACGAGATGCCCGGTGTGTTTTAAAGAATAAAAAGAGGAATTGGGCAAGTCCTGATGAAGCCTTTTTCCGATCTGAACGGGCACGACCCGGTCCTCTTCCCCCCAGATCAAAAGGGACGGCGTTTCGATTTGTTTTAATTCGTCGGGCGCTAAATCGCCCTCCCGATGTCTGATCAGGCGTGCGAGCGCTCTGAAAATCTGATCGTCGAGAAATGGCTTCAAATAGCCGTCAATCATGTCCTGATCGATCAGGGATTTGTCATAAACGACATTCATCAGGTTTTTGAGCACGCCTTGTTTGGAGAGCCAGCGTTTGATATACAAGTGGAAATAGGGGATGTGGCTCCCGAAAATGAGCCGCCGCGGCGCCCGTGTTAAATATCCTGAGCTGCAGAGCAGCACGACCTTTTTAAACAGCTCGGGCCGCTCCTTTACGGCATAAAGGGAAATCTGTCCGCCCATTGAATGCCCGACCAAGACCGCTTCTGTGATCTTCAGCCGTTCGATCAGCCCGATCACCACTCTGGCCATGTTTTGGTACGTATAAACAAAGGTCTGCGATTTTTCCGATTGTCCAAAAGGGGGCAGATCAAGAGTGATGATATTAAACTCATTCTTCAAAAGAGGAATGAGCTTTCTGTAGCAGAACGAAGAGGAAAGAAAGCCGTGAATTAAAATCAGCGTTGTCCTGCCGGGATTTTCATAATGTTCATAATAGATATTAACCCCATGAATGTGCTGTGTGGTAGGTTTCGATAACTGCATGATCAAAATCACTCCGAGATCGTTTTCTTCATGTAAAACAAGCCCGACTGCATGTTGCGGAGCCTGTTTGAGTATGTTATTTATCGTACCCGAAAAAATTTTTTTCACCCCGTAATTTCGCTTTTTTTACCGACTTACAATCGCCGAAAAACGTGCTATAATATTCAGAAGATTTCTCAGACATTTAAAGGTGTGATAACAAGATGAAGCTTACTGAAAAAGAAACCGAAGTATTGGAAATTTTAGAGGAAAACAGCCGCCTCGAACCTGAAACGATCGCGAAAATGGCGAATATCTCTCAGGAAGAAACGAAAGCGATTATTGAAAAGCTGGAAAAAGAGAAGGTCATTATCGATTATTCGGCAATGATCGATTGGCGCAAAGTCGACGGCCATGAAGGCGTAACGGCGATGATCGATGTCAAGGTGACACCGAAGCGCGGCGTCGGGTTTGATGAAGTGGCCGAACGGATTTACAGGTTTGATGAAGTTGAATCCGTTTACTTAATGTCAGGAGTTTATGATCTGTCAGTTGTCATTCGCGGCAAAACGATGTCTGATATTTCGCACTTCGTATCAGAAAAATTATCGACGCTTGATTCCGTCGTATCGACAACCACCCACTTTATTTTGAAGAAATACAAGCACGACGGGAAAGTTTTTGACTCCGGTGATGATGACAAAAGAATCGTGGTGTCTCCGTAAATGAGATCGAGTTATATATCCAAAGCAGCACAGCAAATCAAGCCGTCCGGCATCCGCAAGTTTTTCGATCTCGCATCAACGATGGAAGGCGTCATTTCCTTAGGCGTCGGAGAGCCCGACTTTGTGACGGCGTGGAATGTCAGGGAAGCGAGCATCCTTTCCCTTGAACAGGGTTATACATCCTATACGGCAAACGCCGGTCTCCTTTCCTTGAGGAAAGAGATCAGCGCTTATTTGAATAAACGCTTTCAGCTTGACTATTCGCCGGAGAGCGAGCTGATCGTGACCGTCGGGGCAAGCCAAGCCCTCGACATCGCGGTAAGGGCGATTCTCGATCCGGGAGAAGAAGTGCTGATTCCCGAACCGTGTTTTGTCGCCTATGAAGCGCTTGTCTCCCTGGCAGGCGGAAGAGCCGTCCACATCCATACGAATGCTGAACGGGGATTTAAAGCGAAGGCCGAAGACTTTGAAGCGGCCGTCACGGAACGGACAAAAGCGATCATTCTTTGCACGCCGTCCAATCCGACCGGTTCTGTGTATTCAAAAGAAGAGCTAAACGACATTGCGGCATTTGCGAAAAAGCATGACCTGATTGTCATTGCGGATGAAATCTATGCCGAGCTTACATATGATGAACCATATACCAGCTTTGCGGAAATCAGCGGGATGAAAGAGCGGACGATTTTGATATCCGGTTTTTCAAAGGGCTTCGCCATGACGGGATGGCGCCTCGGCTATGTCGCGGCTCCGGCTTTTTTACGGGAGCCGATGCTGAAAATCCATCAATATTCCATGATGTGTGCTCCGAGCATGGCTCAATTCGCCGCAGAGGAAGCGCTTAAAAACGGGCTCAACGATGTCGAAAAGATGAGAAAAAGCTATCGGCGCAGGCGAAATGTGTTTGTCGACAGCCTCAATGAGATCGGACTTGACTGCCATCAGCCGGGCGGCGCTTTTTACGCGTTTCCGTCGATCAAAAAAACCGGTATGAGCTCTGAAGCGTTTGCAGAAGCGCTGCTCATGAAAGAAAAAGTCGCCGTCGTTCCGGGCAATGTCTTTGGGCCGAGCGGAGAAGGCTATATCAGGTGCTCCTATGCGTCCTCGCTTGAACAGCTTCAGGAGGCGCTTGTCAGGATGAAGCGGTTCGTCGGCAGCTTGTAAGTTATAAGGACAAAAAAATACGCACCTTTTGACAGGTCCGCATACAAAATAAGGGGGGGGATACTAGAAAGCCTTGATTATTCTCAGTATTCCCCTTTGGCGTGAGTTTTAAACATGTATGTTTTAAAAAAAGTTTTTTTGCTTAAAAAGGACTTGTGTGATATAATTTTTTATTGCGTATAAAAAGAGTTAAATTCATTAGATGTAGGAGTTGTTAGTTATGACAGCAAAATTTGAAGTGGGCAGTGTTTACACTGGTAAAGTGACTGGATTACAGGCGTATGGAGCGTTTGTTGCCCTAGATGAAGAAACACAGGGACTTGTGCATATTTCTGAAGTGACACACGGTTTCGTTAAAGATATCAACGAGCACTTGGCCATCGGTGATGAAGTGCAGGTTAAAGTTCTTTCTGTCGATGAGGAAAAAGGCAAAATCAGCCTATCCATTCGTGCTACACAGGCAGCTCCTGAACGAAAAGAAAGCAAGCCTAGAAGACAAAAGGCTGTCCAAACTGAAGATGCGGCTGCTCCGCAAGGCTTCAATACGCTAAAAGACAAGCTTGAAGAGTGGATTGAGCAGTCTAACAGAAAAGATTTAATCAAAAAGTAAGCTGAACGCAAATAACTCCGGCTCCCGCCGGAGTTATTTTTTTATGGACGGCTACCGCATTTCCGGCTGTTTCGCGTCTTCCCCGGCGGTTTCTTCTTGCGGTTTAAATAAAAGGCCGAGATTGATCAAACCGGCAATCCCGACAAGCGCATAAACCGTACGAGATATGGCAGAACCGGGTCCGCCGAAAATGGCTGCAACCAAGTCAAATTGAAAAAATCCTATCAGTCCCCAATTGATTGCTCCGATAATCGTCAATACCAATGCAATACGCTGAAGCACACTCATTTTTCATTTTCCTCCTTTATTTGTCATGAACATTTATAGATTGTGAACGTTTTGGATAGTTTATACGTATAAAAGCAGATCGCTTTACATAGCGTACAGCCTTTTCACATAATAGTGGTTAAAGGAGGAGATTAGATGGATCAATTTACATATTGGAATCCGACCAAACTGATTTTCGGACGCGGAGAAGTGGAAAAGCTTCCAGAAGAAATTAAACCATACGGCTCCAACATTTTGCTCGTTTACGGCGGAGGCAGCATTAAGCGAAACGGTTTATACGATCAAGTCGTCTCGATCCTCGAAAAAGCGGGTGCAAATGTTCATGAACTGGCCGGTGTTGAACCGAATCCGCGCGTCGCTACAGTCAATAAAGGCGCGGCGATCTGCAAGGAGAATGATATTGATTTTCTTCTGGCGGTTGGAGGCGGAAGTGTCATCGACTGTACGAAAGCGATTGCGGCGGGCGCTAAATATGATGGTGACGCCTGGGATATCGTTACAAAAAAACACATTCCGACTGAAGCGCTCCCGTTTGGAACGGTACTCACATTAGCGGCGACCGGATCTGAAATGAATTCAGGGTCTGTGATTACCAATTGGGAAACTAATGAAAAATACGGATGGGGGAGCCCGCTTGTATTCCCTAAGTTCTCAATCCTAGATCCGGTCAACACGTTTACGGTACCTAAAGATCATACGATTTACGGCATGGTCGATATGATGTCCCATGTGTTTGAACAATATTTTCATCATGTCGAAAATACCCCTTATCAGGACCGGATGTGTGAAAGCCTGTTAAGAACGGTGATTGAAACCGCTCCTAAGCTCATTGACGACCTTGAAAATTATGAACTGCGCGAAACGATTCTCTTCACGGGTACGATTGCCTTAAACGGCATGCTGTCAATGGGAGCCCGCGGCGACTGGGCGACACACAACATCGAGCACGCCGTCAGCGCCGTTTACGATATTCCTCATGCCGGAGGACTTGCCATTCTCTTCCCGAACTGGATGAAGCACACGCTTTCTGAAAATGTCGGCCGCTTTAAACAGCTTGCCGTCCGTGTGTTTGACGTTGATGAAACAGGCAAAACAGATCGTGAAGTGGCTCTGGCGGGTATTGAAAAGCTTTCAGAATTCTGGACGAGTCTTGGAGCGCCGAGCCGCCTCAGCGATTATGATATCACGGATGAAAAGCTTGATCTCATTGCCGACAAAGCGATGGCCAACGGAGAATTCGGCCGTTTTAAAACGTTGAATAAAGCGGATGTTCTGTCCATCCTGAAAGCTTCGCTGTAACTACAAAACGGCTCCGGAAAGGAACGCTCTTTCCGAGCCGCTTTTTGATTTGTTGTCATTTTGACAAAAATTCAAAGTTCCATGCGAATTCGGCATTTTTGGCTGCCAAGCCGCCATCAAGGCATTGGTCGCTCCTGTTCATCACTTGATTTCGCGATGGAGTTCATATAAAGTGAAAAGGGAAGAGGCTGTCGCCTTAAATCGACATGTTTAACAGACCCATACTAGCCGGAGCCCGAGTCAAAAATGAAAGCGCTGGCGGGAATATTAGAAAACAGTGAGAACTGGAGGTTTATTCATATGACGCATGTCCGTTTTGATTACTCAAGAGCATTGCCGTTTTTTAAAGAAAAAGAGCTTACATATCTGCGTGATTTCGTAAAGGTTGCCCATCACTCGATTCATGAAAAAACCGGTGCCGGCAGCGACTTTTTAGGCTGGGTGGATCTTCCGTCCAACTATGACAAAGAAGAATTTGCCCGCATTCAAACAAGCGCCGAAAAAATTAAAAACGACTCTGACGTCCTTCTTGTCGTAGGAATCGGCGGTTCTTATCTCGGCGCGAGAGCAGCGATTGAAATGCTGAATCATTCATTCTACAACACCCTGCCGAAAGAAAAACGGAAAACGCCTCAAGTCATTTTTATTGGCAACAATATCAGCTCTTCCTATATGAAAGATGTCATGGACCTTCTCGAAGACGCCGATTTTTCAATCAACGTCATTTCCAAATCAGGAACAACGACTGAACCGGCGATCGCCTTCCGGATTTTCCGCAAGCTTCTGGAAGAGAAATACGGAAAAGAAGAAGCGAAACGCCGCATTTATGCGACAACAGATAAAGAGCGCGGCGCACTAAAAACGCTGGCCAATGAAGAAGGCTTTGAATCATTTATCATTCCTGACGATGTCGGCGGACGATACTCTGTTCTGACTGCGGTTGGGCTGCTTCCGATTGCCGTCAGCGGTGTTGATATCGATGACATGATGAAAGGCGCTCAAGATGCAAGCAAAGATTTTTCCGTATCAGAGCTAGAGGATAACCCGGCTTACCAATACGCGGTTGTCAGAAACGTTCTTTATAATAAAGGAAAAACAATCGAAATGCTGATCAACTACGAGCCTGGCCTTCAGTACTTTGCGGAATGGTGGAAGCAGCTGTTCGGCGAAAGCGAAGGAAAAGACGAAAAAGGGATTTACCCTTCTTCCGCCAATTTCTCTACCGATCTTCACTCACTTGGACAATATGTTCAAGAAGGAAGAAGAGATATGTTTGAAACCGTCTTGAATGTTGAAAAGCCAAGACATGAACTGACGATCGAAGAAGCGGACAATGACCTTGACGGCCTGAACTATTTAGCGGGCAAAACCGTCGATTTCGTCAATAAAAAAGCGTTCCAAGGCACGATGCTCGCACATACGGACGGAAATGTGCCGAACCTGATCGTGAACGTACCGGAAATGAACGCCTATACGTTTGGCTACCTTGTATACTTCTTTGAAAAAGCCTGCGCGATGAGCGGATATCTGCTCGGTGTCAACCCGTTTGACCAGCCTGGGGTTGAAGCTTACAAAGTGAACATGTTCGCCCTTCTCGGCAAACCGGGATTTGAAGAGAAAAAAGCGGAGCTTGAAAAACGCTTGAATCAATAAGAAGAGAAAATGGCCGGCAGCACAGTGAAGTGCAGCCGGCCATTTTTACGTTTTGTGCAATATGTAGGACGGGTGGTGAAGGCCTGTTGGCGGATAAAATTCGTCATGTGTATAACGGAAGCCGAGCTTGTTCAAGAGCTTTCGTGAAGCCTGGTTTTCAGGATGGTGGCCGGCAAACAGCTTGCTTGCGTTTACTTTTGTATAAGCATAATCAATCATGGATTTGGCAGCTTCACTAGCATAGCCTTTATGCCACATCGAACGCACGAGATGAAATCCGATTTCATAAACCCGCTCATCAAGGTTGTATGGACGGAGTCCGCAACATCCGATAAAGGCATGATTGTCTATGGCGAAAATCGGAAAATATTGAACACCGTCCGTTTGATATTGTTCGATTTCTTGCTGTAAACGGTTTTTTACCTCTTCAGCTTCAAGCCTGCCGCGGCTGGATATATATGCTGTTACATCCGGATCTCCCCACAATACGTTTGCTAAATCCATATCCTCTTTTGACCATAGCGAAAACCCAATCCGTTTCGATTGCAGAAAATAGTCCCTCATTCATCTATCCACTCCCTATAGATTCCTCATCATGATTTTACCACGGCTTCCGCTGGCAAAAGAGGGGGACTGGGAAGGGGAGTACTCCAGATGAGTCTGTTTTTTATTACATGTTCGCCATTGATTTAGAAACTTCAAGCAGCTCAATTTTATTATCGAACGGGTCGACAATGACCGTATAATGACCCGGAGGACATGTTTGCGGTTCTTCGTACAAAACGTGTACACCGTTTTGTTTCAGGTGATTCATGTCCTTCTTTATATCATCGGTCTGTAAACCAAGTACGACTTGTGAATGTTCTCCATACTCTAAGGTGTTCGGTTTCGAAGCTTTCTCAAGAATAATTGGAAAACCGTCGACATTTAATTCAATGATATTTTCCCCATACTCTTTTTCCAATTTAAAATTCAATTTTTCACAATAAAAACTCTTCGCTTCTTTCATATCCGTTACTTTAATGGATACCATGCAAACCTTAACATTCACCTTTTGCACCTGCTTTCTTTATATGCGATACAGTAATTTTCATCAATTACATTTTCTTCAATCGAAAATAAAAATCCTTCTTTTAATGGGCAGATCAATGAAAACTGGACCGGTCCTGAGGTCTTTCGGAGCTTTCGATATATCTCATTTCCTCTTTTGAATATTCGTTATTTGCCAGTTTTGCCGCAAACATACTCATAAGAAAACACTTCTGAACCATAATAAAGAAATAAAAAGGTTTGGGGTGAGGTCATGCTTTTTGTTCTGAAAACACTTCTTCTTATTTTAACGGGGATTATCCTGCTGCGAATTTCCGGAAGAAAATCGATATCGCAAATGACAATAGCGACAACCGTCGTCATGATTTCCATCGGAACGATCATCGTTCAGCCAATCATCGAAGACAGCGTCTTCAAAACGGTGACAGCCGCATCAATTTTTATCATCGTTCTCTTGTTGATCGAGTATTTAAAAATGAAATTTGACTTTTTTGAAACCCTTATAGCGGGAAAAGCGGTTGTCCTGATCGAAAATGGGGAATTGCAAACAGACAACCTCAAAAAACACCGACTGACCGTCGACCAGCTGGAAATGAGGCTGAGAACCCAGGGAATTTCAAAATTATCTGATGTCAAAAACGCAACCCTGGAGTCTAATGGCCAGATCGGCTATGAATTAACTGATGATGCAAAGCCTTTTACCGTCGGGGAGTATAAAAAATTTCTGCAAATGCAAAACAATGCACTGCAGCCGGAGGGTACGCTCTTTAACGAAATTACAGAAGGCCATTTGAACAAGCCTGACAAAGAATTGCGGTAGTGCTGCTGATGTAAGGTAAATGTAAAAACGAAAAAGGGGTTTTTTTATGATAAACATACCATCTGAATTGGAAAATCGTTCTTTCTCGCTCTATCACCTTGAACAAACGCTAAAACCGCTCGGATATGTGATCAGCGGGGGATGGGAGTACGACCACGGCTTTTTTGACTATAAGATGGATGATCAAGACGGATATTTGTTTTTGCGGGTGCCGTTTGAGGCGGAAGACGGACAGCTTGATTCGCAAAACGCGACAGTCAAATTGGGCAAGCCGTTTTTGCTGCGCCATGTTTATCAGGAGGCGCTCGATGATCACGTCATTCAGGGGAATTTTCGTGCCTCCTTTGACCAATTTGCAGAGCCAAAGGAAAAAGATGCCGATATCGCAAGTGTCTATGAAGATCTGGGCCGTTCTTATGTAAAAGAACTCGAACAGGCGCTGTTGTCTTAAAGCGCCAGCAACTGATCAGTCGGCTCGAGTTTGTACGAAAAGGAAGGCGATAAAGCCGGTCCGTCTTTTTGCTGAATACCGACAAGCAAAATATCGTCATTCAAAAAGTGATGGATCGCATCTTGGAACGTTTTTCCTTGCAAAGATGCCGGAACAGGAAAGGCATGGACTTTTAAATGAATGTCGGCTTCTTCGAAAACCGGACCAGGAAGCTGGCTTTTAATGAGAAAATGCTGCAGCATCGCGGTTTTTAATAACTCAGCCGTACTGATAATTTGACTTGCTCCGGCCCGCTCGGCATTCTTTTTTTGTTTTTCCGTCAGGATTTCGGCGATGCAATAAACGGAAGGGTTCAGCCCTTTGACAGCCACTAATGTTAAGATGGTCTGCGTATCTGCGGCCGCTTCGTTTTTATGCTGATCAGCGGTTATCAAAACAATGCCGGCCTCTTCGATATTGGCACTTGTTAATGTGGCATCGTCTGCGGCATGTCCGCTGATGAAGTGAACGTCCTCCATCAGCGGGCCTTCCTTTAATGTTTCATCAATCAGCACGATCGTTTTGCCGGGATTGTTGGCTTGCAGAGAGCGAATCAGTTTATTGGATTTTTCGTTCCAGCCGACCAGAACGATATGCCCCTTTCCTTTGTAATTCACCTTGCCTTCTGCATAGCGCTGCTGCCTATTGAAAGCCGCTGTCGCCATCGTTGCAAAATAGGCCGTCACAAAAGCGGCGCCTAATAAAATGAGCACCATGCTGACAAGTTTTCCAGCGGCCGTCTTCGGCACCGCATCGCCGTATCCGACGGTCGAGACGGTAATGAGCGACCACCAAATCCCGTCAAAGACATTTGAAAATTGATCAGGTTCAACGATTGTGATCAGTTCTCCAAAAATAATGATCAATAAAAGGATGATGATAGAAACCCGAACATACATCGGCCATCTAAGCCATGCGATAAAAATACGGTTTGATTTCACGTTTTTTCACCATCCTGCAAAAGGGAAAACGATAAAATTTCTTTTATGATCGCGTTTAATTTTTGATTGATGCTTTCTTTTCCATGGTGTTCAATCGCTTTTTTGATAATGTCCGCGGTTTCATCTTCATACTCGATCAGCGGCTCGTCTTTTTCCGATTCGTTGTAAAGGAGAATGAATGCATCAAGCCCTTCATTCATTTTATCAATCGCTGTGCTCAGCTGTTCTTTTTCTTGGTCTGTAACTTTCACCGTGCCACCACCCGCTGCGCTTTTTTTATTCAGTATATCCAAATATTTTCAGGAGAAAACAACAGGGAGTTACCGACAATAGATATGAGAGATATGATATTTTTGATGCGCCGGTATAACAGTTCCGATCCCTCCATACAATTTTACAAAACGGGTGGGGGATGCGAGTTGAATGTCCTGTTTATTGAGAATCATCCTGGTGTTGATCGGCGTGCAGCTGATGGCGGGCGCGGCCATTCAATTCATTTTTGATTTGAATTCCGTCTACCTGACGACAAATGAAGTGTTTTGGAGCGAGTTTTTCAAGGAGCTGACGGTAAGGCCGCCATTGTATGTGATGATTTCGGGAATGGCCTGTTGTTTTATCGGGATTTGTTTTCCGCGGAAAAGCAGGTAATGCATTTTCCTGTACAAAGGGGATCCCCTCAAATAAAATATATTTTAACCATTTCGAATTCATAAACCATTTTACTTTAAAGAGGGAAGATGATTTGATGAGCATGATTTTTTTGTTATTGACATTTGCTGCATTAGGTTTATCAATTTGGGCACAATTTAAAGTAAAGAGTAACTTTGAAAAATATTCAAAAGTGGAGGCCTCAAGCGGAAGAACGGGGGCGGAAGTGGCCAGACAGATTCTCGACCGCAACGGCCTCTACGATGTTCCGGTTGAACCGGTAAGAGGAACCTTGACAGACCATTATGACCCGACAGCGCGCGTTGTACGGTTATCTGAACCCGTATATTACGGCCGTTCGATCGCTTCAGTTTCCGTTGCTTCCCATGAATGCGGACATGCCTTGCAGCATCAGGAATCATACGGCGCCCTTGTTTTAAGGCATAAGATGTTCCCGATTGTCAACTTTTCTTCGGGAGTGGCGCCGTTTTTATTTCTTGGCGGCTTATTGCTTGGAAGCCTGAATCTGATCGGCCTCGGCATCATACTGTTTTCCGCAGCCGTACTCTTTCAGCTTGTGACGCTGCCTGTTGAATTCAACGCAAGCTCCAGGGCAAAACGGATCATCGTCTCGGAAGGAATGATCCGCAACACTGAAGAAAGAGGCGTCAGCAAAGTACTTGATGCCGCGGCATTGACATATGTAGCCGCAGCGCTCGTTTCATTGTTTGAACTGCTGCGCTTCGTAGCGATTTTCCTGTCCGGCCGTAATGACTAACCATTCGTCAGAGGAGGTGACCCCTTACCAATTCATTTGGTAAGGGTTTTTTTTGAATATCTTAAATCTCATACTCGTCATGCTTTTAATTGCAGCAACAGCTTTTTTTGTTGTCGCCGAGTTCGCGATTGTTAAAATTCGCGGGACAAAAATCGATCAATTGGTGGAAAACGGGGATACGCGGGCGATTGCAGCCAAAAAGGTGATTTCAAATTTAGATGAATACTTATCGGCCTGCCAGCTGGGAATCACGATCACCGCTTTAGGGCTCGGCTGGCTCGGGGAATCTACATTTGAGAGGATCATTCACCCGCTTTTCGAACTCTTCGGTCTGCCTGAGTCGGTCATAAGGATCGGGTCAGTGGTGACCGCTTTTGTGATTATTACGTTTTTGCATGTTGTGGTCGGTGAGCTGGCTCCGAAAACGATTGCCATTCAAAAGGCGGAAGCCGTCAGCCTCTGGACGGCGAAGCCGCTGATTCTTTTTTATAAAATCATGTATCCCTTCATTAAATTATTAAACGGCTCGGCCCGTCTGCTGACCAGACTTTTTGGTTTCCATTCGGTCAAGGAACATGAAGTGGCCATCAGTGAGGAAGAGCTGCGAATTATGCTGTCTGAAAGCTATAAAAAAGGCGAGATCAACCAGTCGGAGTTTAAGTATGTCAACAAAATCTTTGAGTTTGACAACAGGCTGGCGCGGGAAATCATGGTTCCGAGAACGGAGATGGCGACGCTTGATGAAGATCAGGCCATCAAGGAAGCGATTGAAACCGTTATGAATGAACGCTATACGAGATATCCGGTCATTAAGGATGATAAAGATCATATTATCGGAATCGTCAACAGCAAGGATCTGTTTAAATCCTATTTCCTTGATCAGTCGATCCATTTAACCGAAATCATGAGGCCCGTGATCAGGGTGATTGAAAGCATCCCGATTCAGGAACTATTGATTCGGATGCAGAAAGAGCGTATTCATATGGCGATCCTTGCTGATGAGTACGGCGGAACGGCGGGGCTTGTGACGGTAGAAGATATTTTGGAAGAAATCGTCGGGGAAATCAGGGATGAATTTGATCAGGATGAAATGCCTCACATCGTTAAAAAAGGCGAGCATCATTATATTATGGACGGCAAAGCGTTAATTGACGAAGTGAATGATCTTCTTCATATTGCGATCGATAATGAAGAGGTGGATACGATCGCCGGGTGGCTCTTGACGCAAAAAATGGAGCTGAAAAACGGCGATGTCTTTAAGACGGAAGGATGCGAATTTAAAATTCTTGATGCCGAAGATCACCATATTCGCTTTGTTGAAATAAAAAAAACAGACTTTTAACCCGGATTGCGGTTTAAAAGTCTGTTTTTAGTTCGATAGCAGCTGAAAACTTCTTTTTTTTGGCGATTTTTTTAAAGTTAAGTATAATGATCTATGGAAAATCATGACTTTCTATGAATGTGCTGCTGCCGATTCTTTTTTATAATGGTCGTGTATTATCACGAGGAGGTTCATAAAACGTTGAAAAAACATTCGTTCGCAAAATCGCTTCTTTTGTGGGGCTTCGCGCTCACCATCTTATTGGCGGGACCGTTCACGGCGCTTGCCGCGTCTTCATCCAAGCCAGCGGAAAAAATGTATTTTAAAAACAATCAATACTACATATTCAACAATGTCTGGGGAGCCGACCAGGTCAGCGGCTGGTGGCAGACGATTTATCATAACAGTGATTCGGATTTAGGCTGGGTATGGAATTGGCCGAGCACGACAAGCACAGTTAAAGCCTATCCGTCGATCGTCAGCGGCTGGCACTGGACGGAAGGCTATACGAAAGGAAGCGGCTTCCCGACCCGTTTGTCAGATCAGAAAAACATCAGCACGAATGTCAGTTATTCGATCAGTGCGAACGGCACATACAACGCGGCATACGACATTTGGCTGCACAACACGAATCATGCGAGCTGGGACACCGCTCCAACCGATGAAATCATGATCTGGCTGAACAACACCAATGCAGGCCCCGCAGGTTCCTATGTCGAAACCGTGTCAGTCGGCGGGCACAAATGGAAGGTGTATAAAGGCTACATTGATGCCGGAGGCGGAAAAGGCTGGAATGTCTATTCATTTGTCAGAACGTCAAACACCCGGAGTGCTAGCCTGAACATCCGCGACTTCACCGATTATTTGGCCGATTCAAAAAACTGGCTCAGCAAAACGAAGTATGTCAGCAGTGTCGAATTTGGTACAGAAGTATTCGGAGGAACAGGACAAATCAATATTTCCAATTGGGATGTGAAGGTTCATTGATTTTTGCCACCGCTCTTTTTAAAGGGCGGTGGTTTGTTTATGAAACAGTTCATAACTTGTATTGTTTCCTTATATAATATGGAAACAACAGCTAAGGAGTGTTTGAATGACAAGGGCATGGTGGAAAGAAGCGGTCGTCTATCAAATCTATCCGCGCAGTTTTATGGATTCCGACGGGGACGGGATCGGGGATTTGAACGGGATCAGGATGAAGCTGCCTTATATTCAGGAGCTTGGTGCGGATGCGATCTGGATCTGTCCGGTCTTTGATTCCCCTAATGCCGACAATGGCTACGACATCAGGGATTATCAAAGCATCATGAAAGAATTCGGGACGATGGCCGACTTTGACGCATTATTGGCCGAAGCGCACCGGCTCGGTTTGAAACTGATCATTGATCTCGTCATCAATCATACAAGTGATGAGCATCCATGGTTCATTGAATCAAGGTCAGACAAAACATCGCCAAAACGGGACTGGTATATTTGGAAGGACGGGAAAGGCGGGCATGAGCCAAACAATTGGGAAAGCATATTCGGCGGTTCCGCCTGGAGCTTTGATCCAAAAACAGATCAGTACTATCTCCACATTTTTGACGAAAAACAGCCCGATTTGAATTGGGAAAACGGTGATATGCGCCGCTCGCTCTACAGCATGATCAATTGGTGGCTTGATAAAGGAATCGACGGCTTTAGAGTGGACGCGATTTCGCATATTAAGAAAAAAGCAGGGCTTCCGGATCTCCCCAATCCAGAAGGGCTCCGATTTGTCCCGTCCTTTGCCTTCCATATGAATGTTGAGGGAATCATGGACTTTCTCCTGGAACTGAAGGAAGAAACATTCGCCAGGCATCCTGATATCATGACGGTCGGAGAAGCGAATGGAGTCAGCGCTGAAGAAGCGGAGGCATGGGTCGGCGAGAAAAACGGCATCTTCAACATGATTTTTCAATTTGAACATCTCGGACTTTGGGATATTGACGATGAAGAACAGATCGACATCGTGCGCCTGAAGCGAATTTTGTCAAGTTGGCAGACCGCTCTTGAAGTGACGGGATGGAATGCGCTTTTTATCGAAAATCACGATCAGCCTCGCGCCGTTTCAGTTTGGGGGGAGGATGGGACTTACAGAATTGAAAGTGCAAAAGCTTTGGCTGCGATGTATTTTTTGATGAAGGGAACACCGTTTATTTTTCAAGGCCAGGAAATCGGCATGACAAACGCGGCATTCTCTCGTATAGAAGATTATGACGATGTTTCCGTCAAGAGGTTCTATCGTATTCAGAAAGAAAAAGGCCGCTCACATGAAGACATCATGAAGTCGGTGCGGAAAAAGAGCAGAGACAACGCCAGAACACCGATGCAATGGACGGATGGGCAAAATGCCGGGTTTACCTGCGGGAAGCCGTGGCTGAACATCAATGACAATTATTGCACGATCAATGTCGCAAACGAGCAAAAAGAGAGGCATTCCATCTACCGCTTTTATAAACAGATCATCGCCCTCAGAAAACGCCATGACGTTTTCATCGATGGAACGTTTGAGCTGCTTCTTCCAGAGGACCCGCAGATTATAGCCTATTTGCGCAAGCTTGGGGGAGAGAAAGCGATTGTGATTGTGAACTTAAGCCGGCGTATTGCATTTTATCAGCATTCAGCATATCCATTATCAAGCGACATGCTCCTCATGTCCAATATCGATATCCAAAACCATAAACATCTGACTTCCTTTATCATGAAGCCGTATGAAGCACGCATTTACTTATATTCAGAAAGGAAATCGGCGACTTTTAACGAAGTGAAGTAATGGGCGCGAAAAGAAAGGAGCCGATTGTATATGCTGAAAAAAATACGGATACAGACAGCCCGGCGCGATGAAATGCTTGACATCACTGATGAAGTGCAACAGTTTATCACGGAAAAGGGCGTTTCAAACGGCGCCGTGATCATCTATTGCCCCCATACAACAGCCGGGATTACGATAAACGAAAACGCTGATCCCGATGTAAAACGCGATATGCTGAGACGGTTTGATGAAGTGTATCCTTGGGAGCATCGACTTGACCGCCATATGGAAGGCAATACTGCCGCTCACATGAAATCGAGCACTGTCGGGGCGTCACAACACATCATCATTGCAGACGGAAAGCTGATTCTTGGCACATGGCAGGGCATTTATTTCTGCGAATTCGACGGTCCGAGATCGCGAACCTGCTATTTTAAAATCATAGCCGATTAAAAGGGGGATCACGGCAATGAACGAATTAATGAAGCTTCTCTCGCTGTCAAAGCCGATTATACAAGCGCCGATGGCCGGCGGACCGGCAACGCCCCGGCTTGCTGCCGCTGTTTCCAATCAAGGCGGTCTGGGCAGCCTGGCTTCGGGTTATTTGACACCTGCAGCTTTAAAAAGGCAGATCGAAGAAACGAAAGAGCTCACACCCGCCTTGTTTCAAGTCAATCTGTTTGTTCCGGAAAAAAGGGAACAGGTCAGCCGCGAAAAACTGGAAGGCTGGCAAAAGAAAATCCCTTTATCACAGTCGGCAGAGCCTGAGACAAGCGAGGAACAGGATTGGTCTGATTTTAATGAAAAAATTGACATCATTCTCAAATCGGATGTCAAAGTCTGTTCGTTTACGTTTGGTGTGCCGCCCGCCGAGGTTGTAGGAGAGCTTAAAAAACGACAATGCTGTTTGATCGGAACCGCAGTGTCTGTTGAAGAAGCGCTGCTGCTTGAAGAGAAAGGCATGGATGTCATCGTTGTTCAGGGAAGTGAAGCGGGCGGTCACAGGGGAGCTTTCTTACATACGAAGGGAGAGGCCGCCGTCGGGTCAATGGCCCTGATTCCGCAAGCAGCAGACCATGTGTCGGTTCCAGTAGTCGCGGCGGGAGGCATTTTTGACAAAAGAGGAGTAGCGGCAGCATTCGCGCTGGGCGCACAAGGCGTCCAATTGGGAAGCGTATTTTTGGCGTGCAGTGAAAGCGGAACATCTCAAATTTACAAGCAACAATTGATCAGGGCGGCTGAGACGGACACAAGGCTGACGAGATTGTTTTCAGGAAAACCGGCAAGAGGCATTGTCAATCAGTGGATGGAAGACAGGCGGCAAGATGAGGATGAGGCATTGCCGTATCCGCTGCAAAACGCATTGACAAAACCGATGAGAAAAAAGGCGCAGCTTGAAAACAACCCCGGCAACATGTCTTTATGGTGCGGTCAGGCCGCGCGCGCTATAGAAAAAGAAACAACCGTAGAAGAGCTGATGGAACAGCTCTGTCCCGCCGGCGTTATCTGATGATCTG
This sequence comes from Bacillus sp. HSf4, assembly GCF_029537375.1. NCBI lineage: Bacteria > Bacillati > Bacillota > Bacilli > Caryophanales > Bacillaceae > Bacillus > Bacillus sp. HSf4. Next base: position 3,319,251 of record NZ_CP120679.1, on the reverse strand, counting down.
AAAGATCGTCGGAATATCGACCCGTGTCACCTGACTCATCAAATAGGCGGAGGTCTGTGCATTCGGTTTTCTCAGCTTATTCAACTTTTCTATGATAGCTTCGGCGCTCAGGATACCCAATCCGTGTGCCGCATATTGATTATGGCCTAAATAAATGGCGTTTTCTCCACGCCATTGCGGCCTTTCCTGATCAAATTCGGGATTTTTAAAATACAGGCAGTCTCCGGGCAGATAATCGTTCCCTTTATCCGTGTAGATCGGAAGCTTCTCATAATGCCAGTCATATAAGATGATTCTGTCATAATGCTGATCAAACGTTTGCCCGCCAATCGTTTTGATCAACGCCATATAAAAGATGATGACGATGGCAGTTGCACATTCAAACGCATAAAGAGAGCCCCTTTCAAAAATGTCTTTTATCGCATTGGAAGGGGACACTCTGTATCTCAACTCCAATGCCCCTTCAGGCGACACCCTCCAATACGCCTCATTGCCATATGTTTTTGAAAATGTGGCAAACCTGGCACCGCTGTTGATCAGCGCCCTGGCTGATTCGATCGTATTCTCCCTGAAGCTGAGCTCGAATAACAGTTCAGACACCGTGCTGTAGCTGTAGCTGGAAGGCATGGCGAGCATCTGGTCGGCAATCTCTTTTTGCATCCCGCTGACATTCAGTTTTTCCGCATCCTCAGGGCGAAGCCAATAGCCCGAAATATTTATCATGGAAAAACACCCTTTTCCTTTTTTATTAAGATATGCCTTAAAGCTTGGGCACGAAAATGGTTTCATTTCCTGCTTTTTTTATTTAAAAAATATGATCTCTCTCCGATAAAAGTAGAGAAAGGAGAGACATCATTTATGAAAAGGCTATTGGACTGGACAAGGCGTCCTTCTATTTCAAAAAGACTCATTTTTTCATTTATATTAATTTTAACCATTCCGATTTTAGTACTTTCGTTTACTTCATACTACACGGCGAGCAGTACGCTTGAAGACGAGATCATGAGGAGCGCCAAAGACAATGTCGATGAATTGAATGAAGTGATCACCCAAAATATCGGCGCCAAGGAAACATCTATCGCGTATTTCAGCGAATGGGTGGATCAAAAGGCGTACGAGGAGAAGGGACAGGCTTCCATCAAACAAAGATTTGAGCAATTTTCCAAGCAAAATCCTGATGTGGAGCTCGTGTTCACCGGCTCGAATGAAAGCATCTATGCTCAATATCCTAATGCACCACTGCCGGATGGATATGATCCGGTGGAGAGGGATTGGTATAAACAGGCGGTAGAAAAAAAAGGCGAAACGATCGTCACAGAACCATATGAGTCGGCATCAACAGGACATATGGTTGTCACCATCGCAAAGCAAACGAAAGACGGATCAGGCGTTGTCGCGCTTGACATGAATATTGACAAGCTGATCGAAGCGGCGAACAGCATCAATATCGGCAAAACCGGCCATGCTTTCATATTAAGCAATGACAAAAACTATATCGCCGATCCTGAGATCAAGGCCGGCACTGAAGCGGGAACGGCTTTGACCGACAACATGTACAGCAAAGCAAGCGGCGTGTTCGATGTTACGGAAAAAGGTAAAGAAAAGAAAACGGTTTACACGACGAACAAATTGACTGGCTGGAAAATCGGCGGCTCGATGTATAAAGACGAAATCAAACATGCTGCACAGCCGGTCTTCAATATGGCGATCATCACGCTGGCTGGAGCCATTGTATTGGGCGGCCTTCTCGTCTACTTCATCGTCCGGGCGATCAGCAAACCGTTAAATCAGCTCGTTTCATCTGCCAAGAGCATCAGCAATGGGGATCTGACACAAAAAATCGAAGTGCGCTCCAAGGACGAACTCGGTCAGCTTGGCACAAGCTTTAACGAGATGGCCGACTCATTGCGCGCGCTGATCAGTGCCATTCAAGAATCGGTTGACAATGTAGCCTCATCCTCAGAACAGCTGACAGCAAGCGCTGATCAGACGAGCAAAGCGACCGAACATATTACATTGGCCATCGAGCGGTTCTCAAGCGGCGCTGAAAATCAGAACGAAAAAGTCGAAACAAGCTCACGACAGCTCAGCCAAATGAATGACCAGCTGACCGAAATGGCCGGTGTATCAGAAACGATTACGGCTTCATCCATTCAATCGACGGAAATTGCCGAAACAGGCGGAGAGCTCGTCCAGAAAACCGTCGGTCAGATGAATTCGATTGATCAATCAGTCAAGCAGGCTGAACGCGTTGTCAAAGGATTGGAATCAAAATCCAAAGACATCACGGCAATCCTCCGCGTGATCAACGGCATTGCCGACCAGACGAATCTTTTGGCGCTGAACGCCGCCATCGAAGCAGCGCGCGCCGGAGAATCGGGCAGAGGCTTTTCAGTCGTCGCTGAAGAAGTAAGGAAGCTCGCCGCACAATCAGCAGGATCGGCGAAAGAAATCGAGACGCTGATTCAGGACATCGTCAAAGAGATCGAACACTCTCTCAACATGTTCAAATCCGTCAACGAGGAAGTGCAGTCAGGTCTTGTCATTACAGAAGAGACGGAATCAAGCTTTAAGCAAATCTATGATATGACAAATGAAATCGCCGGAAAGCTGCAGACGATGAATGGCACGGTCGAACAATTAACAGACGGTTCACAAGCGATTTCGGGAGCGGTCGAAGAGATTGCAGATGTTTCACGAGAAAGCTCCGCCGGCATTCAGGACATTGCCGCATCGGCGGAAGAACAGCTCGCTTCCATGGAAGAGATCAGCTCATCAGCTGCAACTCTTGAACAAATGGCAGAAGAGCTTCGCGATTTAACGAAAAAATTTAAGCTTGAATAGCAGAAAGGGCTGTTTTAACAGCCCTTTCTGCGTGTCGACAAACCCTCGCATTCGTTGTCAGGCCTGCTAAGTCGGTGCGCACGAATAGAAAAAGGAACGGCGGCTAATTGCGCAGGCGTCCTGCCTGAACGCCGCCGTCATCACATCCTGTGAAAGCCCGCTTCGATGCTCGGCCTTCCTAGACTGCAAGGGTTGAAGGTCACGCTGAAAGGAAGAAAAAATCCTAAAACTTTAACCGTTTTAGGATTTTTTGCTTCGCTTTAAAGAATTTTCTGAAATACTTATAAAAGTTTTTTAATATACACAAATGAGCCCGGTCTCCGATATTAGTTTCATAATCTTGAACTAAAGGAGTTATATCAAATGAAAACACAATTGGACTGGCTCAAACGTCCGTCTATTTCAAAAAAGCTGTTTTTGAGTTTTTTATTGGTGCTGACAGTACCGATCTTAGCTCTATCCTACAGCGCCTATCACACGGCGGGAAGCTCTCTCGAAAGCGAGATCATGAGAAGCGCCCAGGATAATGTTGAACAGCTCAATGAAATCATTGATCAAAATATCGGAAAGAAAGAACATGCGGTTTCCTATTTCAGCGATTGGGTGAATGAGAAGCTTTATAAAGAGAAAGGAAATGTGTCACTGAAGGAAAAATTCGAGCAGTACGCCAAGCTGAATGAAGACGTGGAAGCAATCTTCACAGGTTCAAATGACGGATTGTTCGTCCGCTACCCAAATGAAAAGATGTCAAGCGATTATAATCCGGTTGAAAGGGACTGGTATAAGAAAGCCGTTGAAAATAAAGGCAAAGTCATTGTGACAGACCCTTACAAAACGGCTTCGACCGGCACGATGGTCGTCACGATCGCACAGCAGACGGCGGACGGCTCCGGTGTTGTCGCTGTCAACATGAAAATCGATGAGCTGATTAAAGCGTCAGAGCGCGTCAATATCGGCAAAAACGGGTTTGCGTTTATTTCAAGCGATGACAAAAAGTATGTGGCCCATCCGACCATTAAAGCCGGAACGGAGGGCAAAGGTGATTGGGTGGCACAAATGTACGGCAAAGAAAAAGGTTCTTTTCAATATACGTTCCAAGGCAAAGAAAAGCAGATGGCCTTCACAACAAACAAGCTGACCGGTTGGAAAATCGGCGGAACGATGTTTACGGAGGAAATATCTGAAGCGGCCCAGCCGGTATTTAATATGGCGATGATCATTTTGGCGGCTGCGATCGCCCTCGGAGGGATTCTCGTCTACTTCATCGTTCGCGGAATCAGCAAACCGTTAAATCAGCTTGTTTCCTCGGCGAAAAGCATCAGCAGCGGAGATTTGACGCAAAAAATCGAAGTCCGTTCTAAAGACGAATTCGGCCAGCTTGGGACAAGCTTTAATGAAATGGCCGATTCTCTCAAGAAGCTGATCAGCGTCATTCAAACGTCGGTCGACAATGTGGCGTCTTCATCTGAAGAGCTGCACGCAAGCGCTGCACAGACAAGCAAAGCGACCGAACATATCACAATGGCCATTGAACAATTCTCTGACGGGAATGAAAGCCAGAAAGAAAAAGTAGAAGCGAGCGCACAGCAACTGAATGAGATGAACAACGGACTGCAGGATATGTCCAAAACGTCCGCAGTCATTACCGATGCTTCTGTCAAATCGACGGAGATTGCCGGCAAAGGGGAAGAGCTTGTGCAAAAGACGGTCGGCCAAATGAATTCAATTGACCGGTCCGTCAAGCAGGCCGAAGCGGTCGTCAAAGGACTTGAAGGCAAATCAAAAGACATCACGAGCATTTTGCGCGTCATTAACGGAATCGCTGATCAAACGAACCTGCTTGCGCTGAATGCCGCGATCGAAGCTGCCCGTGCCGGGGAATCGGGCAGAGGCTTCTCGGTCGTAGCCGAAGAAGTAAGGAAGCTTGCGGCCCAATCAGCGGATTCGGCGAAAGAAATCGAAAATCTGATTCAGGAAATCGTCAAAGAAATCGATCACTCTCTGAACATGTTTCAATCGGTCAACCATGAAGTCCAGTCAGGGCTCAACATAACTGATGAAACGGCGTCAAGCTTTAGAACCATATATGAGATGACAAATGATATTGCCGGCAAGCTGCAGACGATGAATGCCGCTGCAGAGCAGCTATCGCAAGGATCACAGGAAGTGTCGGGCGCTGTCGAAGAGATTGCAGATGTTTCCAGAGAAAGCACCGCAAGCATCCAGGATATCGCCGCTTCAGCGGAGGAACAGCTCGCCTCAATGGAGGAGATCAGCGCTTCTTCAACAACATTGGCGGAACTGGCTGAGGAGCTGCGGGATTTGACAAAGCAATTCAAGATCGAATAAGTGAGAACACCCAGAACCATTCTGGGTGTTTTTAGTTCATTTTGACTATAAAAAAGTTAAAAAACCCATATGGGAAAACCGATATTAAAGAATATAAAAGAAAAGGAGTCAACAAGACTATGTCAAAAATGATCAAATGGATCAAACATCCTTCAATAGGCAAGAAATTAATTCTTTCATTCTTGTTTATTTTAACCGTTCCGATCATTGTTCTCTCATACAGCGCTTACCAGACGGCAAGCAGTACGCTTAAAACGGAGATCATGGACAATGCGCGGGAGAACGTCGAACAGCTGAATGACATCATCGATCAGAATATCAGTCAAAAAGCGGATGCGGCATCCCATTTCTCAAGTTTGTTTAAGGAAAGTTCATATCAAGAGAAAGGGAATGCCTCCATCAAAGACAAATTTGAACAGTATGCCAAACTGCATCCTGATGTCGAAGGTATTTTTACGGGATCAAAAGACGGGCTGTTCGTCCGCTATCCGTTTCAGGAAATGCCAAGCGGCTATAATCCGGTTGAAAGGGATTGGTATAAAAAGGCTGTTGAACATAAAGGAGAAGTGGTCATCACAGATCCTTACAAGACAGCGTCAACAGGCACGATGGTCATCACGATCGCTAAGCAAAATGAGGACGGCTCCGGCGTTGTGGCGATCAACATGAAAATCGATGAGCTGATTAAAGCAACAGAGCGCGTCAAAATCGGCAAGAGGGGCTACGCTTTTATCACAAGCGCTGATAAAAAGTATGTCGCCCACCCGAAAAATGAAGCGGGCTCAGTTGTTGACGGCAGCTGGTCTAAAGCGGTTTACGCCAAGGAAAAAGGGACAATATCATATCGATTAGACGGCGATAAGCAAATGGCTTTCGCGACAAACAAACTGACCGGCTGGAAAATCGGCGGAACGATGTATACAGATGAAATCGCCGAAGCATCAAAGCCTGTTTTAAACGCCGCTTTGATCACGCTCGCCGTCAGCATCGCAGCAGGCGTCTTTCTGATGATCTTGATCATCAGATCGATCACAGGCCCGTTAAGAAGGCTTGTTTCGTCCGCGAAAAACATCAGCAGCGGAGACCTGACACAGACGATCAATGTCCGTACAAAGGATGAGCTTGGACAGCTGGGCATAAGCTTTAATGAAATGGCTGAGTCGCTTCGTTCATTGATCAGCGTCATCCAGACCTCTGTTGAAAATGTCGCTTCTTCGTCAGAACAGCTGACGGCCAGCGCAGATCAGACAAGCAAGGCGACAGAGCATATTACATCGGCGATCGAACAATTTTCCAACGGAAATGAAAGCCAGAATGAGAAAGTCGAAACAAGCGCTGAGCAGCTGACAGACATGAATAACCGCTTGCTTGACATGTCCAAAACCTCCGCCTCGATTACGGAATCATCGCTGCAATCGACCGAAATCGCCGGAACAGGCGGAGAGCTTGTGCAAAAAACAGTCGGACAGATGAACTCAATCGACCAGTCAGTCAAACAGGCGGAATCTGTCGTCAAAGGCCTTGAAGGCAAATCAAAAGACATTACAGCCATCCTGCGCGTCATCAACGGGATCGCGGATCAAACGAATTTGCTGGCGCTGAATGCGGCGATTGAAGCCGCAAGGGCTGGAGAAGCCGGACGGGGCTTCTCAGTCGTAGCTGAGGAAGTGCGCAAACTGGCCGAACAATCCGCTTCATCCGCTAAGGAAATCGAAGGCCTGATCCAGGAAATCGTCAATGAAATCGGAAAGTCCCTTGAAATGTTCCAGAACGTTAACCGCGAGGTACAGTCCGGGCTCAACATAACAGATGAAACAGATGCAAGCTTTAAACAAATCTATGACATGACAAACGAAATCGCAGGAAAACTGCAGATGATGAACACCGCTGTTGAACAGCTGTCACAGGGCTCACAGCAAGTCGCCGGTGCGGTGGAAGAAATCGCCGAAGTATCGAGAGAAAGCTCAGGCAGCATTCAGGATATCGCCGCTTCCGCGGAAGAGCAGCTTGCTTCAATGGAAGAAATCAGTTCATCCGCAGCCACGCTCGAACAAATGGCTGAAGAGCTTCGCGATTTGACGAAAAAATTTAAAATAGACTAATTTCCCAGGCTGCCGGCTTTATCCGGCGGCCTTTTCGGAAAGAGGCATGTTTACCGCCAGAACGGGAAGGGAATAAATATAGGACCTGATGGAAAAATGGGAGGGAATCCGAATGCGATTGGAAGGAAAGAAAGTCATGGCTTTGGTGAGCGATGAATTTGAAGATTTAGAGCTTTGGTATCCGATTTTAAGGCTTAAGGAAGAAGGGGCGATCGTTCATATCATCGGTGAAAAAGCGGATCATGAATACAAAGGGAAACACGGCGTCCCTGCGGTATCGGATTATGATATGAGAAGCGTGAACATCGAAGAATATGACGCGATTCTTGTTCCGGGGGGATGGGCGCCTGATAAGCTGAGAAGATACCCCGAAGTGCTTGACATGATCCGGACATTCAACGAAAGGCGGAAGCCGATCGGACAAATCTGCCACGCCGGCTGGGTGCTGATTTCCGCCGGCATTTTGGAAGGCAGGAAGGTGACGAGCACGCCGGGGATTAAAGATGACATGGAAAATGCCGGCGCCACATGGGTGAATGAACCCGCTGTCGTTGACGGCCATATCGTGTCCAGCCGCCGCCCGCCCGATCTGCCGGCTTATGTCAAAGCATTTGCCGATCTTTTGGCGCAATATTAAGAGAGGAGCCGCCCTTCAATCCGGCGGCTCATTTGTTTGTCTTTCGGTCTGCCGGAAAAACGAGGCCGATCTGCTTTCGCGCTTCATCCATGACCGCTAAAGTGGCGAGAGACCGTTCAAACGAATTCCAGGTTGATTCGATCCGGCCCTGTTTAATTAAATTGATAAATTCGACTGTTTCATAAAACATCGCCGGCTTTTTATCAGCGAGTGTGATATCTTCAATGCTGCCGTCGCGGAAACGGATTTCGACCTTTTCAGGCCGGTGGATTTTATCGATGATGATTGAGCCGTCTTCCCCCTGAATTTCCGCCGGGATGTAGGAGTCGGCGATTTTCGAATGCATCAGGACGGCTTCATGCCCCTCATATGTTAAAAGCACCGTTCCTTCCCCATCCGCTCCCGATTCAAGGATCAGCCCGTTCGCCTTAATATCGAGCGGCCTCCCAAACAAAACGACAGCCGGATGGATGCAATAGACGCCGATATCCATCAGGGAGCCGTTTGAAAAAGCGGGATTGAACGCATTTAAAACGGTGCCGTTTCGATAGGCGTCATAACGCGAGGAATACTGGCAGTAGCTGGCTATAAAGCGACGGATTTTTCCGATCCTTGGCAAATGGCTGATGATGTTTTGAAAGTTTGGAAGAAACGTGGTTTTCATGGCCTCCATCAAAGCGACCCGGTGAGCTCGGGCTGTTTTCACCATTTCCTCAGCCTCTCCGACATGGGACGCAAGCGGCTTTTCGCATAAAACGTGTTTCCCGTTTTTCATGAAGGTCACCGCTTGTTCTTTATGTAAAGAATTGGGACTTGCGATGTAAACCGCATCAAGACAGTCGCTTGCAGCCATCTTTTCAATATCAGTAAAAACGGCGGTCACGCCGTATTTTTGGGCAAATTCGCTCCCGCGCTCCTCCGTCCTTGAATAGACGGCTGTCAATTGAAAATCGTCCGTCATCCTTGCCGCTTCAAGAAAGCGGTCTGTAATCCAATTGGTTCCGACTACACCGAACCGTATCATGCTCATTTCCCCCTCTGCAGGTGATATAAGAATAGTATACCGCGTTTTGTTTTGCAGCCGGAAGACAAAAGTCGGAAACACTTGATCACCATCTTGATGAACAAGCGGAAAAAAAGACCAAAATGCACGGTTTTTATTTTTCAGTACAGAAGCAATAGTGTACAATCTATTTAAACGACGTTAATGGAGGAACGCCATGGAATCATTGCAAATGTGGGGCGGCAGGTTTAAAAAGTTTTTCTTAGACAATAAATTCGTGTTGTTTTTGCTTGTCCTGCTGCTGATCGGACTGAACATCCTAGTATTTACGAAAGCTTCATTTGTCTTCACACCTTTTATTGTTCTCATCGAGACGGTCGCTCTGCCGGTTGTGCTGACAGGCGTTGTCTATTATCTGCTAAATCCGATCGTCGATTTTTTGGAACGGAAAAAAGTGAAGAGAGTGTATTCGATACTCCTTCTTTACATCGTGATCATCGGTTTGATTACGATCTCGATCGTCTCGGTCATCCCGTTTTTGAAGGAACAGATTATGAGCCTCGTCAACAATTTTCCAAGGTATGTCCACATTGTCGAGGATCAAATTAAACAGCTGATCGGAAGCCGGTTTTTCAACCAAGTGCAGCAGACGCTGAATATTAACCTGACGGATCTGGCCGGAAAATTATCCGATCAGGCAACAAGTATTTTAAACAGTACGTTCACCGGTGTGGGAACCTTTATCGGGGCTGTGACCGAAGTCGTTATCTCCATTGTGACCGTGCCTTTTATCCTGTTTTACTTGCTGAAGGACGGCAAAAAACTGCCGTTGTTTATTTTGAAAGTCGTCCCGGTCCGTTTAAGAGAACAGACGTATGTCATGATGTCTGAGATGAACCACCGCTTAAGCTCCTACATCAGGGGACAGATCATCGTCAGCTTTTGCATCGGCTGTCTTTTGTTCATTGGGTATATGATCATCGGCCTTGAATATGCTTCTCTTTTGGCGGTTGTCGCAGCATGTACGAGCATTGTCCCGTATCTCGGGCCGACGATTGCGATCACGCCGGCGATTATTATCGCCCTTGTGACATCCCCGTTTATGCTTGTGAAGCTGATTATCGTCTGGACCGTTGTCCAGCTGTTTGAAGGCAAATTTATTTCGCCGCAGATCATGGGGAAAAATCTGCATATCCATCCGGTGACGATCATTTTTGTGTTGCTGACGGCCGCCAAGCTGTTCGGCGTCATCGGCGTCATCCTTGCCATTCCGGGATATGCCGTCATCAAAGTCATTGTCATCCATCTGTTTGAGTGGTTTAAACAGCGTTCACACCTGTATGAAAAAACAGAAGAAGACCAAACATAAACCCCGGAAACGAACAATATAAATGCTGATAAGGACAGGTTTCCAATTTCGCGCCGTGAGATGCGAAAAAAGAGAAAGGAATGACATATGAATTTTTGGGATCTTATTGTCGCCGTTATGTTGGGAATTGTTGAAGGGCTCACTGAATATGCGCCTGTCTCGTCAACAGGGCATATGATCATCGCCGATGATCTGTGGCTCAAGTCAAAAGAGCTGCTTACTCCGGAAGCGGCCAACACCTTTAAAGTTGTGATTCAGCTCGGCTCCATTCTGGCCGTCGCCATCGTCTTCAAAGACCGGATTCTCAATCTGCTCGGCATGAAGAAAAACATCACGGAGGAGCAGAAGCAAGGCAGCCGGCTGTCGCTCGCACAAATCGCCGTCGGGCTCGTTCCCGCCGCAGTGCTTGGGTTTTTATTCGAGGATTATATTGACCGGTACCTGTTCTCCGTCCGCACCGTCGCCGTCGGACTCATCGCAGGGGCGGTTCTGATGCTGATTGCGGATGTGATCAATAAACGGAAATCTACGACTGACTCAGTCGACAGAATGACATACAAACAGGCGCTTGGTATGGGGCTGTTTCAATGTCTGGCGCTTTGGCCGGGCTTTTCCCGGTCAGGCTCAACGATTTCGGGCGGTGTCATTCTCGGATTAAATCACAGAGCGGCCGCCGATTTCACGTTCATTATGGCGATCCCGATCATGATGGGGGCAAGCCTGCTTTCCTTGATTAAAAACCGCGAATTCTTAAGCGCGGACGTTCTCCCGTTTTTTATCGCGGGATTTATCAGCGCTTTTGTGGTTGCCCTTTTCGTCGTCCGTTTTTTCCTCAGACTGATCAATAAAATTAAGCTCGTTCCGTTTGCGATTTATCGGATCATTCTCGGCATTCTCCTGTTCATTTTATTTCTTTAGACCGATTTCCGAAGAGAAATCGGTTTTTTATATAGGTCAATAGATTGATATACTATTATTTCCCACTATCAAACATCCTGCCGGCTTACTATACTAGTAAGAGGGAGGAGATGTTGTTATGTTTATCATTGTACTCTTATTGTTGATATTAGGAATGATTCCTATTTTATATAAAGCGAATCACAATACAAAAGATGTGAAAGTCAACACGATTACCGTCAACCGGACACATGCAAAGACGTTCAAAAAAAAGCTGAACATCCTGCATCTATCAGATCTTCATTTAGAAAACATTTCGATCTCTCCGGAAAAGATTGTTGATCTTGCCGGCAAAAAACAAATCGATCTGATCGCGTTGACAGGCGATTTTCTTGATCGAAAACGAAGCATTCCCAAGCTGATTCAGTACTTGAAAGCGTTGCGGGAGCTCAAGCCGGCCTACGGGATGTATGCCGTGTTCGGGAACCATGACTACGTCTTGAAAGGTGAACATTTTCAAAAGCTGAAAAGCGTTCTGGAGGAAAACGGATGTGTCACCCTGCAAAACAAACACGTCTCCATAGAAGTGGAAGGCGAGGTATTAAACATTATCGGCATTGATGACTACAGTACAAAAAGAAGCAATGTCCGAGACTCATATAAAGGGGTAAAAGACGGCTATCATCTCGTACTGACGCACGATCCGAATGTTGTGCTTGATATGAAGGAATTTCACTTCGACTACCTTTTGTCAGGGCATTTTCACGGCGGACAAATTCATTGGCCGAAGCCTTATCATCTCGTGAAGATGGGAAAGCTTGTGCGAATGAATATGATCAAAGGCTTGCACTATCATCATGATAAACCTTTTTATATCAGTGAAGGATTGGGCCAGACCGGAGCCAACATCCGCATCGGAAGCAGGCCGGAAGTGACATTCCATCATATTTCATAAAAAGAAGAGGCTGCTGCATAGCATCGGTCTCTTTTTTGTTATTTTTGAAGGTAGGAATGAAACAGTTTTTCTTTTGAGATAAACAAATAATGGGATGGCGGGATGTTGCGAAAAGAAAATTGCTTTGTCATTAAAAATAAAATCGGGATTTGCGTGAGTTTCTTAAATGTCCTGTAAAACTTATTGGCAGGCTCAACCGCTTCAAATCCGAGCCGTTCAACACCTTTGTGCAGCGTTGTTATGCCGATGATCCCTTTGATTTGATCAGTGTGCTTATGGCTTTTTACATATTGTGCCAGAATCGGCATCGATACGCAAGCCTTTTGATAAATGATAATTCCCCTTCTGACAGCGCTTTCGATATTTTGCAGCTCTTTGATCAGTTTAATATTATGCAGATGAATTTTAATGAGAACATCGTTCTTTTTAATCACCGTTCCATCGCTTAATATCACATCGATCCCTTTATACTTCGTCAAACGGACGCGAAAAATGCTTCTTTTGTTTTTATCGATCAGCGTCAGTCTGGAAAAAAAATAATAAAACGGGTCAATCACACTCCATATTGACAAAAAACAGCTTCTCAAGTTGTCACCTTCCTTTCGCTTCAAAAAATTCACTTATATTTTGGCTGGATTATTTCAAAATATAAATGGAAAACATTTATCATCTGAAATGGAGGACCTTGAAATGACAACGGCACTGATTTTCCCTTTTCTCAGCATTTCAACAGGTCATCATCATGTTGCCGATTCACTTCAGGCCGAGCTGAGCCTGAAAGCGCACCACTCTGAGACAATTGATATTTTTTCACATACATATCGGCGCCTTGAAAAGGTTTCCTCCGCGGCGTATTTAAAATGGATACAATACTTCCCGAAAGTCTACAGCTCCGTCTATCACATCCTTGCCTGCGGGAGCCATGAGACGTATCGGCGCCACCTCATGTATGAACTGATCTTTTTAAAAAGCATGAAGCAGATGATCGAAGATAAACAGCCGGATATTGTGTTTTGTACGCACGCATTGCCCTCTTATTTATTAAACAAGCTGAAAGGTCAATTTCCAAACATGAAAGTCGTCAACGTCTATACCGACTTTTTCGTCAACCGGATCTGGGGCAGGGAGCATATTGATTATCACTTTGCGCCGATCAAAGATATTAAAGAGCAGCTCTTGTCCGAAGGAGTTGATGAAGAGAAGATTTTTCTAACCGGCATACCGGTTCACCGCGCCTACAAAGCGCAGGATCAAACCGTCCGTCATAGCGAGAAAAAACCGTTTTACAACATGCTGATTACCGGCGGAAGCATGGGGGTGGGCGGTATTTTTAAGCTCGTGCGGGAGCTCTCGCCAAAAGGAGATGTCGCCTATCACATTCTATGCGGAAAAAACCGAAAGCTCTACCGTTATGTCAACAGCTTAAACCATCCCTTGATCCAAGCCTTTCCCTATATTGAGAGCAAGTCTGAGATGAACCGCTTATACGAACGGGCTTCGGGAATGATCACAAAGCCCGGAGGTGTTACGATCAGCGAATGCATTGAAAAACAGCTTCCGGCTTTCATCTATCATGCGCTGCCGGGGCAGGAGGAAATGAACATGAACTTGCTGAAGAAACGGAACCTTGTCATTGAGCTGAAGGACGGGAACAAACAGCCGATCGAAGAACAGCTGCTTTCTTTTTTTCGCTCGAAAGAAAGCCTCACTCGTTTCCAGGCGAATGTCAGTCAATATCTGCAAGAAAAGTCGGACCTGGACATCAGCGAAATACTCGAAAGGATTATTCATAACCGGCCCGATTTAGGGAATGCTCACGTATAAGAAAGGAGATGAATCCATGAGATCTGAAAGCCGAAGCAAACCCGTCATCATGCTGCTTGTCGATTCTTTGATGGATGAGCCCCTAAAGGAAGCCGTTAAAAGCGGTCAGGCTCCCGCCTTCAAGTTTTTTCTTGAAAACGGCCGATATGAACCGGAGGTCGTCAGCCCGTTTCCGACAATGTCAGTCAATGTTGACAGCACACTTTTGACAGGTGTCAATTGTGACGGGCATAAAGTGCCTGGGCTCGTTTGGTATAACAAACAGGAGAGGCGGATTATCAATTATGGAAGCCATGTCAGAGAACTGCTGAAACTGGGCATCAAACGATCTGCAAAAGACGTTTTTTACAACCTGAATCAGACGCATTTAAGCAAACAAGTGAAAACCGTTCATGAAGAGCTTGCCGAAAAAGGGATCGACACATGCTCCATCAATGCGCTGATGCACAGGGGCGCCAGGGATGGCTATCTGCATGTTCCCGCGCTGTTTTCATGGATCACAGGTCTGAATCAGATGTTGAATATCAATGCGCCGCAGCTGTTTTCATACGGAGGCTTTTCCAAAATCAATCCGCGGAACCGATCACTGTTGAAAAAATTCGGCTTCAATGACCGCTTCTCGGTTAACGAATTAAACCATCTCATCGATTCAAACACAGTTCCTCCGCTTACCCTCGTCTATTTTCCCGACCTTGATCAGCATGTACATAAAAACGGGAGATTTGATGTCAAGGGAGTGGCCAAAGTCGACCGGCACGTCCAAAACATCTTAAACAGCTTTCGGTCAAGGGAAGATGCATTAAGGAATTATATTTGGATCATTTTGGGCGACAACGGACAGGCCTGGATCAGCAAAACGAAGACAGAAGCATTGATCGATTTAAGAGGTCTTTTGGATCGCTATCAAATCGTCAAATTAAAAAAAGGCGTGGCGGCGGATGATCAAATCGTCCTTGCTGTCAACGAAAGAATGGCCTTTATATACACGCTGGACAAACGAAAGCTTTCACTGGAACAGCTGGCTGCCATTCTGGAGAAAGACGCGAGAATCGACGTCATCGCATGGAAAAATGACGCGAACGCCATCGAGGTCGTCTCGGGTGACCGTGAAGGAAAGCTGACATTCAAACCGGGCGGCGCTGCCGCAGATGAATATGGACAAACATGGACGCTTGAAGGCGATCCTGACGTTTTGGATTTGACGCTCCAAAATGACAGCATCACCTTCGGCCGGTTTCCGGATGCGCTGGCGCGGCTCCACTCATCGTTTTTTTCACATGAAGGCGATTATCTCATCGTCAGCGCAAAGCCCGGATATGAATTTATCGGCGAAGGTTCACCGACACACGTCGGCGGCGCCAGCCACGGTGCTTTGCACAAACAGGATTCTCTTATCCCGATGATCATCACCGGAACGGACTCTCTGCCGAAATATAACAGGCTCGTCGATGTGAAGGAGTGGATCATCCGTTTGGTCGAAACCGAAAACGCCGCTGACATTGGTGGAAAAGGGTGATAAAATCATGTAAATTCCAAATATAGAAAGTGGCGGGAATGTGAAGAAAGCCATTTTAGCCGTCTTCCTGATCCTGAATCTTTTCTATATCACAAATTATTTATTTCGATATGCCAGACCGTTTAACATATTGGGGACCTTTTGGCTGGTTGATTTTGTGATCGGCATCCTCTTGTCTGTCACAGTTCTCTTCTCCTTTCATCGCCATTCCAGCGGAAGCTTGTTTTTGGCGATCGTGTTTTAGCGTCAGCTATCCGTTCACTTGGTGTTTATAGCCTTTATTTTCTGCTGGCAACATAAAAAAGAGACTCACTTTCATGAGTCTCTTTATCCTCCAAAAAACAAATCGAGAATGTTTCCCGCTGTTGATGACTCTTTATTGTAAAGCTCAGAATAGCCGCATTTTTTGCAGTAAACGACGAGAAAACGGTTATTCTGCACATCAAACAATTTGGAAAGTCCGGTGCCTGTGGCTGCAATTTCCTTCTGGCCGGCTTCCGTACTCCCGCACTTGATGCATCCTTTCTGTTCACTCATGACGCTTTCTCCTTTCACGGTGTCTAATCGAATAATTCCATTATACTGTAATGTCCTTTATAAGAAAAATATTTCTCAGGAAATGATTAGAAGAAGCGCTCGTTTATCCCTGTTTTTCAAGTTTGAAAATGCGTCTTTAGCTGTGTTGACATCAAAAATACACGGATCAGAGCATGAAGAAATGGCCTCGGGAATAAAGTGAAAAAGGATAATAAGACTAATCCTTTATCCTTAGTAAATAGGCCTATGATCTCATTCGTTTCATAAAAACGATTCATTTAACCTATTCATTCATATAGGACCTTCATGTAAAATTAACCTATTACAATATCATCCACTAGAGGAAAATAGTTTTTATTGACTAGTAGAATCGAAAGGAGCCGCTGCCGTGGGCGAAAGTTTTTGGGATTCAGCAGGTAACTTTTTGCACATTTCCTACACGGAAAATGAACGCAAACGGGATCAGTATAAAGATTTATATGACTATTTGGCTGATAAAGAAAGCGAAGTCAAAACCGAATTATCGGATGTTAAATCGACAAAGAACAGTTATAAGACGAGCAATCTGCCAGACATGAAAATTCCTTCTCATGAATTTGAGGACACCCGTCATGAAAAAGATGCCGATCTAAAGAAATTGATCAAGCATTTTGACGATATGCTCGATGATATTCAACACGCTAAGACGAAGGCCAAAAGCAAGTGGGAGCATTATAAAGCGAAAGCGGAAGCTGAAGAGAAAAAGGGCTAAAGGAGGGAAAGGCGGATCATGTACGGATATTACAACTATAATACTGCCAAGTCGAAAGTAAGCGGAGAAGCCGTGGAAATTTCCCATAACGGAGCGGCTGAAGCTCTTGCCCATGCAAAAGCAATCGAAAAGCATGTCAGCGACTCGCTGAACAAGGCGAACGAATTAAAATCATATGTTGAGAGCGGTAGATGGAGCGGAAAAACGCGTGATGCTTTTCTGAGCTATCTTGAACTGATTATTGATTTAAATGCAGATATGAAAAAGGCATTGAAAGATCATACGTCTTCTTTGAAGCATTTAGAAAAACACATCGGCGATTTTTCAAAGCTCAGCGAAGTGAAGGATATACAAAGCCTATAAACATGGAAGGGGAACGGACATGCAGGTGAAAATAGATACGCTGACAGCGGCTGAGCTCTACGCTTTGGCTGGAGCGGCCGAAGTATCATACATATTCGGCCTTCCCGAGCGCGAACAGCTCGCACTGGTTGAGCCCGATTGCGCGGTGACGGCTAAGGACGGCCTCATTCGAAAGGGCATCCTGACAGAAAAAGGAGATTTGACACATGCTGCTTTTTTGCTGACGGAAATGCTGAAACACTATCACGAAAGCAAAGAATACGTGCGTTTCAATAATGTGATGTGCGCTTTTCTGCCGGACGACGAAGACCGCGTCATCGCATTAACAGAAATCACCCCTGGCACAGCCTACACATTGGACTTTTTGGAAAAGCGGGAAGTTTATTTATCGCTGATTTCAAAAGTGTCCTTTTTCATGAGAGAGCCGCGGGAAAAAGACCGGACCTTTTTAACAAAACCGATGAATCCCGATGAAAAAGCGGAAGTGAGGGCGATGGATCTCGACCAAAGAGAGGTCCTGGCTGTTGAAACATTCAAGTTTGCTGCAGTTCAAAACCTGACAGACCCTGGTTTTCAAACAACCAGCCTGTATTTCACAAAGGGTGAAGATTTTATTTGCATCGATCCGTTAAATGAACGATATGAATGGATCAGCCTTTACATCATGAACAATCGGATTTTCGACGCGCTTCACATGAACTTCAGAGCAGGGAGGGCGATGGTATGAATGCGGAAAGCGCAGGTTCTGGCGGCGGAGGCACAAACATCCAACTGGAGTTTGAGGAAATGATCAACATTTCAAATAAACTGCAAAGCATTTGCGAGATTTACACAGAGGGTGTTCAGCCGGAAATTCAAAAATTGACGAATTCTAAATTTTATAAAGCTGGAAAAGCATTGAAAACGATTGAAAGCTACCCGGAGATTCTCGGGAAAACAATGGAGCTCATGGATAATTACGCGATGGCCGCCCAGATTGTCAACTATGCAGCGGAAAAAATGTATGAAACAGATAAAGAGCTCCAAAAACTTTACAAGATCCAGAAATAGAAGCGAGGCGATCACCTGATGGATGTGAAATTCAGCCCGGAAGATTGGCAGACCATGAAGGACGGCCTGGATACGTTAACGGGCGGAAAATACGGAGGCGGAGCGAAATCCGGCCTTTTAAATCTGAATAACCTCATGGAAGATATCGAATCAAAAATTAAAGACAAGGACAGCGACAGAGCGATCGGCTTTAGCCATACCAGTAAAAAGAGCAAGATCGAGGAGCTGTTCAAGGATTATCAAAAACTGTCTGACTTTTGCCTGAAAGCCGGCACTCTAGTAGATGACCACATTGACAACCCTTTCTACAAAGAGCTGGACGCTTTTGCAGATCAGATGGAAGGCTTATCCATCCACAACTACAAGACGAAAAACCGCATCGGCTCCAAAGAGACAACTTATGTCGGCTACGGCATGAACAAGACGGCTGTCGAACAGGACAAAAGTGACATCACCGTAGATGATATTTTCAAAGATTCAAAAGCGTTTGATGATGTGCTGAGTGAACAATATAAAGCATATAAGGAAGTCAATCCGGATGTTGAATTGACGTATGAGGAATACTCGAAAGCGATTGTGTCCGCCCGCGGTTTTGAGTACGAATCGATCAGCGACGTCCAAAAGGGTCAGGAATTTTGGCGCGATCTGATCGTTGGCGGCGGTATTGTCGTGCTGGCGATCTTCTGCGCACCCGCGGCTATCACTGTAGGAATCGCATACGGAGGAGCGCAAATCTCCAGCGGGATAACAGGGGAAGACTGGATGACGAAACGCGAGTTAAACAAAGGCGAACGCATTGAAAGAACCGCATTCGGCGCCCTTGATATGATCCCAGCGGCAGGAGCGGCGACAAAATCGTTCAAAACAGCGGCAACCGTCGGAAAATTATCAGGCAGAACGGAGCCTGTGGTACAATCTCTTAAAGAGAGCAAGTCCCTCTGGGCGAACCGCATGAGAGTCCATACACTAAAAGCACAAGACAAACTCAATGACGCCGGCTTTGCCATCAAAAAGCAGTTCGCCAAAAGCGCGGACGCCTTAAACGACATCGCCCGCGGCACAGAAGTAGGCGCCGGCGGCACTCTCGCCCGAAAAGGCTCCAATTACTACGGCCATGTCAACGACGCCCATACAGCTTCGAAAGCGAAGATGCAGGACTCGATTCAGCGGGTTGAGAGGGAGATTGAGAAAGGATCTGGTAAAACTGTTAAGGAAATTAGTAAGGCTGATAAAGCGAAGCTAGAAAACTGGGCGTATCCACCAAACGAAGAGAAATATCTCAAATATAAAGAGGTATATGATAACCCGAAATATTATGATCAAGAGACGGGCAATATTAATTGGCCTCCAAACAACGGATTTGAGGGCGAACCGGTGAAAATGCAATTGAAAGAGGGAATGCTAATTGACAGATATGGAGGACCAGGAGGAAGTTTCTTTTCTCCAGAAGGAATTCCTTATGAACAGAGGGCACTTGCTTTGCACAGTGACGAAGCAGATTATTATGTATATAGAGTAGTAGAAGATTTTGAAGTAACAGGCGGGAAAATAGCTCCATGGTTCGATAGACCAGGTGGAGGTACACAATTTATTAAATATCATGATAATGGAAAAGCGTATTCTCTTAATGAACTTATTGAGGAGGAACTAATTGAATTCGTATCTGTAAAAAAGGGTGGTTAAAATAATGAATAATGATGAGATGTTAAAGCAATTGTACGAGCGGCATCACGTTAATAAAGAAGAGAAAAATGATAAAACAACTATTACTATTTATCCGAAAAATAGCGATGGTAGTGTTAATCTTGATACAGGTATTAAATTGAAAAATGAGACTAACAGTAATTTATGGAGATTATTCGAAGTACAAAGAGACCAAGAATATGAATTAGGGACATTTAAGAACAAGAACCTAGGATTAGTAGGGCTTTATATAGCAGTAAAAGGAAAGTTTGAAAGAGCAAATGTAAGCGAGAAAACAAGACAAGAATTAAGAAGTATAGAAGGAGATCTAAAAAAAGGTGAGACTATTCTCCAGCATAATTTAAATAGTTGTTACTTTTCTTTGAATCAAGATGATTCAGAAGAAAAAAAAGGCGCAATTAATGTATATGAAGAAGGTGGAAAATATTATTTGTATTATTACAGTTTAATAGGGGAGAAAATATGGATATCTAAAGCTAGACCAATGCGAAGTGCTCTGGTGGTAACATATAATTATGGAAGCTTGCTTGAAGAGTTTGATAAATTAATAAAAGTCTCGCTACATAGTTTGTCTGTTTCTTTAGAAGAAATAGAACAATTGAAAAGAATCTATATAGGTAAGTAACTATTTGTTGGATAAACGACAAAAATAATTTTTGTCTCCAAATTAGCCGGCATGGAGAAGACAATGCTTCATACAGAGGCGAAGAATTTTTGGGGAGTATGCCGGCGACTTGACATCAGGTTAATCTGACAGAGTGTCTATAGGAAGTCCAGAAAACAACCAAGGAGCAAACAAATGACCAACCAAACCAAAAAACCAAAATGTCCGCTATGCGGCAGTGACAACCTCACCAAGAAAAAAAGAGGCTGGACGATTACGACAGGTGTCTTCGGAATGAATCAAATGCGATATACATGCCATGACTGCGGGAAGAAGTTTATGGAATGGAAAGCGGATTACAGCTGACGCGGGAGACACGTATGAAAACAAGAGAAAAAAACGTCTTTCTAATGTTAATCTTAACGATCTTTACGTTGGGTATTTATTATATTTACTGGATTTTCGACACATCCGAGCATATGAAGGATGAAAGCCGTCTGCCGGCAACAGAGGTTTTCTTCGGTATCATCACCCTTGGGATTTACTTTGTTTATTGGCATTATAAAACGGCTAAAAAGGTCTACCATTTCGCACAGTCTAAAGGGTATAAAGGGATAAGCGACCAATCGATGATCTGTCTGCTCTGTTCTCTCATCCCGTCAGGGGGCTGGATCATTTCGATGGGATTGATTCAAACGAATATCAACACGCTGCACTTTTTGGAGAGCAGAAAAAATCAGCAGAAGTAAGCGAGTGTGATGAAAATGGCGGATCGTCTTTTCCCCGTAATCATCGGCGGTATTGTCGGTGATGCGCTGGGCGTGCCGGCGGAATTTAAAGCGAGAAATTTGAATATTAAAGGAATGACCGGGTATGGCACATACAATCAGCCGCCCGGTACATGGTCGGACGATACATCGTTAACATTGTGTTTCATGGAGAATTTGATAGAAGAAAAAGATGAAACAGAATTGATGAAAAAGTTTGCGGCCTACCGAGAAGGATACTGGACGCCATACGGCCGCATGTTTGATATTGGAAGAGCGACAGATGAAGCGATTGAGTGTTTCATGCGGGGAACACCTGTCGAGCAATGCGGCGGGGCCTCTGAGTTTGATAATGGAAACGGGGCATTGATGCGTATATCTCCGCTGGCGTTTACCCAGTCGGCAGAACCCGATTTTTCCAAAAGGAAAGCGGAGATCGAACGTTGGGCGCATATCACACACCGCCATCCCCGTTCAACGCTCGGATGCATCATTTACATCGAATGTTTAATCAACTTAATCCGTCATGATCAACCTGACATGGCTTATCGAAAAGCGGTTCACTTATGTTTGGACCATCTTTCTGAGAGCGAATACGAGCGTGAATTTGCAGCATATGAGAGAGTCCTTAATGAGGAAATGGCCGGACTTCAAAGAGAAGACATCATCTCCGACGGCTATGTCGTCCATTCATTAGAAGCGGCGCTTTGGTGTTTTCTCCATCATGATCGCTATGCCGATGCTGTCTTAGAAGCCGTGAATCTTGGCGGGGATACGGACACCATCGCGTTTATCACGGGGACGCTGGCAGGCGCGTATCATCAGCTGGAAGGCATTCCGGAAGAATGGATCAACGCCTTGGCGAGAAAAGACGACATATTGGCCTTGTGTAAAAAGTTTTCGCAATTTTGCCTTGAACAAGCAGCAAAGTCATGAAGGAAAATACCGTTTTAAATCGGTATTTTCTTTTAATTGAGCTAATATGAAATAAATCAAAAAACCCCTTGCTTTTATTCGAAATTCCATCTATAATAAATCATGTCTCAAATAAACGGGGCATTAGCTCAGCTGGGAGAGCGCTACACTGGCAGTGTAGAGGTCAGCGGTTCGAGCCCGCTATGCTCCATACTGAAAACCCTTGATATATCAAGGGTTTTTTATTTTCCTGTTAAGAAATTGGGGTGTATTCTTGAATTGTTGGCAAAACCTTTTGTCAGTGATCGATTCTAATGTTTTAAGGTTTGTCTGTGGATAGTATTACCGGAATGGCTACGTGGACGAAGTTATTCGCAACATAAAAGCGGGCCATCCCCGGCCTGCTAATATATCATTAAATATCAGCGCTCTTTTTCAGCTTTTAAAAGCTTTTAAAAGTTTTTTCAGTCCGTAAACCGTAATAAAGCCGGATAAAGCTAATCCACCAATAAAATACAGTAATAAATATAATGTACCCATTGGGGACATTCCTTTCTTAGTTGGATTTTAATCGGGATTTTTAATTTATTATAAAAAAAACTGTTGCCAATTTCTAGAGGGCCTATTTTATTTCCACACTAGTTAACGTCCTCAAATTTAATTGAAATTGGTGTCTCCTTTTGAATCCATGACATGAAAAACCTTGCGGACTTCACATATTATCCTTTCCATGTCTTTTATATGGACCATGTCGAGTACTGGTCTTTCTCACTCTGTTGTGGTTGCTGTCCAACTCTCGAAGCAAACTGACATGTTACGGCAGCATTATGCCTGTCCATGTGATTGTTCCCCGATCTTGTCATCTTTCATGAAGTTATTCTTCTTTGAGAAAATTAAATAGGAACGAATATTCGTATTTAGCTTTGGGATAGAAGAAGTCCCGACAAAGCATGCAAAAAAAATTGCAGGAGTTATAACGGGGTATATTTGTCAACAGCTTAGCTTACATAAACAAGACTTTATTAAACCTTTCCGGCATAACCAATTTCTCTGAAAGGTTCCGGCCAACGGTAACTAGATCACTTCGATTCAATTGTTTAACATCAGCTTTTCCTAGTGCATGACACCCCAGTTTCATCTCTTCCGGACAAGATTTTAAGCATTTTGCCAGGTGTTCTGCTGCTTCTTCTATATCCAAATCCTCTTTAAATTTTCCTAAGCTGAAATAAAAGGGATGGACAGAATCGAATATACTTGTTCAGAAGGCATCATCTACACTGACAGTGTAGAGCGCTATGCTCCATATTGGAAACCCTTGATATATCAAGGGTTTTTTTATTTTCCTTTTTATGAAAAGCGCATCTTGAAAAAGTCGGTTATTAATATTCCCTCATGACGAGATAAATAAAAGAAAAAAATCAATTTCAACTGGAAAATCCCCTGAAACATACCAGCATAAACAATGCTCATGTTGTAAAAAGTAACGGTGAATATGAAGAGAAGGAAGTGAGACAATTTGAATTTCCAGTGGATAACAACACTGTTTAGAAACAGAGGTCTTTTATTTGGCCGAAGAAGAAACAGAGGAACCATGTGGATGTCTTTATTAGGCTTAGGAATTGGTGTAGCTGCATTTTTGTTCAGAAGGAATGGCAATCAAAATAACCCTGTGCAAAATGTAATGAAAAATTTTACACAACAAGGCAATCTGCAAAATGCTGCGCTTACCAATGAGTTTGCAAATGAAATAAAACCTAACCAAAATGCATTTAACACCAAGAAGAATTAATTATTAAAGAGCCCCCCTTATAAAAGAGGTGGGTCTTTTTATACTGATCAGCCGCCTTTTTTCAAACCTTTAAATTGGTTTTCCGCCGCCTAATAAATAATGTTGCTTCTTGTATTTATTTTCCCTTTTTTGATTTTGACTTTTGCTTTGAACCCCTTTATAATGTTAATGATTTTGAATTTTATGGAGGTTTATTAAAAAATGACACATTCAATGAGACTTCGATTCCCAACTTTGAACCGTTAATTTAATACGTTCAAAGGCTCTGTTTGTGCAAACAGAGTAAACGGGATCAGTCTGTCCTTTTTTAATAATCTTCATTTTTCGCATTGAAATATGTGATTTGTGTAGAAAGGCGGATCGTTTTGCCTTTCTTTTTTTCCCTCTTTTGTTTTTGAAAGAAAGGTTTATTTGACGACGACTGTTTTGCCTTTCGCCAATTTAATAAGGATAGATTTTCTTCCCTTTACTCTAAATCACAGGCAGGTGGCTTGTGATTTTTTTATTTGAAAGGAAGAGATCATATGGCGAAAAAAATTCGTAAGGACAGCGGAAAAAAACGAAGCCGTAAAGAACCTCCCAATTTTTCTGGACAGCATTTAATGTACAATAAAAAGCTGCTGAATGAAATCGTAGATCGAGCAAATGTAAGCCAACATGAAACGGTTTTAGAGTTAGGAGCCGGAAAAGGCGCGCTCACAACTATTTTAAGTCAGAGAGCCGGCAAGATTTTGGCCGTAGAATATGATCAAAAGTTTGTCGATATTCTTAAACGCAAAACCGCACAGAACGCAAATACGAAAATTATTCATCAAGACATTATGAAAATCCATTTACCGAGAGAAAAGTTTGTTGTTGTCTCGAATATTCCATATGCCATCACAACAGCGATTATGAAGATGCTTTTGAACAATCCTTCAAACAGGTTTCAAAGAGGTATCATCGTAATGGAAAAAGGAGCAGCTCGACGATTCACTTCAAATTCAGTAAAAAACTTTTATGTTTTGGTTTGGAAAATGTGGTATGATATCCGACTCGTTCAAGTGATATCTAAAGAAAATTTCTCCCCTCCGCCAAAAGTGGACTCAGCACTGGTTATGATCACCAGAAAGAAAGAAGCGGTCATTTCTCATAAGGATTACATGGCTTTTATGGGGCTTGCCCAATATGCGCTCAAGAAGCCGCAAGCTCCTTTAGACCTTGCTTTAAGAGGGATCTTTACTTCTCCCCAAATGAAGCATTTGAAAAGAAATTTAAACATCAACAGTGGAACGTCTATCGAAAGGCTTAATGAATATCAATGGGGGGTTGTTTTTAAAACAATGGTTCAACATGTACCGCGAGCTCGTTGGCCAAGAGTAAACAAAAAGAAAATATGAAAAAAGTCGGCCAGCTTCAGCAGCCACGATGAGAAATCAAGTTTTTCTTTTGATTTAAGGCACCCGGGGTATTGTTCAAATAAAGCAAGAGTCACCTTTAAAAAAGGTGGCTCATTTTTTTATGGATTACGGATAAAAAAATGACCAAGCCGACTCAACAATGCGGTTATCCACCTTAACGTACCGAAGTATAAGCGAGAGAACAAACTTTACCCGAATAAGAAAGACAGACCAGTCCCCAACTGATCTGTCTTCTGTTTACCCTTTTATCAGAAATTCGTTGCCGTCTTCATCGCTAAAGTGTGCATATGTGCCCCATTGCATTTTTTCGGGCTTTCCTTTAAATTCTACTCCATTTGCTTTCATCTTTTCATAGGTCTCGAAAACATGATCGCATTCAAATACCACGGATGCCCTCATCTTTTCATAGCCTTTCATCATGGATTTTGGATATATGACTAAACGGGTTTGCGCATTTTGAGGGGCGACTTCAAGCCAGAATGCTTCCGGTCCCATTGGATGCTCTGCCATAACCTCAAAGCCTGCTTTGTTTACCCAAAAGTCTTTTGCTTTTTGCTGATCTTCAACATAGACTGCAACAGTTCCTAAATTTGTGATCATCAGAAATCCTCCTTCAATCAATATCAATTCCTATCGTAATCAAATATGTTTTATTCATCTTGTAAAAAAACGACGTTTTCATGTTTATGTTGTTCTCGATTCATTTTTTCTAACATCCAGTTTCTATATTCATTCGGAATCAGGCCGATGCATTCTTTAAAGTCTTTTGAGAAATGAGCATAGTCATAATAGCCAAATTCGTGCATACAATCATGAAGGTCTATTTCAGGAGTGAAAAATATTCTTAATCGAACTTGATTAAACCTCGCTGCTTTGCTTAACTTTTTGGGAGAAAGACCTGTTAATTCCAGTGCTTCATTAAAAGAAGTTACAAACCATGCAGCAATAGATGACTTTTTTATGGGGGATGGCAGCAGAGGGAAAAGAACGGAAAGGATGGGCATCAGAAAAATATATAAACAATTGAATTTACTGCAATGGTACGAACCAGGCGCCTATCAAAAGATTGTGTCCATTTTAGAAGAAGAATTCAGCAATGTAGCTGTATTGAATGAAAACTAAAAACCACCGATATCGGTGGTCTTTTATTGATTTTCATTCTATGTTTGTCAATAATGCCGTCCGCCGTCACAGGCGCTATTATTCAAACTCTTTATCAGGCTCTGTAAAAGCACAAAATCTGATGGAATTCCCTTGTTTATCGGTGCACCATGACTGTGTTAAAAAAGCTAGGAAAATCGCGACCCAATGATCGCGAAATTGGATGAGTATACCGCCGTCATGGTAAACGCCATTGTCCTTTTTCCATCTCCCTGAATTCCCTTGATTCATATGGATATTGTGCATACCATTGGTTGGTTTGAAGCCAAATATTTTATCCTCTTTATTTTCCGGCCCGAATTTTGAGCCGTAAATATAAATCGAAGCTTTTTCGTTTTTCGCTTTGTTCATATATGTTTCGATAAAATCATTCAAATCATTATGTTCACCAGTCACTTCATGGGGCAGAGGGACCATTTTAGTCGGATCGAACAGGCTGCCTCTTACATAATCAAGCGCAATTCGTTGATTCGTCTCATCTTCATGAATCGGAGTGTATCCATTCGGCAGGTTTTGAACATGGGTGATTTCACTGGCGTTAAATTGATCGTCCGCATAATACAGCACTTCGGATTCGGCTGAACTCGACATCACATTAATGGCGCACCTGTAGTGTTTGTCATCTTCTCCAATCACATCTACTTGGTAATGGGGCGTATCAAAATCGACCTCTCTTTTCGTATCATGCACAATTCCTTTTAAAACCCCGTAATTTTCAACCGCCATCATTCTTCCTCCTTCACTGCTGAAATGTGGTGAGGCGCTTCTTTATTCATAAGTGTATATTCAATCCTCATTTGATCGCAAGAAAATTTACATTTTTCTAAAGATTTCTTCAAATTGTATGATGAAATAAAACATTTAGATGCAAAGGCATGCCGCCAATGTGGTATAGCAGCCGGGTTGCTCTCTTTTCCTGCTAAAGTTTGATAGATTGCACAAAAAAACACCGATCGCTTAACCGGTGTATCAAAAACGCTAAAGAGGTTCTTGCTAAAAGCATACTCATCGATGAACGTTTTTATTCTGCGTGTTTTCGAAAAAAAGAGCCCGCAGCGGGTGCAGCTCTTTTTTATGCGTCTATATAACATATCTGAAGGAGTGAAAGAGATGCGGCATGAAGCCTTTTAGCTTGATAAGAATGTTTTGTCAATTCTTTTAAAGCTGCTTCCCTATCTATGATATGCTTTGCCTGGCTTACGGGTGATTTTTTCGGGTTTTGAAAATATTGGATGGTATATGGTTGGCAAAGTTATTCAACCTACAAGATAAATACAGTTTTTGTAAAAAGGTGAAGGAGGCAAACAAATGACTGTTATCAATCAAGTTAAACAGGCTGTAGCCAGCCTTTTTCTTGAAAGGGGAGTGCCTCGCAGATGGTTTTTTCCAGGTATGTTCTGATTGGGTTTTTTTTGCTTACTCAACTCTTCGCCAGCGGCTGTCAAAATGCCGACGATCCCGCCGACCAAAACCAGTCGATGGCGGTCCGGCACGTAAATGCCCGAAATGAGGCGACGAACCAAACAGCTGCAAACAAAGCGAAAGACTTGTTATTCAAAAAAGAAGAAGTGACTGAAGTCAGGGGCGCGAGCCGTGACAAAGATCTCGTCCTCGCCGTTCAGGTTGAACAGTTTGACCGCTTTCGGCTGAAGGATATTGAGAAACAGTCGAAAGACATGCTCAAAAAACATTTTCCCGGTTACCGCATTGAAGTCTCGACAGATCAAAAGATTTTTTGGGAGTTAGACAAACTGGAACAAAGAATTGAAAGCAAAAAAATGAGCGATAAAAAACTGAAGAAAAGAATCGAGAAAATCAAAAAATTGATGAAAGAAAAGCCTTAAGAGGTGGTCAAATGGCTGATCAAAAAAAGAAAAATTTAACGCCTGTTATGCAGGAGTATCAGCAATTCGCAAAAGCAAGGGAAGCCAAACGGCCTGTCTTGAAAAATTGTCTGCAGGCCTTTTTAACAGGAGGAATCATTTGTTTAATCGGACAAGCGATTCAAACGTTTTACATGTATTTTTTTAATTTCACAACTTTGACGGCCGGGAATCCGACGGTGGCCACGATGATATTCATCTCCATGCTGCTGACGGGGTTTGGGGTTTACGACCGCATCGCACAGTTTGGCGGGGCAGGTTCGGCCGTTCCTGTCACCGGGTTTGGAAATGCGGTCATCTCCGCTGCAATTGAACATCGGACCGAAGGATTTGTACTTGGTGTAGGGGGCAATATGTTCAAATTGGCTGGATCTGTCATTATGTTTGGCGTTTTTTCCGCGTTTGTCTTTGCGACGATCAAAACGATCCTCATCATGTGGGGGGGACTGTAATGCTTTCAGGGCACCAGACTTGGATTTTTGACAATAAACCGGTGATTGCCGCTACGGGAACGGCGGCGGGGCCTTTTGAAGGCAACGGTAAAATCCCGGAAGATTTCGATCTCCTTCACAACGATATCTGGCTGAATCAGGATTCGTTTGAAAAAGCTCAGCAGGTTCTTTTGGAAGATGCCTGTGAAGCGGCGGTTAAAAAGGCGGACATCCAAAAGGATCAGGTCCAGTTTTTTCTCGGCGGAGATTTGATCAATCAAATCACACCCACCAGCTTTGCGACCAAAACATTGGGAGCGCCTTACATTGGATTGTTTGGCGCGTGTTCGACGTCAATGGAGGGCTTGGCTCTGGCTGCTTTTCTGATCAATCATAAGGGAGCCGACTGTTTGCTGACAGGGGCCGCCAGCCATAACGCGGCAGTTGAAAAACAGTTCCGTTACCCAACGGAGTACGGATCGCAAAAGCCTCCTACTTCACAATGGACGGTGACCGCCGCCGGTGCGGCGCTGTTAAAAGATCAAGGGGATGGACCTGTTGTCACATCCGCTACCATCGGCAGAATTGTCGATATGGGATTGACAGACCCTTTTAATATGGGCGGTGCGATGGCTCCAGCGGCAGTTGATACGATTGAAACCCATTTAAAAGAGCGCGGTGTTGATCCTTCCTATTACGACGTCATCGCGACCGGTGATCTCGGACATATCGGCAGGGAAATCGCTTTGGATTTATTCAAAAAACACGGAACACCGATTCATGAGAAGCAATTCCAGGATTGCGGCTTGATGATTTACAGGGAAGGACAGCCCGTTCTTGCCGGAGGAAGCGGTGCGGGGTGTTCGGCAGCCGTCGCCTACGGGCATTTGTTCAATCGGATGAAAAAAGGCGAAATCAAGCGCCTTCTCGTCGTTGCGACGGGAGCGCTGCTGTCTCCATTGTCATATCAGCAAAAGGAGACGATTCCGTGCATTGCTCATGCTGTCTCAATCGAGTTCGGAGGTGAACAATAGGTGATATTTTTTTGGGCTTTTGTAGTCGGGGGCCTCATCTGTGTGATCGGGCAAATTATGTTTGATGTTTTTAAGCTGACGCCCGCCCACACGCTGTCGATCCTCGTTGTTCTGGGAGCATTGCTTGATGCGTTTGGCCTTTACGAACCATTTATTGATTTTGCGGGAGCAGGAGCGACCGTGCCGATCGTTAGTTTCGGAAATCAGCTCTTTCACGGAGCGATGGAAGAAGCGGAGCAGTATGGTTTGATCGGTGTCATCACCGGAATGTTTAAAGTGACGAGTTCCGGAATTTCGGCTGCGATCATCTTCGGATTGATTGGCGCGCTTCTATTTAAACCAAAAGGGTAAGGAGGTTTTTTAAAATATGACAGTTGGAGCTCAAGTGAAGCAATGCCTGGCCAGTCTCAAGAGCGTTGAAGCGGGTCTTTCGGCTTTGGCGGAGAAATCCCAGGATGAAGATGTGAAGCGTCTTTTTCATGAAACGATGATGGTAAGCGAAGAAGTGGTATCAGACTTGAAAAAGCGGGTCGGTGAGCTTGAGCGGGAGGAATACCAATATAAAGGCTTCTGATTTAGTTTTATTTTATGGCAGGAGGGATGAATGTGCCTGAGTGGCTCGATATTATTGTACGTTCGGTTATTTTTGTCATCGTTCTGTTTCTCATGACGAAATTGTTAGGGAAGAAACAGTTGGCAGAGCTTTCGGTGTTTGAATATATCGCTGGCATCACCATTGGAGGCATTACCTCTGAAGTCGTCATGGGGCTTGAAAGAAGCATCATTAACGCAATCATCGCGATTGTATGTTTCTCTTCCGTCCCCTTTTTGGTCGAGTGGGTTTCCTTAAAAAATAAAAAAGCCCGCGATTTTCTTGAAGGAACCGGAACGGTTTTTATTAAAGACGGAAAAATCATGGAAGATAATTTGAAAAAAGAAAAATACTCGGCAGACGAGCTCCTCGAACTGCTGCGCAAAAAGAATGTATTCAACGTCTCCGAGGTGCAATTTGCCATCCTGGAGCAAAGCGGCGATTTAAATGTGCTGCTAAAAAAAGAACACAGGCCGGTTACCATGAAGGATTTGCAGATGCCTTACAAGTCGGAGAAAGAGCCGCAAACGGTGATCATGGACGGGGAAGTTTTGGATGAACCGTTGTCTGTAGCCGGGCTAAACCGCCGTTGGCTCAACGAAGAGCTTGACAAATTAGGCGTTGCGATGGAAAACGTCTACCTTGGACAAGTCGACTCTGACGGGCAGCTGAGCGTGGATCTGTATGATGATCAAATAAAAGTTCCGTCTCCTCAAGAAAAGCCTTTACTATTGGCAACGATTAAAAAATGCCAGGCTGATCTCGAATTGTTCGCTCTTGCCACTGACTCAGCATCGGCGAAAGCGATGTATGCCAAAAATGCAAAAAAACTGAAAGATATGCTGAAAAAGCTGGATCCCGCCTTACATGATTGACGTTTTGTCTAGCTTTAGTCATCGGCATTTATCATATTAACCGTTAATGAATGATCGGTGTCCCTGACAGAGGCGTAAAAAATCTCATGGATGTTGTCATACCCTTTTTCCTTCAGTTCTTTCTTTAGCCAATCTTCGTCTTTGTTGATTAATGTTAAATTATGCTTTTGAACCTTTCCCTCGATAATGAGCGCAATCGGTAATCCGCTGTAGTCTGTTTTGATATGCAAATCCTTCGGCGTCACCGGAATCAGATCCTTTTTTGGCAAAATGCTGATTTCCCCGTTCGCCTCAAGGATCGCATACTCAATATCTTGAATATCAGGATAGCCTGAAGCCCTTAGATTCGAGAGAAGTTCCGCCAAAGAATATCTGCTTTTTTTCAAATTTGAATAAATGACTTTGCTGTGCTTGATCAGAATCGTCGGCTTCCCAATAATAAAGTCGTTCAGCCAATTGAATAAGCTTAATTTTGAAATGATCAGATGGACGATCGTGATCACAGCGATTCCGATGATTCCCTCGTGAACCCCTTTAATTTTAATGGGAGCAAAGGCCAAATAGGCTAAAAAGATAATCGCTCCGAAATCGTAGGGGGTAAGCTGCGCCAGTGCAGATTTCCCTAAGAGCTTAACAGCCAAAATAAATATAAGAAATAAAAGGATCAATTTAGCGACAAAAACAAACATGACAGGGCCTCATTTCGCGGTTTGTTATCATTACTAAATATTCCCTTTTCTGAGGCGGGTTAAAAGAAAAATTTTTAATTGCCCTATTTTATATCATTCCTCATGGAAAAATACATGAAAGGAGCGACAATAGTTCATCATAACGATTGGAGGTGCACGCTTGATGTTACATATATGGATTACCGGCCTTTTGTTGTTGGCTCAGCCCGCCGATCATTCTGATAGCTTGACGATTACCCAGCAAGGAGAGACGATTGCCACTGTCGATCGTTCCGACTTTAAGACGGCGCTTCCAGGTACGCCGCTGATCGATGATGAAAAATATCGCCAATTTGTCGATCGGCTTGATCAGAAGATTTCCCGCAAGCCCGTAAACGCTGTGATCAACGATCAGGGGAGAATCGTCCCGGGAAAGATAGGTTACAGACTGTATCGGCAGGCGTTTAAGGAAAAGTTTTATGACTATTTTTTCGGCCATGGCCCTTCCAAAATCGAAGCTCCTGAATTGAGCATTTTTCCAAAAGTGGACAGCGAACTGCTTGCCCACATCCGGAGTCAGCAGATTGGCCAGTATGTGACTTATTTTAATTCCAGCAATCAAAGCCGGTCACACAATATTTCGCTTGCCGCAAAAGCCATTGACAATCACGTTGTCTTCCCGAATGAAACATTCTCGTTTAACAAAGTTGTAGGTATGAGAACGCAAGGCAAGGGATACATGCGCGCTCCGATCATCGTCAAGGGTGAGTTGTCCGAAGGTGTCGGCGGGGGAATTTGCCAGGTCTCATCGACCCTGTTTAATGCCGTCGATCGCGCCGGATTGCGAATCGTTCAGCGCTATTCACACAGCAGGCGGGTTCCTTATGTGCCGCCCGGACGCGATGCCACTGTGAGCTGGGGCGGTCCTGACTTTCGCTTTCAAAACAAATACAACCAGCCGGTGTTGATTCGGGCGAAACGGTATGGCGGAAGCATGATTGTTACGCTTTACTCATCAGATGTGATCAATAATGAAGAGCGTAAAGTTCCGAAGGCCCCGTCAAGCTTGCCAAAAGAAATCCAAACGGAGGAACCGTGAAAGCTGCCTGCGAAAAACTTGACAAAAAAATTTATTTATGCTATAATTTACTATTTTGGATATAAGCTATATAATAGGATTCTCCTGGCCGGGGGAATCCTATTTTTTTGCTCTAAAGTGAAGGAGTTGCTTTCCATGAAAAAAGACGAATCCAGTTTAACTTCATTAATATCCGCTTTTGCCAGAGCTTATCATCATCAGTACGACGAACCTAAAATCTTTGACGACGATATCGCTGAACAATTGATGTCTCCGCAAGAATGCCATGACATCAAAGAGAATTTGATTCAAGGCATCCAGTTTTTCAACAAAGACATAGCGCAAAAGCTTAAAGGGGATAAAGAAGAGATATTAAAATGGGTGACACACGTGCAGCTTTCTCCCACCCCTTTGGCGCGTGCTAGTTATTGCGAAAACATCTTGCATCATGAAGTGACATTGGGGGTCAAACAATATGTGATTCTTGGAGCCGGTTTAGATACATTTTGCTTCCGACATCCCGAATTGAAGGACACCATTGATATATTTGAAATTGATTATCCTGCAACACAGGAGTTTAAACAAAACAGGCTCGATCAAGCCCGTGTGAAAATCCCGGATTATCTTCATTTGATTCCTTTGGATTTCACCAAACCGTTTTCCATTCAAGATCTCATTGAAAAGGGATTTCATGTTAACAAAAAAACGTTTTTTAGCTTTTTAGGTGTTTCTTATTATTTAACCAAAGAAGAAACGGTCAGACTCATGCGTTGTGTAATGGACGAAGTCCCTTCCGGAAGCTCGATCGTTTTTGATTATGCAGACGAAAATCTGTTTCAAGAAAAAGGATTGTATAACCGGGTCGAGAATATGGTGAAAATGGCTGCGGCAAGCGGAGAACCGATGAAATCGTGCTATTCCTATCGTGAAATGGAGATGATGATGGAACAATCCGGTTTGCTGATTTATGAACATTTATCTCCTGAGCAAATCGATAAACGCTATTTTAAAGATCGACAAGATGATCTGTCAGCGTTTGAAACGATTCACTATATTCATGCTGTCAAAAAATAAAACGGCTCAGGTTTTTGTAAATCAAGAAAAACGCCCGGCTTCGGGCGTTTTTCCATTTTACGCTGCTTGATCTTCTTTCTTTTTTTCTTGGGGGAGTACAAGCTGTTTAGGAGGGCATTTGCGCTGCGTCAGTTCAGACACAACGAAGATCGTCGCAAATGCTGTGATTGCAGCCAATGTACGGAACGGAAAGAGAACCACACCGTCTTCAATCATCGGATACGGCAGAAGTGGAGGAATGCCGAAAGCAGGTTCCCCGCCGCCGAGCCTCAAAATGATGGCGACTGCAAACCCAGCAATTGACCCGTATAAGTTTGCTCTTTTATAAAAGAGGGCCATTGTTAACTGGGGAAATAAAATACAATAAACTAAATCTGAAGCTAAATACCATAATGTGTAAACGCTTTTGACATTTAAGGCGATCACGGCTGCTCCTGCCCCAAACAAAACGATTGACCGTTTGACGACTTTTTGCAGCTGTTTTTGTGTGGCTTTGGGCTTGATCAGCGGACGGTAAATGTTCCATGCAGCCATTGACGATGCCGACAGAATCGATGAGTCCATACTTGACATGACAGCTGCGGCTATCGCGCCCAATCCGATGCCTGCCACAATACCCGGTGTTAAATAAGCCAGCGCCTGTGGCAAAACCATCGCCGGGTTATCCGGTGCGGTTGTACCGAACAAGCTCCAATCCGCACTATTTGCGGAAGCTCCGATCATCACACAAGGAATAGCGGCGATAATGCAGATGACTCCTGCGATAATAGACTGCCACATGGCAGCATTTTCCGATTTGGCTGAAAGAACGCGCTGGAAATAGACTTGCCATGCAATCCCTCCGAAAATCAAGAGAAACGCATAATCCCACCAGTTCCAAAAAAGGTTTCCCCATTCTGAATCCTTCCAGCCGTCCAATGGAGGAAACAGGCTGGCAGCGCCGCCGAAATCATGTTTGTAATTGGTCCATACGACATCCCATGAACCGACATTAGATAGTACAAAGGGGACAACGAGAATCAATCCGAGCAAAATGATGATCATTTGAAATACATCTGTAAAGGCAACCGCCCACATTCCGCCGGCAACCGTATATGCAATCGCTATCATTGCTGAGAGAATGATCGAGGTTTGAAAATCGATATTCAGAATCATTCCGAATGTCGTGCCCAATGCCGTTAAAATCGCGGCGCTCCAAAACAATTCTCCTAACAGCGCCGGTATATACAAAATCCCGGCCATCCGCTTACCGAAGCGCTGTTCGAGAGGATCGATAATGGTCATAAACTCATAACGGCGCATTTTTCTCGCGAAGAAAATCCCGCCGATGATCAGACTTAACGCATAGCCCCACGGCGCTTGGGCCCAGACGATTCCGCTGCTGTAGACCGATTCCGCGGTTCCGTTGATATAGCCTCCGCCGACCCAGGTTGCGGCCATGGTCACCATTCCGACGAAAAACGGCATGCTTCTTTTGGCAACAATCATATCGGAAAACGAATTTGATTTCTTCGCTGCGTAAAAAGCACCCAGATAATAAGTAAAAGCAAAGAAAATCATCATCGAAATAAAACCGCCCCAATGGATATCCGCATTGGAAAATCCGACATAAGCCAATATTCCTCCCAGAAATATTGCAAATATCAATAACTTCAGCCAATTTTTTTTCTTTTCAGCATAATTCATGTATGCACATCGCCTCCGGAAATATTTTTTGAATTTTCTTGAAATTAAAATGTGAAAAAGGTTTTGCGCCACTCTATAGAGAAGCATAAAAATGACTTCAGAGCGGATAAAACCTTTTTATTTCTCGTTTTCAATTGGTATAAACTCGAATATCTCTCCTGACTGAACAGACTTGGCGAGTCTCAGCAGCCAGTCGTAATACGGTTTTGAATGTTCAAGCTGCTCATAAAGAGCACTTGCCTCTTCTTTAACGCTTTGACCGGCATCATCGCTATCGATGATGTCCATTAGCGCTTGCTGGGCGTCTTTAATCGCTGTCAGATTGACTTTAACTTCTCTTTCCCATTTTTGCGGGAAAAAGCTTGTGAAAAATTTGAAGAAATCCTTTTCAGCGACAAAGCTGTGCTTTCTTCTGCCTCTATGGAATGTCTTTTTCACGACGTTTAAGTCCTGCAGCTTTTTTACGCTCGTGCTCATGCTGGGCTTGCTCATCTGCAGCTCTTCCCGCATTTCATCCAGCGTCATCTCATCTGAAAAGTACATCGTTCCGTACAAAATTCCCGCGCTTCGGGTAATTCCGTACAGATCCATCGTTTCTGCGATGGAATCAATGACCAAGTCTTTTGCTTGAGCAATGGTTTCTTTTGCTGCAAGATCACGGGTATCGTTCATAACTTGCCTCCTTTCAGGGCGAGCGGAAACATTCATCATCGAGATCAACATCCTTAGAAATAAAGGGGTGAATCCGAATTCCGCGTTAAGTTTGTTAAGTTATTTCTGTATGTTCTTTATGTTAACGAAAGAAATGAAAATGTCAAAATTAAATTTTTTTTGAAATCCGGCTCAGCCCATGTGAGGAGTGCGTTCATATAAAATTCAAAAAAAATAATCGGCAGAATTTTCTTTGACACAAAAAAATCCGCATGATAAATTCAAAGTGTTCAAAACGTTAAATTTTTATTTAACAAACTTTGCGTGATGAGGAGGTTGCTTTTATGAGTCAAACACTTTTCATTGACGGAAAATGGGTGAGCGCCGAAAAAGGCGAAACACGCAACATTATCAATCCTTACAATCAAGAACATATTGAAACCGTCAGTGAGGGAGACAGAGAGGACGCTGTGAAAGCGATTGCCGCTGCACGCCGCGCTTTTGACGACGGCGAGTGGGCGAATACACCAGGTCTGGAACGCGGCAATATCGTGTTAAAGATCGCGGAACTGATCAGACGCGATCATGAAGAACTGGCAGAGCTGGAATCGCTTGATACAGGTAAAACATTAGAAGAAAGCAGAGCCGATATGGATGATATTGCAAACGTTTTTCAATATTATGCAGGGCTTGCTGATAAAGACGGGGGAGAGGTGATCTCTTCACCGATACCGGATTCAAAAAGCGAAATCGTCAGAGAGCCTGTCGGAGTCTGCGGGCAAATTACACCGTGGAACTATCCGCTCCTGCAAGCAAGCTGGAAGATTGCTCCGGCTCTTGCGGCCGGCAACACAATCGTTGTGAAGCCAAGCGAAATCACGCCGCTGACAACGATCAAAATCTTCAAGCTGATGGAAGAAGCGGGCGTGCCGAAAGGTGTTGCCAATCTTGTGCTCGGGCCTGGAGCCACTGTGGGTGATGAGCTCGCCAGAAATACAGACGTCGATCTGATTTCTTTTACCGGCGGAATTGAAACAGGGAAGAAAATCATGCAGGCGGCAAGCACGAATGTTAAGAAAATCGCGCTTGAGCTTGGCGGGAAAA
The DNA here is from genome assembly GCF_029537375.1 of Bacillus sp. HSf4. Lineage (NCBI taxonomy): Bacteria > Bacillati > Bacillota > Bacilli > Caryophanales > Bacillaceae > Bacillus > Bacillus sp. HSf4. Next base: position 3,281,638 of record NZ_CP120679.1, on the reverse strand, counting down.
ATCCAAATATTGTGTTTAAAGACGCCGATTTTGATGTAGCGGTTGACCAGGCGCTGAATGCGGTGTTTTTCCACGCCGGACAGGTTTGTTCTGCGGGCGCCCGTCTGCTTGTCGAAGAATCGATCCATGACGAATTCGTGGCAGAGCTTGTAAAACGCGCGAAAAAAATCAAGCTTGGCAACGGATTCCATGAGGAAACACAAAGCGGTCCGCTCATTTCCGCTGAGCACCGCAGCAAAGTCGAAAAATATGTCGAAATCGGCCTCGAAGAAGGTGCAAAACTTGAAACTGGCGGTAAGCGCCCGGAAGATCCGGAGCTCGAAAACGGTTTCTTCTACCTGCCGACGATTTTCTCAGGCTGCAAGTCTGACATGAGAATCGTACAGGAGGAAGTGTTCGGACCTGTATTAACAGTCGAAGCATTCGCGACAGAGGAAGAAGCCGCAGCCCTTGCAAACGACACGATTTACGGCCTTGCCGGCGCCGTTTGGACACAGGATATCGAAAAAGCGGAACGCGTCGCATCCAAGCTGCGGATGGGTACGGTCTGGATCAATGACTTCCACCCTTACTTCGCTCAGGCGCCTTGGGGCGGATACAAGCAGTCAGGCATCGGCCGCGAGCTTGGCCGTATGGGTCTTGAAGAATACACGGAAGTCAAGCATGTGTACCGCAATACAAAACCGGCAGCCGTCAATTGGTTTAAAGCATAAAAAGGAGGAGATTATTGATGACTTTAAATATGAAAGTAGAAGCAATGAACAAATTCCACACGTTTGAAATTCCGACTGTCATTAAGCACGGCATCGGCGCTGTTAAGCATGTGGGGGAAGAAGTGAAAAAGTTTGGCGTCACAAAAGCGCTTCTCGTGACAGACCCTGGCATTTACAATGCAGGCGTGACAAACCCAGTCGTTGAATCTCTGCAGGAAGCCGGCGTTGAAGTTGTCGTCTTTAATAAAGTAGAGCCAAACCCTCCTGTACGCCTTGTAGCTGAAGGATCAAAGCTTTATGCAGAAGAAAACTGCAACGGCCTTGTCGCAGTCGGCGGCGGAAGCTCAATGGATACGGCGAAAGCGATCGGTGTTGAAGCGACTCATGAAGGCTCAGTCCTTGATTATGAAGCCGCAGAAGGAAAAAAACCGCTTGAAAACCGGATCCCTCCGCTCACGACCATTCCGACGACAGCCGGAACCGGCTCAGAGGTTACACAATGGGCGGTCATCACAGATGAAGAGCGCGAATTTAAATTTAATACAGGCGGACCGCTGATCGCGGCACACTTGACAGTCATCGACCCTGAATTGCATGTATCCATGCCACCGCATGTTACAGCGATGACAGGTATTGACGCATTGGCTCATGCGATCGAGTGCTACACGATGAAATTTGCACAGCCGATCACTGACGCTGTAGCGTTATTGGCGATTGAATACGGTGCGCATTACATCCGCAGAGCGTTTGCTGACGGGGAAGACCTTGAAGCGAGATACGGAATGGCTCAAGCTGCAATGCTTGCAGGTCTTTCATATGGAAGCGAATCAGCGGGTGCGGCCCACGCAATGAGCCAGACACTCGGCGGAATCATTCCGGTCGCACACGGCCAATGTGTGGCAGCTATGATGGGACCTGTTATGGAATACAACTGGAAGGGCTACCCTGAAAAATTTGCGCGCATCGCCAAAGCATTCGGCATCGATACAAGCGGTATGTCAACGGTCGAAGCGGCGAAAGCTTCAGTCAATTGGATGTATCAGCTTGTAGAAGATTTAGAGATTCCTAGCCTTGAGGAACAAGGTGTATCACCTGAGATGATCGACCGCCTTTCAAAAGAAGCAATGAAAGATCCGCAAACGGTCGGAAATCCAAGGGATCTGAACGAAAAAGCATACAATTGGATTTACAAACGCTGCTTTGATTTAACACCGAAAACGGTATAAAAAACATGCGGCCCGCTGTGAACTCACACAGCGGGTTTTTTCAATTTGAGAAAAATAGACAGGCAATGTAAAATAAATCACATATTCAAATAAAGGGGATGGATCGAATGTGGAAAAAATGGACCGCCGTAGCCGAGAACGTTTACATAGCGGAAACTCCGTCCTTTGTGACAGACAAAAAAGAAAAGATTTCGCTTGATTACGGGGGAATTCCCGGCGACCTTCATTTCGGTTTGACAAAGAAGGCGGGGGCGCGGGAGCCGATGTATCAAAAGGGGACGGAGATTTTTAACAGAAGGCAGATTTCGATCGTCTCAGTCGAGGAATGTCTGGTGATGGCTGAAAAGCTCGGCGTTCCCGCCGTTTTGCCCGAATGGCTCGGAGCCAATATCGCTTTGAGCGGCCTGCCTCATTTGACATCCTTGAGAGAGGGAAGCCGATTGATCTTTCCGAGCGGGGCCGCACTTTTATGCGAAGGTGAAAACGAACCGTGCATTCAGCCCGGGGAAGTCATTCAGCAACAGTTTCCGGACAAGCCGAAGCTTGCTTCCCGATTTGTGCGTCATGCGATGGGCAGAAGAGGAATCGTCTGCGTTGTCGAACGCCCGGGCCTTATTTTTCAAGGTGATCATGCGGAAGTATGGTCCTATTCGCCTAATGCGGTAAAGGGTGACGCCAGGTCATTTGCATAGCCGAAGCAGGAGACCCTTGAAAAAGGGTCTCCTGGAGCATTTCGGCGATTCCCTTGTCAGCAGCTGTGAAAATCGTTCCGATGCCAAGGCCTCCTTAGACAGCGGAGAGGTTTCAATCACGCCCCAATTTCTGTTTGATTTCCTGGATTTGCTGAATATGCCGTTTTTCATGATGACCGATAAAATCGATCCATTGCCTGACCGTCAGTTCTTTAAAGACCGGATGAGGCAATACCCGCTGAAAATCTTCTTCCTGAAAGGCGGCGATGACGGAGGTCAGCTGTGTTCTGACATTGTCCAGCTCAGCCTTGATCGTTAACAAATCTGTGTTTTTTCTTTCAGGCTCGACATGTTGAGGCGCTTTTCGTTTAGGGCTTCGCTCCTCCGCGATCTTGACGGGCTTTTCTTCTATTGTTTTGATCGGTGCATGCTGAATTTTTTCTTTGAACAAATGAGCGGCCATCAAATCGATCTTTTTCAAATGATCCAGCACTTCTTGAACGCTCCATTCTTCCTCTGCCGGCCTTTTATTCAAATCCTCATCTGACAGGCCTTGAAGTTCGCTCCAAAGTTCTTTTCTCGCTTCATTAAAAATGCTCATCGTGAATCCCCCCTGTGTTAACTTTACCATAATGAACGCTGGTAAAATAAATAAGCGCTCGATTTTTATATCATATTCAGATATGCTTAAGAAAAATGAATGAGAGAAGGGGCTTTTTTGAAATCGAATCTGTATCCGTATGCGGCATTGGTGGTCGGCGTTTTGGCCGTATCCTCCTCAGCCGTTTTCGTCAGATTGTCAACAGCCGAACCTGGCATCATCGCATTTTACCGGCTGTTTTTTTCAACTTTGCTGATCTTTCCTTTCTTTTGGGGAAAACGAAAAGAGGTTTTGCGTTTTTCCAGAAAGGACTGGCTATTTTCCGGGGCGGCCGGATTTTTTTTAGCGTTTCATTTCATTTTATGGTTTCAGTCACTTGAATACACGACAGTGGCAAGCTCAGTCGTGCTTGTTACGCTTCAGCCCATCTTTTCCTTTCTGGGGACTTATGTTTTATTTAAAGAAAAGGTTTCAGCGGCTGGAGTTGTCAGCGCGCTTCTGGCTATCGGCGGAAGTGCATATATCAGCTGGGGGGACTTTAAGGTGAGCGGGCAGGCGTTGTATGGCGATATTCTCGCCTTGATCGCCTGCGCATGGGTGACGGCCTACCTGCTGTTCGGGCAGCACGTCAGAAAACGACACAGCCTGTCTGTTTATACGTTCATCGTCTACGGAATCAGCGCCGTTGTTCTACTCGTTTACTGCCTGTTTGATGGCGCGGCTTTTTTCTCCTACCCGCCTGCGGACTGGGGCTATTTCGTTCTGCTTGCCGTCATTCCGACTCTCCTCGGACACTCGTTGTTCAACTGGGTATTAAAGTGGCTGAGCACCAACATGATCTCTGTGGCAATTCTTTTTGAACCGGCAGGCGCGATTGTTCTGGCCTATTGGATTTTGCATGAGTCCGTCATGACCACACAGCTTGTCGGCGGCGCGGTCATTTTTGCCGGCATTCTACTGTTCATGGCGTCGCAGCGTAATCCCGGAAGAATTGATGTGCGAAACAACAGGGCGAAAAGAATGATTTGAAGCGGGCTTTTATCCGGTCAGAATGTCTTCGCTTGAGTAGCGGATGTTGTTTTCCTGTTCGGGCCTTGCCAGTGAAAACGCCAATGTCAGCGGTCCGAGCTTCCCAAGGAACATGATAAAGATGATGATCACCTTCCCGATGGGCGACAGGTCCGCTGTAATGCCCATCGACAGCCCCACCGTGCCAAAAGCGGAAACCACCTCAAACAATATGTTCAAAAAAGGGGTGGGCTCTGTGATATTTAAAATAAAAACGGCAGCCAAAATCAACAGCACACTGATGGTCGAGATGGCGAGAGAACGAACGATCATTTTGTCTTTCAATGTTCTTCGGGCGACGGATATATGTTTTTTTCCTTTCAGAAAGGAACCGACTGAGAGAAGGATGACGATAAATGTTGTCAGCTTGATTCCTCCTCCGGTTGAAGCGCTTCCCGCCCCGACAAACATTAGCAGCAAGAGCAGTGTGATCGTGGCTTCGTGCAAGCTTCCGATGTCAACCGTGTTAAAACCGGCCGTTCTTGGTGTAACGCCTTGAAAATAGGCGCCTAACAGTTTTTCGCCGAACGGCAGCGGCCCCAGTGTTTTGGGGTTCCGGCTTTCAAGCAGGAAGACCATGATCAAGGCGTAAACATTCATCGCAAATGTCCCGTAGATCATCAATTTTGAATGCAGGCTTAAATGTTTAAAATTTCGCTTATGCCACAAATCCGACAACACGGTAAAGCCGATTCCTCCGATGATAAACAGCGAAGTGATGACAAGGTTGATAAGCGGATCGCCTTCATAGCGCATCAAGCTGTCAGGCCACACGGAAAAACCGGCGTTGTTAAAGGCCGATACCGAGTGAAAAAGGCTGTAGTAGACCCCGTTTTTCCAGCCGTATTCAGGAACCCACTTCAATGCCAGTATGATCATCGCCGTCATTTCAATTGTAAAAGAAAAAATAAATAAACTCCGGATTAATTGAATGATGCCGCCCAAAGAAGTCTGATTAAGAGATTGCTGTATCAGCAGCCGTTCTTTAAGACCGATTTTTTTTCCCAGCATAATAAATATAAGAACCGCAAAAGACATAATCCCGAGTCCGCCGAGCTGAATCAAAATAAGAATCACCGCCTGGCCGAACGCCGTGTAATCCGCTGCGGTATCAACGACGACCAGCCCGGTTACGGTCATGGCCGATGTCGCGGTAAACAGCGTGTCAATCCAATTCACGCGTTCCGGTGTTGCAATCGGAAGCTTTAACAAAAGGGTGCCCAACAGGATAAAAAATAAAAAAACCAGGACAAGCAATTGCGACGGGCTTAACTGAATCTGTTTGAATTTCATGTTTAATCACCCTTTTTTTCAAAGGCTTCAATATCTTTATTTTGGCCAATCACAATTAAAACATCGTTTTCATAAATGATATCTTCGGCGCTGGGAGCAATGATAAAATGACCGTCCCTTTTGATCCCCACGATATTGCAGCCGAAATTTGCACGGACATCAATATCGCCCAGACTTCTTCCATCCAGTTTCTTCGTTGCGACAATTTCGACAATGCTGTAGTTTGACGAAAGCTCGACGAAATCGATCATTTTTTCAGACGTAATATGGTTTGCTATTCTTCTTGCCATGTCTTTTTCAGGATGAATGATTCGGTTGACGCCGATTTTGCGAAGGACCTTTTGATGATAATCATTCTGCGCTTTTGACCATACCTGGGGAACACCCATTTCGATCAGCAAAAGCGAGGTTAAGATACTGGCCTCAATGTCGTCTCCAAATGAAACAAACGCATGGTCAATATTGCGAATGCCGATTTGTTTTAATGTGTTCTCATCGACAGCATTGGCGCAAACAGTGTAGGTGGCATAGGCCGAATATTCGTTTACTTTTTCCTCTGATTTATCGATGCCTATGACCTCGGTTCCTTTTTCGTGGAACGCCTTGACAAGGCTGCCGCCGAACTGGCCGAGCCCGAAAACGGCATAAGATTTCTGCATCCTGCTCACCCTTTTGGCTGTTTTTCTTTTAGTGTTTACGTTTTTTTCCGAAAAACACGCCTCGGTTTACATCTTTGGGAAAAGAGCAAAAGTGAGATGAACGATTTGCGGAGACGGTCTTGGGGAGCGGGCTCGCTTTATCAAGCGGAAAGTCAGCTGAGCGAGCCGCCGGTTTCGCGGATGTCTGTTTTGTGATTGGCAGTGACGGATGCGGCAATTCGCAATCCTTTGATGATCGTTTCCAGACTGAGGCTGGGCTCTTTTTTATCGACCGTTTGTTCAGGCAGGTACGGAATGTGGATGAAGCCTCCGCGCATATTGGAGGAAGTGCGGTCAATGTAGCGCATCAGCCGGTAAAATAAATGATTGCATACGAAGGTGCCGGCCGAATTGGAGACAGATGCGGGAATCCCGTTTTCCCGCAAGCTTTTAACGATTCGCTTAATCGGGAGCGAGGACAAGTAAGCGGCAGGACCTTCGGGTGAAATGTATTCATCAATCGGCTCCTGTCCCCTATTATCGGGAATTCTCGCATCATCGATATTAATCGCGACACGTTCCGGTGTGATATGAAGTCTTCCACCGGCTTGTCCCACACAAATGACCGCATCAGGTGCATGTTTTGCGATCGCTTTTTCCAAAACGTCCGCCGACTGGTGAAAGACGGTCGGGATCTGCTCGACGGCAATGACCGTGTCATCGGTGCGATCGCCGTCCAGCCGTTTAACAGCTTCCCAGGACGGGTTGACAGGCTCACCCCCAAAAGGGTCAAATCCTGTTAGAAGAACTTTCTTTTTCATACGAATCGCTCCTCTAAAATATGTGTTTTAAGACATGGCTACGGCAAAATACCCATCCGGGCAAAATGCCGAATGGGTATTGTTTCGTTATGATCAGCCGCTTGCACCTCGGGAAGCCAGAATCATCTGATCGCTTTGGGAGGCGGCTTGGGATGCATCATCTGCTAATGAAAAACTGAAAACAGCTCCCAACAAGCATAATGCCAGTAAAAACTTTTTCATATTAATCTCCTCCTCTTCCGGCGAGTTTGCTCGCCTTATCTGTTTTAATATAAAAGTAAATCGCTTCCTTATATAATTTCTGTTCCCGGTAATAATTCGCCACATCCATCAATAATTCCTCCAGATCTACCCAAGCTTTTTTATTTTCTAATTGATGAACAAAGTCCTTGATAATTTCCATTTTATTCTCGATATCTGAATATAATGTATTTAAAATATTGAATTTTAATTCAAGGATTTCGCTGTCCATTTCCCGGGATTTTTTAAAGCCTATATCGATCCATTTAAAAGCTTGATCATATGCTTTGGTTTTCAGGAGAGATCTGGTGTTTTCATAAACGCACAGAATATAAGCATAATTTGCTTTTTCAAAATCCTTGACGGCGAAAGCTTTCGAATAAAACGCCAGCGCTTCTTCATGTTTCTCTTCTTTGCTTTTTAAAAAGCCCATATTGTAATAGGCGTAAGGCAACAAATACCGGTCGCCGATTTTTTCGGTTTTTGCGATCGCTTCTTTTAATAAATCTTCACTTTCTGAAAATTTAAACTGATCAATATAGTTAAGCCCCATCAGCATTTTGCAATTGATGACCCTTTTGGCGTACCCGTCGTATCCTTGAAAGATTCCCGAGGCGATATGAATATGGTGGATCGACAGCCATGTCGCCTTTAAATTGTAGTACAGCACGCCGATTTTATAATGAAATTCGGCTTTTTCTATTTCATTTTGAATCGCTCCAAGCCTTTTTTCCGCTATTCTGAAAAAATTGAGCGCTTCCGTATGATTTTGCTTGTAGTCTTCATAGATTCCCTTGAAAAGATAAAAATAATAGTTCAACTTGTCATCGGTGCTTTTTGGGTCTTTATCATGAAAGCTGATGGCTTCTAATTTTTCGGTGGATGATTGGGAGATATCCTCAAGAAGGAGCCTTAAGCGAAAATCCAACATTTGATAATAGAGGAGGACATCCTGATCTTGTTCCATTTCTTCAATGGCTTTATCTATGTCATCTTTCATTTCGATCGAGCGTGAAATGTCTCGTTTCTTCATCAGTATGTACCAATCGTTCAGCATGTTGGCGACTTCCTGAGAAGCCACGGTTTTAGCCATGTTCTTCCCTCCAATCTTTGTGAATTTTTTGTAAATTGAAGTTCTATTAATCATAGCATAAACTGCCGCCGTCTGTGAATATCGCTGAAATCCGAGTTTGCCCCTGTCGGCAAGCTGATAAAGGACAATTTTCGGTCTATATGGTCATTTTCCAAAAGAAGTGAGAGAAAAAAGCAAAAACGACACCGAGCGGAATACAGGAGATCATTGCCGTTCCATTCACCAATCCGTCGGCTCCGCTAATTTTCAAGGCTTCCCGGTAGCCTATTAAAAAATGGATGATGGATAGCACATAACATATAAGCATCATATAGTAAGGATTCATTTTAATACCTCCCTATTCGCTATACTATATTACATTCAATAGAAGCAAGGTTTATGACTTTTTTAAGCTGCAAAATGGACGGAATATTATAGATGAAAACAATTTTTATTACAATACATGTTTTTTAAAAATATTCCATTATAATCAAAGAGAAAAGATAGATTTAGGGGGGACAATTCAATGAAAAAAAGGCTGATGCCGCTTGTAATCTGCGTATTGTTATTCATGCCTGGAGCTGGGGTTTTTGCTGCACCGAAACAGGCGGAGCTTAAAGAGTACCTTGAAGAGGTAGGAATGACAGAAAAAGAATTGGAAGCCTACTTACAAAATACGTATGATGAAAGTCTGAAAGATTTTGATTCAACGGAAGAATTAAGAGATTTTTTGGGGGAAAGACTGACGAAAGAACTTCTCGCTTCATATTTAAAAGAATATGGGTTAACTGAACAAGAAGCCGCCGGGCTTTTCGCGGAAAACGGCTATATGGAAAGCGGACAAAACATCCTTGACGTGTTTCTGTTTGAATATGAATTGGATGACGCCCTTTTTTCAGTGACATATGAAGAAGGTGATGATGTGGAAATCGGCAACATCTTTCAGGAATTAGGCGTTGACGATTCTGAATGGGAGAGGCTTGTCAATCATCTTCGCAATGTGCGGGACAAAAATCCCAATTTTGAAAACGATCTGTTGGCGCTGGGGGAACGGCTTGAAGCGGTAGCTGATTTTGAGTCGGTATCAGAACTGTCAGGCCAAGACATCGCGGAAATGATTTCTGTATTGAATGATCTTCAAAAGACGCTTGAAGTGAAAACGAAATATTACCTTGTCAAGGACGGCAAGAAAAAAGCGGTGACTTTGACAACCCTTGTCAGCGCAGATGAGCTGAAGGGAGCGAGCCTTCTTGTGGAAGTCTACGATCTGAAAGGAAATTTCATTTTGGATGTGTTGCTTACACCTGAAATGATCGGCTCGGATCTCATTCATGATACAGGTTCAAAAGTGAAGCAAACGCAAACCGCTGTTAAGCATGATGCAAAGAAATCTCATGTGAAAAAGACGGTTACAGGGGCAAAGCTTCCAAAAACTGCAGGGCATTATGCGGAATGGTCCATGCTTGGATTCGTTTTGATGGCTGGCGGATTTTTCATGGTCAGAAGGCTTCGGAAGGCAGCTTAAAGAAACGCAAGCGAATGGGCGCTTTTTTATGGGGAGTGAGTCAAGATCAGAAGATCCCGGAAAAAAAGAATGTTATTGGTGTTATCCATCATGATGATAGCGGCAGGGCTCTATTTAACGACGTCAAATGGATTTAAGCTGCTTCATGGCTATACCCTGTTTTCATTTCAGGAGATGAAAAAAGAGAAAGTCCCAGAAACAAAGCCCGTTCCAGCCGAAAAAAAAGAAAAAACCGTGATTGAGCAGTCGTTTGCAAACGGTGAAAAAATCGGTGATCTTGTGATCCCGAAAATCAATGCCGTGCTTCCGATTTATCATGGAACTGACGAGGATGAACTTCAAAAGGGAGTCGGCCATTTTGCCGGATCAGTGCTGCCTGGTGAAGATGATAATTCCGTTCTGTCGGGCCATCGCGATACGATCTTCAGAAGGCTCGGGGAAGTGGGGAAAGGGGACCGCTTAATGATAAAAGCCGTCTACGGAACCTTTACCTATCAAGTGAAAAAGGTTCGAATCGTTGATGCGGATGATCGGACGGTGATCGTCCCCAAACCGAGAGCGACGCTGACTGTTTCCACCTGCTACCCGTTTGATTTTATCGGTTCTGCGCCAGAGCGTTATGTTCTGGTAGCTGATTTGCTGGAACGGAAAAACAGCGGCACCTAAACCAGGTGTCCGCTGTTTTTTTATCTCATATCATCGCCCGTCCTCAGAAGCCTCGGAGCCGTCAGCAGCAGCAGACAGAGCACGATTGTGCAAATGACAAATGACGGAACCATATATGTGCCATTATACGTTAAGGTATAAATCCAAACCGGAGTCCCTTTCGGCGCATAATTTGCGAAAAAGACCGCACCGCTGATGACGTGGGCGAGAAATTTCAGTCCGCTTCCAAAAAAGACCGCAAGCGTGACATAAGCAACAAGCTTCCCTTTTGCGGTTTCCGCGGCCGAAGTTCGGATCGGACCTGCGAATAAACCGCCGATTCCAGCGGCTGTTGGCGCGATAAAATAATCGAGCAGAAATTGGATCGGATGAACGTAAAAAAGCCCCCCTGTGACAAACTGGAGCAATCCGGCCAGCAATCCGGTCATCAGCCCGGCTTTCAGTCCTCGCCGAAAAGAGATTAAAAAAATCGGGATCATCATGATGGCAATCGAACCGCCCTGGGGCATTTTTAAAAACATCCCGGAAATCGCATCTAAAATCATTGCGATTCCTGTCATGATTGCAATTTCAATAAGCTGTACGAGTTGTTTTGATTGATTCATTGTAACCCTCACTTTTGATGAACAAAGGGATACTGGACTTCTTTCCCAATAAAAAAGCAATGCGGGGAAGGAGTAGGAAAGTTTTCCACGCACTGCTTTGGATGCAATTAGAATGACTTTGCCACATCCCTACGCCAGCGTTAACTAACAGGTTCAAAGGGTCAGAACGGTTGTTCACTCTCAGCCCGAAGGCTCCCCTTGTGGTCATCATGTTATTTAGTTATTTTCTACTATACTAAAAAAGAAAACAGACGACAAGATAAATATTCAAAAAAATTTGCTTATTTTCTCCAATATGTAGCAATCACGTCTTCCTTTCTTTATAATAGGACTTATTCGTACGTACAAGATGCAGTAAAGGGTTGATCTGATGAGTGAGCATACAAAATACAGCATGGTCAAAAATCAAATTAAATCATGGATATATGAGGGCAAAGTCAAGCCTGGGGAAAAAATTCATTCCGAAAATGAATTAATGAAAATTTTTGATGTCAGCAGACATACGATTCGGCAGGCTATCGGTGACTTGGTTCATGAAGGCCTTCTGTACAGGGAACAGGGCTCAGGAACATATTGCTCACATCGCCTCCGACCTTCTGACAAAGGCAGGGAAAGACATAAAATGATCGGCGTCATCACGACCTATTTGTCTGACTACATTTTTCCCTACATTATCAGGGGGATCGAATCGACGTTGTCGAGTGAAGGGTATACGCTGCTCGTCGCAAGCACGAATAATGACATAGAGAAAGAAAAACAATGCCTTGTCAACATGCTTGACAAAAACATTGACGGATTGATCGTTGAACCGACGAAAACCGGAAGCTTCAATCCGAATTTGAACTACTACCTGACGCTTGAACAGCATCATATCCCTTACCTGATGATCAATCAGCTTTATCAGGAGCTGAATCCGCCCCATTTTATTTTAGACGATGAATACGGCGGATTTATAGCGACTGACCATTTAATCAAGCTCGGCCATGAAAAAGTGTTCGGCCTTTTTAAACAGGATGACATGCAAGGCGTCAACAGAATGAAAGGTTTTATCCGCGCTTTCAGAGAAAACGGCCTGTCTTTTTATCCGGACATGGTTGTCACCTATACGACAGAAAACAAGGAAGAAAAGACCGTCTCTGAGGTGAGAAAACGCCTGTCTTCTTCAGATCGTCCGTCGGCCATTTTCTGCTATAACGATCAAATTGCCCTTTTAGCGCTTGATGTGATTAGGGAACTCGGTCTGAAAGTACCTGAGGACATCTCGATTGTCGGCTATGATGATTCGCATTTAAGCCAGGCCTCGGAAGTCAAGTTGACTTCAGTCACCCATCCGAAAATGCAGATGGGAATTGATGCGGCCAAGTGGATGATCGCTAAAGTCGAAGGGCGAAACGCCGATCAGCTTGAGCATTCCACTGTCTATAAACCTGAACTGATTGTCAGACAATCGACGGCGGAATTAAAAAAGCGCTGAAAAATATAAGGGAATCGAAAAAGTGGACTGCCATCACCTGAATGAATGGCGGTCTTTATTTTGGATCAACTGACCGCTAGCTAAAGCGGAAAGATAAATGAAAATGTGTTGGTGTGATTTCCGGTTTTAACAGCTCCGAGATCTCCCCGAAACAAGAGAAACCGCTGCCGAAAAGAGTGGTCAACGTTTTTTCGGTAAACTATGTTGTCAGCACATAACCTATAATGGAAGAAAAGCATTTATGAGTATGGTCGGCAACTTGCTCCATTTTATTCATTAAAGAAAGGGGCGGAAATGCTTCATCTTATAAAGCGGAAGTTATCTCCTATCTAATAGAAGAAACAAAACGGTGCAATACTATCCTTTGATTGGCTATGGTTATTGAAGGCAAAAGTTTATCCTTTAGGTGTGCATATACGTTCGATGTGCAATATCGTTCATCTTGATTATTATTTTTTTGAAAAAACTATTGTACAAAACATAAATAGATGTTATATTAATGTCCGTGCCTAAAAAACGGCTTTATAAAAACAACGTTTTGAAATGGATTTAAAAAAGTTGTTGACATCACTTTGGTAGAATGTTATATTAATAAAGTCGCTTCTTTGAGGCGGAAATGATCTTTGAAAACTAAACAAGACAAAACGTACCTGTTCATTCATTTTTATAAATCGCACATGCGAGTGTGCGTAGTCATTATCAAACAGGCCTGTACGATGCAGGTCACACAGACTCATCTGTGTTCCATTTATGGAGAGTTTGATCCTGGCTCAGGACGAACGCTGGCGGCGTGCCTAATACATGCAAGTCGAGCGGACCGATGGGAGCTTGCTCCCTGAGGTTAGCGGCGGACGGGTGAGTAACACGTGGGTAACCTGCCTGTAAGACTGGGATAACTCCGGGAAACCGGGGCTAATACCGGATGCTTGATTGAACCGCATGGTTCAATCATAAAAGATGGCTTCGGCTATCACTTACAGATGGACCCGCGGCGCATTAGCTAGTTGGTGAGGTAACGGCTCACCAAGGCGACGATGCGTAGCCGACCTGAGAGGGTGATCGGCCACACTGGGACTGAGACACGGCCCAGACTCCTACGGGAGGCAGCAGTAGGGAATCTTCCGCAATGGACGAAAGTCTGACGGAGCAACGCCGCGTGAGTGATGAAGGTTTTCGGATCGTAAAACTCTGTTGTTAGGGAAGAACAAGTACCGTTCGAACAGGGCGGTACCTTGACGGTACCTAACCAGAAAGCCACGGCTAACTACGTGCCAGCAGCCGCGGTAATACGTAGGTGGCAAGCGTTGTCCGGAATTATTGGGCGTAAAGCGCGCGCAGGCGGTTTCTTAAGTCTGATGTGAAAGCCCCCGGCTCAACCGGGGAGGGTCATTGGAAACTGGGGAACTTGAGTGCAGAAGAGGAGAGTGGAATTCCACGTGTAGCGGTGAAATGCGTAGAGATGTGGAGGAACACCAGTGGCGAAGGCGACTCTCTGGTCTGTAAC